>JBNJFP010000019.1:0-52848 GCA_051746985.1 Bacteroidota bacterium
GGAATTCCTGGAGCGACGATTTGATAAGCGCTCCCGTATTTACTTTTCTTTTATTTCTATCGCCGTTAATATTTTTATTGATGTGGCCGGAGCCCTTTATGCAAGTAGCGTTTTTATGAAAGGCGTCTTTCCAGAAATTGACCTCAATGTATTTGTCATTGGCATGGCTATCGTAACGGGACTTTACACCGTAGCCGGCGGATTGCGCGCCGTTGTTATAACCGACAGCATTCAGGCTATTTTGCTTACACTCGGGTCGGCCGTGGTCGCCTTCGTGCTCTTCAATGAAGTAGGTTCGTGGTCTGAAATAAAAACCCAACTCAGCCCCGACCGCTTGAGTCTCATTCGTCCCGTTGACGATGAGCTCGTGCCCTGGCCTACCCTGATCGTAAGCCTGCCCATTCTTGGGTTCTACTTCATGTGTACCAACCAATACATGGTGCAGCGCGTGCTGGGAGCAAAATCCATCGAAGACGGTCGCAAGGGAGCTATCTTTGCCGCAGCACTTAAAATGTTACTTCTGTTCATCATCGTTTTGCCCGGTACGCTCGGCCGCATTGTGTATCCCGATCTTGAAAACCCCAACCTCATCTTCCCGGAACTGATGTTCGACTTTCTACCGGTCGGGGTACTCGGTATTGTTTTAATGGGATTTGTCGCTGCCCTAATGTCAAGTATTGACTCGGCATTAACGGCCGCCTCAAGTATTGCCACGATGGATTTGTATAAAAAATTTCGACCAAACAGCAGTCAGCGTCACCTCGTAAAAACCGGTAAATTTTTTATTCTTCTGGGCGTATTTATTGCCTCAATCTGGGCTCCATTTATTGATACCTTTCCAACTCTTTGGGAATACCTGCAGGCCGTGCTTTCATACCTGAGCCCGCCCGTAGTCACCTGTTTCATATTTGGGCTGTTCTGGGAAAAGGCTACGGCCAACAGCGCTTTTTTAGCGCTCATTATAGGTGGTATCAGTGGTCTTTTTCTCATGATCAACAATTACCTGCACCCCTTCTTTGGGTCTATTCACTACCTTTATTCGGCTACCATCATCTTTATCATTAGCTCGGCTGTGTTAGTTTTTGTCAGCTTGTTCACCAAAGAAAAACAGCTTAACACCATCCCAAAAGGGGTTTGGAAACTTTCATTGACCGGTACCTTATCTCTTAACAAAAACATACCCTGGTATAACAGCTATCAATTTTATGGATTTGTTGTTTGCCTAAGTACATTTACTCTCGTTTATATTTTCCGATAAAAGCCACTGCCATGATTTACAAAAACCAAATACTTCTATTTTCAATTCTCAGCTTTTTACTGATCTCCTGCCAACCAACGGAATCTCCTCAAACAGAAAAGGAGTCTGATATCCGGGTTATGACTTATAATATTCGTTTTGACATACCGGATGACGATGATGACAACTGGGATCAGCGCAAAGAACAACTCTCATCACTGATACAGTTTAACAATCCCGCTGTGCTGGGCATACAAGAAGGGCTGTTACATCAACTGGAATACCTTGAAAAAGAACTCGATACCTATAAATGGATTGGCGCTGGACGAGATGACGGAGCTACTGAAGGTGAATTTTCCGCTATCCTTTACGATACCACCAAAGTAACGCTTGTACCTGATACCGATAAAACGATTTGGCTCTCCGAGACACCCAACGAACCAAGCGAGGGTTGGGACGCTGCTTTGCCACGAGTATTAACGTATGGAAAATTCGAACTCCTAAATACCGGCCAAACATTCTGGGCGTTTAACACGCACTTCGATCATGTCGGGGAAACATCGCGCCATGAAAGTGCCAAACTCATCCAGGAAGAAGCCGGGCAAGTAGATAAAAAAGCGCCCGTTATTGTGATGGGAGACTTCAACTTTACGCCCGATAGCGATCCCTATGAAACGTTAACAACGGGCGGAAATAAACTGTATGATAGTTATAACATTTCGGGATTATCCCCTCTTGGTCCGCAATTTACTTTCGAGGGATTTGAGGTAGGCAGTGAAGAAGATGGACGGCGCATTGACTATGTCTTTGTCAACGATCGTATTCAAGTGCTCAAACATGCCACCATATCAAGTTTTCGGGATGGCTACTACCCTTCCGACCACCTGCCGGTAGCCATTGACCTCGAATTTGAGTAAACCTACTTCTCTGATGACCGCTCTTTGCTAAACATCCATTCATACAAGTGGGGATTGCTATAAGCCTGCACCCAAGCCCCCACGTGTCCCTCATCGGGATACTCGGTAAATCCGGCAGAACCACCCGCTATACGGATGGCCTCAACCATAGCCCGCGAATATTCGGGGACAACCACTTCGTCTTCGGTACCGTGGAAAACCCATATAGGGAGATCGGTAAGGGTAAAAGCATGGGTTAAGTCTCCACCACCACAGATAGGCACGGCCGCAGCAAATTTATTAGCCTGACGCTGAATGATATCAAATGTGCCAAAGCCGCCCATCGAAATACCCGTTACATAAATCCTGTCTTCATCCACGGAAAACTTACCCTCAAGCTCATCCAGTAAATCAATGGTAAGCTTCATGGGCGGGCTTGGTTCTTCCGACATCGACTGGCTAAACGAGCTGGTATCGCGAATTGCTTCCAATGGAGACCAAGACTCATCTTCTGGCACCTGTGGCGCAACAATAAAGGCCGGATACTTCTCCCGCATTTTGGGTTCTGCCAAGTGAGAAACGCCCCATTTTAGCTGACTAAAGTTATCATCACCCCGTTCCCCGGCTCCATGCAAAAAAAGAACTAACGGATACGATTTCGAAGAGTCGTAGTCTGCTGGTTTTAGGATACGATACTTTAACTCATCTCCCGACTCATTTTGGTACACTTTAGCTTCAAAATCAGTAACCTGGGCCTGTAAAAAGCCAAAAGACAGAAATAAAAATCCTATAGTGAATACTAATTTTTTCATGACCCCAATGTATAAATTAGAAATGAATTACATATTGCGACGATACTGCCCGCCCACCTCGTAAAGTGCGCGCGAAATCTGCCCAAGCGAGGCAACCTTTACTGTTTCCATGAGCTCTTCAAAGATATTGCCATTATTACGAGCTACCTCTTTAAGCCGGGCAATCGCTTCTTTGGATTCTTCTTTATTTCGCTCCCAAAAGGCTTCTACACTTTCAATCTGCTGCTCTTTCTCCTCTTTTGTGGATCTAATAAGATCTACCTCTTTCTGATCCTCCGCACTCTCGGCATCCTCATTTTTGAAGGTATTCACTCCAATAATGGGTAGCTCTCCGCTGTGTTTCTTGGATTCATAGTGCAGACTTTCATCCTGTATTTTACCCCGCTGATACATATTCTCCATGGCTCCAAGCACGCCACCGCGATTAGTCAGTCGATCAAATTCAGATAAAATAGCCTCCTCAACCAGATCCGTCATCTCTTCGATAAAATAGGAACCCTGGTTGATATTTTCGTTTTTAGCAGGCCCCATCTCTTTATTAATGATCAACTGAATAGCCAGCGCTCGACGTACCGACTCTTCGGTTGGCGTCGTAATAGCTTCGTCATAAGCGTTGGTATGCAATGAATTACAATTATCGTAAATCGCCATCAGCGCCTGGAGTGTCGTACGAATATCATTGAACTGAATTTCTTGGGCGTGCAGCGAACGTCCGCTGGTTTGAATATGATATTTGAGCTTCTGCGATCGCTCGTTGGCACCATATTTCTCGCGCATTGCCACAGCCCAAATGCGTCGGGCAACCCGACCAATCACGGCATATTCAGGATCTAATCCATTGCTGAAAAAGAACGAAAGGTTATGGGCAAAATCGTCGATATCCATGCCGCGGGACAGGTAATACTCCACATAGGTAAATCCATTAGCCAGCGTAAAGGCCGCCTGGGTAATGGGATTAGCACCGGCTTCGGCAATATGGTAGCCCGAAATAGATACCGAATAATAATTTCGAACCTTGTGGTTGGTAAAATACTGCTGAATATCGCCCATCATCTTCAGGGCAAATTCGGTGGAGAAAATACAGGTATTTTGCGCCTGATCTTCTTTGAGGATATCCGCCTGAACCGTTCCGCGTACCACCGAAAGTGCTTCCTCTTTAATCTCTTCGTAGATTTCTTCATCTATCAACTTGTCACCGGTAATACCCAACAGGCCAAGACCAAAACCATCATTGGTTTCGGGCAGCTCATTATTGTACTGTGGCTGTTCAACACCTCGTTCCTTGAAATAAGTTTCTATTTTTTTCTTGGCTTCTTCCCACTTCCCGTTTGCTTTGAGATACCGTTCCACCTCCTGATCGATAGCCGTATTCATAAACATAGCCAGAATCATCGGCGCGGGACCGTTAATCGTCATCGACACCGATGTCTTTCGGGATGTAAGCTCAAAGCCGGAATACAGCTTTTTCATATCATCCAGGGTACAAATGCTTACCCCCGAATTACCCACCTTTCCATAAATATCGGGACGATGGTCGGGATCCTCCCCATACAACGTTACCGAATCAAAAGCTGTAGAAAGACGTGCAGCCGGCATGCCTTCGCTCAGATAGTGAAATCGCTTGTTGGTCCGTTCGGGCGTACCTTCACCGGCAAACATTCGAGTGGGGTCTTCCCCCTCTCGCTTAAATTCAAAGACGCCCGCCGTAAAGGGATAATAACCTGGCAAATTCTCCTTCAAAGCAAACTTCAGCTGCTCTCCCTTATTATTGGTTTTGGGCAACGCCACTCGCGGAATATTTAGTCCGCTTAGCGACTCACGATACATTTTATTTTTAAAGGTTTTATCACGCACCTGCACTTCTACATATTCCTGCTGATAATCCTCATACAACTTATCCCAGCCTTCTAAAATTTTCTTACACCGCGAATCAAGTTTACTGAGCCAATGCTCCCGCATTGATGTTAGTTTCACTTTCAGATCATCTTTTTCATCAGGGTCCCACCGCTCTACCTGTTCGATGGTACCGCTTACATTCTCTAATTTAGAAGCAATCTCAACCTGCTCTTCGGCCCAGCTGTGATATTCTCTAATGGTATCAGAAATATCCGACAGATAACGTTGACGTTTACCGGGAATAATCGCCTGCGTTTGAATATCCTCGGTAGGTTCGGAATTGGTGTATAACTTAGTCTCCCAATTGATGCTGTAATGATCATTTATCTCATCCACAAGCGCCTTAAATAATCGATTTACCCCTTCATCGTTAAACTGCGCGGCAATGGTTGGGTACACCGGCATCGCTTCGGGATCCAGATCCCATGCCCCCAGGTTACGCTTCATCTGCTTGCGTACATCACGCAGGGCATCAAGCGACCCTTTCTTTTCAAACTTGTTAAGCACTACAAGTTTGGCCAGATCAAGCATATTAATCTTTTCGAGCTGGGTAGCTGCACCATACTCGCTGGTCATTACATACAAGGGAATATCTGAGATATTTACAATTTCGGTATCACTCTGGCCAATACCACTGGTTTCCACGATCACGAGATCAAACCCAGCGGTCTTGCAAATCTCAATTGCTCCCTTCACCGATTGGCTCGTCGCCCGATTACTTGCTCGTGTTGCCAGGCTGCGCATATACACACGTTCCGGATCAAGGCTGTTCATGCGGATACGATCGCCAAGCAGCGCCCCGCCGGTGCGCACTTTCGAGGGGTCAATAGAAATAACAGCAATATTAATATTCTTAAACTCCGTCAAAAATCGTCTTATTAGCTCATCGGTAAGCGAACTCTTTCCCGCCCCACCCGTTCCGGTTATGCCAACCAAAGGAATGGGTTTTCCGTTTTTCTGAGCCGGAATAAGATTTCCCTTTCCATCAAATAATTGGTCGTCTTTATATTTGATAATCTCTTCATGCGCATTTTCCAGTGCTGAAATACAGCGCGCCAGCGTCTTGGTATCACGGGTCACAATATCCTGTGCATCAACCTCTTCAATATCGGCGGTATCAAAATCGCACTGCTCCAGCATGTAATTAATCATGCCCTGCAACCCCATTTTACTACCGTCTTCTACGGAAAATATGTGACATACACCGGCTTCGTGAAGCTCTTCAATTTCCTCATCCACGATAACTCCACCACCACCGCCAAAAACGTTAATATGCGAAGCCCCGCGCTCTTCAAGCAGATCCACCATGTACTTAAAATATTCCATGTGTCCGCCCTGATAAGAGCTCACGGCAATGCCCTGCACATCTTCCTGGATGGCACAATCTACAATTTCTTGTACCGATCGATTGTGCCCCAAGTGGATGACCTCTGCCCCGCTGCTCTGCAAAATGCGTCGCATGATATTGATGCTCGCATCATGACCGTCAAAAAGGCTCGCGGCCGTTACAAAGCGTATTTTATGGTCCGCCTGATAAACCTGTGAGCTGCTATCATCGTCAGCATCAGAACGTTTTTTGGATTTGGTTTTAGTTACTTGATCCGAGGTCTTCGTGTCTTCAGACATAATTAAATTTTCCTTTTTTGTTAAGTCTCTCAGATGGGAAAGTAAGAAATTTACGGCACATTATTTATCCCTTAAAAGACGCAAAGTACTGCTATTTATTATTTACAATACTGCTGAACCCACCCGATACCACATTGGTCAAATTCGACAATACCCGTGGCAGGGTCCATCCTCCCGGACAGACCAAAAACTTAGGCTCCCATTGGGGATTAAACTGGTTCTTGTATTTTCTCACCGTCTTAAATCCATAAATATTTTCGCCGTAGGTATAAACAAAACCAGCAAGGCGATTCCAACCGGGCGAAAAGTCATGTTCATCCATTCCAGAAAGTGGCGCCATTCCTAAGCTAAACCACTCATACCCCTGTTCTTTGCCCCAGAGCATTGTATTGATGAGCATAAAATCGATAATACCGGCTGGTGCTTCCGGTCGATACCGTAGCAGATCAGTCGTTAATTCGTACTTATTCGCACCTTGCATGATATTAGCAAAAGCGACAAGCTCCCCTCCTTTTTTAATAACTGCGATGGGGAAGTTGCTTAAATAAGCCTCATCAAAATAGCCAACAGAAAAGCCTCGTTCTTTTTTATCCTGAGCATCCAAGCTGGACTTCGATATTGATTTTAATTCAGACAAATAAGAACCCATTCTTTCGGGCGGTACCAGTTCCCAACTATATTGCTGTTGATCTAAAATCTTATACCCCTCCCAAATTGTATCTTCTATCTTATTTTCGGGATTAAAATCCGAGAGTGGAATTCTCGCTTCTTCTCCCAACTTGAAAAGGGTAAGTCCTAAATCGACATAATAATCGAGATATTTTTCCCCTACTTTATAAAAAACGGGACTATATCCTTCATACGTACACTCATCGTGAAATTGCCAAATCAGCTCTTCGGCCTCTTCTTGAGGTCCCACCGGATCACCCAGCGTTACCCAGTTGTAGCCCTCCCTGTTAAACATGATAAAAGACGATCGTGTATCGTTGATCATTAATTCTTTATCGCCCAGTAACACTAAATTTGATTGGCCATTTTTGCATTGACCAACTATCTCTTTGGCAATAAGTAATTCCTGTTCGCCCGGTTCAACAGTTTCTTTTTTCTTGGGACGCAATAACTTGATCAAGCCCACTATGATGGCGAACCCCAATGCCGCAACCATAGCACGCATATAGCGCGGGGCGTCTCCCATCAACGAAAATTGCCACCATAAATCTTTTTGATATTCTACATGGTCGTATGAAAAGATTCCAAGCCAAATAGCGCTTGCCAGTACCATCACAATTAAGGTAAACCAGCGCATAGAAAAGAACTGATCAAACAGTGAGGCTTTCCGATGAAATTCCTGACGACATGGAAGAAGAGCTAAAAGCATCACCGAAAGTATGGATGCCTCTTCGTAGTCTGCGCCTTTAAGCAATGAGAAGATAATTCCAAAAATGAGCAGCCCAATGGTTAAGTGATAGGCACCGTCAATTCGTCGTTGCAAGCCGCTGGCAAGGACCAACAAGGCCGCCCCTACCAGGCTGGCAAAGAAGTGCGACATTTCGATTACCGGCAGTGGTATAATGTGTTGTAACCATTCCATACGAGGAACGTCTGAGGGTAAGGCACCTGAAAATAGCAAAATCGTCCCCCCAACAAATACTGAGAAGCTCATTACCTGGGGAATGACCCGCGGTACCCAGTTGGCGGCTTTTCGCTGCAGTACTTTTACTTTGCGCCGGTTGACGATATACTCCTGATACCCCAGTACAATAAGGGCTCCCAAAAGGGGTAAAATGTAGTAGATTATGCGATAGACCACCAAGATGCCCAGTACCTGGGAGCCGGGCATATAGTTTGTTAAAAACATGAGCATGATGGATTCAAAAACACCGAGTCCCCCAGGCACCTGGCTGAATAATCCTACAATTTGAGCCAGCAAAAAAGCTCCCACAAAGCTGAAAAAGCTTATCCCCACATCCGGCAATAACACATACAACACTGACGCCATTAACAGCCAATCTACAGATGCTATGGCCACCTGCTGAAATGCTAATTTGGAACTCGGAAATGTAAATGACCAGTTTTTGAACGTAATCTCCTTTTTAAATTTAAAGCTGGCCCAAAGATATACGATGACCATCAGCAGCAGAACGACGCCCACGATACGAAGAGATACAAAGGGAAGCATCACGTCGTTGGGTAGCGTTGGCGTAGCAAAAATAAGGGCTAAGCCTGCTACAGCGCAGAAACCAATCCAAAGCGTAAACGCACTAAAAGCTACAATTTGTGTGACTTGCAAGCCCGAAAACCCCCATACCGAATAAATCCGATAGCGGATAGAACCGCCGGTGATAAGCGCCAGGCCAATATTATGGCTAAAGGCGTAACCGACAAATCCTGCCCGGATAATTTTTCCCGGTGCTAACTCCTCACCAATATAATTAACCCCCAGCGCATCGTAGCCGGTGAGCAACAGGTAACTTAAAAATGATAGAATAAGTGATAAGAGAATATAGAGATCGGGAATATCGGAAAGCTGCGTTAACACCTCTGAAAGCTCGTACTGCCGTAGCTCTTGATCAAGAAACCAGAGCGCAAAAGCAAAAAAAACGATGCTTATGAGCGGGGTTAATTTTTTAAGCTTTTTTTTCATTGAATAGCAATCCCTAACAAATTCGTCCTAATTTGGAAATTCTACAGTAAGATCGCCTGTAAGGTCTTTCTCCACCGGCACCTTTTTTTGGATAAAGTAAGGTTCCGGCTTTACAAAAGAATCAACCCGCCCAAAATCCCATTGTCCATTTTCATTTTGATCATGGTATATGGTAACCTTGAAATCTAAGGGAGGCAAATTTTCGATTTCTACCTGCTTTTCAAAAAGGGTGTCCTGGCTAAAGCCGGCCTCCTCGTTTTCAATGTGCAGATGCAGATTCTCGAGCGTAGAATCTTCCATCACAATATTAAGTGCACCCATCTGCGATTTGTGCCAAATTTCAGGATTAAAAGTGTGATAATCTTCAACAAGGGGATCCCAAATTCGCACTTCGTAATCGGCTCCGTCTTTCCACTGTTCCTGGGGAAGAATGCGCAACTGGTTTGCATCGGTTTCTGTATTGGGCCAACGCTCTATCAGAGAATCGCCCTCTACAATTTTAAGGGAATCAACAACGGCAGACTCATCAATAATATTGGCATAGGTGATTTCAAAAGCCTCATCAGGATAATACCCTGTGGTACGGTTTCGCTTTATTACGCGCTGACGAGTGGTATCTTCCTGCGTCGATCCGGTAAATGTATCTTCGTAGTCTGCCACCTCATTCCCATTCTGATCGGTAACCCCTGATAATGTGATTCCATAACTGGTATCAGGCGCCAGCGACTGCTGGCTGTGAGCAAATAATATATAAGGTTCATCGGGTTGCAGATAAAGCGGAGTAACATCGCCGTAGTGGTTGCCAACACTGTCGGTAATGGCAATTTCGGCGCTGTCGGTAATCATTATATCTTCGCCAAAGCGCATGCGCATGCGTTGGGATGAAAATAAACCCACTCCCTGCAATTTGGGCTTGGTGGTGTCAGTCGAGGTAAAATAAAGCGTGCCAATGGTATCTTCCTGGGCCTTTTCAAGAGTTATAAATTCTTCTTTAAAAGGCTGTGCGCGTTCCTGATCAGGATCCCAGGTTTTATTACGATTGCGATCATCAACCCAAAATACTTTGAAGGTACCTTCGGGCAGATAGGAAAACTCAAAAGTACCCGCGGTATCGGTAGAAGCCGTATAACTGGCTCGTTCCGATAAATCATAGGGTTCGCGATATAGTAAAATACGTTCTCCCTCGTCCCCTTCTCCGGTCTGTGCATCAATAATGTTACCGGCAATCTTCCCTTCATCAATTTCATCACCCGTTGAAACCGCCACTTTTTCGGGCGACGACATGCTATTGTTATTGGTGTCTGTAAGATCGGTGCCAATATTTATAATAAGTGTAGTAGAATCGGGAATAGCCTGATCAAATTCGATTTCTGCTGATTTTCGTCCCCAGTCAATCTCAAAAGAAATACCGACATCCGGTTCGATATCAATAGCTTCGCGTAAGGACGAACGCTCAACAAATTCTGAAAAGTGGAGGGTAATGCTTTGTCCGCTAAAATTAGTGGTGCCCGTCTCGGGTTCTGTATGGGTAATTTTAGGACCTTCCTCATCTGGCGGTCCCCCCGTTGGCGTGGTAGGAGTAGCACAACTATAAAGTCCGACAGTAATTAGTACAATTGTGGCACTAATCCAGCCGTAATTAGAATGTAGCAACCTTTTTTTGTATTCGTTTTTCAAATTTCGGTGCAAAGATACAAATTTTAACTACATATACAGACATTAACTTTGCAAAAAACCTTACTGCAAGTTTGTAATTTTAATGTATTAGCTTTGATATCTCTTTCAAAATATGGGAATCGGATCCTTAAAATTGTTACAGCTTCTATCTGCTATTGATTATCTTTAGAAGGATCAAAATCGTAAACGCACCCATATTATGACTTTAGTAAAATCGGATCACCCGCAGCTGCTTGAACGACCTGCTCTATATACGGACTTTTACGAACTTACCATGGCCCAAGGGTACTTTTTAGCGGGGCGCCAAGATGAACAAGCGAGCTTTGATTACTTTTTTCGCGCGATCCCTTTTAATGGCGGCTATGTCATTTTTGCCGGACTTGGAGACTTCCTCCAAATTTTAAATAATTTTCGCTTTCATGAAGATGAGCTCGATTATCTTGCCAAACAGGGATTTAGAAAAGATTTTTTAGAGTACCTGCGCACCTTTGAACTGGATGTTGATATCTATTCCGCCAAGGAGGGCGAAATTGTCTTTCCGCGTGAGCCCATTGTGCGCGTTGAGGGTAATATTATCGAAACCCAAATTCTTGAAACACTACTGCTGAATGTACTCAATTTCGAATCTCTTATTGCCACGAAAGCGTCGCGAATGAAGTATGCGGCCGGCGATAAAAAAGTGCTCGACTTTGGGTTGCGACGGGCACAGGGATTGGGTGGCATTCAGGCCAGCAAAGCAGCCTACATTGGCGGCGTTGAAGCCACCTCCAATGTGTACAGCTCTTTTGTTGATGATATCCCCGCCAACGGTACCATGGCACACTCGTGGATACAGTCGTTCGACGATGAGCTTACCGCCTTTCGAAAATATGCTGAGTACTATCCCGATAACTGTATTCTGTTGGTCGATACCTACGACACGCTGAATATTGGCGTGCCCAATGCCATCAAAGTCGGCAAGGAATTAGAAGAAAGAGGTCACCAGTTAAAAGGTATCCGTCTGGACAGTGGCGATCTGGCATACTTCTCCCGAAAAGCTCGCAAGCAGCTGGATGAAGCCGGGCTGGGCTATGTAAAGATTGCAGCCTCAAACCAGCTTGATGAACGCCTGATCAAGAGTCTGCTCACCCAGGATGCTCCCATTGATCTGTTTGGGGTAGGTACGCGGCTCGTAACCGGACAAGATAGTCCCGCCCTCGATGGCGTCTATAAATTGGCCTCGGTCAATACAAAGCCAAAGCTGAAAATATCTGAGAATATCGAAAAAATAACACTACCAGGTCGAAAAAAAGTCATACGTTATAGCGGCGATGGTGGTACTTTTTATGGGGATGGGATTGTACTTAGCGATGAACAAAATGTGGAAACCATTTACCATCCCTATTATCCGGCGAAACATGCTACCGTTACAACATTCAATGCCGAGCAGCTGTTGCATCATGTGGTTGAAAACGGGGTCTTGCGTATTGATATTCCAACCCCAAAGGAGAGTGCCGAGTATGCTCGTAAGAGGCTTCAACAGCTGAACCCCGAACACAAACGATTTGACAATCCCCATATTTACAAGGTGGGCATCAGCAAAAAGTTGATGGACCTTCGTGATAACCTAACCCAAGAACTCAAAAAGAAGAAATAACGATAGCAATTATGGAAGCATTACTTATTGTTGACGTCCAAAATGATTTTTGTCCCGGCGGAGCCCTTGAAGTCCCTAATGGTGATGAGATTGTGCCCGTCATTAATTCCCTGTCCACACAATTTGATATCGTCATCCAAACCCAGGACTGGCATCCCAAAGGACATTCTTCTTTCGCCTCTACACACGCTGGAAAAGCGCCTTACGAAACGACTGAAATGCCCTATGGAACTCAGGTTTTGTGGCCTGATCATTGCGTGCAGGGTAGTGAAGGAGCAAACTTTCATCCCGATCTGGAAACTGATAACACGCAGCTCATTATTCGTAAGGGATTCCGCAGAGATATTGATTCTTATTCCGCTTTCTATGAAAATGACGGTGAAACCCCTACTGGATTAACTGGCTATCTTGAAAATCGGGATATTGACACACTTTACGCCGTGGGACTTGCCACAGATTTCTGTGTCAAGTGGTCGGTGATAGACGGTATCAAAGAGGGATTTGATCTCGTCGTGGTAGAAGATGCCGTTAGGGGGATCGATATCGAAGGCTCAGTTAATACAGCCTGGAAAGAGATGCGTGATGCCGGAGCACAAAAAATATCCTCATCCAAACTGCTTTCCTGATTGATGCACTACCAAACCGAATTCTGTATTCTGGGAGCCGGCATTGCCGGGCTTTCTCTTGCTGATGCGTTGCATGCCCGGGATATAGAATCCATCGTCATAGAAAAAGATGATATTGGGTCAGGCGCATCCGGTACCCCCGGGGGACTGGTAAATCCCGCAACAGGAAGACGCGGAAAAAAGGTTTGGAAGGCCGAGTCAGGCTACAAATCTATAGCTGCAAATCTGGAAAAAATACAGGCTTTTTCTGCTCACAGCTTCTACCAGAAAAACGGGGTACTGCGCCCCGCCCTGCTCAAAAAAATGGCTCGAAAAATGAAAAGGGAATTCGAGCAAAACTCCTGGCCTGATGGTTGGTGCCAGTGGAAAACCAAAGATGAGATACAAGAAATGCACCCGGGGATAGCGTGCGTCGATGGCGGCCTTTGGCTGCCTGTTGGGCTAACGGTGGATGTTAAAGCCTTCCTTAAAGCCTATGCCCCATATCTCGAAGAAGCTGGAGTACATATTTTTTGCGGTGAAGAACCTTATCCTATATCGGAAGAAGATCATTGGATTATTGAGCTTGAGGATGTAACAATCAAAGCCAATCAGCTGGTTTTTGCCACCGGTCACACCATTGCTACCTCCCCCTTTTGGGATTGGATTCCCGTCAATCTTATCAAAGGACAAGTTGCCAAATTTAAAAAATCGGAAGGGCTTCTAACCTTTTCCCATTCCATATCAAGCCTTGGATATATCGCTCGGTTAGAAGAGGCTAACACCTTTATACAGGGCAGTACCTATGAGCACGATTTTACTGCTATACAACCTGATAAGGAAGGAGAAACATACTTAAGAAAACGACTGCGAAGAACCCTTCCCCAGCTGGAAAAACAGGTAACACTTACTGACCAATGGGCTGGGGTTCGCACATCCACACCCAATTACAAACCCATTTTAGGAAAGCATCCGGCCTATAGTAACCTGCATCTGTTTTCTGGGCTGGGCTCCAAGGGTTTACTCTGGGGAAAATTTTTAGCCGACCACTATGTTGATCACCTATATCATGATGCAGGGTTGTATCCAGAAATAGATATAAACAGGTTTGCCTTAGGGTAAAAGTGCACCACTAATTAGAATCGTACTACCAATCCACTCCAGGCTCCTCCCATACCCGTGCCCCTGTTTTCGGAGTTGGGAACGGTGAGGGTTCCAACCGTAAATTCAAAGTTTCTCAGTTCAAGTCCTGTACCAAGCGTCAGGCTTGATGAGGTGTTCCCTCCTGTTCTATACCCAGCCCGAAGCGGAATAATATTTAACAGCTTATATTCGGCGCCTACTCCGAGGGCCACACGGGGACTGTTCATTCCCGTTTCGTAGAGTCCTTTTTGTAAATCAAAACTAAAACCAAGCTTTCCAGCCTGCAAATGTGCTCCAAAGTTCATTTTAGTCGGAAGTTTTTCAACCACTTCTTTTTGATCATCCGGCTGATAATTTCCATAAATCTGCTTCCTCACGCTATCAGCAAAGTTATCAGATAAACCATCCTCAAGGTCAACTCCCTCCCAGCTAAAGGTTTCATCAGCAGAAAAGGATTGGCCATTTTCTGTGTATTTCAGACTCCCGATATCCGTCACAGATAGGCCCAGTCGAAGACTTTTTTCGCCTCCAATCCATGAAAAAGCCCCGGCCAGAGGTCCCGCCAAATCCATTTCTAAAGTACCTCCTATATCTAATCCAAAACCGGCACCTTGCACTCCTGAAAAACTGTTTCCATCCGGATCGACATAGTCCCCAAATTCTCCATCGAAATTGGGATCCTGTCTGGCCTGATAGTACTCTTGGAACTGATCGGTCAGCTCACCCACGGTATTAAAGGTATAGTTAAAATCATGAATAACTTCATTATCCGTAACCTGAAGCGTAGAATTAAAATCGATCCCTGACGTATAATGGGGTATAAGATATTTTGGAGCTCCGCCGGCGTATAGCTTAACATTTTTTGCCAAGCCAAAGAGGTTCGGCAGTGTCAGTAATTTATATGAAAATCCTGCTGAAAGCTCACTAAATGCCACCCCTTTACTGCCAAAGTTAACCGGCTGTGGATCGGCAAAACGTTCCTGACTAATACCTGTCATTAAAATTTCGGATAGCCCCCTATTCATGGACCCAGAAGCTAACACCCGATTTCGAAATGCAAGGCTAACAGCCATATTATCACCCCGCCAGGATCCAGCCAAGGGAATCAAATCAACCTCCATTCCCATCGACCGGGTATTACCCATACTGTTACCAAACCATTCATCCAAAGCCGTGGCTCCAACAACATCCCCCGAAGTAAAATGTCTATTATAAACAGAGACATTCAATAGTGATCCCCCGGCAGTAGCAGAAACGCCTCCCAGAATCCCCACCGTTGTGGAAGGCTTTGTTTTGGCGTTAAGCATCAGGTTAGCAGGATTAACAAAATTAGCGTGATAAGTATCAAGGTAAGCCGTTCCCGTTGCTCCCATACCTAAGCTTTTAGCAGAAAAGTGGCCAGATTGCGCCTGGGCAACAGATCCACCAACTACCAGTAATCCTACTCCTAAAATTAGCGATAAAAATTTATTCATCCGTTTCATAGCTGTTGATCCCCTTAATTTACGGTTGATGTGATGCCAGCCCTAACTTTCACCTTGAACGTTACGGCATCATCTCCCCTGATGCTAACCGACTGCTGCTCGGGCGTATTAATATTGATATCCATGACCATAGATCGCGTTTGATGCAGGTTGTTCATCTCAGAATCAGAAAAGCTAACCTCTTGATCATTTTGACTCAGGTCGCTGACAAATCCATTATCATCAGTGCTGGCCCCGGTAACTGCTATATCGTTCTTTGAGGCCACCTCATCACCATTGGCATCCAACATGATAACATTAAGTGTTAAATCCAGCGGAAGTCCATTGGTATAATTAATCGTAACCATTGCTTCAGACAGGCTGGTATCACCGTCGCCTTCAGGCAAATCGCTAAAGTCTGCATCTACCGTATCTTGATACGAAGCATTATTGGCCGAAAGATTAAAGGGAATTTCTACCCCAAATGAGGGATCAAAAATAACGGGATTAACGATGACGCCCGGATCTTCCTTCTCATTAACTTGCGCCACCCCCACGAACCGAATATCACTGGGCAGGTTGCTAAAGAAATCTGAGGTGGTACTGTTATCAGCATTAAAATCGTTACTGCCCGGCTCCCCTTCAGCAGGATCTGGATTTTCTGCTGTGGACAGATCGAACTTTATCACTTGATCTTCATTAGCCTGCTGACCATTCACCTGCAGCTGAGAAGGAATCTCACTGCTTTCCACCCTATAATCGGTGCCCTCTAATCCATGTAAGAATTCTGTATTCCCCTGCTGATCGGTCCCAGCTATAACAGCATAAATTGTTGTGGGCACGCCGAGATTTGCATCATAAAGTATATTAAGGGCGGGATTTTCAAAGATGACATCTGAAATTTGATCAGAAATCTCTCCAAGTCCATCAATCTGGGTTATATCAGCTTCCTCATCGTTGAAGACGTCAATATTTTGATCGTTATTTTGGTCTTCGTTAAGGAGAACCTCTTTACTTTTAACAACTCCTTCCGCTCGATTAATCTGCAGGTTATTGATATCAACTTCAGCAGTTAGTTCATCATCTTCAGTGATGGTTCTGGTTTCAGAACCCGACCCTTGCTGGGTATTTTCGGTTTGAGCATCTATATCATATTGAACCGAATTATTTTCTGCATAGATGCTATAATCAGAGAGATCATAAGAATAATTAAACGTGTCATCTCTTGGCATATCTGAAAGATCAATCACAAGTGGATCACCATTTGAATCCCTGATATCGGGAAATGTGATATCTAAATTGTCAATTCCAATATCGATATTATTCGTAATATCAAGCGTTAACTCTCCATCACTCAATTCCACAAAATGATTTTCATTTTGAAATTCGAAACTACTGTTATCAACTGTTGAAGTACCTGAATTGTTAAACGACTGTGACTCAATAGCCGCTGTAACTTCCGAAGCCACAAGGTCTTGTCCACCCACATCATTAACCGTCAATCCTCCGGCATCGTCCTGCATCGTCTGTGATTCCCAACTTGCTGTGATATCAACATTTAAATCTTCAAGTACAGTTGAGGCAGAAATATCAAGTGTAGTTGTTTCAGTAGTATTATGATTGAAATTATCAGTATCACTATTACTGTCTCCTATTGTTGTTGAACTCACAGAATTGGATCCCGAATTTAAGGTGATATTAATTTCATCAATATCGAAACCAAGATTATTGCTAAGAGTAATCTCAAGCGAGCCATTTTCTTTGATTATAGCACTTTCAAAATAATCTGCAGAAAAATCTATCTTCACTGCACTGGGCGTTGAACCTCCTGGAACCGGATCTCCTTCGCTTAAGGGTGAAGTAAAACCAGTAACATCTTCAAAAGAAGCCGACCCTACATTGCCAGATGAATTGAAATTGGTAAGTTCCAACTCTCCAACTTCAGAGTTGACCGTGGTCGGTTCAACACTGATTTCTGGAATGGCATTATTCAAATCGCCAAAATCAACATCTTCTTCTTTTGCCAGATGCACCAGCCCCTCTGAGTCAGTTAAAAAAAGATCCTCAAAATCCTCTGAGGTCGTATCAAGCAACGCTTCATTAGCTCCTAATAACGGATAGGTTTTTTCCATTGTCAGCGGAACCTCAAACTGATTATCAACCTGAAAGTCGGGGGATTCCGGTTGCTCGCAAGACCAAAGGCTAACTGCTAATAACAATACAAGTACAATGGGGAACGTATTATTCATCTTTCCTAACCCTCTGTTTAAGTGGTAAAATTTTTCAATTGCCATCTTTTAACGTACTTTGGACCTATTCTATGGTTAGGTTGAGCCAAGTCTTTTAATACAGAATTGACAATTTTACAGCTGATCCAAAATTATAACCCAACCAATTCTTGATGATTTTACTCTTGCAATAGCTCTTAATGAAAAAACTTTAGTGGTAAATCCAAAATTTGATTTTCGGCTCTATATGAACCTTAAGTACCAGATTTTTTTAGCCAGTTCTTTTTGGAAGAATATTGAAATAAAAACAAAAAAGCTTCGTCCGGCAAACTATATTAAGCCCGCACAACGAAGCTTTAGCGTATTTGAGCGGAGAGGGAGGGATTCGAACCCTCGGTACGCGCGAAGCGCACACACGCTTTCCAAGCGTGCGCCTTCGACCGCTCGGCCACCTCTCCAATAAAGAGTCGCAAATATAGACTAATTTAAAGCTGATATCAATATTAAAATCCGAAAGAAAACACTTGTCTTGTATAAGATTTTACCGGCTTACCCTCGTTACGGGCAGGACGAAATCGCCATTGTAACGCTGCATTAAGTGTGGCTTCGGTAAGCCCGTAACCGATCCGATCTGCCGTTTGCCTTTCGTTTGTTTTTGGATCATAAAGCACGATCTCATTGATCGAAGCTTCCTCAACCCTCCCATTTGTATCCACTAAAAAGTTGACCCAAATTTCTGCTTTTATCTCTGCCTGTTTTGCTGCATCAGGTACCGTGGGCTCTACAATATGTATTACTTGTGGCGGAGATTGTGGACTCGAAACAGGTTTTTCAGATTCTCCATCACTACCTATAAGCTCTGTTGAAAGAGAATCAGAGTATTCACTGATGTTTAAATTATCAAATTCAATAGGATCTTCTTCGATCACTTCGTCGTTGGGTTCGGGGATAGGAACTTGCGGTTTGGGAGGCGGTGGCGGCCTATTTTGTTGAGTAGTCCGAACAATATCTTCCAAAGCTATGGCTCCTTCAGAAAAATCAGTTTCACACAATCGGTTAGGCTGTTCATCAACTGGCCAAAAGTTAAACACTAAAAGAACAATAGTTTCTACAATAATTACCGAATACATAAACCGCACTCGGTAGGAGCGTTCATCTTTTATATGTTGGTTAAAATTCTGAGTCACTATAAATAGTTATGCCTCCCATCAATGTAATTGAATTTTCTTTAATTCTTTTTCTATCAACGAGTAAACATGGTCTTTTAATTCATTAGGTGACTCAAAATCCTCAGATTCAACCGAATCTAATACCGATAATTCAAATTTTTGTTTGCAAGTAATTTTCCAATCTCCTCGCGGCATGGCCTGACCACTTCCATCTAACACAACGGGAAGAATATTAAAGTTATACTGGCGGGCCAAACGAAAGGCTCCATTTTTGAATCGCAACAAGCCTCCATCGGAACTTCGAGTTCCCTCGGGAAAGATCAGCCCCGGAATCCCCTTTTTAATTGGTTGCACTAACTTATCCAGCTGTTTTACTGAGCTTAAACGTTGGCGGTTAATCCCCAAATGCCCTGTCATAAAAATAATCCACCCTAAAATCGGGATTTTAAACAGAGATTTTTTAGCCACCCACTTCATCGTCCACGGTAACAGGTAAAGCAGCGGCATATCCAAAAAACTCTGATGGTTTGCTACAACAATGGTCGGCCGTTTAATTTTATTAGGATTTGCCCCCTTGATATTGATCGACCACCGCGGATTAATCTTTAACATCAGCCAAGCCAACAATTTCAGCAATTTATTTGGCAGAATCCGATTCCGATCAAAAGGAAAGGTAAACAGATATACTATTGTGATGAGAACAAAAAAGCTGATGATGCAAATTGTCCAGTATATCCAAATTAGAATACTGAATATTGTTCTCATAAAATATGAGCTATGATCTTATATCCGTCAGTGCCTTTCTGATAAATCCATTATGTTCTGATAACTTCTGCTCCGCCTCACTTTTGGGGATATCTCCAAGTTGCATGATCAGGGCTGTTTTAACGTGTCCACCAGCTGATTGCAGCAATTCGTCGGCTTGATGGTAATCTAAATCCGTAAACATCATAACAATGCGTTTGGAGCGCTCGTGCAACTTTTCGTTGGAAAGCTGCAGGTCCACCATCACATTTTCATAGACTTTTCCCCTGCGGATATTAGCTCCCGTCGTAATCATATTTAGCACCATCTTTTGGGCGGTGGCACTTTTCATACGTGTGCTTCCCATAATTACTTCCGGTCCCACGGGCACGTCAATCAAAATATCTACATCGATACTGATCTGCTCGGCCGGGACGGTTGTTACGAAAATAGTAGTGCAGGTTTGTTGATTGGCAAATTTAAGTCCCCCAATTACATAGGGCGTGCGTCCACTTGCCGCCAATCCGCAGACGACATCATTCGCTTGCAGGTCAATTTCTTGCAAGGCATTAACCCCATTTTCTTCAAAATCTTCGGCTCCTTCCTGGGCTTCAAAAACAGCTTCTTTTCCACCAGCAATAAGTCCTAATACCTGCTCGGGATCAGATCCAAAGGTAGGCGGACACTCAGAAGCATCCAGGATCCCCAACCGGCCGCTGGTTCCCGCCCCCATATAAATGAGGCGTCCCCCGTTATCGAAAGCCTCTTTGGCTGCGTCTATCGCTTTGGCAATTTGGGGTAACTTTTTTTCGACTTTATCAGCCACCTTTTTGTCTTCCTGATTGATAACCTGGGCAATTTCTAACGAATCTGCTACATCAATCTGCATACTGTTAGCATTTCGCTGCTCGGTATCAAGATTTTTAAGCTGACGAAATAACTGTTCTTTATTTGTATCCACGGAAAATTCTTGTAATTCTGATTATTTATGAAGCCCTCAAATTAAGCCGAATTTATGATAACAAAAAAGAATTATACGATTTGGAAGGGCTTTACAATATCACTCAGCATCTTTACCAATTTTACCTAAATGGGTATGATAAAAGGAGGTGCTGTGTTTCAATCCATATCCAAAAATGCGATCGAACGTCGCATGCGCAAAAAGGATAATCCCTGAAAGCAGGGCAAGCGGTTCATCCCAAAACAGCCCAGCCCCATACACGACCAAGGCCAGACCCCTGTGATGGATTACATTATAAAACGCAGCGCCCACCCTGGGATTAAAAAGATAGCCAGCCATGCTAACATCCGGGACGAGCAACAAAGCTGGAAACCACCAGGTGAAATCCGTCATTGCAAACAAATATATGCTGAACAGAAACAGTGTGGTCTCTTCAAGCCGGATGAGCGCTTTCATTACTTGACCTTGCCACGGCGTTTCCACCAATCGGAAGTAACCCCATTTGAGGATGACGATTTTATTTTTTGGGATTTCTCCTCTCCACTATCTTCCATTTTAAGTAAGGCCGCCGCCAACGCTTTGACTTTATAGTCGTTGGTCATTACAGCATCAATTTTATCCTTGCTAAAATGATCGGGAACAAAATGCGTATCGTAATCACCCGATGTAAACGACTCGTGATTTAATACGTACTTGCAAAATGGAATGGTCGTGCGACAACCGGCTATTTCATATTCGTCAAGTGCCCGAAGCATACGCTTAATAGCGTGATCGCGATCATTGCCATAAGCACAGAGCTTAGAAATCATCGGGTCGTAGTTAATGGTAACGGCTTGTCCCTCCTCTACACCGGAATCTACACGAATGCCATTTCCCGATGGAATGCGATGCTTGGTCAGGGTTCCAGTGCTGGGTAGAAAATTATCTCGTGGATCCTCGGCATAAATACGGCATTCAACGGCATGACCATCCATCTGTACATCTTGCTGGGATATCGGAAGCTCCTTGCCTTCGGCGACCAAAATTTGCAACTCCACCAGATCAAGTCCCGTAATTAATTCTGTTACAGGATGCTCAACCTGCAGGCGCGTATTCATCTCCAGAAAATAGAAATTACGATCAGCATCCACCAAAAATTCGATAGTTCCTGCACCTACATAATCCACTGCTTCAGCTGCCGCAATAGCGGCTTCGGCCATTTCCTTACGCAGCTCATTGGTTAATATTGAACAAGGAGCTTCTTCAATTACTTTTTGATGGCGTCGCTGGATGGAACATTCGCGATCAAAAATATGGAGGGTATTGCCGTGTTCATCCGCCATTATTTGAAACTCGACATGTCTCGGTTCCACCAAGTATTTTTCGATATAAACGCGATCATCCCCAAACGCGTTGCGGGCTTCCGATTTTGCTGCTTTTATTCCTGATCGAAATTCATCTTTATTCTCGACAATACGCATCCCTTTTCCACCCCCGCCTGCAGCTGCTTTTACCAGCACCGGATATCCAATATCGTCAGCTATTTTTTCAGCTTCATCGACATCCTCAAGCTCTTTCTTGGTACCCGGAGGAAACGGAACATTGGCCTTACCCATAATTTCTCGGGCAGCGGTTTTGTCTCCCATCAAGCGAATAGCTTTGGCTTTGGGCCCAATAAAAATGATCCCCTCCTCTTCGCATCGCTCAGAGAAATCACCATTTTCGCTTAAAAATCCGTAGCCCGGATGAATGGCGTCGGCGCCGGTATCTTTAGCTGCCTGAATAATTTTATCGATTATCAAATAACTTTCCGAAGAGGCCGCCGGACCAATATGAACCGACTCATCAGCCTGCAAAACATGCGGAGCATCAGCATCCGGCGTGGAATACACCGCAACAGTCTGCTTACCCAAATCTTTACATGTTCGGATTACGCGAAGTGCAATTTCACCACGATTGGCAACTAATATCTTGTTAATCTCAGGCATAGCTTATCTTTAAATAATGTGTGTTTTTAACATTTGAGGCCACAATTTCCATTCGTCACGCCCATCTGACCAAATATCAAGGTGATGATCTAAAAACTTCATCCGCATAACGTTATCCATACGCAGGGCATCATTTTTTCGTTTGTCTCCCTCGTAACTGACCAGACGAAAATCGGTATCCTGAATCTTATTGAGCAAGCTCATCTTATTCAGATTTGGCACAAAATCCATGGGATTACTATAGTACACATCATCATCGTAATAGTCATCAAGGTATGGCCGAATATCATAAACTCCACTTATTCCAATAGCCTTTCCAAATGACTGGGGATATTTTAGCGCTGCAGTTATAGCTTGATATCCTCCAAAATCTACACCCGCAATGATGATAAATTTAATACGATTTCTGTCTCTGATAAAAGGAACAACCTCTTCCACAATATACGATTCGTATTGCTGCTGACGTGTTATCCTTTGCTCTGGTGAGGCATTTTCATTCAAAATACCTTCGTCATCAATAGACGACAATACATACAATTGATTAAAGCCGTTCTCTATTTGATAGCTGATAGCATCTGTCATCCCAAATTTTTCCCATTGCCGACAGGTAGCACCTCTTGTTGGAACCCCGATAACCGGAGTACCCGACTCTCCATAAACGGCCAGTTCCATATCTTTTCCAAGACTGGGGCTGCGCCACTTCTCGATTTTAGCTTCCATTCGTTTGCTTTTTGATTAGATCTGCGATAAAAATTAGAATGGAATATAACAGTTCGCAACGATTAGTGTAAACGCAGATCCCGGCTTCTTAAAAAGTCTTAAGATTGCCCAACTTTCATTTGATAATAGGCGCGTGGGAGTATCGATAATTTTTCCGTAGCATTGAGATAGGCGCGTTGGGTAAACACATCGTAATCATTTTCCTCAATTTTATCGAGGATGCGGCTATAATTTTGACGGGCAAGATATACCGGCAAACGACTGTCACTGCTCAAAAGCTCAATCCCTTTTTCCGAGCGGACGTAATATTTACGCGTTCGTTCGATCTGATATTGTAATAACTTAATTACATTTTCTGAACGCTGATAATCAAACAACGCTTGTTCGTGCACCCCAAAACGATCTAAATCTTCTTTAGGTAAATAAATACGATTGCGTTGCAAGTCTTCTCCCACATCCCGTAAAATATTGGTCAATTGCATAGCAATTCCAAGATCCACAGCGTAGCCCAGCGCCTCACGTGACGAATATCCAAACACCTGGCTTGTCATTAATCCCACAATAGAAGCTACTTTGAAGGAATAATCATAGAGTTCTTCGAAGGTTTCGTAGCGATTTTTGAACAGATCCATACAAACGCCCTCCATAAGCTCAAAGGGCATTTCAATGGGAATATGATGACGCTTTAATACATCCGAAAATGCAATAAGAATATCGTGATCATGGGCCCTACCCTCGTAGGTATCCCGCAACTTCTGTTTCCACGATTCGAGCTTTAAACGGATATCCGTTTCGGTGAGCTTCTTCTCTTCAAGCAGATCTTCCGCCTCATCAACCAAATCATCGATATATCGGCATAAACTGTAAATAGCAAAAATACCACGCTGTTTGTGGTTGGGTAGAAATCGGGTAGCCATGTAAAACGTTTTAGAATGGTGACGAGTTATAGCACGGCACCGGCTGTATGCCTGCCTTAAACGCTGATCTTCGACCTCTTCAATAACCGAAGTATGAAACGAAGTCTGTTCATACAAAGGTTTCAAAAGCGCATATGGTATCCGAAATAAATCCGTCATTGGCATCAAGTTGATTCCATGATTACAGTAACCAAATGTTATTAAGCTATTAAAAAGTTCCCCTGATTTTTGCAGATTCTACGAATTAAAATGATCTAACAATTCCATTTCTATTCTTGGCAACTTTTTAAGATTTTCCTGATGATCATTTTCAATCACAAAATACTACTGCTGTGGATACCTCAAATATTAGCCCTAACGCCCTTGAAAACTGCATAACCCAAACGGATGTGCCCGGCTATCCTCAGCCCTATCGCGGTAAAGTTCGCGATGTATATGAGCTGGGAGATGATAAACTCGGGATTGTGGCCAGCGACCGTATTTCTGCATTCGACCACATCATGAAGCAAGCTATCCCCTACAAAGGACAAATTCTAAATTCGCTGGCCGCTTTCGCTTTTGATAAAGTGGATGATCTGGTTGCCACACATATTATTGATATCCCCCATCCCAATGTAACCATTGCCAAAAAATGTGAGCCTATTCCCATTGAAGTCGTGATTCGAGCTTGTCTAACAGGACATGCGGCACGTGTTTATAAATCTGGGAAGCGTACCCTTTGCGGTGTTGTATTACCGGATGGAATGGTGGAAAACCAAAAATTTGATGAGCCTATTCTCACACCTGCCACCAAAGCCGAAGAAGGCCACGATGAAGACATTTCCGAAAAAGAAATTTTGGAGCAAGGTATTGTTGATGAAGATATTTGGTCAGAAATCAGGGAGAAAGCATTTCAGGTTTTCGAACGGGGACAGCAAATTGCCAACGCGCAGGGACTTATCCTCGTCGATACCAAATACGAATTTGGGCTACATGATGGTGAAGTTACTCTAATTGACGAGGTTCATACCGCCGATTCTTCGCGTTATTTTTATGCGGATGGATATGAGAAACGACTCGAAAACGGAGAACCCCAAAAACAGCTTTCCAAGGAGTTTCTCCGAGAATGGCTGATGGATCATGACTTTCAGGGTAAAGAGGGACAAACACTACCTGATCTGCCAGATGAGTTTCGGATCAAAGTCTTTAATCGTTATACCGAACTTTTTGAAAAGCTTACTGGAACATCGTTCGAGCCAACACCTATCGACATGGACTCATTCAATAATGAACTAAAAGAGATTTTTGATCGGTACTAAGTGTAGGAGCTCCTAAAACAAGTTCTGGGTGACAAACTTAAATAAATATTGCTTGTTCCGTAGCTCCGCTGCGGAACATCTTAACCAACAAAGTAAAGGCAACTCAAAAAACTATGATATAGTTTTTTAAATAAAACATAGATACTATCACTCTGAGTGGCGATATCTATCCAATTAAAAAATTCTACCGTTGAAAAATGTCCTTCCGGGGCTATGCTGTTACTGAGGGCGTATTGAGCTTATCTGCATAACGAGCCAAGGCTTTTTTACCTTGCATTGCCTTACGAGCAAATTGCTGCTCATCTTTATTTTGGGATAGATAATCTTCAAAAGAGGTCTTCTCAGCTCTATTCAAATTTCCATCAAGGTAATCCGATAAAAAGTTGGTGAGCACTCCATCATGGTCAAATGCTGTAGGTTTCATAATTAGGGTAATAGATTTTGTTACAAGTTCAAGTACCTTATCTATTACCCTCTAACTGTACTACACAGAAATTGTTTCGGGATAAACGTAACTTTCTAAAAGTTCCTGCAATTGAGCCCGCCCGCGATTAATACGCGACTTAACGGTGCCCATGGGCAGATCGGCAATTTCGGAAATTTCTTCATATGATAATTGCTGAATATCTCGCAGTACAACCACTTCCCGAAAATCATCACTAAGCTCTTCCAACGCTTTTTTGAGCTGATCCATGCACATTTTTTCGTGCAGCGAATCATCAGGTAAAATTCCTGAATCTTCTAATTTCATAGGTCGATCTTCCGAATCATCGGGGTCTTTATGGATGGTCACTTTGGTCATTCGTTTTTTCTTTTTGTACAAACTCTTAGCCAAATTAATGGCAATGGTGTACATCCATGTAGAAAACTTTGCAATTCGCTCGTAGGAATGTCGACTGCGAAATACTCGAAAAAAGGTTTCCTGAACTAAATCCTCACAATCTTGGTGATCGTGGGTGTATCGATATAAAAAGTTGTGTAACCGATCCTGATATCGTTCCACCAAAATATTAAAAGCCTGTTCGTATCCCGACTGAAACTTTTCCATCAGATCTTCATCCGACATTTTGTGTAACTTGGCCTTGGAAACAGCTTGCATAGTGACCCCTTATTAGATTGCAGTTAATAATTGCGGGGGATCATCAGCCTTCCGCTAAGTGAAATAATAAAAATTGTACTAACCGATGATCCGTTTGATCATCAGGAGAAGGATCGTCGAGGGGTCCATCTTGGTGAAGCCTTTCGATGCTCGATCGGCATCCAAGAGTGCTTCAAATATTCTGGGCATCTCGGCCAGTTGAAAAGCTGAGGCGTCTTTCCAAAGTTTGTTGAAGTACCAACTGTTATTGATACCTAAGGTATTTTGAACTTGTTTTTTGGAATTACCCTGTCCAGCTAACCACCGAATTTGCCAGATGTTTGAAAACACATTGTAAAAGAACCCCACGGAACGAATAATTTCTCCCGTGTTCGCTTTAGAGTGTTGCAACATCTGTTCCGCGATAAACAGGGCCTCATCCAAATTTCGCGAAAATATGGCGTCTTTGAGCTCAAACACCGAATATTCGCGGTAAAGGCCGATTATTTTTTTAATTTCGCTCTCTGTGATGGTATCTGAAGTGTCCACAAAAGTACACACTTTATCTATTTCTGTGGACAGTAACTGCAAACTGTTACCCACATACTGTGCCAGCATTTGGGCGGCCGGCGGCTCTATCTTTTTGCTATGATGCTTCTTAGCCCAACTTATAATCCAATCAGGCAGGCGGTAGTCGGGCACTTCTTCAAATTCGTAAAAACCTGAATGCTTTTTAAATGCTTTGCCAATCTTTGAACGACCGTGAGGCTTTTTCGTATCAATACAAACAAATAGTGTGGTAGGGTTGGGTTGCTCCAGGTAGGGAATCAAATCATTGACTTCTCCCTGGTATCCTTCAGCTTGTGCACCATACCCTGCCAGTTCTTTAAAGTCACGTAGAATAACCACGCGCTGCTCGGCCATCATCGGATAGCTGCGAATGATCGAGAGCACTTTCTCGGGCGTCACATCGCGTCCATAAAGCAAATCAAAGTTAAAATCCTTCTGGTCATCGGGAATTAGGCCTTCGACCACTTCCTGCAGCTTATCCAGAAAGAACTCCTCTTCCCCATAAAAAAAATATACGGGCTTCCGCTTTTCTGAATGAAGCTCATCCAGAATTTCAGAATAGAGTTCTATACTGGTTTTTTTAGCCATTTTCTAAGCTTTCAGGTGTCAGCCGTCAGTGCTCAGCAAAATCTATGAAAACTGAGTACTTAAAACTAGTAGCTAAGATTAAGGTGTTAAACGTCCCATCATTCTTGGGAAGGGAATGGTTTCGCGGACGTGATCCAAACCACAGAGCCAAGCTACCGTTCGCTCTAATCCCAAGCCAAAGCCGGAGTGCGGTACCGATCCGTATTGACGCAGATCAATGTACCACTGAAAGACATCTTCCGGGAGATTATGCTCGGCAATACGTTTTTTCAATGTTTCCAAGTCATCCTCACGCTCACTGCCACCAATAATTTCACCGTATCCCTCGGGAGCCAGCATATCACAGGCCAGTGCCAGTTTTTCATCTTCGGGATCACGTTTCATGTAAAAGGCCTTAATTTCGGCGGGATACCGATGCACTAAAATGGGCGTATCATATTTCATCGTCAGCAAGGTTTCATCACTGCCGCCAAAGTCTTCGCCCCACTCAAAATTGAGCGCAGATTCTCTCCAATCGGGGATATTTCGCAAGTCTTCTTCAATCCCATCCAATCGCTTACCAATCTCTATAACACGCTCATCAATCTGCGCTTTTCGCCATTTTTTAGCTTGTCCACGTTCTTTCTCAATCTCCTCTCGCTCTTCTTTAAGCTCTTCCGTTTCCTGCTTGCGATCCTTCACCATCTGATCGAGCATAGCGGCCATATCGTCGCTCTGAAGCTGTTCAACCGCCTCAGTATATGATATTCGGGGAAAGCCCTCTTCTACCGTCTTACGCAGCTTAGAAGTATCACGTTCCAATGTTTCAAGCTCTTTGGGACGACGATCGAGTACTCGTTTAACAATGAATTTGATGAAATCCTCTGCCAAATCCATGTTCATATTCAGATCATAAAACGCCATCTCTGGCTCAATCATCCAGAACTCGGTCAAGTGTCGACGCGTTTTACTTTTTTCGGCTCTGAACGTCGGTCCAAAGGTATAAATCAATCCGTGTGCCATAGCCATCGCTTCGCCATACAGCTGACCGGATTGGGTCAAATAAGCCTGCTCTTCAAAATATTCGGTTTCAAAAAGATTGGTTGTTCCCTCGGCAGCATTGCCGGTAAAAATGGGTGCATCCATCTGCACAAAACCGCGCTCCTGGAAAAAGGTGTGAATAGCGTAAATAATTTCGTTGCGCACGCGCATGGCCGCCCACTGCTTTTGACTGCGCAACCACAGGTGACGGTTTTCCATCAAGAACTCAACGCCGTGCTCTTTGGGCGTAATGGGATAATCTTCTGCAACCTGGTAGATCTTGAGATCAGTAACCTGTAGCTCATGTCCGCCAATACTGCGCTCATCCTCAACCACTTTTCCTGTAATTTCAAGTGAGGTTTCTTGGCGCAGTGCTTCGGTTTGTTCCCAAGCTTCCTCGCTAACAGCATCTTGCGCGACAACACACTGACAAATTCCCGACCCGTCGCGCATTTCAACAAAATAGAGGCTTCCACTGCTTCGGTAGTTATAGACCCACCCTTTTAGGGTTACTTCTTCATCAACGTGATCAGACAAATTGCTGATATAAACCATGCTTCAACGAATAATTTTGTTAATACTTTTGGATAAAATAGTGCCCTCGAAACTAATCATTTCTGATCAGACTCGAAACGAAAATTCCTATCATTCAGGCAGTAGCAAAGCTTCAGAAAATAAATCATTATCAAAGAAATCATGGGCAAAATCCTGAACTTCATCAGCCTCGACTGCATCAATCTTTTCCTGCAGCTCATCAAGAGTGACAAAACGGTCAAAATAGATTTCGCTCTTAGCTAAACGCGACATGCGATTGCTCATACTTTCAACCGAAAGCATTAACTTACCTTTGAGCTGGGCTTTAGCCTCAGACAGTTCCTTTTTGGGGATTGGATTTTGCTTAAGCTTATCCAATTCCGTTTCAATCAGCTCCCGAACATGATCCACATAATCCTTATCCGTACCTACGTAAATACCATACAAACCGGTATCACTATACGACTGATTAAAGGATGTAATAGTATAACAGTAGCCATATTTCTCCCTTACATTTTGATGTAATCGAGAGCTCATTCCGCCCCCCAACACCGTATTGGCAAGCAACAACCGATATTTATCTTCATGGTCATAATGTAATCCACGGCGGCCAGTTATCAGATGCGTCTGCTCGATCGGCTTGGTTAACTCCAAATCACTGACTTCATAATCGGGGAGCGGGGGATTTTCATCAACTGTTTCTTTCGGCTCTACTTCACTGAAATAATCTTGAACAAGCTCAACTACTCTCTCGTGATCAACATTACCTGCCACCGATACTAAAAGATTACCGGGCTGATAGCGCTCACCCATATAGTCGTACAGATCCTGTCGCTCAAACGATGAGACTGTATCTTCGAAACCCAGCGTTGAATTACCCAGCGGATGCCCCTTGAAAACCTGTCCGCTAAACTGCTCAAACAAATAGTCATTGGGACTATCACGGTACATTTTCATTTCTTCAATAACAACTTTCTTCTCCTTTTCTATCTCATCCTCGGGAAATGAAGGATGCAGAACCATATCCGAAAGCACATCCAATGCCCGTTCTAGCTGTGTATTTAGGCAGCGTGAGTAATAGCAGGTATATTCTGATGATGTAAAAGCATTCAAATATCCGCCGACCGATTCCATACTCATAGCAATATCCAACGACGAACGATTGTCTGTTCCCTTGAATAGCATGTGCTCTAAAAAGTGAGTCACTCCAGCCATATTATGGGTTTCATTTCGACTACCTGTCTTCGCCCAAATGCCAACGGCTACACTTTTAACGCTATCAACATGTTCAGTAACGATTTTAAGTCCGCTGTTTAAAGTTGTTTTATTTACAAAATCAATTTCTTTCATATTCTCCGTAATACTCATTCGAAACATTAATTATTTGTCACCAGTTAACAATAAATAGCCCCAATTAACTAATAGCCAATTAAAAAATAAAACGCCATCCCGAAAGTCGAGATGGCGCAAATGTACAAGTTATTTGTGAAGATCTGATAAGCTTAGTTATCGTCTCCGTCTTTTGGAATCAGCGCTTTTCGTGAGAGACGAAGTTTTCCTCCGTGTTCAACTTTTAGCAGCTTTACTTCGAGCTCATCACCCACAGAAAGCACATCACTTACATTGTCAACATGCGAGTGATTGATTTCTGAGACGTGGAGCAATCCATCCTTGCCGGGCACAATTTCAACAAAAGCGCCATAATCCTTGATCGCTTTCACCGTGCCTTGGTAGGTTGCCCCTTCATCGAGGTGACCTACAATGCCTTGGATACGTTTCTTAGCTTCTTCTGCATTCGACAACTGATCAGCACTGATAGTAATTTTTCCTTTACCGCGTTCTTCATCTTCTTCAACCCAAATTTCGGTATTGGTTTCTTTCTGAAGAGTCTGAATAACTTTACCACCGGGCCCAATAACAGATCCGATATCATCTGCTTCAATCTCCATCTTAACAAACTGTGGAGCAAATTCGGAAATCTGTTCTCTAGGCTCAGAAATAGTTTCAGCCATTTTATCAAGGATGTGAAGTCGCCCCTTTCTTGCTTGTTCAAGTGCTTCTTCAAGCTTCTCAAAAGAGATTCCGCTCACTTTCATATCCATTTGACAGGCCGTAATACCGTCACGGCTTCCTGCTGTTTTGAAGTCCATGTCGCCCATAAAGTCTTCTTCGCCACGGATATCAGAAAGCACAACTTCATTATCATCTCCAACAATCATTCCCATTGCAATTCCAGCAACAGGCTTTTTGAGAGGAACACCAGCATCCATAAGTGCCATTGAACCACCACAAACAGAAGCCATGGAAGACGAACCGTTGGATTCAGTAATATCAGAAATTACCCGAATCACATATCCAAACTCATCAAAAGAAGGCATTAACTTACTAATTGCACTTTCAGCCAAGTGTCCGTGCCCTTTTTCTCTTCGACCGGGACCCCGCATAAAACCAGCTTCACCAACACTAAAGTTCGGGAAGTTGTAATGGAGGAAAAACTTCTTGTCTTCTTCAGTAAGCAGGGTATCAACAGCTTGAGCATCTTTTTGTGTACCCAGTGTTACCGAAACCAAGGCCTGTGTTTCGCCACGAGTAAAGATGGCTGATCCATGCGTACGAGCCAAGTAATCTACCTGTGTCCAAATATCACGGATATCTTCCGGAGAACGTCCATCAATACGTTTCTTTTTCTCAAGAATCATATTGCGAAGTTCCTCCTTCTCAATCTTGCTGAGGATATCCTTGATCGTACCACCTTCGTCAGCGTATTCTTCCGTTTCCGTAAGCTCTTCAACGACACTGTCTTTAATTTCTTGAAGGCCTTTGCTGTACTTTTCCTTGCCAAGTCCAACATTCACATGCTCACGGATACGTTCATCAGCAAGTTCATGTACTTTCGACTTAAGATCCTCATCAACAGGTTCTGGTTCAAACTCACGCTTTTCTTTACCGAATTCTTCACGAAGTTCTTCCTGAAATTCACAGAGCTTTTGGATAGATTTGTGAGCTTCTTTTATCGCCTCGAGCATATCTTCTTCTGAAATCTCTTCCATCTCACCTTCCATCATGATAACGCTCTCTGCAGTACCACCGATAATCATATCGATGTCGCTGTCTTTCATCTCACTGATGGTAGGGTTAATAATAAATTCACCATCAACGCGCCCTACACGAACTTCGGCAATAGGTCCAGCAAAAGGTACATCAGAAATATGCAATGCAGCAGACGCTCCAACTCCACCGAGAACATCTCCATTGTGTTCCCCATCAGAAGAAAGCACTTTACAAACAATCTGGGTATCAAAATTATATCCATCCGGAAAAAGTGGGCGAAGACTTCGATCAATCAAACGACTGGAAAGCACTTCTTTGTCATTAGGTCGCCCTTCTCGTTTGATGAATCCGCCGGGAAATTTACCACCGGCCGAAAAACTTTCACGCAAATCTACGGTTAAGGGAAAAAACGGTTTATCCGTGGGTTCTTTTGAACTTACTGCAGTACATAGTACCATGGTGTCGCCCATGCGAACAACAACTGCACCATCGGCCTGTTTGGCAATACGGCCGGTTTCAACAGATAACGTTTTACCTGGTGCAAATTCTATACTTTTAAAATCTTCTTTCATCGTAATATTGTCTTCTTTTCAAATTTAAAATAAACAACAAAGTTTTCTACAGAGATGAAGAACTTTGTTTAATCAATTATTTATGCAGGAAGGGAAACTACTATTAATAGGCAGTTTATAAATCACAAAAAGGCACGTTCGTTAAAACGCGCCTTTCTATTCTTTACTTACGAATTCCTAAATCTTTGATAAGCTCACGATATTTTTCAATATCGTTGTCTCTTAGGTAATCCAATAGCTTTCTTCTTTTCCCTACCAATTTTAACAATCCTCTTCGAGAATGATGATCTTGCGAATTCTCCTGGATATGATCCGTTAAGTCGTTAATACGCTCAGTAAGTATTGCGATCTGAGCTTCAGTAGATCCGGTATTTTCTTTTGACCCACCATATTTTTCAACAAGTTCTTGCTTTCGCTCTTTTGTTATGGCCATGTGTTAATTAAATTCTTTTTGTCTTTTCTACAACTTTATAAACGTTCATTTATTAGCGAACAAAGATAAGCCTTCACGCTGTATTTTGCAATATTTAATGGCTCGATAGTATTTGCATAGACTCCCTTTTATCCTTCTCAAGCTGTTCAACCAAATCGTCTTTGCTGTTGAACTTTTTCTCGTCCCTAATGCGCTTATAAAATCGCACCTGAATTTCCTTTCCATAAATGTCATCATTAAAATGGAACAGATTCACTTCCAAAGTTCGCTTGTTTCCATCAAAAGTAGGTCGGGTGCCAATATTCATCATCCCATCTACCCAGCGACTGTTAATGCGTACTTTTACCGCATAAACCCCTGCTTTAGGGATAATTTTATTTAAGTGCTCGGGCTTGATGTTGGCCGTCGGAAATCCAATCTCCCTACCCCTTTTATCACCGTGAACAACGGTACCATTTAACCGGTAAGGACGCTGCAAAAATTCCGCCGCCTGTTCTACATTTCCCTCTTCACTAATTGCCGTACGAATAGCCGAACTACTCACTGTTAGTTTGCCCACCTCTCGTTTTGAAACCACATAGGAATCAAAACCAAGCTCCTTACCAAGTTTCTCAATGGTTTCTATGGTACCCTCGCGATTGCGTCCGAAATGATGATCATAGCCAATAACAAATTCACTAACCCCCATTTTTTTGTGGATGATTTCGCGAATAAACTCTTCTGATGTGAGTAGCGAGAAATCGCGATCAAAAGGAATCACAACCATTCGGTCGATACCAAGTTCCTCAAGAATCTCACACCGTTCCTGCAACGTTGTCAATAGCTTTATGCCATCATCCCCCGGATTGATAATATCCCTTGGGTGCGGATCAAAGGTAACTAACACACTACGGGCATTACGTTCATTGGCCTTAGCAACGACAGTATCAACAATGGCACGGTGACCAGCATGAACCCCGTCGAAAGTCCCCACCGTAAGCACAGTGTTCTCTTCGTGTTCGACGTTATCCAAAAAAACAAGTTCAGACATTGGTGCAATAAATTTGGTGACTTTAATTAATGGGTCTCAATCTGTGATGCATAATCCTCAATAGAAAAAATTTCTTCCATTTTGGCAACCGTCAACGCCTCTTCATTTTTGTAATTGCCAATTGCCGTGCGCTGCAGCCCAATAAGATGTCCGGCGCTATCTAAAGACGTTGCCAAATCATCAGCCAGCGTACGAATGTACGTGCCCTTGGTACACTTAACACGTAACTTTAACCGGGGCAGATTGCATTCCAATATTTCAGTTTCTTTGATAATTACCTGTCTCGGTTTCCGCTTTACGGTCTTTCCCTTGCGGGCCAATTTATACAGCGCTTTCCCCTTGTGTTTCAAAGCCGAATACATGGGCGGGATCTGAATTATTTGTCCCGAGAATTTTTCAGCAAGTACCTCATCAATCTTCTTTTTTGTGATATGGTGAAAAGGTGCCCGTTTGTTGGGTGTGGTTTCGGCATCGAGGCTGGGCGTAGAGGAACCAAAAATAATTTCGGCAATATATTCCTTGTCGGCTTCTTGAAATGCTGAAACAGTACGGGTACCCTTTCCCACACATAGAATAAGCAAACCGGTAGCCATTGGATCAAGGGTACCGGCATGACCTATTTTACGGATGTCGGTGCATTTTCGAAGAAATTTAACGACCTGAAAACTGCTCCAGCCTTTAGGCTTGTTGACCAGGAAAGCAGCCCCATTTTTATAATCAAAATCTGGATGAGGCCGATTATTTGTCGAAAAAATTGGCAATTCTTCCAGCGGAATAGCTTTCGCCATGGACAACCCTACTCCTCATCGTCTGTGCCAGACTCCCTTTGCTGACGTTCTTTGTGAATCTTTTGAAACAGCTTCTCCATTTTTTCAACATGTTCTGCTGTTTTATCATTGATAAAATGGAGCTCGGGAATGCGGCGAACCTGGTGACGTATTTTCGATGCCAATTCTTTTCGGATAGCTGTATTTTGCTCCTCCAAATAGGCAAAAATAGCATCTTCATCTTTCCCCGGGGCATACACGCTCAAAAGCACTTTCGAGATAAGCAGATCGGGCGTTATATCCACTTTTGTAACCGTAATGAAAGATCCGCTGGGCTGATATCCTTTTTGGATTATCTCACCCAAGTCTCGCTTTATGACGGCTCCCAGACGTTCTGTACGAATACTCATATCCGTAAAATTTAAAGATTTATACGATTAGCTATCGTCACTGGTTTTAAGATCTTCGAGACTTCTACGTTCTTCGACAACCTCATAATTTTCAATAATATCACCAACCTTGATGTCATTATAATTCACGATACTAATACCGCATTCGTAGCCACTTTTGACCTCTTTGACATCATCCTTAAAGCGTTTTAAGGCATCGATTTCACCGTCATAGATTACAACCCCATCGCGGACAATGCGCACCGGATTATTACGGTTTATTTTGCCATCAGTCACATAACATCCGGCAATGGTTCCCACACTGGATACTTTAAAGATCTCACGAACCTCGGCATTTCCATAAAGTCGTTCGCTTATTTCTGGAGAAAGCATTCCCTCCATTGCATCTTTAACCTCATCAACAGCATCGTAAATTACGCTAAAGAGTCGGATGTCAATTTCTTCCTCCTCCGCAACTTTTCGGGCATTGGCTGTAGGCCGTACCTGGAAGCCAATGATAATCGCTTCGGATGCAGATGCAAGCAACACATCCGATTCGGTTATAGCTCCGGCACCGGTATGAATGATATTCACCGAAACTTCCTCGTTACTTAATTTTTGCAATGCTCCGGAAAGTGCCTCAATCGAACCATCGACATCGGCCTTAACGATTATATTCAGATCCTCAATTTCACCCAGCGCAAGACGACGCGACAGGTCATCCAAACTCATATGCTTAGATTGACGCAGTTCCTGCTCACGCTTGATCTGCTGACGATGGTTGGCAATTTCTTTTGCCTTTTTCTCATCATCCAAGGCAACCAACTTATCACCGGCTTTGGGGATGTCATCAAAACCTGTCAACTGTAATGGTGTCGATGGACCGGCTTCTTCAATGCGTTCACCGAGCTCGTTTTCCATCGCCCGTACCCGCCCAAAGCAAGGTCCGGCCACAAATGCATCACCCACTCGCAGTGTACCATTTTGCACCAGAATATTTGAAACAATTCCTTTTCCTTTATCCACACGTGCTTCAAGTACAACCCCATCAGCATTGCGGTTGGGATTGGCTTTCAGTTCCATCAGCTCGGCCTCAATAAGTACCTTTTCCAGCAGATCAGGAATTCCATCTCCCGTCTCTGCAGAAACTTCGGCAACCTGATTCGTCCCCCCATATTCTTCAACAATTACATCGTGCTCGGCAAGTTGTTGCTTAATCTTATCAGGATTAGCATCGGGTAGGTCCATCTTGTTGATGGCTACAATAATTGGTACCCCTGCAGCTTTAGCGTGATTAATCGCCTCAATGGTCTGCGGCATCACCGCATCATCTGCAGCAACAACCAAGATTACAATATCCGTAGCCTGGGCACCCCTTGAACGCATAGCGGTAAAGGCTTCGTGTCCCGGCGTGTCGAGAAATGTAATGGGACGACCATCATCGGTAGTAACCTCATAAGCACCAACGTGCTGGGTAATTCCACCTGCTTCACCTTCTGCAACCTGGGATTTGCGAATGTAATCAAGCAGCGAGGTTTTTCCATGATCAACGTGTCCCATAACGGTAATAATGGGTGCTCGAGGCTCAAGATCTTCGGGATCGTCTTCCTCAAGCTCAATTTCTTCTATAGCATCGTCGGCATCAACAAATTCTACCTCGTACCCATATTCTTCGGCGACAAGTTCTATGGTACTTGCATCGAGTCGCTGATTGATGGACACCATCATCCCTAAATTCATGCAGGTAGTAATCACATCGTTGGCCTTAACATCCATCAGGTCGGCCAAGTCACTTACGGTAATAAACTCGGTAGCTTCAATAATTTGTTCTTCGAGCTCTTCCAGCTCTTGTTGTATCTGCTCTTCCTCCTCTCGTTCCTCTTTACGCTGGCGGCGACGCTTTTGTCGTTTACTACCAACTGTTTCAGACGACTGCATTTTACGCAGTGTCTCTTTCATTTTTTGTTCGACATCCTCCTCATCTACACGGCTGCCGCGACGTTTTCTACGTTTTTTCTTGCTCTTCTTCTTTTCGCGTTTTGATGATTTACTTTTTGATCCATCTTTCTCGTCATCGCGCCGATCTTTCTTGCGCTTGCGTTTTTTTCGACGCTTCGGCTTACTTTCATCAATTTTTACCTTACCGACAACCTTTGTGCCTTTCAACCGCCCGGCATGCCCACGAATAACTCCTTTTTCTGTTTCATCGTCGTCTTCTTCTTCCTCCTGCTCTTCATCTGTTTCCTCATCTTCGAACTCAGCCTCTTCTACATCCTCTTCCTCGTCAAGATCTTCTTCATCCTCACCGCCATCAGCATCTGATTCCTCTTCAGAATCTTCATCCTCGGCCTGAATTTCTTCTACTTCTTCGTCAGTTTCTTCAATATCTTCGGATTCCTCTGAAGGCAGTTCTTCAACCTCCTCATCAACCTGCTCAGCTTCATCTTGCTGCTCCTCAGCCTCGATCCTTTCTTCCGAATCTTCCTCTTCTACCTGTTCTTCTTCATCAAGTTCTTCTTCATCAAGGCTGACTTTTTCTTCTTGCTCATCCTCCTCTATATTCTCCTCAGTCTCTTCATACCCTTCATCTTCTTGCTCTTCATCCCCTTCATCTTCTTGGGGTTGGGGCTCAAGGCCTTCAAATTCATCCTCTTCCTGAGGCTCAAGACCTTCAATCTCATCTTCTTCCTGAGGCTCCAATGGCAAATCATCTTCCAGTGGTTCCAGATAGTCTTCAACAGAAACGCTTTGGTTCCGACTGGCACGAATTTGATTACGTCGATTTTCGTACTCTTCTTTCGCCTTTTCGTGCTCTTTACTTTTTGCTTTATCAACACCGTAAACCTCTTCCAGCGCCTCGTACATTTCAGGCGTTACTTTGGAATTTGGTTTGTTGTCGATATCAAAGCCTTCATCCGAAAGCGACTCAACAATTGAAGTCGTTGAGACATTAAATTCGGATGCAACTTTGAATAATCTTTTCGTCTTATTGGACATATATATCTATTTCTGAAAAGTGCTTTCGTTTATTAACTATTAAGCGGTCTGGAACCTTTAGTATAAGGTAAAACAGGAATCTTGGAAATGTTAGTTCAATTATTCCTCATCCTCGAATTCATATGCGATAATATCGATGATACGTTCAGCCTGATCTTCCGTAATTTCCCCTTCGGTTCTGCGAACAATTTCTTCCTCGTCAAGCTCTAATACCTGTCGGGCAGTATCACAGCCAATTTCGTGCAGGGTTTCGATAACTTCAGGACCAAAATCGATTTCAAATTCTCCAAGGTCAATATCATCTTCCTCCTCCACTTCACGGTAAACATCGATTTCGCATTCAGCTAATTTCGAAGCCAATCGAATATTGACACCACCCTTTCCTATAGCTTTTGATACTTCATCGGCCGGAACAAGAACCTTAGCATGTTCGCCGTCATCACTTAATTCTACACTCAGCACCTTGGCCGGCTGCAGTGCTCGTTTAATAAATTCGTGCTTGTCGTCGGTATAATTGATAACGTCAATATTCTCGTTCTGCAGCTCGCGCACAATCGCATGAATACGAACGCCCTTCATCCCTACACAAGCGCCAACAGGGTCAACCCGCTCATCGTGTGAAATAACCGCAACTTTCGAACGATCTCCGGGTTCCCGGGCAATACGAACCAAATCAATGATTCCATCGAACACTTCTGGAATTTCATTCTCGAAAAGCCGTTCCAAAAAGAGCGGCGATGTGCGCGAAATAATAACAGATGGATTCCCATGATAACGCTTCACTTCTTTGACAACGGCCCGGATGGTATCTCCTTTACGGTACCGGTCCTTATAAATTTGTTCATCTTTGGGAAGAATAAGTTCTACGCCATTGTGATTTATCAGCATTTCATGATTCCGTATCTGATACACATCGCCAAGAACGATCTCCCCCACGCGATCGGAATACTCTTCAAAAACATTATCTTTTTCAATTTCGCGAATACGCTGAGCCAACTGCTGGCGGGCCATCATTACTGCACGCCGGCCGAAATCGCGGATATCAAGTTCCTGGGCATACTCATCATACAGTTCCAAATCGGGATCCTGCTTTTGCGCTTCCTCCAAGGTGATCTCCTGAACCTCATCCGTTAGCTCTTCTTCCGGAACCACTTCTCGAATATGAAGGATTTGAACTTCGCCGCGGTCGGCATTTAAAATGACTTCAAAAGCTTCGTCCGAACCATACTTTTTCCGGATCATTGTCCGAAAAACGTCTTCCAGAATCGACAATAAAAGATCTTTATTGATATCCTTGTCTTTGGCAATCTCGGCGAACGATTGAATAATCTGTTTTGAAATATCGTTTGACATCAGTTAGCTCCTGTCTGCTTAAAATTATTTAAATGAAGGAATTATCTTGGTCTCTACCAGCTCATCAAATAGAATCTTCTTCGTGGAGTCATCACCCAAAGTAATGAGTACATATTCGTCGGTAACTTTTTTTAAAACACCTTCGATCTTCGAATATTCTCCATCTCGCTTAAACTTAAACTTGGCCTTACGCCCCACATTTTTGGGATATTGACGGCGATCAATCAGCGGCCGGCTTAATCCCGGCGACGAAACGTTAATACGATACCGCCCAGAAAATATATCATGGGCATCCATCAAAAAGCTAAGCTCATTGCTAATCTCTGCACACTCGTCCATATTGACGCCGCGATCTTCAGCATCAACCGAAACCCATACTTCCGGTGTATCACCGCCTTTGATTTCTACATCAATAAGAAAGAAATCGGTAGTCGCTAACACCGACTCTGCAAGTTCTGAAATCTTATTTATAACTTCGTTTTGCACGATTTTCCTAATTTTGGGTACAAAAAAAAGTGAGGACCTTTCGGCGCTCACTTTTAAGCAATCAAAGATATCGTTAATAAGCCTAAAAAACAACTATATCATTACCTCCTTTACTGCTCTTTTTATATTTTTACCGCTTTGATATTTATTATTTTTCGATACTTTAGTTTCCAACTATTTAAAATGATAAAATATAAATAACAGAATAATTCACCCATGAGATTAACCTCACTATTGAGTCTGGCGTTAGCTTTCATCTTATTTTTAGCCAGTTGTTCTGAAGAAAAGCAATCCAACGAGCAGAATGAATCAAACAATGGACGTACGCTAAACTATGAACGCACAATCGCCTTTTTATCGAATTCGGGCGATACCCTCACGACCGTGGATGTTGCCATTGCCGATGATGACAAGAAACGCAACCAGGGATTAATGGACGTTAATAATTTGCCCAAAGATAAGGGAATGCTTTTCATTTTTGACGATAATAAGTCCCGTAGCTTCTGGATGGCAAATACGCCCCTGTCACTGGATATTATGTTTGTCAACGAGGATTACGAGATTGTCCGCATTCATCAAAACGCCAAGCCCTTTTCTGAGAAAAGCCTGGCTTCTGAAGAGCCCGCAAAATATGTTATTGAAACCAACAGCGGTTTCTGCATTTCTCACGACATCCAGGAAGGTATGAAAGTAAGTTTCTAAGTATTTTGAGAATACTGAATTACCATTATGCTTTTATCGGCTGCTCTTTGTGCTGATCTAAAAACTCCTTGACCTTCAGTACATTTTCTTTGGAGCCGATAAAAATGGGCGTACGCTGATGAATACTCTTGGGGGTAATCTCCAAAATTCTGCCCTCCCCATCAATAGCCATACCTCCGGCCTGTTCAATCACAAAGCTAAGTGGATTACACTCATACATCAGCCGCAGCTTTCCACTGGGATATTGACTGCTATTGGGATAAATAAAAATCCCTCCCGTAATTAATGTCCGATGCACATCAGCTACCATCGATCCGATATAACGCGCTTTATAGGGACGATTGGTTTGGGGATCTTCAACCTGGCAGTATTTAATATATTTTTTTAGCCCTTCCTCCCAAGAGTGATAACTCCCCTCATTAACACTATAAATGGTTCCGTGATCGGGAATCTTCACATCATCATCCGAAAGAATAAACTCTCCAATACTTGGGTCAAGGGTAAATACCGAAACTCCTAAACCGGTTGTATAAGCCATCAGCGTGCTTGACCCATACAACACATAGCCGGCAGCAACCTGCTTTAATCCCGATTGCAGGGCATCTTCTTCGCTAAGCTTCTGAGTATTCGGTTCTTTGCGCATATAAATCGAAAAGATACTCCCGATCGATACGTTCACGTCAATATTTGATGAGCCATCCAGCGGATCCAGGTAAACAATGTACTTGCCACCCTTGTTATCCAACTCGACAATTCCGTCATTTTCTTCAGAAATAACCATACACGTAATTTCCGATCTGCTCAACGCAGAAATAAGCTGTTTGTCAGCAAAGAGATCTAATTTTTTTACCGATTCCCCGTGTACGTTGGTGGTTCCATCCTCACCAAGAATATTTGTGATTCCCGCCTTGTTTACTTCTCTTGATATAATTTTTGCCGCCAGTCCAATATCCCGTAGCAACTGCGAAAGTTCTCCCGTAGCACCCGGAAATTTGTTTTGACCCTGAATAATGTATTCTTCCAGCGTGATTACACGATTTGTTTTCTTATCTACCATAGCTTCCCTCTTCGACCGATCAAATAAATGTGGTTATTATTTTTGTTTATCCCGTGCTGCTAAAAAATTCTGATATATAAGTTCGGCTTTCTTTTCGAGTTCCTCAAGCGTTCCATTGTTACGAATTACATAATCTACTTTTTCAGTTGCTTTTTTAAAGTCCCGTTGCTTATTCATTCGCTGCTTAATTTCATCCTCAGATATGTTTTCACGCTGTAAAACGCGATTAATACGCTTATCTTTATCCGCCAAGACCAGTACAATATAGTCCAACCTTCCGGGCTCCAGATTTTCCAGTAACAAAGCCGCTTCATATACAAAAACATCGTATCCTTGTGCTTGGGCTTCTTCTATTTTTTGGGATGCGGCCGTCGGCAATTTTGGATGGACAATAGCATTCAGCTCGTTCACTCTCCCTTTTTCGAAGGCTTCCCGCGCCAAGTGTTCTCGATTCAAGGAGCCATCTTTACAAAATGACTGTTCGCCAAAAGCCTCTACCAGTTCCTGCCTGACTTTTTCGTTGCTTACCATTACCTGTTTTGCAAGGTCATCGGCATTAAGAACATAAGCCCCCAGCTTCTCCCATATCTCACATACAGTGGATTTGCCGCTCCCAATACCTCCTGTTATCCCTACCGTGACCATTATTCCGTTTTATCGGTTGCTGATATTGATAATAAGTACTCGTTAATAAACTCGTCGAGCTGCCCATCCATCACCGCATCGGTATTAGAAGTTTCGTAATCGGTACGATGATCTTTGACCATATTGTAGGGGTGAAAAACGTACGATCGTATTTGCGACCCCCACTCGATATCTTTCTTGGAATCTTCAAGCTTCTGTTTGTTGCGCTCTTTGATCTGCTTTTCGAGCTCATAAATCTTGGATTTCAGCAATGTCATCGCTTTTTCACGGTTCTGTTTTTGTGATCGCTCCTGCTGACATTCCGAGACGACGCGCTGCTGCGTGCCATCAGAAAGTTCGCCTTCCCAGATCAGCCGCACCGCCGTTTCGGTTTTATTCACGTGCTGACCACCCGCGCCACTGGCCCGAAATCGTTGCAGCTCAACCGAACTCTCGTCGATATCAACCTTGATACTGTCATCCACTACCGGAGATACAAATACAGAACAAAAAGAGGTGTGGCGACGCGAATTACTGTCGAACGGTGAAATGCGTACCAATCGGTGTACGCCACTCTCGGCCTTCAAATATCCATAGGCAAACTCTCCCTCAACCTGGATGGTCGCGCTTTTGAGTCCCGCTACATCCCCCGGCTGATATTCCATAACCGAAACCTTATAGCCATTTTTGTCGGCCCAGCGCGTGTACATGCGATACAACATTTCGGCCCAATCCTGGCTCTCCGTCCCTCCGGCACCGGGATTAAACGTGACAATAGCATCGCGGTGATCGTCTTCGCCACGCAGCATATTTTTGAGCTCCAGGTTTTCAACCCCTTTCTCAAGCTCGGCAATTTCCTGCTTAAGCTCATCTTCCACGTCTTCGCCCTCCTCCAAAAACTCCAGATACACCTGTATGCTATCACGAAGTTCATTCAGCCGATCCCAACTCTGCACCATGCTTTTCTCATGGTCTATCTTTTTCATGATGCTGCGGGCTTCCTCTGGATCATCCCAAAAATTGGGATCCTGCGTCTGCTCCTGCAGTTCTATTATCCGAACTTTTCGTTGCTCATAGTCAAAGATACCCCCTGAGCGCATCCACGCGCTCAAATAATTCAGTAATATGATCAGAATTAGTAGTCGTTGTACTCACAGCGGATAAATATTTTTAAAATTCGTATTTCAATTCTTTCTACTTACGTCCCAATTTACCAAGAACATAGCCCAGAGCAACACCACCAACAAACGCAAACAACACACCCTCTTCGGGATGCGATCGCACATAGCGACGCGCCTCACGATAGTCCCTGTTCAGTTCGCCCTGCAGCTCGGCCCGCTCCTCTTTCAACCGATCGATCAACTTTTCATACCCTTTAATTTTAGCCTGCTTGGTATCTTTAGTAACTTCTGACTTCTCTTCGGATTGTTCCTTACTCTTTGCCATGGCTGATACTTTTTATTTTCGAATTTACTCAAAGATACAAATTCTTCATCCAATAGCAGTGCAAAAAATTAGGGCCGTCTCCCTTTTTTATTGGGATCTGATTTTAGCTTCACAGCCAATACATATTGATGTGTTAGGTTCACCGGTTATGCAGCTGATATCTCAATTTGTCGAAAACCTTCGGTACCGTTTCTTTAAAGCCGTAACTTCCAACAACCTCGTTTATAACACCTGTTGGGAAGACCCCCGCATTGACAGACAGCTACTGCAACTTAATTCGCAAAGTAAACTGTTGATGCTTACCAGCGCAGGTGACAATGCCCTTGACTACCTCCTCGACAATCCCCGTAAAATAGATTCGGTGGATATCAATCCCGCGCAAAACGCCCTTTTAGAGCTTAAAAAAAGTATTTTAAAAAATGGAGAGTTTTCGTTGCTTTGGGATTTCTTTGGAAATGGGCGTCTCCGAAATCCCTATAAAAAATATGCCACACATTTACTGCGCCAGCTTCCCACGGATGTTGCACAATACTGGGATCAACATATGGAAAAATTTAAGTCCGGAGGTCGTACACAGGGTTTTTATTTTAGTGGCACTTCGGGAAAAGTTGCCCAACTAATCATCAGCCGTATTCACCGAAAAGGATTATTTCCATCGGTGCAAAAACTGTTGCAGGCCGAGAGCCTGGCCGAGCAATCGTATTATTTTGACGAGTTGGAACCCCAACTTTGGACGCCTTTTTCGCGATGGCTGGTTGGTCGTCATGCGGCCATGACGCTGTTAGGCGTTCCGGCCGCTCAGCGGAAAATGATTGAGGAACGGTATCAACATGGTATGGTGGAATTCATACGGAAATCGCTGCGGCACGTATTTACCGAATTGCCTATTGCCGACAACTATTTTTGGCGGGTGTATCTGACCGGCCGATACACTCGGGGGTGTTGCCCAAATTATCTTCGGGAATCAAATTTTCTAACACTTTCCAATCGCGTCAGTCGCATTACTACCCATACGACGTCGCTGCTCGATTTTTTAAAACAAACCGACCAAAGGTATTCGCATTTTGTTTTGCTCGACCACCAAGACTGGATGGCTTTTGCGCAGCCTGGCAAACTCACCGAGCAATGGAAAGAGATTTTAGCTCACGCCCAGCCCGGGGCTCGCATTCTTTTTCGTTCGGCAGGAGATTACCTTACGTTTTTACCAGATTTCGTATTCGATCGATTAACCTTCAAGCCTGAAATAACAACCGAGCTGCATCAACAGGACCGCGTTGGCACTTACGAATCCACACACCTTGCAATCGTTGAATGAAATTTTCATCAGAACAAAGCGCTTCTTCGCACAGAAAAAAACTTAAAAACTACTACCGGCTCCACGCCCCTGTTTACGATATCACCCGCTGGAGTTTTCTTTTTGGCCGGCGATCGCTCGTTAAGATGATTCCATCCATCCCAAAAAAATCACGCATATTAGAAATTGGATGTGGTACGGGCTACAATATTCCGCACCTGCAACGCAGATTTCCAGATGCACACATACTGGGACTGGATCTTTCCGAAAAAATGCTTGAAGCAGCGCAACAGAAAGTGAGCAAAACTAATAATGTATGCCTGCAAAAACATCGTTTTGGAACTGACCCCTTGACCGCAAATTCATTTGATGTTATCCTGCTCTCCTATTCACTAACGATGATGAATGAGAAAGTTGAATCGATTCTTCAGCGCATCAGCGAGAAGCTAAAACCGAATGGCTATCTCGCTGTAACAGATTTCCATACTTCTCGGTTCAGCTGGTTTAGAAGGTGGATGAAAATCAATCACGTCGATTTTTCGGGACAGTCATATCCTTTGCTCAAGCAACACTTTCATCCCGTTAAAACAAATATATGCAGCGCCTATTTTGGGCTTTGGCGTTATTATCAATTTGTTGGCAGCAAACAGTAAATGAGATCAGTTTATTGATGAGTTCAACGGCAGGTTTTGTTATCTTTGCACGCTATGAAAAATATTGAAGATCAGATTGCAGAAATAAAAAAAGAGCTCGAAGAATCTCCTGGTGATGCCGATTTGCTCAATGAGTTGGCCGTTGGATATCACATGCTGGGAGAATACGAACGGGCTGTCAACTATTATCAACAGGCCATAAAAGAAGAGCCGGAAAATGCTGCTTTCCATTTTAATCTGGCCAACACTTTTTATGAGCAGAAAAATATCGATAAGGCGGTAAATCATTATCTAAATGCCCTTGATATTAAGCCCGATTATGTGCCGGCCTTGAATAACCTGGCTGACATTTATGAACTTGCCAATGAAGATGAAAAAGCGCGTGAGCTTTTCGAATATATTACCGAAATCAATCCCGACGACCCGCTGGGATATTTTAACCTGGGCAATCATCATCTGCGAAATAACAATAGTGTCGAAGCCGGACGTTCCTACAAAAAGGCGATTGAGCTCGACCCGGAATTTTATGAAGCCTACAACAATATTGGCTTTCTGCTAATGCATCTGGAGCAGTATGAAGAAGCGATCTCCTATTTTGAGCAATGCCTCGAAATTAATCCGCAGTACAAACCCGCCCAAAAAGATTTAGCGAACTGCCGGCAAGCGCTGAAAACCTCTTGAATAGGAACATTTTAGCGCAATCGTGTTATAAGAGTAACGTTATTTATAAACTAACCAAGGGGTATATATGAAAAACGTTACCAAACTTTTTGCGCTGTGCATTACACTTTTTGTAATTAGTTCTACAGCTTTTGCGCAAGATCCTCCAACCGATAGCAAATTCGGATTTACAGCGTCCCTGCAAGGCAGTCAAACCAATCTGCAAATACCGATTTGGATAAATGACCAAGTAACTATTGCTCCGGTATTTGGGCTCAATTATCAGCAAAATAACTTTACTACCCTTAATCTTGGAGTTGCTCCTCGTTTTTATCAGGATATGGGTTCCGATTTTGCGACCTATGTTGGAGCCCGGGGAATCCTGCAGCGCACCTCTCCCGATGTTGGGGACGATGATACCGACTTGCTGCTTGGGGCGACCGGTGGAGGCGAATATTTTCTTGGTAACCGATTTAGCCTTGGTGCCGAAGCACAGCTTAACTTTTTTGTAAACGATGGTGGAAACAACAGCCTTTCTACCGGGGCTGCAATCATGGGGACGTACTATTTCTAACCATTCAGAATAACCTGCTGGAAACTGCTCTTAAAGGAGCGGCTTTAATATTTATCGCAGTCGATTCATTTTATATTTAATGCAAACGATGTCCTTAGCCAAATGAGGAGTTATGAAAAGAGTAATTGGAATCGGTGGAATAATTAGCTCCCAAAGCGTTAGCCAAGTGGTACAAAACTCATTTGGGCATACCAATCGACGAAAGTTATGGCGGATATACCTTTAACTGGAATGATAAAAACCAGCGTCCTGACAAAGGTTATACTATCTGGAGCCCTTTCAAGGAAGATACCAAGTATCTAAATCCCAGCAGTAAAGATTTTATATTCAATTTCATTGTGGAGGATTTTAAAAAATCTGCTTGAGGTTTTAGCATCAGAAGGAATTGAACAAATTGGTGAAATGGAGGATTCTGAGTTTGGTAAATTTGCATGGATTATAGATCCCGAAGACAACAAAGTTGAACTCTGGGAACCACCCCATCAACAATAAAAACATTTCTAATACGCTCGAATACCCTTATTTTGCCTCCCCCTTTTGTGGGAGCAATTATTTTTGACAAAATTTAACCGACTATTTAACTATGCGATTTTTTAGCCGAAAACTAATAAAGCCAACAGACCTTAATGCCCATGGAACCCTATTTGGTGGATCGGTCTTGAGTTGGATTGATGAGGAATCTGCCATATTTGTTACCTGTCAGCTTGATAAAGGCAACATCGTAACCAAGTATATGTCTGAAATTGATTTTGTAAGTTCTGCAGGACTCGGCGACATTATCGAAATTGGTATGGAAACGGTAAAGTTTGGTACTACATCAATTACCGTTCGATGCGAAGTGCGTCATAAGTTTACGAAAGAAACGATTATAAAAATTGATAAAATTGTTTTTGTTCACTTGATGGATGGCAAGCCTGCCCCCCATGGCATTAATGAACCGCAAAATGATTAAGCCCTAACATTTTTTGCCTGCAAAATGAGAAAGTAATAATGTTTAAGTTTCTTGAAGTTGATTTTATTAACTTAGCAGTACAAAAATGTAGGTATGGGGCTCAAAAGTAGCTATCAAATATCATCTATACGGAGATAATACATGAAGTACACTTTTATCGATCCTGATAAAATTACTGATATGCTTTTTCATGACGCCGACTATGTAGTGGAGTTTTGTGAAGCTGGTGTAACCTCATTTGAGGAGTTTATTGAAAATTATCGCACTCATTTGCTGGATCGAAATATGGAAGATCTAAGAAAAGCAGGTCACAAGATAAAGCCGGGTGCTCAAATGATGGGAGCAGATGAGGTGGTTGACGAATATGAGCATGCAAAAACTCTTCTCAATGATAATGCCGATCATGAAAAACTGGAATCTTCAGTTGAAAAAATGAACGATATTTGTACCACTATAAAAAATGAACTTACCCACCTGGCCGACGTTCAAGATTAATCATTCATATTTGTATCTTTTACCGCCACACAGTTTATGCTAATTTTCAATCAAAGTTATAGCAAGTGAGTATATTAGTTACCGGTGGAGCCGGATTTATTGGGAGTCATACCGTAGTGGAACTGCTCGAAAATAAGGAAGACGTCATCGTTGTTGACAACCTCAGCAACAGTAAAAAAGAGGCGCTCAACCGGGTCGAGGAAATAACCGGAAAGCAGCTAACCTTCTACCAAACCGACCTGCTTGACAAAGAAGGATTAGATACGATTTTCAGCGATCACGACATTCAATCGGTCATCCACTTTGCCGGCTATAAGGCGGTGGGGGAATCGGTCGAAAAACCGTTGATGTATTACCACAACAATATTACTGGCACAATTTATTTGTGTGAGGTGATGCGAAAGCACGGAGTTAAAAATATCGTTTTCAGCTCCTCTTCTACCGTCTATGGCGATCCCGAAAAAGTGCCCGTTCAAGAACATTTCCCGGTTTCTGCTACCAATCCCTATGGACGCACAAAACTCTTTATCGAAGAAATTCTGCGTGATCTTAATACCGCTGATGGTGACTGGAATATAGCATTGCTTCGTTATTTCAATCCTGTGGGTGCTCATCCCAGCGGAAAAATTGGCGAAGATCCCAACGACATTCCCAACAACTTAATGCCCTATATCACCCAGGTGGCGGTAGGTAAGCTCGAGAAGCTCTCTGTTTTTGGGGATGATTATCCCACACCCGACGGAACCGGAGTCAGAGATTATATACATGTTGTAGATTTATCCAAAGGACATCTAAGTGCGTTAAAAAAGCTTGAAGAAAATCCCGGCGTGGTTATCTATAACCTTGGTACAGGAACAGGATACAGTGTTCTCGATGTGGTAAAAGCGTTTGAAAAAGCATCGGGAAAAGATGTTCCTTACGAAATCACCAATCGACGGGCCGGCGATATTGCCATAAATTTCGCCGATCCATCCAAAGCCGAAAAAGAGCTGGGCTGGAAGGCCGAATACGATCTCGAAGACATGTGCCGAGATTCGTGGCGCTGGCAATCCCAAAATCCTGAAGGATACTAACTCAGGAATCGAAATCCCGTTTTACAGCTAAAAACACGATGTGATAGCGGACCGTAATATTTCCCGTTGTGGATTCATCCCAATGATCTACCAACAGCTTGCGCTCATCTGACGTCAGGTGCCGACCTTCTTTCTGGGCTCCCATCCCCAACTTTTTAAGATCATCAAAAAAGTCACTGGCACTCTCATAACTTTGGGCAACAGTATCCTCATAATAATCAACCTGCGCGGGCCCCACCGACATTTTAATGACCATCTCCTCCACATCGGGCAACTGGTTTCCAGTAAATGGCAGTCCCAGCTCTTCGCAATATTTTTTCCACTGCGGAAAACTTTCATTGCCCGCAAATGATGCCAAAAGCAGTCCACCCGGCTTAGTAATTTCGAGCCACTGGGCCAGCGTTTGGGCCGGATCATTAAACCAGTGGGCTGTAAATCCACTTACCGTCATCGCATAATGGGGATCTTCATAGAGAATCTCTTCGGCATCATGCTGGTAGAAAGTAATATTTTCGGGATCAGCAAACTTTTCCCGGCAGAATTTGACCATTCCATCCGATAAGTCCGTAGCCTCAATATTTTGATCGGGATACAACTCGGCCAATCCTTTGGTCACATACCCCGTTCCACAACCCAATTCAATAATGGGACCCGGTGGAATTATATCTCTCCACGGCTGGAGCGAGGCGATGAGCCGATCAGCAACCTCACGGGGCACTGTCGCATGCTCATCATAGTATGATGCAGCCTCACCAAACGATCCAGCTATCTGCTCTTTAAAATCTCGTAACCTGCTATGGTCGTCACTCATCCCGATATCTTACTCTGAATTTGAGCCATTTTGCTGCCACGTTGAATCGCTTTCAAACGTTCGGAGCATCGCCCGGAATTGCCGGACAAAACGACGTTTATTATGCTTTGGCGCAAATTGGGCAAACTCAATCATAAAAAGTCGTCCTGATTCATCATCATAGACCGTAAGGTTTGTAAACGGACCGGCCATTGCATCATTCGTCATCGTCCAAATACCGAGAGTCTCAAAAGCGATATCATCATTATAGGTAAATTCCTCGGTCTCATGGGGACGATTATAGGCTGTTGTTACATAGGAGCTGTCACGTGAGCCGCGAATCCATTTTTCCATGAGTGAATCGCGCTTGGCATTAATCCAATCCTCATCTACCTGATCTGCATTATCAACATCTTTCCACCAGGCCCAAAACCAGCGATCATTTTCTGGCAGCGGGCGACGCATAGTAAGAAAATTGGCTTCCTCCCCATTATCCTCGGTGTAGGTGGTATCAATATTTTTCATCCAGTCGTGTTGTATGCGGATCTTCCATCCATGGGCATCCCACAAACTATCCTCAAGGGCAACTTGCTCACCACGATCGTAAATTTCTTCGGTCCACCGCTCCAGCTCCTTATCAATTAGATTATCGGTGAGCGTTTCTTCAGAGCTTTTAACCTGCTCCGCGAGAGCAGAATCACTTGGTCCCGACAGCAGCATCACCCATTGATCGCGATACCAATGATCGCGCAACGGAAAAGCAAACGACTCTTCCTCTTTTACCTGACGCTCCAATTCATCATTTAGCAAAGCCCGAACCAGTCCACCGACGTTGGTGCTATCGTCAATAGGGGCCGCAACGATTATATTGCGGTAGCGTTTTAGCTGTTCAAGCTGTTTATTGGATGAAAAATCCATAAACCGTACATCAAATTGTGGTGGTTCCCCAGGGATCGTCTGTATCCATCCTCCATACGTCTCCCGAATTGCATTAGCCGTCTCACCTTCAAACTGGGTGGAATCCATGAGCACTACCACTTCTCCAAAACTACCACGCGCCTTTTGTCGATAGTCGCCTTCACAACCAACCCAAACCCCTACGAGAACGAGCAATACTGATATTTTCAAAAATGATTTCATAGCCATAATCTGATATTAAATTTTACTCCTTACCATACTTCAACCTTCTAACAAATGCAAACACCTCATCTTTCCATCCCTCTTCAGGATAGTGCGCACGAATTGTATCGATGAGTGCACTTCCTACAATAAAACCGTCCATATCGGCTGCAATGCGCTGTGCATCTTCATGGGATTTTATGCCGAAGCCAACCATTTTCGGGTTTCGAGTCACATTCTTTTGTACGCGATCGATAAAGCGCTGCACGGATTTGGCAACCTCATCGCCTTCACGAGCACCGGTAACGCCGGTAACCGATACACAATAAACAAATCCTTCTGATTGCTCATCAATGTTCTGCATGCGCTCATCCGAGGTGTTCGGTGCTACCAGATATATAATCGGCAATCCATTTTCAGCCGCTTCCTGTTTCAGAATTCCAGACTCTTCTATGGGGATATCCGGTATGATCAACCCATCAACCCCGGCTTTAGCGGCCTCTTCACAAAATGCTTGCACGCCGTATCGTATCACCGGATTGATGTAGCCCATCAAAATAATGGGGATTTCTGATTTTTCACGTATCTGCTTAACCATCTGCAGGATTTTCTCCATAGTGATTCCCTGCTCAATAGCCACATTACTCGAATATTGAATCGTGGGACCGTCGGCCAGCGGATCGCTAAACGGCATCCCCAACTCGACCATATCCACGCCATTTTCTTCGAAGCCTAAAATAAGATCAACCGTTGCTTCAGGATCGGGATACCCTGCCGTTAAAAAAAGACTCATTATTTTTTCTGAGCCGTCGTGACGTTCAAAAAGTTGTGCTACTCTGTTTTCTGTATCAATCATTGAGTATCTATGCTTACAGCATCCTGAAACAAGTTCAGGATGACAT
>JBNJFP010000020.1:0-41609 GCA_051746985.1 Bacteroidota bacterium
AAGAAGTAGAAATACGAAAATCAGCTTATTATTCATTTTCCTTCTCCCATTTTTTGTTTTGTATAACAGTTTCGGCTTCTAATTGAGAAATCCATTCTCCCTCCCACAGCCAATGAATGAGACGCTTAGTGTTGTTAGCGGTGATTAGTAAAATAGGCAGTAAAACGAGCAGAAGAAATGTGGCGGCGAGCAAGCCATAGGCTACGCTTATGGCCATGGGAATTAAAAACTGGGCCTGAAAGCTACCATCCAGAATAAGCGGGGCCAAACCAGCAGCCGTAGTTCCAGTAGTTAGGATAATAGGACGAAAACGTGCCCTGCCAGCGGAGATCATTGCATCGAATACTGATTTACCTTCCTCGAGTTCATCATTATAGCGGGTCACAAGAACGAGACCGTCGTTCACCAGAATACCCACCAGCGCAATAATACCAAGCATCGATAAAATACCCAGGGCAGTGCCGTGTATATAATGTCCCCAGGCAGCTCCAATAATGCCAAACGGTATGATAGCCATGATAACAAGTGCCTGTGATATTGATTTAAAAGTAAAAACAATAATAACAAAGATGAGTAGCAGTAGGATGGGAAGGATGGTAGTTGCGGATTTAGTTACATCCGAGGTTTGTTCTGCTTCACCCTGCAGTTCGTAACTAACAGAGGGATAGGTAGATGTGATGTCGGCTAATGTTGTTTGCTCAAGATCAGAAAGAATATCCGGTGCGGAAAGTTGTGGGTCGGACAAATCGGACTCTACCAATATCTCACGAACGCCGTCACGGTGTGTGATAGAAACCAGACCCAGCTCGTAGTTCAGGTCTGCCACTTCGCTCAGCGGATAGCGATTTCCCTGTTGGTCGGTTACTTCCATGTTTAAAATATCGGCTTCTGAACGACGTTGGTCTTCATCGTAACGCACCCATACTCGAACCTCGTTTTTTCCACGCTGAAGCCGTTGTACTTCATTGCCAAAAAAGGCATCACGAACTTGCCTGCTTATTTCTTGTGTGGAAAAGCCAAGAGCATAAGCGCGATCTTTTAGCGAAATATGAATTTCTGGTTCTTCCTCATCTTGGTTATCGAGCACATCGGCCAGCCGGGAATCATTCTCCAGCTCCGTTTTTAACTGATCGGCTGCATTTTCAAGCTCTCCAAAATTAGAGGAAATTAAAGACACAGCAACGGGTTTTCCGAATGGAGAACCCCCCTCGTAGGAAACACGGGTTGCGCGCGGAATGTCTCCAACTTCTTCCCGAAGATCACTGACAATATCAGGTGTACGGATGGGCCGTTCTTCCGAAGACATCAGGTAGTAGGTCATATTTAGCTCATTGGTTTCATATCCGACACGGGTTTCAATATTACGGATGATGTCTTCGTCGATATCAAACTGCTCGCGGTATTTTTCATTTAGCCTTTCGCCAGCTTCTGCCATTCGTCGCCCCTGTTCTTCAGTGTATTCCACGTTGATGGCCCGCGTTAAAAAGACCTCCACATCAATATTATTTTGTTCAATATCTGGAAAAAAAGTGGTGCGTATAACAGGGCCACTTATTGAGGCCATAGTAATAATCAACACCGAAAGCGTACCGAAAAAAACAAGAGTCTTATTTTTAAGGGAAAACTCCAGAAAAGGGATGTACACTTTATCCCTGAATACTTTAAGAGAGTTGGCCACTTTCTGCTGGAGGGATTCTTTGTCATTTTCTTCATGCAACGCTTTTGAGTGCGCTAAGTGAGCGGGAAGAAAGATAAAAACTTCAATCAGGGAAAATGCCAGCGTTGCAGATACCACAAAAGCTACTTCGGAGAAATATTCACCAATCTGTCCCGGGATAAAGAAGAAGAACGAGAAGGCGACAATGGTGGTAATAATTGCTGAAGTAACCGCCGGAACTACTTGCATTGTTCCCTCTACGGCGGCATCGATTGGGGACAACCCGGCCTCATATTTCTGGTAGATATTTTCTCCCACAACAATGCCATCGTCAACAAGAATACCAATGACAATAATCATCCCAAACAGGGAAATTACATTGATGGTTAGCCCATACCAGACGGCAATGATAAACATCCCACAAAAAGAAACGGGGATGCTTAGTGCAACCCAGAAGGCCAGACGAACTCGAAGAAACATACCTAAAAGAAGAATTACCAGAAAAGCCCCGAGCAGCCCATTTTCTTGGAGCAAACCGATACGTTCACGGAGATTTTCGGTGGCATCGTCAACCAGCTGAAGCTCAACGCCCTCCCGGCTGCTGTTAAATTCTTCAATGTAATCTTTGATATTTTCCGAGGCGGTGAGAATATCTTCTTCGTTAGTGGTATTAACCGTAATATTTATGCTGCGTTCACCGTCGAGAAAAACACGCTGAGCTCCTTCTTGCGTATCATCTTTTACTTCAGCTACATCGCTAAGGCGAATGATGGTACCATCGTCATTTTTTATAAGCGGGATGTCTTTGAATCCGGCGGCGTAATATTCCCGCTCTTCCACGCGAAGGCGATATTCCAGTTCGGCTCCCCTTAAAATTCCACCGGTCGATCGAATATTTTCGGCCGCAATAGCCTGACTAATATCCTCGATGGTGAGCCCGTAATTGCGCAAGGCTTCCTCTTTAACACTTATTTCGATCTCCTCGCTATTGTATCCAAAAATGCTGACGCGCGTAATATTGTCGTAGCTACGCAGCTCATCCTCTACCTGATCGGCCAGATCCTGCAGCGCCGTTATAGAGATATCTTCTCCCTTGAGTACGAGTTGCCCGGCAGGATTGAGTTGCTCTTGTTTGGAAACCGTTATTTCTTCCAGTCCCGTAGGAAAGGTGCTGATGCGATCAACTTCGTTTTTTATTTCCTGCAGCACCAGGTTTTCATCCGTATCGGCGTAAATTTCAGCTTGTACTGTGGTGCGATCCTCTTCAGTACGAGAGGTAATCTGTTTAATACCGTCAACGGCTTCCAGATTATCCTCAATTTTAAGGACGATACTTTCCTCCATCTCTACCGGCGATGCCCCGGGATAAACCGCTTGGATGTTGATATACTGGGTTTCACGCTCTGGAAAAAATGTAGAAGAAAGTTGTAGCGCGGCAAAAACGCCGAAAAACAGCACAATGAGAATGCACAGATTAACCAGCGAAACATTTTTGACAAAAAAGCGGATTACCTTGCGCATCTATTGGCCCTCCCTCTCAGTTACTTCAGTTCCGTCGAAAGCAGCATCCCTAAACTCATCAATAATTTTGGTACCCGGGTCAAGCCCGCGAATAATCAAACTGTCGCCAGCTTGGGCCACCGGTTCAATAGTTGTAAGGCGTGATCGATTGCCATCGACAATAAAAATTTCATCATCGCGAACCAGGATATCATTATGCACCATAAACGCATTATCGAAAGATTGACCAGTAATGAGTCCGCTCAGGTAAGAACCAGGCTGTAGCTCGGATCCGCTGATTTCCAAATATATTTTAACACTTTGAGAGCCAGGCTGGATGAGGGCATTTTTCCTGGTAACACGGGCCTCAAGGGCTTCATTTTCCAGCTGTTCAGCTTGCAGTGTTACCTTATCATCCTCCTGAATATACTGAGCTTTTGAAGCAGGGATAGAGGTTTCGATTTCTATCGGATCCAGCCGGGTAAACTCACCCAGACTCTGCCCTGTTTGCACCAGTGCCCCGGGATTTATATTGTTTTGAGTAACTACTCCATCATAGGGTGCACGAAGGGTAAATTTACTGAGCCTTTCTTCTTGTTCTCGAATATTGGCATACCTGCTGAAAACGCCCTGATTGTTCAGAAATAAACGCAGTTGGCGATCATTAATTTCGGGCAACTCTTCAAGGGATTGTGTGGCATCAAAAGTTTCGGTATAACTACTCCAGTCATCATAAGCTTCGGGATAATCAATGTTGATATCGGGTAGGATGCTGTAAATAAGGGCCAGAAATTCGTAGCGGGCTGCTTGTAGTTGCTGGATCTGTTCCTTGTTGTTGATTTCAATAATTGGCTCGCCTTCTTGAAAAGTAGTACCTGTTTTAAATGACTTTTCGGTACGTTCAAAAACGCCGGTAACTTCAGCCAAAAGCTCAAATTGATCCTTCGGTATAACCCGCCCGGTAAACTGGATCAGGGAATGAACGGTATGCGGCTGATACTCCATCATGGAAACTTCAGCAGCTTCACCGTCGCCGGGTTGATCGGGTTCTTCTTCTTCGAAAGTGATAAGATACCAAGATAAAGTAAGAGAGATTGCAAATACAAAAAGGCCCAGTAATACCGACCATTTACGTCGATCCATGAAAAGTAGATTTTAAAATTAAGGCGGAATTCAAGAGTTAATGTAACCAAGAACGAAGTTAGGTCGTTCAAACTCAATTAATATAAATCGTATATTATATTTTATAAATAGATTTAAGGGTGGGAACGGTGTATGGTAAATAAATTTTTACGATTGTAAGTTAGACGATAAAGATAAAAGCAGTTTTTCGCTTATTTATAAATTTATTTTGATACTTTTAACATAGTGTAGAAAAAAGAAGTAGATAACAGGCTCTTAATAAAAAAGGCAACTTCGATTTATAGAAGCTGCCTTTGATTGTAATAAAAGTTGAAGCCAGATTACTTCAGATCGAAGCGATCAAGGGTCATTACTTTATCCCAGGCCGCAACGAAGTCTTCCAGGAATTTTTCCTCGGAATCTTTGCTTCCGTACACTTCAGCAAGAGCACGAAGTTCAGAGTTGGAACCAAAGATAAGATCTGCCCGAGTAGCTGTCCACTTGACTTCACCAGTATCGCGATGACGAACTTCAAAGAAGTACTTATCATCAGAAGTCGCTTTCCACTCGTATTGCAGGTCGAGCAGATTTAAGAAGAAGTCGTTGCTCAGCGTGCCCGGCTCATCGGTAAATACACCGTGATCAGAACCGTCATAGTTGGTATCCAACACACGCATACCGCCAAGCAGTACCGTCATTTCGGGAGGGGTAAGACTCATCAGCTGCGCTTTGTCGACCAATAGCTCTTCGACCGATGCATTACGATTAGTATTGTAATAATTGCGGAATCCGTCGGCATCTGGTTTTAGCCATTCGAACGATTCCTCATCCGTTTGTTCAGCTGTAGCATCTGTCCGTCCCGGAGTAAAAGGAACTGTGATATTGTGTCCGGCTTTTTCGGCAGCTTTTTCAATAGCAGCGCATCCACCTAACACAATGAGGTCGGCAAGTGAAACTTGCTTGTTGCCAGGCTGGGCGTTGTTAAACTCTTCCTGAACGCCTTCAAGCGTTTCAAGTACTTTCGCTAACTGTTCGGGATTATTGACTTCCCAATCTTTCTGCGGAGCCAGTCGAATGCGTGCCCCGTTGGCACCTCCACGTTTATCGGAATCGCGATAAGTAGAAGCAGAAGCCCAGGCTGTAGATACCAGCTCAGATACGGTTAAATTGGTATCAAGAATGGTTTCTTTGAGCTTCGCAATATCGGTATCATCGATTAGCTTGTGATCAACCTCGGGAATTGGATCTTGCCACAACAAATCTTCCTCGGGAACCTCGGGCCCAAGATAGCGCTCTTTAGGACCCATATCGCGGTGGACAAGCTTAAACCATGCACGGGCAAAAATATCTGCAAACTCATCAGGATTTTCATAGAAGCGCTTGGAGATTTTCTTGTACTCCGGATCTACTTTTAACGCAAGATCCGTCGTCAACATCATCGGAGGATTTTTCTTATTAGGATCATGAGCATCGGGCACTGTGCCGTCGCCTGCACCGTCTTTAGGTTCCCATTGATAGGCTCCTGCAGGACTTTTCGTTAGCTGCCATTCATATTCAAACAAGTTCTCAAAAAAGCCCATATCCCATTCAAGAGGTTTGTTAGTCCAAGCACCTTCCAATCCACTGGTGATGGTGTCTGCACCTTTTCCAGTTCCATAACTGTTCTCCCAGCCAAGTCCTTGCTGTTCGATTGGGGAAGCTTCGGGTTCAGCACCAACGTGATCTTCAGAAGCAGCGCCGTGAACCTTCCCAAAAGTGTGTCCGCCGGCAATAAGGGCTACGGTTTCCTCATCATCCATAGCCATACGCTTAAACGACTGACGAATAAACTTGGCCGCTTTGGCGGGATCGGGTTCACCATTGGGTCCCTCGGGATTTACGTAAATAAGTCCCATGTGATCTGCGGCCAAGCGTCCTTCTAAATTACCATCCTCATCGTGACGTTCATCGGCAAGCCATTCGTGTTCAGGTCCCCAGTTGATATCTTTTTCGGGATGCCAGACATCTTCGCGTCCACCGCCAAAACCGAAAGTTTCAAAACCCATCGATTCAAGCGCGACGTTTCCGGCAAGAATCATAAGGTCAGCCCATGAAAGTTTTTTACCATACTTTTGTTTAATAGGCCAAAGCAAACGTCTCGCTTTATCCAGGCTTACATTGTCTGGCCAGCTGTTAACGGGGGCAAAACGCTGGTTACCGGTGCTACCACCACCACGGCCATCAGCAACGCGATAGGTACCGGCACTGTGCCACGCCATCCGAATAAAGAGTGGACCATAATGACCCCAATCAGCAGGCCACCATTCTTTGGAATCAGTCATTAATTCATGCAGGTCATCCTTGACTGCCTGTAAATCCAGGCTTTTAAATTCTTCGGCGTAATCAAAATCCTCATCCATAGGATCAGAAAGAGAAGAATGCTGGCGAAGAATATCCAAATCCAATTTATTGGGCCACCAATCATCAATTTTTGTACCTCCTCCTGCCGCTTCCCGTTGAGATCCGTTATGAAATGGACACTTGCTTTCACCTTCATTTACATTATAGGTGTCCATATTATTTGAACCGGTTTTGTTTTTTTCGTTACTCATAAACAAACTGATTTGAAAATTTATATTTATCCAAGTCAAACATACTAAATGATTTATAGAGATAAATTCTTTTCCCTATAGAAATTTATTATTAGCCGTATTTATCTTGGCTATAACGCTGTGGTTTTGATAACGTTTATACCATTCCTTAGTGATTTTTTGATTAACTGATCTAAGTTTATCAAGTTACCATATCTACAAAAAGAGAGTTGAGGCAAAAGTTCAATAAAACAGTAATTATCATGAGTTATATCAAGAGAATAATTCCCTTATTTTTAATCCTTTCATGTTCGCTCACAGTCCAAATTTATGGACAAAATCAGGAAAAAAGCTTTAATGATACGACCTATAAAGCATATATCAATAATGCATGGGATGAGATAAAAAGCATTGATAATGACCAGCAAAAACAGAAGTTACAAAATAAATATGCCAAGAAACTGTATGATTATTACCGGCAGCATCCCAAAACGGAAACCGGCCACAAAGCCTTGTCTGAAGCATTTAAAATGTGGGCCGATATTGGTATGGATCGATATATTGATGAGGTGTTAGAAACGCTGGACAACGATTCCAGTGTTTGGGTAAAGATTATTTGGCCTCTTTATACCATTTATCATAAGAGTGAAAAGCGGAATATGAACCAGTTCAAAGAATTGCTTGTTGAGTTAAAAAATGAGCTCACAGATCCCGTTAGCAAATCGGAAGTACTTTTTACTTTAATAAGAAGAGAAAAGGCTGATGAAAATTTTGACGCCATCATCCCCTTGGCGGAGGAATTAATTGAATTAGATGCTACGCCATTTTATGTAAAGCAAGGGGAAGGCTATTTATATGAGATGACATCCTTGCAAGTTGGCCAGCAGGCGGAAAACTTTGAAGCCGTAACGATTGATGGTGATAGTATTTCGTTGGATAAAATGGAAGGCAAAGTTATACTGCTTGATTTTTGGGCCACCTGGTGTGGTCCGTGTATTCCGGAAATTCCCAATCTAAAAATGCTATCCGAAAAGTACGATGAAGCTGAATTTGAAATTATTAGCATTTCTCTGGATCAGGAAAAAGAGGTCTTAATAGAAATGATTGAAGAGAAAGAAATGGATTGGAAGCAGCTATATCAAGAAAAAACGTGGCAGGGGGAGATCGCTGAATTATATAATGTGAATGAACTGCCGAGAAAGTATCTTATTGATGCTCAGGGTAAGATTGTAGCAAAGGATATTCGTGGCGACGATATGATCGAGGAAGTTGAAAAACAGCTGAGTAAATAATGCTTTTAACAAAGATTATTTCTTCTTTTTAAAGGAGGCCTTCTATTTGAAGCTGACGAAAATGATATTAGATTACAGCATTAAATAAAAAATAATCATAGTGAGGTAGCTTAAAGGTGTTATAGAATAATTCATCATGAAAATTGACAATAAATCTCATCTAATTTTACTACATGGGGCGCTTGGTACCTCGGCGCAGTTCGATTTTATCGTCCCAAGACTAAGTGAATATTTTGAAGTACACCGTTTGAATTTTGAGGGCCACGGCGAAACGGGTTCTTCGAGTAGTCCATTTAGAATGAGCTATTTTGCCGAAAATGTGTTAGGGTATATGGATGAGCACGGCATTAAAACGGCAAACTTTTTCGGATATAGTATGGGTGGATATGTGGCTTTGATATTGGCTAAAAACCATCCGGAAAAAGTAAAAAAAGTAGCAACACTGGGAACGATTTTACAATGGAATGAAACAGTTGCCGACCGGGAATGCAGGTATTTGCATCCTAAGAAAATTAAAGAAAAGGTCCCCCATTTTGCGGAGCAGTTAGCAGAAAGGCATCTTTCAGGGTGGGAACATGTAGTGAATAATACGCGTGATATGCTGCAGAATTTAGGGGCGCATCCCGAAATAAAAGCAGATGAATGGAAGCATATAAACTGCCCGCTGCGATTTCATGTGGGGGATAGGGATACAACGGCTGGGGTTATTGAAACGGTGGATATTTATAAGAAAACGGAAAAATCAGAGCTTGTGGTGCTGCCAAAAACCGGACATCCTATTATTGAAGCGGATAAAGATTTACTTGTTCTTTCACTGGAAAAATTCTTTAGAGAAATAAATAAGCCTGATATAGATGACCGAGCTCAAAAAAAGAACGGCAGCAGAAATTAATGATTGATGTATGTTTGAGAGTTCTTAAATCCCAATAAAAAAGGTTTGTCATGAAAAAAATTACTGGAGCAATACTATCGATCTTTGTGATGCTTTGTTGGATGCAACCCGTGCAGGCCCAGCAGTCGAATAATTTTATTGAGCAATTTAACGACCATTTTGATTATGCTTCGCGCGTACTTTCGCTGGCCGAAGCAATGCCGGCAGATAAATATTCGTGGCGGCCTGAAGATGGCGTGATGTCGGTGGAGGAAGTATATACCCATATTGCACGCTATAATTATTATTATCTTGAAGAAAACCTTGATATTCCCGCTCCTGATGATGTGGATGTTGAAAATATGGAGTCGATTACGGGTAAGGAAAATGTGTTGAAAGTATTGGAGGCATCCATTGATCACGTAAAAGAATCAATGAACGAAATGGATGACTCCAAGCTGCAAGAGGAAACCGAGCTTTATGGAAATACTGTCAATGGACAGGCGGTATTGATGCAGCTTATTACCCATAAAAGCGAGCATGTAGGTCAGTCGATAGCGTATGCACGTATGAATGGCATTGTACCGCCGTGGAGCGAGTAGGTGATTTTAAAAATGAGTAACGAGTGAATTTGCTCGTTACTCATTACTCATCAATTACACTTTTTTAAAGACCACAATACCATTATGATCGCCAAAGCCAAAGGTGTTGCTAATTACCACATCCACATTTTTTCTTTGGCTTCGCCCAGTACAATATCAAGTGAAGAGGGAATTTCCTCATCAATTTTTTGGTATTGAGGATTGGAGGAATTAGCCATATTCTTTTCGCTTTAGGTTATTATCCACCCGAACATAATCCATTTTGTCGAGGCGGTTGGTGGTATGATAAGCATCCACTCCACTAATAGTGACGGTATCGGCCTTTTCAATATCCAAGAATCCGTTTTCTTCCCTACAATTTTCGGGAATCCAGATTTCCTGGATAGCACTTACCAACATGATGGTTTTATTTGCCTCCACATGGTGTTCTTCGACGAGGGTTAAACCAATTCTAATGCGAGCCGCTTCAACATAGGGGGCACGACAGGTCTCGGAATACCACGAATTTAAACCGCTGATCTCGAACTCTGATAACTCTTTTTGGTACTTGCCGGAAGTTTGATGGGCCTGCCTGTATATAGCGCTGTTTACGTGGTTGACGGTATACCAGCTGGTTTCTTTAATGTTTTCGTAGGTGTGTCGCGGAACGGTTTGGGGACGCAGGATACATCCCAGCAGAGGAGGATTGGATCCCAGATGAAAAACAGAGCTAAAAATGGCCAGGTTTTCAACCCCCTCTGCATTTATGGTACCCATAAGATTAGCACTTTTAAAGCCCGACAAGCTGTTAATGAGCTTGAGTCGGGGAACTTTATCCATCTTTTCAACTTCCGATCTGCTTATTGATGTGAGCATAGTATTGGCCAATTACTTTAAAATTATAAACAATCAACAACGATGAATTAATGGCGTTCGTTTCAAAGCAAAAAATTCCAAAAAAATATGTTTTTGAGGGAATTAAAGTAGGTTTGTAATGATTATAACAGTATCTATCACAATCCTAATGAAACACACTTTATTATGTCTGATAACCCACAAAATTGGCCCGATTTAGCTATTGGCCTATACGATAAATTAACCGGTCGCAATGCTGAGATCACCTATGACTTTGAGAATCTCGAAGTATTTGTACCCAGCTCTGCTAACGGAGATGCTGCTCATGCGAAATGGAAGCTTAACGGAACTGTAAAAATTCACACCAGTGAACGCTCTGGATAACTCATTTTCTTCGAAAGAAAAAAAGGATAAAATTTCTATGGATATAGACCTGAATATTGCTACAAGCTATGGGTCTATATCTTTAGAAAATACCAGCTCATCGTCGCTGTTGGTAAACATTTCCAATGGACGAACGCTGCGTGAAGTTATCCGCAAAAGGGAGTTACTTGAAGGGATATTGCAATCCCAATTTGGTCAATTAGTAGTATCTTCGCTTGATACGAAAATTAGTCTTAATGGAAAGATGATTCTCTTATTTGATGGTGAAGACATAGCAGAGGCCAAACGACTTTATCTGGGCTGGCAGCTTCTTTTGTCCAAATTAGGATTATAGCATATTAGCTGATTAGAAATCCTCTTTAAAAACTTTTTTGTACTCCTTTTCTAATCGTGAGGCAATTACTGTTATCGGATGATTCTTGCTCTAATATCTCTCGGCAGCCAATATCAATTTGATCAATGCTTTGTGTCAAGGGCTTCAATTGATATACCGTAAATAACCTTGCTTAATCTCGATCAGGCAATAGCTGATTTTACAAATTGGACAAGGTTCGGCAGTGCTGACTAATGTGCATCCCTTTAGTTTACCTTTGCCCCTGTTGCATTCGGCCTGCCGGATGGCTTTAATTTCAATATGATAAATTATCGAATGATCACTGTTGGTTGTATTACCGGCTCGAGTAATAACCTCATTTTATTCGTTCAGAATTAGTGCACCAAAGGGGGCCGTGGTTCAGCTTTTTAGCATCAATGGCATAGGTAAAGCTGAACCGCAGGAGCTGATCGATATCCATATATACTTGTGTTTTCTCTTTTCAAGGGATATCAGATCAAAATAGATCGGCGGGGTGGTTTAATTGTTGGGTATAAAGAGTTTTAAATAACAAAGCCCGGCTATTAAACCGGGCTTTAATCAAAAATTATTATAGTGTCGTTTTACACACCTTTAAACACCACAATACCATTATGACCGCCAAAGCCAAAGGTGTTGCTCATTACCACATCCACATTTTTTTCTTTGGCTTCGCCCAGTACAATATCCAGTGATGAAGGAATTTCCTCATCAATATTTTCCGTATTGATGGTAGGCGGTATTAGGTTGTTATTGATGGCTTTGATGCTGGCAATTGCTTCAATCGCTCCGGCTGCACCCAACAGGTGACCCGTCATCGATTTAGTGGCTCCAATCGTTAAATGATCGGGTGATTCTCCAAAAACGTTAATCGTTGCCTTAATTTCGCTGATGTCTCCCACGGGCGTAGAAGTTGCGTGTGTATTTAGATAATCTACGTCTTCGGCATTAAGCTCACTGTCATTCAACGCCTGTTTCATGGCAGCAGTCGCTCCTTTTCCTTCAGGATGGGTGGCCGTCATATGGTAGGCATCAGCCGTCATCGCTGCACCAGTAACTTCGGCGTAAATATCAGCGCCACGAGCTTTGGCGTGTTCATACTCTTCGAGGATAAGTGTGGCTGCTCCCTCTCCCATTACAAAGCCGTCGCGGTCTTTATCAAATGGACGCGATGCACTTTTGGGATCATCGTTGCGCTGCGACATGGCGCGCATCGCCGAAAATCCGCCAAAAGAAGATTCTGTAATTCCCGCTTCTGAACCGCCGGTAATCATCACTTTGGCTTTGCCCCAGCGGATGTAATTCAGCGCATCCATAATGGCAGTATTAGAAGTAGCGCAAGCCGAAACCGTAGCATAGTTGATGCCCATTAGTCCATATTCCATGGAGATCATTCCCGGAGCCATATTGATAATCAACTTGGGAACAAAAAACGGGTTAAAGCGTGGATTGAAATCGCGCTGCGTATAATTCTTTACTTCATCTTCGAACGTTTTCATGCCGCCTTGACCACTGCCCCAGATAACACCGGTATCGAAGGGATCCATCTCATCGAAATTGAGTCCCGAATCTTCCACGGCCTGATCCGTGGATACCAGCGCGTACTGACTATAGGGATCGGAACGCCGGATGGTGTTGTGTTCTAAGTGTTCACTAACGTCAAAATCTTTGAGCTCGCAGGCAAAATGTGTGCGAAATTTTGAGGGGTCAAAATGGGTAATGCGGTCGGCACCGCTAACTCCGTTAGACAGGTTTTCCCAGAAATCGGATACGTTATTTCCAAGCGGAGATATGGCACCGAGTCCGGTTACTACAACTCGTTTAGGCTTGCTCATTATGCGAAAAAGTAAATTTTATTGAGATGAAAAGGTCAATATACAGAAACTAATTGACGGGATAAGTCGCGTGGAAATTACGGATTCTTTGAGCTTCCACCAATTTGTAATCTGGAATTGGAAAAACCGAACCTGTAAATCACCATAAATAAAAAAGCCCTCCAAAAATGGAGGGCTTTGGTAACAGGACTATGGGATTGTGTTAATCCGTCTGTGTGCCATAAAAGCGTTCGGTGTCAATTTCGTCGCCATCCCAGTGCTGTACGGCAACCTGCTCAAGATCCATGGGCTCGTCGGCACCTTTGAAAGTAACCGTCATGGTAGATTCGACAGCTGTTATGCCATCATCTTCGTTAGCCATAATGCCTTTGACTTCGATGCCATGAAATTCTTCAACGCTGCTAAAAAATTCGTTTTCACGTTCGCGATTGGTGTCTTTCCCTTCAACAGCAGTTCCGTCTTCCAGTATCATGGTCACATCTTCGGCGTAATACTCTTCAAAAGCATCCATTGCAGTATCTTGTGCAATGTGGTCATAGATCTCATAAATCTTATCGAAATAACTCATAGATATAAAATAATTTAATATTGAAGTATTAGTTCAGGTGGTGTAACGGAGCTGGTGGATGTATCGTTTCAAAAAAAGAAAACTTTTTTGGTTGCAGGGAGGCGCACTTCAATCTATCTTTACTCCAACAGTAAAAAAAATTACAGTGATAACATTATGGCTAAGGTTAAGCTCATCGAAATAGCACACGGACGCAGCGGCGACAAGGGAGATGGCAGCAATGTTGGGATAATAGCACGCCACCCTGATGTGTACCCTTTTTTAAAAGAAAAACTCACCGCTGATGTCGTTAAAGAACATATGAAGCATATTTGCCAAGGAGAAGTTGAGCGGTTTGAACTGTCCAATATCGGCGCGCTTAACTTTGTGCTGCATGAGAGTCTGGGAGGTGGCGGTACGGTATCGCTAAAACTCGATGCACAGGGAAAAACACATGCCTCTATGTTGCTTCGGATGGAGTTGGAGGTACCTAATAAACTGCTGGAGAAAGTGAAAGAAACAGCCTGAAGGTGCTATTTCTTAGTTAATCCGAAGAAAAGCTAACAGGAATAGTTACGCGGGTTTGATCCCACTCCATTATAATATGGGTTGAGTCATCCTCAATATCAGTAAAGCGAATAGTAAAAGCTTCAGTTACTTTTTCGGTGGATTCGACGGGGACATCAACACGGAAAACATCGCTCGATGAATCATAATCAAAGGCTCCCCACTGGCCCAGCTCGCCATTTAAAATGATGGACCACTCTCCATCTTTTTTTGGGATGGTAAAGAGGGCATACGTACCAGCCTCGAGGGGCTCTCCGCCAAAGGTAATGTCTTTGGTGGTTGTAAGTTCGGTAGCTTCGTTGGCACCCGTTCGCCACACCTCACCGTAGGGTACCAACTCACCGAAAATGTCACGATTGTTTTTATAAGGCTGGCCATATACAATTTTGAGGTAAGTGTTGCTGGGGCCATGTGTGGTGCTTGCTATGGCAATGGGACTTTTCCTTCGCTCTTCGTCCGGTTGTTGGGGTTCGGGATTTTCACATCCCGAAAGAAAAAACAGGGCAGCAAAAAAATAGAGGAATATTTTTTTAAGAAAGGTCAATAGAACAGTCATTGTTTAGTATTGATTTCTAATGTGTAAACAAGTTTAAGTCTAAAAATCTCCTATAAAAAATTGGGTTTGCCCTCCGGGCTCAAATCCGAAACCAATTCCAATATCGAAACTCAGATTTGAAATTTTAAAGCGAGTTCGAATACCTGCACCAAAGACGCTGGCACCATATTCCGACCAATTATTGAGTGTGGGGTCAAATACCGTATCCGTAAAGGCAACAAGGTAAATATTGCTGAGATACAAAGGAAGTAGCATGCCCCCGTCATCGGCAAAGATAAGAGGAATAGTGTAGCGGGTATTAAAGCTGAGAAGGTTTTGAGCATTTGGAAAAACCAGATCCGGAAAAGCATTTGAAACGATCGATTGGGTATCAAATATTAGGCCCGACTGCGTGATGCCGCGAACCCCCAGCCGCAGCGACTGATTCCACCGTTTAAAGGGTGAGAGGTAGCTGTATATGCCGCCTTGCAGGGCGGTGGCCTCGGGAGAACGGAAGGTGATCTCATTTTGCGATCCGAATCTAACCTCATCACCCGATAGATAATGCTCCAATTCCCCAAACAATACCAATCCAGAATTGGGCTGCATATCACGGATATTTTGCCGCAGCCGAAAATTAAATTGCGTGTATATGTTAGCGATCGTATTGTTGGAGAAATCAGAACGAGGAGACCGGAAATCGGAATCAAAAAAGCGTACTTGCGACCGGCGGATTTCCGGCTCAATAAACAGGGAGGTGTTGTACACATTTTGGGTTAATCTCAGCCGAAACGGTACGCTCAGCGCAACGCTCCGTTCCTGTCTGCCGAGCGTACCAATATCCGATACCGATCGGTACGAAGGTTTGTTAAATAGGCGGGTTTTAAAGCCGGGCCAAAACGTCTTATTTTGATACGTAAAATCATACCAGCCGCGCTCTTTAAAGTACGTTAGGTCCGCCGAATAGGCTTGCGTTGACAGCGTATTTACACTGTGAATAGAAGCCCCCGCCTGATAATTATTCGTATTCGAAACCTCTTCAAAAAGGGGCAAAACGGTACGCGGTTTTAGCCAGTTAACACCCGTTGAGTAGGAGTTATTTTCCCAGGATTCCGAAGCCCGGGCCACCGAATCTGAAATGACATCGGAGAGTTCAGAAGCCTGCGGTGAGGAATCTTTCCAAAAATTCGGCGACACCGTTTTACCATTAAACTCCCGGCGCTCCTGAATCGCGGGCAAGCGTTCGTTTTCTGCTTGTCGAATAAAAGCAATTCGCTGTCCATCCGGACTATAGCTTCCCTCAAAAGCACCAGATTTAGCATCGGTTATTTGCATTATTTCTCGCTCCGACAAGTCATACTCATAAAGCTGCATCGTGCCCGAAAAATCACTGCTAAACAGAATTTTATCATCCTCGGGATGCCACTCCGGATCAAAAACCGAGCCCTCATCAAAAGCTACATCCGGGGCATTATTAAGTTGCTCAGAAACGTCTTCTCGGCCAGTAATCCACAGGGCTTGCCGACCGTTTTTGTTGGATATGATAGCCAGTTGCTTTTGGTCGGGGCGGGCGGCCACGGCTTTAACCTCATGATTTGGTGCCGAAAAAACCTCCCTCTCATCCCTAAAATCGGTGCCGCTTCGACTCACCAGTTTTGATGATGCAACTGCTGATTTCATAGCAAGAAGTTCATCCCCATAAAAAGCCGGAGCATACAATCGGCCGTTTTTAGTGAGCTGCTTCTTTTGGCGTGTTTCGAAATCGTATTGCACCAACTCAGTTTTGGCTGTGTTGTCGTAAATAGGATCGGTTTCGTAATAACTGAATACCATCTCAGCGCGGTTGCCGCTTATATCGTACTGAAAATCTTGCACGGAGTTGGTAGTCACAAGCCGGTTGATAGAGTTGCTGGACAGATCGTAGCTGTAAAATCCCGATGAGGCATTATAAAAAGAGCCGTAAAAAGTAAGTTTGTTGTCGGACAGCCATTTTGGGCGACGAATCTCTGCCCCTTTGAAAGGTATTTCAAGATCCAGAAACCGAGAACTGTCTTCGGATTGTTCAATATTACTCTCGTGGTGATCTTCGAACCGATTGTAAAGCTGTCCCGGCCAAAAGCCGGTGGCGTGCCGCAGGGCAACGCCGTAGCCCAGGAACGGGAAATCCATATAGAAATCGAGGGCTTCACGGGTTACTTCATCCCCAAAGCGTTCGTGCAGCCAAGCCGTGAATTCATAGCCGCCAATATAGTGGCGACCAAAGGGTCGGCTGTAGGTGGTAGAGTGCATAAGCTGACCCATCGACCAGCGTTGATTGCTTTGAAAGGTGGCATCAAACTGGCTAGTAAAAAAAGGATAGTGACCACGTCCGCCGTTGCCAGTAATATGCTCAGTTTCGTGATGGACGGCAATACCCTCGATCATCCCCGGGGTAATGGCGCCGTGAAAGGATCGTGCCATGTCGGGAGAAAAAAGGCTAACCATCCACGGGATGTTATATTCACCTAAATTACTAAACTGCAGGGCGTGGACAAGTTCGTGCGGGCCCACATTCGCCAGCCAATTCCCTGTTTGGGGATTCAGCGACTTGCCTTTTATTGGAGGCAGCTCAATCTCCGACCGGAAGTTAAACGGAGTTACAAAACCGTTGGAGCGGTCGTTATAGTTATTTAGGATAATGGGGAAATTGTTGAGCTTGCCTCCTACCAGTTTTTGTACGTCCGAGTATTGTGATTCAAGAATTTGAGCAAGCTCCAGTGCCTGTGATGTATTTTCTTGGTTGTAAATAAATTTAAAATGCCCCGTATTGAGCTGCTGCCAGTGTTGTCCCGGCGGCCGGTGTTGGGTAGGATAAAGTTGCGCAAAGCAGGAAGCAGATGTCAGTAGAATAAAACTAAGAGATAAGAGCGTTTTGTGTACCATGCTTCCTTTTTGTGATTTATGGAAAGCTCAATCTAATAAAGATTGAGTGCAATCATCAACATAAGATCTTAAAAAGGATTATTGGGGGATATGGGGAAGCTGATAATTAATTTTGTCTATTAGTTCTTTAAAATCGAGCGGTTTTAAAACAAAATCATGCGCTCCGGCAATGAGGGCTTTTTGTGTTACCTCAATTTCTACATACGAGCTCATCACAATAATTTTTACAGAAGGGTAGCGTGCTTTTAGAAAAGAAAATAATCCATCATGGTCGAGTAACTGACTGTCAACAATAATAAGATCAACTTTTTTTGTAGTGATGATTTTTTGTGCCTTGGTAGCACTGCAAGCGGTATGGCTGATGAAACCTTCCTCGGAAAGAACGAACTGTAGCGAATCGCGAACAACATCTTGTTGATCTACAATAAGGATGGATTGAGGTTTCATGAAAAGTTAAGTGGGTTTCAGTTACTGCATTTGTTATACAGTAATGCAATATGGAGACCACTTTTCGCTATTTACCTTAACTTTATTAAATACCCGTTTGAAAACGACATATACCTACAATTTAAACTTATACAAAAATATTCCGCTATTGCTTTTTTGCAGTAATGCAAAGCGAGGCCTTTTGGAATTTGCAGCAATGCAACTTACGGCCGTATTTTTGAGGATAGATTGTTCAATTGATATTTATAATTGATTATAAACCTTTATAATGAGCTAAGAGCATGTAATATGTCAAAAAAATAAAAATTACTACGAGTTTGGAACGGTGGTTGCAGTACTATTACCTATAAACACACAAAAACCCGATAATCACTTTAAATAAGGGGTATTTATGAAATCTTTACTGACCACAATGTTAATCTTTTTATTTACTATTTCAGGGAATCTAATGGCGCAATCTGATTCTTATAGTCTGCTCGATGACAGCAATATGCTCATTGAGGGGACCTCTTCTCTGCACGACTGGGAGGCTGATGTAGAAACCATAAACGCGGATATTGAATTTGATGAATCAGCCTTGGAAGAAGACAGTCAAAATAGTCCAGTGCAATCCTTTTCCCTTACAATTCCCGTTGAGGATATTGACAGCGGAAAGCGAAAAATGAATAACAAAATGTATGATGCCTTAAAAGAGGGTGATTATCCGAGCATTGAGTTTGAACTTACAAATTCGGAATTGACGGAAGCCGATTCTGAGGTATCATCTATTACACTGGATGTTAACGGTGATCTTACGATAGCAGGTACCAGCAACGAAATCACGCTCCCTGTAACTGGCAAAAAACAAAATGATGGATCTTATAAATTTACCGGATCTTATGAATTAAATATGGAAGATTATGATGTAGATCCTCCTTCTGCCATGCTTGGAACTATTAAAACTGGGGAAATGGTTACAATATCTTTCGAGTTTTTTGTAGCTAAATCCTAATAAAACCTATTTAATGCGCCCCGCTTCTTATTTAACTTCCTTTTTTGTGGTGGAAAATGTTGGTTGGCAATTTATATTGTCGCTAACCCTCTTAATCACTCTTGCCACTGTATCCCAGAGCGGGGCGCAATCTTATCTGTTAGATAACATCACTATTGAAAAAGGAGGTAAGGTTTGGATCGAAGGCGAAGCCGGAAGGATAAGCTATGAATGTAATGCCGAAAATCTTTCTGGTCTGGGCAAAATCAACAATCCCAATAATTCCATGAATGATATTAATCAAGAGGACGGCGAAATTGAGATTTCAGTTTCACTACCTGTTGAGACTCTTAGTTGTGGTAAACGTGCTATGGACAAGGATATGTATGAGGCGCTTAAGTCGGATAAATATCCCAACATCAGTTACAAATTGTTAAGTGCTCAACTGGCTGATGAGGAAAATGATACCACCGAATGGATGAACATTCAAACTCGCGGTATTATGGAAATTGCTGGTATGCGAGATACCACTTCTTTTATGGTACAGGGGAAAGTACTGAATGACAACAGATTTCAAGTGAAGGGTTCCAAACAGATCCACATGGATACCTATAATATTGAGCGACCAACAGCCATGTTAGGTCTTATCAAAGCGAGTAAAGACCTGAGTGTCCATTTTGATGTGACAGTTCAATTTGATGATGCAACCACAGATTAATTAGTTAATCCTATACTCCCAGCCGCTCCATTTTGCGATAAAGCGTAGAGGGGTCAATCCCCAATAAACGCGCCGCCTCAGATTTATTTCCTTCTGTACGTTTTAGTACACTTTGGATGTGATGTTTTTCAAATACTTGAATGGCCTCATCTAACTTGTCGTTATCTATTTGGAAGTTCTCTCTTTCGGAGGATTCCCTAAACGAGGCTGGCAAATCATCAATTCCCAAAAAATCGCCATCGCTGAGTAGTATGGCGCGTTCAATGACGTTTTCGAGTTCTCTTACCTGCCCTTTCCATTGATACGCCATCATCGCTCCCATGGCATCGCTGGTAATACCTTTTAGATTTCGCTTGAGCTCTTTGTTGTACTTCTGTAAAAAGTGGTGAGCCAAAAGCGGGATGTCTTCTCTTCGCTGCTCCAGGGGAGGCAATGGAATTTCTACGACATTTAGCCGGTAATAAAGATCATCTCGAAAATTACCCTCTTCTACTTCTTTTTCTAAGTTCTTATTTGTGGCCGAAATAATTCGGGTATTAAAGGAAACCATTTTGTTAGAGCCAACGGGCTTTACTTCGCGCTCTTGCAATACGCGCAGCAAATTAACTTGTAAATTCAGCGGTATTTCAGCTATCTCATCTAAAAAGACCGTTCCCCCATGTGCTGCAACAAAAACGCCATCTTTATCGGCATTAGCCCCGGTAAAAGCTCCTTTCTTATGGCCAAAGAGTTCCGATTCCACCAAGTTTTCGGGGATGGCCCCGCAGTTAATCGCCAAAAAGGGTTTTTTTGACCGGTTGCTATTCGAGTGGATGGCCCGGGCAATTAATTCCTTGCCGGTACCACTTTGACCGGTAACCAACACATTGCTGGTTGCCTGGCTGACCCGTTCAACCATTTTATAAACCTTTTTCATGGCGGTACTTTCGCCAATAATGTGGTTGAAGTTATACTCCTTATCGATTTGCTCGCGCAGGTATTTATTTTCCTGTGCCAGATTTTTCTGCTCCAGAAGGTTTTTTATGCGGATGAGCACCTCATCAAATTCCAGCGGTTTTAAAATATAATCAGCCGCCCCTTTGCGGAGTGCCTTAATAGCTGTCTCGATAGTTCCATGTGCGGTAATAATAATGGTAAGGGTATCCGAAGAATGCTTTAGTGCATACTCTAAGACGTCGAGCCCACCCTTCTTGGGCATTTTTAGATCTGTTACAATAATATCGTAGCTGGCTTTTTCTATGGCTTTTATAGCTTCAGCGCCGTCCTGAACAGCTGTACAATCGTAGCCTTCATCTTCTAATACAATAGTAAGCGATTCCCTTATACTTGCTTCGTCGTCTGCTATTAAAATCGATCCGTTCATAAATTAACTATTAGTAGGTAGTTGAATGATAAAAGTTGTTCCTTCGCCATAGGTAGATTCCACTTTTATGGACCCGCCAATTTTATTGATGATACCGTGGCTAACGGAAAGTCCCAAACCTGTTCCGCTGCCCACATCTTTTGTAGTAAAAAAGGGCTCAAAAATACGGGACTGATGCTCTTCTTTTATTCCTTCTCCCGTATCAGAAACCGTTAAACGTGCGCTGTTTTCTTGAATTTCAGTAACAATGGTCACTTTGGGTTTTTTTTCGTTTTGCATAGCATCTACGGCGTTGAGCAAAAGGTTTACTAATACCTGATGTATTTGGTCGGGCACACACGAAACAAGTGGTAGATTGTTAGAAAGGTTGAGCACAAAATCCACATCACGACAGCGAGCATCGTGCTGCAACAAACCAACTGCTGATTCAATAATGTCATTAATTTGCACATTTTCTGATTGCATACTTGAAGGACGCGAAAAGTCAACTAGGTCGCGCACAATTTTGTTGATCCGCTGGATATGGTCGCGCACTTTACTTAGCTGGTCCTGTATAAACTCGTCATCTGTTTTGCGTTGACAAACTTGAACGAGAGAAGAAATAGAAGTCAACGGATTACCTACTTCGTGGGCAACCCCAGCGGCCATGTGTCCCACCGTGGCCAGTCGTTCGGATTGCTGAATTTGTTCCTCTTTCATTTTTATGTCGGTTAAATCCCGCAAAACCTGTGAACGTCCCACAATTTCATTTTTATTATCTAGAATATAAGATTCAGTAAGGTGTACCAGCTTCTTTTCTCCAGACTTGGTCAATCGCTCTGTCTCATAATTACGGACATGGCCATTATATTTCATTCCAAATTCAATGCACTCAAGCTCCCGCTTTTCGATAAGTTCATTTGGTAGTAGTGAGGATATGGGTTTACCGATGATTTCTTTACGCGTCCAGCCTAACATCTTTTCAGCCCCGGAATTCCAAGATGTAATAGTATCGTTCATATCAATTGATATGATGGCATCTGCAGAATATTCAATAATATCGCTGTAACGCATTTTTGTAGCTTCCAGCTGATCCTCATAATACTCTCGGTAATTATATACCGTCCACGCTGCCCAGACTACTAATACTAAGGAAACAAACACACCCCGGCTGAAATACAACCAGCGCATGGTGTCTTCAGATATATTCGAAAAAAAAGTTTGCTCAATAATTTCTGTTGCACCGAAAACAACTCCGAGGATTAGCAAAGAGGTAAACAAGAGGTATCCCATTCGCGCTTCTTTTAAAAAGCGAATAATCTCCTTCATAATGAACTCGGTTTAGTCATGCTTATGATTTGATAAACTATCAATTACCAGCTGCCAAGCAAGCGTCTTATTAAAACAATTTGACCAATGTGATAGGCATTATGATCAACAATTAAGATCGCCTCTCTAAAAAAAGTTTGCCCATCGCCGTGAGAGAAGGGTTGCTGTAGATTATTTTTGGGATCTTGAATTAGCTCGCGCATTTTTTCAATGCCATCTTTGACCGCCCGTACTGATTTGTTAAACATTTCTTTATTCTCCGGGGCTGACTTCTCTGGCCAATAATCATCGGGCCAATCCAATTCTTCGTAATCCGGATTTTTGCAAAACTCCAGTATATCACTCTGTGCAATACGCATGTGTTCAATGAGCTCCCAGATGGTATGAGGAACTCCTTCAACACGAATGCCGGTCTGTTTAAAAGTAAGTCCCTGTACGGACTGATCGAAATCTACGTGAGCATTTCTACTATCGAGCTGTTCCAGCAGTAATGCTCGTACTGTTTTTTCTGATTCCATGGGTAGCTACTGTGATTTCTAAATATTCAGATCATTAAATGTAACAACCACAGCACAAAAATTCTTTATCCTGAGAAAGGAAATAGGGAATGAACTGATAACAAAGATGGGTATGAAATAACAAAAGCCCTGCGGTTGCAGAGCTCTTTTTCAATCAACTGTTTACAATATAATGGAATTACCCTATACAGAACAAGTATTTTTGGTATTCCCCTATTAACATATAAGTAATATATAATAAACAGTAAGTAAACTTTATCTAATAGGTTATTGTTGTTACATTTAACGTTAATAAAACAGCAATTTAATACTAAACATAAAATTTTATTTGTGCGCTATGCCTAAGCAAGTTGGCAATCTTACACTTTATTCGGTTGATGATCTGCACGAACAACTGGGACTTAGTAAAATGACAATACGGGCATACTTGAGAGATGGAAAAATTCGTGCCCGAAAGCTGGGCGTAAAGTGGTATGTAACCGAGGAAGCATTGCGAGAATATTTTAATGAATCAGCTGTGGACAGATCAAACCCCTCAAAAAAGAAACCCAAAGACTATCGGTATGTCGTAAAGGGGATTAACGATTTGGTTAGCGAACAAGAAGAATGCGAAACTATAGAGGAAACTATTGAATGTATTGAAGAACAGGCGATCATCAGCCTATTCCAAGTGGCTATTATTGATCGGGAAACTGACGAAGTAGTAGAGTTAATTAAAGCGCGTGAGTTTTTGGATCAATATAAAAAGTAGTTTCTTTTTTGATCTTCAAATTAACTGAGATTCAATGGAAAGTGGTGTATCTTAGGAATCGACAAACTTAATCAGATATATTTTTATGCTACAAAAAGACGATACTAAGCTCGAAATTTTTGGCTTTGGTGATGATGACAGTGATGAAGATACCTTTTACTGCCTGGTAAATCTCACTAAAAGCCCCGATGGTATTGATCTCGAAAAACTGTCGATGGCTGATCCCCGAAAATTTGATGAGGTGTTGAACGAAATGGGCTGCATTTTACTGCTGCGTGGTGATGAAGTAGAAGAGTTGATTAACCGCGGCGATATCACTGATACCGATCTGCACAAATCGCTTTACGAGTTGGCCGTTGAAGAGCAAATAATTCAGTAAGCAAGACCAAGTTACTGTAAACTACTCACTGGAAAAGGCCCTTCGTTCTGCCACCAATGCCAGGCTCGCAATAAGGCAACCATCGTTTTTCCATCGGATATTTCTCCACGATGTACCATGTTTACGGCGGTATTAAAAGGCAGCCGCTCTTTTAGCAGAAACTCATCATCGTCTACCTGTTGTTCAAAGGAGGTAATATTCCAGGCCGTATAAAGGTGAATGATTTCATCAGAATAGCCAATGCCGGGATAGTAATGCCCAATATATTGATAGTTCTGGCAGACAAGTCCAGCTTCTTCTTGAAGTTCGCGTTCTGCCGTAGAATCGGCTGTCTCCTGGGGATCTATTTTTCCGGCTGGTACTTCGTAGAATATCTGGGACATGGGATACCGAAACTGCTTTACCAGCATAACATCCCCATTTTCAAAAATGGGTACTACCGCCGAAGCACCGGGGTGCTTAATCCATTCCCGGGTTGAGGTCGTGCCATCGGGCAGTTGAACCTCATCAAAATAAACATGCAGCAGGCGGCCGCTAAAAACTTTTTGAGAGGTAAGCTTGCGCTCTACGAGTTGATCCGAGTCGGTCATAGAAAATTTTTTATGTATCTTTTAGCTCTTTAATGAGTAATTGGCGTTGCTAATAATAAGAAAGAAATAGGTTTCCATTGTCAGAAACATTTAACATTGATCACAAACAAATTGATGTAAAGGAGGACCTGTTTACGTGGTCGAATCTTATTTCACTCTCGCGCATTTTAATCGTAATACCCGTGGTATATCTGCACTACACTAACGGACAGCAAATTACCTGGGGCATCACCGCACTGGTTATTTATGGCATTGTATCTGATTATCTGGATGGATTTGTAGCCCGGATGACCAATCAGGTATCGGAATGGGGTAAAATTTTAGATCCTGTAGCCGATAAATTCTGTGCCTTTTTCCTGTTCCTATATGCCGTTTATGTTGATATTATTCCATTCTGGTTTTTTGTAATTGCGGTGGCTCGCGATGTTATTATTGTAATCGGATCGGGTTACATTCAACACTTGCGCGGCAAAGTGTCTATGGCAATAATGTCGGGAAAAATAAGTGTTAATGTTTTGGGATTATACTGGATGGCAGCCTTTTTCTTTCCAAGAGCCGTAGAAGTTCATTTTATGCTGATGGGCGCCTCACTGGCTCTTATGTTTTACTCCTTCTTTGATTATCTTCATCGGTTCAACCTTATTCGCAAAGGCGTGGAATTTAATTGAATAACTATAGCTTTACCTATTAAATGAATTTCAGATCCTGAAACAAGTTCAGGATGACATGAAAGTTTAAATTCGTAGTATATAATATGGGTTTTTTAGAAAAAATTGGCCTTAAGAAAAAAGAGAAAGTCGAAAAGGGCGTCGAGAAAAGTCGCTCTGGAATCATGAAAAAAATCGGTAAAGCGGTCGCCGGGAAAGATACCGTTGATGCCGCCGTCCTTGATGAGCTCGAGGAAATTTTGATCACTTCTGATGTCGGTGTAAAAACGACCATCGAAATAATCGATCGTATTGAAGCGCGCGTTGCTAAAGATAAGTACCTGAACAGTGATGAACTGCAGCGCATTTTGCGGGAAGAGATCATTGCCCTGCTCAAAGATCACGCGCCCGACAAACCGGCCGAATTTGACGCCGATTTTCCACAGAAGCCGCACATCGTGATGGTAGTGGGTGTGAACGGCGTGGGTAAGACCACCTCTATCGGAAAGCTGGCTCACCTCTATAAAAAAGCGGGCAAAAAAGTAATGCTCGGCGCTGCTGATACATTTCGGGCCGCAGCCGTTGACCAGCTTAAAATCTGGAGCGAACGCGCTGATGTTCCCATCATTCAACAGGGACAAAATGCTGATCCCGCGGCCGTTGCTTACGATACGGTAGAATCGGCTAAAGCTAAAAATGCCGATATTGCGTTGGTTGATACGGCTGGACGTTTGCACAACAAGAAGTCGCTAATGGATGAGTTGGCTAAAATTAAGCGCGTGATGGGCAAAGTCGTTGACGATGCGCCTCACGAGGTTCTGCTTGTGCTTGATGCTTCCACGGGACAAAATGCCATGCAACAGGCCAGGGCATTCACTGATTTTGTAGATATCACCGGATTGGTGCTCACCAAGCTTGACGGCACGGCTAAAGGCGGTATTGTCATTGGAATATCCAACGAGCTGGATGTGCCTGTAAAATATATTGGCGTTGGCGAAGAAATTGAGGATCTGCAGGTATTTGACCGCGAGCTTTTTGTCAACTCGATGTTTAAGGACTAATCCTGCCTATCAGAAAATTTTAACTGCACCATTGTACTATTTAGTTTATCGGCTTTTATTTTTCAACAATATGTGATACAATTTGCCTGAAGGACATCTATAGCCAACTCCTTAAATAAAATAATGGCGGCATTGAATCCGGCAAAAGAAGACGCTCTAAAATATTCGCTATTAATTTTATTCCTGTTAATCCCGCTGTGGGGATGGGCGCAGCAATCTTCTGGACAAGAATTATTCCATAAAGCCGACTCGCTGCAACACGCCGCTCGTTACGATACATCTAATCAGTATTATCAAAAAGCGGCGGATATTTTTGAGAAGTCTGAAAGTTACAAAGATCAATTTCGGGCTTTTTACCAGACCAGCCTAAATAAAGCAGAGCAAGGTGAGCGCGAAGAAGCTTCCGAGTTTCTTGATAGAGCTTGGACGATAGCCAGGGAACATTTTCCCGACGACGAGAACATTACACTTCGCTACTATCATCAAAAAGGCGTGCTGGCTGCCGCGGAGGCCGAATACCAAACGGCTCTTGATTGGTATGATAAGGGATTGGCGCTGGCCGATTCCATGGAAAAGAGTACGGAGTTTTCTATCAATATGAATACAGGGAGAGCAGAAGTCTATATTTCTCAAGGTAATTATTCAGAAGCTGTTGAGCTGCTTTCCGAAGCCCAGGATCGCTATCACCAGAACCGAGTTGAAAATGAACAGCTGCTAAGCAGCATCTATAACAATCGGGGCACTGCCCATCAAAATATGGGCGAATACCAGACCGCGCATACCTATTTCGATCGTGCCCTTGAGCTCGACGAACAGCGACTTCCGCATCCACACCCAGATCTTGCCAGACGATATAACAATGTGGCGCTGGTGTATTATTATCAGAGCGATTATCAGCGCGCCCTCGATCATATGACCAACGCTGCGAATGTGCTGGCTTCTTTTCACGGTGAAGATCACCGCTTGGTGGGTGTGGCATATAACAACATTGGCATCGTTTACTCCGAAATTGAAGAATTTGAAAAGGCCACCGAGTATCTAAAAAAATCGCTGGATATCCGGGAAAAAGTGCTTGGCGAAACCCATCCCGACGTAGCCATCGGCTATCAAAACCTGGGGGCTATTTATTCGGATATGGAGCAATACGATCAGGCTATTGAGCAGTATCAGAAAGCCAAAGAGCTGCACCTCGATCGTTTTCCGGATGGACATCCCGAACTGGCCAACGTCTATGCCAACCTTGGCGAAGCGTATGGATATAAATCAGAATACCAAAAAGCCCTGGATTTTTATTTCAAGGATCTGGAAATGAACCGGGAGATGCGCTCTGCCGATCATCCTTATATTGGCGATACGTTTTCAAAAATTGGTCAAACCTATGCCCTGATGGAAAACTACGATCAGGCGTTGGACTATTATGATCGCGCGCAAGAGGTGTTGATCACGGATTACAGCAGCGAAAACCCTTTTCGGGAATTATCGCTGAACGACACCGGCTACCCGGAATTGCTACTCACAGTTCTGCGGTTTAAGGCTGATGCTCAGCATCAGAAGGCGATCACTGAAGAAAACAATCGGCAGCTCGATCGGTCACTGCAAACCTATCTGCAAGCCGTATCGTTTATTGATGATCTTCAACAGTCACTGAGCCGCGAAGAGTCAAAATTTTACCTGCGTGAGCGCACCAACGATATTTATGAAAAAGGCTTTACCGTTGCCCGGAAGCTTTTAGAGAATACAGGCGAAACCGATTATCAAAACCACCTGTTTTATTTTGCACAAAAGAGCCGCAACCAGATTTTACTGGAACAGGTACAAGAGCTGGATAATCAAAAATTTGCGCAAATTCCTGATTCGTTGATTGCCCGTGAGCAGCGCTTGCGGTCCCAAATTACGGATTGGCAACAGCAGCTGTCCGGCATGACAAGCCGGGAGCAGGAGACCGATTCGACCGAACGGGTAGCCATTCAGGATTCTCTTTTCCACACGCAAAAACAACTGCAGGATCATACCCAGCGGTTAAAAGATTCCTATCCCGAATACTACGGGTTAAAATTTGAGCCGCCCGTCACCACCATCGACGAAGTGCAGAAGAATCTGCTTGCGACAGACGAGGCCATGCTCTCCTATTTTTTTGTGGATGAGTCTCTTTTTGCCATGGTGATATCGGAGCAGTCGTTTGAGGTAAAAGAGCTTCCGGTTGATTCTACATTGTCTGGGCAAATCTCCGACTACAGGGATACGATATCCAAAACCTCGGACCTTTCGACATTTACCCGGCAAAGCCACCAGCTTTATACGAAGCTTTTGGAGCCAGTTTCAGATTTCATTTCAGATCAAGATCTGCTGATTATTCCCGACGGCGCGTTGCACTACCTTCCATTCGAAAGTTTGGTTACGGATGCTCCGGAAGATACTGCTGACATTAAGTTTCGCGACTTTTCCTACGTTATTAATAATCACGCCGTTGGGTACGCATCTTCGGCGGGACTGCTTGAATTGCAAAAGCAACAATCACCCCCGGAATACGAGAAAGCATTTTGGGGAATGGCGCCTGCCTTTGGTCATGTCTCAACCTCGAATCAACGCACGTTGTATCCAGGTTATGATCGCCCGCTTTCGCCCCTTTTGTTCAACGAGCGGGAAGTTCGCAAGCTAAAGAATCTCTTTAACAAGCGGGATGGCTTGTTGTCGTTTATGCGATCCGAAAAAGATGATGCTGATATTGTGGTTGGCGAAACGGCAACCGAAGCGCAATTTAAACAGGCGAATTTGAATGATTATCGCATTATTCACCTGGCTACTCATGCGTTTGTTGATGAAGAACATCCCGAGCATTCGGGCATTCTGTTTTCCACTCCCGATAACCAGGAAGATGGTACGTTGTACGCCTCAGAAATATATAACCTGAACTTTGACGCTGAACTCGTGGCGCTCAGTGCTTGCCATACCGGTATGGGCACTATTGCAGAAGGAGAAGGGATTATTGGACTCAGTCGCGCCTTTCAATATGGCGGCGCACAAAATCTGTTGGTTTCGCTATGGAGTGTGGATGATCGCTCGACCGAACAGCTGATGGTCGGCTTTTATGAACAAAGGCAGCAGCAAAAACGCTCTGCCGAAGCACTCCGTCAGGCGAAATTGCAAATGATCAACCACAGCCAGTACTCCCATCCCAGGTATTGGGCACCGTTTGTTTTCATCGGCCAATAAAAAAAGCCATGCCCAAATAAAGGTCATGGCTTAAAAAATAAGTGCAACATTTATTTAGTCAACACTACCGGTGTCATCGTCTTCTGAACCTCCACCATCATCTGGATCAGGCACAGCTAATGAAAGTTGCTCTTCGTTGAAATCAAACATAATGACCTCCTGATTTTATTTTCGGTTAATTGTGAACGCCCCTCCTCAATGAAGAAGCCTTTTAATATTTTATAATTACGGCTCATCCACAAACTTTTTACCTTTTGGCAGATTCTGTGTATATATTCAGCGTCTTAAAAGGGTACATCATAAAACTTGTCGGTATTGACTTTCAGGCTATGAAGCGGCTTCTCATATTTTTAGGGATTTTACTTTTTCTTCCCATAATGGGAATGGGACAAAGTATAGAATTGGCCGATTCTCTCTTCAAGCAGGGGAAGGAATACGACGACAAAGGCAACATGGCAGAGTCGGAATTTTACTATCGCGAAGCCTATAACTTATACCGCGAGTTCCAGGACACCGCCTCGTGGCTGGAGGCTGGCAAAGAGTACGGCAGCGCCATGGTCTATCGCTCTAAAAATGAGCAGGCGATGGAACTTTACAAGAAGCTGCTGGATATAGATCATCCGGCCAATGACGTCTACAATCGCGGTGACCTCTATACCAGTATGGGCTGGTCTTCGAACCGGGTGGGCAACAGGAATAAGGCAGAGAAATATTATAATAAAGCGTTGCCATTGGCCCGGGAATCGGGTGACAGCCTGCTTATTGGTACGGTATATAATAATTTGGGTAGCTTGCATAACCGTAAAGGAAACACATCCAAATCACTTGAATATTACGAGCAGGCCCTCAACTATTATACCAACAAGCGTTACCGGGCGGTTACCCTATCCAATATGGGTTATATTTATATGGAACTATCCCTGTATGACCGGGCTTTGGAATATGCCAATCGGAGTTTAAAACTTCGGAAAGATATTGGCAGTGTGCATTTGTTGGCTACTGCTTATAATCAGATTGGCGTGGCGCAAAGTAATCTTGGCAATTATGATCAGGCGTTAATCTCATACAAACAGGCATTAGATAATAGCAAGCAGGCTTCGACCCCAAAACTTACTGCAGAAATTCTTAATAACCTGGGATTATTGTACAAGAAGGTGGGCGAATACGACAAAGCTCTTGATTATTACCGGCAGAGTCTGTCTATGAAAGAGGAAACCTCTGGGTCAAGTGAAATTGCTACAACTACCAATAATATCGGGCAGCTCTATTTTGATCAAGACAAGAAAAAAGAGGCGGAAGAGTATTACCGGAGGGCCCTTCAGCTGCGCGAAAAAAGTGGGAATATTTATGATATCGCTTCTTCCCTAAATTCCATGCTTCGGCTTACCGTAGATCGCGAAAATTTTGAGCAAGCCAAGACGTATGCCAACCGTCTAAAGGTGATGGGCGATTCTACCGACAGTTATGATAAGTTGAATAAGGCGTCCACATATTTAGGCCGCATTAGCCGGGCAGAAGGACGGGACGAAGAAGCCCTGGAGCATTTTAAAAAAGCGTATAGTTACAGCGAGTATTTGCCGAGCCGTCGTCAGCTTTCGCCCCTCAAAGATCTGGCCCAGCAGTATCACAAGCTCGGCTCCGACAGTGCCGTTACGTACGGACAAAAAGCGGTCGATATTATTGAGCGTCACCGCTCCAACGCCGGCGCGCTTTCAGATCTCAAGTCGAGCTATTTTGGCAAGCATTCCGATTTTTATACCGAGGTAGCTTCGTGGGTGTTGACCTACACTTCAGATAACACCCGGGCTTACCGGCTGATTGAGCAGGCCAAGGCGCGGTCGCTCAGCGACGAGCTGGTTCGGGCTACCCAGAATATCGAGGAGCAGCTACCCGAGAAAATTCGCCTCGAACGGAATCAGAAAAGAAACCATATTGACCAGCTTTATTCGCAATTTGAAAATGCCGTTGAGCCTCAAAAACGATCTGAAATCCGCGAGGAGATACGCAGCGCAGAGCTCGAATATGCATCCTACGAAAACAGCCTGCAGGATGAGCATCCTCAGCTAAAGGAGCTGCAGTCTCCCGATCCCATCAGTTTGGAGCGGGCGCAGAGTATGGTTGATAGAAATACGGCGGTGCTGGAATACGCACTGGCAGGTGATCAGCTTATCATCTTTATGATTACCCGCAAGGATGTTTCGATCGAGATGGTGCAGCTTTCGGATGATACCAAGTTAGCCGAGAAACTAACGACCATGGTAACCGATTTTAAGGATGCCATTCTTTCGAATGCCTCGCGCACCGTGCTTCGGTCACAGTCGCAGCCGTTATACGAGTCGCTTATTAAACCCTTTGAGGATACGCTGGATGATTATTCGAACCTGCTTATTGTTCCCGATGGCGCCTTGGCTTACCTGCCTTTTGAGGCTCTTTCGCAGGGAGATCAGTACCTGGTCGAGAATTTCAGGATCAAGTACGAGCCCTCGCTTACCAGTTTATCGCTGTTAAAAGAACCCGAAACTATTTCGGGAAAAGAGCTGCTGGCCGTGGCGGGTTCCGACTTTGCGGGATCTGAAAATACAGCTATGCGAGCCGGCGGCGGGCTAAGCAATTTGCCGTCCACGCTCATGGAGGTGGATTCTATTGCTACCCATTTTGAGAATCACTCTACGTTAAAGGATGATGAAGTTTCTGAGCGTACATTTAAAGAGCTGTTGAGAAAAAATAGTTATCAATTCATTCATCTCGCTACGCATGGTATTATTGATGAAAACCAACCCAACCGTAGCGGATTGGCACTTTCAACCAATAAGGAGGTATCGGCATCATCCACCGAGGACGGAATGTTGCGAAGCTCCGAAATTTTCGGAATGGATATCAATTCGGATATGGTGGTGCTCAGCGCTTGCAATACCGGGCTTGGGAAGTTGGTGGATGGTGAAGGTATGCTGGGCATGCAGCGGTCATTTTTCTATGCGGGCACCTCTACGGTTGTGGTCAGTCTTTGGAATGTGTACGACCGTTCTACGGCCTCTTTTATGAATGAATTTTATAAATCGCTTCTAAGCAGTGAATCGGAGGAGGGTTGGTTCGATAACACCATGCGCTGGATGGGATGGGAGGAATCCATTCCCTTTGGGCAAAAAGCCGCAGCCATGCGCGATGCTAAGCTAAAAATGATTAAGCATCCCCTGTTTAATCATCCCGTGTATTGGGCGCCGTTTATTGTAGTTGGGCGGTAGAGGGATTATTAGATGGAGTGCGCTTTCAAAGTGCACTCTATCTATTTAAAGCTAATTATCGTCTTTTGTGATTTCGATAAACTGTTGGTTATCTACCTGCGGACGCTCTTCGGCATTGGCAATCATTACTGTAGTGGCGTACATCGTTTTTAAGATCGAGCTCATTTTATCAAAACGGATTTTTTGTACCTCATCCGATGGACGGTGATAATCCTCGTGGACGCCCGTAAAGAAGAATGCAAAGGGCACGCCTTTTCTACCGAAATGCCAGTGGTCGCTGCGCCGATAAAACTGGTTGGGATCTTTTAGGTCGTTGTACTTTTTGTTCAATTTGATTTGTCCCGATTGCTCGTTGGCCGCCTTGATCAGGCTGTCGAGATCGGATGAAATTAATTCTGCGCCAATGATATAAGCATATTTTTCGACCCCCTCACTTTGGTGCAGCGAATCCACGCGGCCAATCATATCGGTGTTTAGGTTTGCAACGGTTTTATCCATCTCAAAAACTGGGTGATCGGAGTAGTAGCGCGATCCCAATAAGCCTTTTTCCTCTGCCGATACATTTAGAAACAGGATGCTCCGTTTGGGTTTGACACCGTTTTTGCCAGCCGAAGCAAAGGCTTTGGCAATATTGAGCATCCCAATGGTACCGCTGCCATCGTCGTCGGCCCCATTATAAATGCTATCGCCGGTGGAGTCGGGTTCGCCGATGCCTACATGATCGTAATGGGAGGTTAACACGACCACCTCATCTTTTAATTGAGGGTCGGCCCCCTCGTAAAAGGCTAAAACGTTTTTCGATTCAATGGTTTCTTTTGAAGTATAGGGTTCATGGACTAACTCATAATCCAGTTCCCGTGGTTCAAAGTTGGTGATATCATCAGTTAGTTGTTCGCTGTATTTGATGACCTCCTTAGCTGAATCCAAGTCTAATATTTGAGCCGCCAGCTCGGGGTGAATCATATTATATGCCCCCGGCAAATCATTCGAATTGTTTTCTTGGTTGCGATAGGCTAAATCCATTCTGCTGCTCTCTCCAAAACTACCTTGCATTTTTTCTGCTACCATGTCGTACTCCTGCGACGATTCGCCCGGTATTACTAAAATACCTTCGGCCCCCTTATCCATAATCGTTTGAAAACGCGCCCGTGTACTTATCTGGGGATTGACGAGCGTGTCGCTTTCTACCACATTGGGGATACGCTGAAAAACCAGCACCCATTTTCCCTCAAGATCAACCCCATCCAGATGTGTAACCCCACGGTCGCTATCATTGACTCCGAATCCCGCAAAAACAAGGTCACCCTTCAGCGAGTCGGTGCCTCCAAAAAGCCGAACAAACTGACCCGTGTTATTTTGGTCCGCAACAGATCGATTGATACGTTTTTTCCCCTCCTCATTTTTTTTGTACAGTTCAAAAACCACGCTATCACTTTTAAAAGAATTGAGCTCAAAGTGTTGAAAATAGCTACTGTCGTCACCAGCGGGCTCCAATCCCAAATTTTGATACTGCTCGGCCAAATAATTGGCGGCAACGTTCTCCGCCTCAGTACCTGTTTCACGCCCCTCCATAGAATCGTGAGCAAAAGCGGTAAGACGCGGTTTAAGGAAGTCGGTGGAAATTTCATTCTGAAATTTCAAAAGCTGCTCGGTGTCGGTGATAGTCTGCGTAGTATTTTCCTGGGATGAAGGCTCGGAGCCTGCGCATCCTACATAAAATAAAGTGATAGCGATTAGCGTGTAACGATACGACATAAGAGTTATGGGCGATTTATTCTAAGTTGATTCGGGAGATCCAATAATTTCATCCACCGGTTTTAAATCTAAATAAAAAGCAGTGGGGTCGTCGTCCTCTACATATAAATTTATTTGACGTTCTTTTAACATTTCCAAAATGGCCAAAAAGGTTACCACAATTTTGGTGGTGTTTTTAAGTTCCCCACACATTGCCTTAAATGAAGTGCGGCCGCTTTTCTGCAGGCGGTCGAGCACATATTCGGTCTGTTCTTCGATGGTAAATTCAATTTTTTCAACGTGGTGTATGCTGTCTTGTTGTTTGGCATCAACCAGCACTTTTTTGAAAGCTGCCATCAGGTCGAACATAGTCACGTCCTGAAGGGCTTCGCCGGAAGCCTGTTTGTCAACCTGGTCAACATCGGTATAGCCACGGAAATATGATTTTTGAGCCTCCTCGGCCACATCTTCCATCTTTTCAGCCATCTCTTTGTAGCGCTTATATTCGAGCAGTCGCTGCACCAACTCGTAGCGGGGATCGTGCTCGTCGAGTTCGTCGCTGGATTCTTCCTGGGGCAGCATCATCTTGGCCTTAATCGACATCAGCATGCTGGCCATTAAGATAAATTCACTGGCTACATCCAGATCCAGTTCCTCCATCAGGTTGATGTATTCCAGAAATTGGTTGGTGATATATGAGATTGGAATATCATAGATATCGAGCTCGTCACGCTTGATAAAGAAAAGCAGAAGGTCGAGCGGACCTTCGAAATTTTTAAGCTGAACTCGGTACATTAATGAATTTGGAATCTGCAATTACTGATAGCGCAACACAAGAGACAAAAAAAGGAATATCTATAGCTTTTACTACCCAAATTTAATGTAACTGTTGTTTATTGCCTAACTTTTTATAGTTTTTAGATCATTATTGGCTTTTTGGATATCAAAATATGGATTACGCTAAATTAGTTACTGCTCTAAAAGAGAACGATTCTCAAGAGGCAAACAAAATTATAGAGGCGCTCCGGCCCAGGCTCATTGCTTTTCTTCGCATTCACATGAATGCCAGTGTGGCTGATGCCGAGGACTGCGCGCAGGATTCGTTATTAACTTCTCTGGAGGTCATAAAGGAAGATCGTCTCAATAATCCCGATCAGGTTGTTTCGTATATATTGTCGGTATGTAAAAATAACTATCTTAAAATGCAGAAGAAAAAACGTCCTGAAGCTACTGATGAAATTCCGAATGAACATCAACAAGCGCCCACCCAGCTCCAATCGCTGCTCGACGAAGAACAACAGCAGCTGCTGGAATGGTGTATAGATCAGCTTAAAAAACGTTATAAAACGTTTATGGCCTATATCTTTGATCACCCCGATGCTGATGCCAAAAAGATAGGCAAGCATTTTGATATAAGCGTCAATAATGTATGGACACGGAAGCACCGACTTATAAAAAAGCTAAGCGAGTGCTACCAAGAAAAAAGTAAATTATAATGTAAGGATTGACTTTCTCAAGGGTCTTACTTACAGCCCTTGAGAAGAAAGCCGGGCGAACACTTTTTAAAGCGTATAATTACAAATTCAGGAATGAACAATAATTCAAGAGACATAGAACTGGAAAAACAAATTGATGCCTATGTAAAAGGCAAGCTGTCTCAAGAAGAGGCCCAAGAGCTTTGGAAGCAGCTTCTTCTGCGTCCCGATTATATTGAGCTTTTAAAAACGGAATTGGGGGTAAAGGCCATTTTTGAAGAACGGGGCTCAAAAGATTCGTCAGTACAAGAAAGTAGTATTATCTATTCTATTCAGAAATCATGGAAGTGGATGGCCGCAGCGGCTGCAGTTGCTCTTTTGGTTGTTTCCATCAATTTGTTGCAATTCGATACGAATCAGTCATTACAGAATGCTGTTACGCAGGAATTTAACTTGGCTGATAACCTTTCTTCGGCTGAGATACTTCGAAACCAAAAGTCTGAGATGTTGCCGGCCGACTCCCTTCTTAACCGCGGTTTTGAAGAGGCGCTGTCGGGTAACGTTTCTAAGGCCGTAGAAATGTATGACAAAATCATTGATGAATATCAGGGAGAACCTGCCGCGATAAAAGCGTATCTCAATAAGGGTATCATTCAATATAATAATGGTAGCTTTGGAAAGTCTATTGAATCCTTTAAGGCTGTTTTGGAAAGAGGAACAGACAAGGATGTAATCCGTGAGAAGGCCTATTGGTATATGGGTAATGCCTATATCAATATTGAAAAATTAGAACAGGCACGTGAAGCGATTCATAAAGTATATTCTATGGATGGCATCTATCGTAAACCCTCATTTAGGTTACTTCGAAAAGTCGATTATGAGCTGGGGAATGTTGATTACGATAACTTTGAAGAGCAGATGAAAGAAGACTAATAGCCTTTCGAAACTTGCAAATAATGAGTTAATTTGTCTTGCGATAAAAGCTGGTTAACTCATTCATATTATTTTGCAAAACCCACTATTAGACGCTTCTGATAATGATAAAGAGTTTGAACGCTCACTGAGACCTACCCGGATCAGTGAGTTTATTGGTCAGCAGAAAGTCATTAAAAATTTGTCTGTTTTTATTGAGGCTGCCCAAAAACGAGATGAAGCACTCGACCACGTTATTCTTTCAGGCCCTCCGGGCTTGGGTAAAACGACCCTTGCCCATATCATAGCCAACGAAATGGGCGTTCAAATCAAGCCAACTACTGGTCCTGTACTGGAAAAGCCGGGTGACCTTGCCGGTATGCTTACTAATCTTGATGAAGGGGATGTTTTGTTTATTGATGAGATCCACCGCTTGAATCCTGTTGTGGAGGAATACTTGTATTCGGCTATGGAGGATTACCAGTTGGATATTGTCATCGATTCGGGGCCCAATGCACGAAGCATTCAAATTGAGCTCAATCGTTTTACGTTGGTAGGGGCTACTACTCGTAAAGGATTGCTAACCGCACCACTACGGGCTCGCTTTGGTATTGATATGCGGTTGGATTACTACGATGTGGAGTTATTACAGCGTATTGCTTTGCGAACGGCATCCATTTTAAATATGGGTATAACCGAAACGGGGGCTCATGAAATAGCCCGCCGCAGCAGAGGTACGCCCCGAATTGTTAATAAGTTGTTACGGCGGACCCGCGACTTTGCCCAAGTTGAAGACATGGATACTATCAATGATGAAATTGCTGATACGGCACTAAATGCGCTTGACGTGGATCAAAATGGACTCGATGAGATGGATATCCGCATCTTAAAAGCAATTATTGAAAACTATGAGGGAGGTCCCGTAGGATTGGGAACGCTGGGTGTTGCCGTGGGTGAGGATAAAGGAACCATCGAAGAGGTATATGAACCCTATTTAATTAAGGAGGGATTCTTGCAACGTACCCCCAAGGGACGCATTACAACCCGTAAGGCATTTAAGTATTTAGGTGTCAATCCCGATAAGAAAGCGGACGATTTGTTTGGTTAGGGTGCAAAAATTGCCTAAAAACTAAAAGCATAATTGTTCCGTTCCACAAAATATTTAATTATAAAAAATAATAATATTTAACTTTTTAGGGAACCAAACCTATAGTTTAAGTGATTAAAAGGTATTATTACCACTAATTAATCACATACTACAATGGAAACTAATCACAATTCCCTACAAAAGTTCACGACGATTCTACTAAATAGTTTTGTCGCTGTTTTATTGGTTTTTTCGCTGCAAGCATGCGGCGATGATGATGACGATAACGGTCCTACCGATCCCCCGAGCGATACCGGAAATATTGTTGAGGTTGCCGATTCCGAAGATGATTTTAGCGATCTGGTATCGGCGCTGAGTGATGCGGGTTTGGTATCAACGCTTGAAGGTGATGGGCCATTTACGGTCTTCGCACCTACGAATGAGGCTTTTGCCGATTTAGAGGTAGATATTTCGGTGCTCTCAAATGATGAGTTGGCAGAGATACTTACCTATCACGTTGTCGAAGCGAATATTGAATCCGGAGATCTTGAGCCGCAACAGTCTGTGGAAACGGTATCAGGTGGAGAAATATTTGTAACAGCCGACAATGGTGACGTTAGGGTAAACGATATTGCAGCCGTTGTTGATGCTGATATTGAAGCATCCAACGGAACGATTCATGCAATAGACCAAGTGTTACTGCCGGATTCCTACCAGGATGTCGTAAGCATTATAGCCAAACGGTACAGTCTGCAGGCGTTAGAGGATGCCGTTGTAAGTGAAGATCTGGCATCAGCATTACAAGGTGAAGGACCGTTTACAATTTTTGCCCCCACTAATGAAGCATTTGAGAATGCAGATCTGGAAGGCGAAGATGTTGCTGAAATCCTCCAGTATCACGTATTGTCTAGCGAAGTATTATCCGGAGATCTGGAGGCGGCTCAAACTGTTGAAACATTACAGGGCGAAGAGCTCACCATTGAGGCGGCAGATGGATCGGTAACTATTACGGATAATTCGGGTCAAACCTATGAAGTGCAACAGGCCGATCTGCAAGGTACGAATGGAGTTGTGCACATCATCGATGGTGTATTGAATCCGAATCCCAATATTGTAGACGTTGCTATTGAAGATGGCAACTTCACTACGCTTGTTGATGCACTCGGTCAGGCAGGATTAGACGAAGCGTTGCAGGAAGCTGGACCGTTTACTGTTTTTGCTCCTACGGATGATGCGTTTTCTGGCGTAGATTTGAGTGGCTTAAGCGATGATGAGCTGGCTGAAATTCTACAATATCACGTTATAAGTGCTAACATTCTTTCAACTGATTTAGAGGCAGAGCAATCGGTTGAAGCGTTAGCTGGTGGCGATCTTTTTGTGACTGCCAATGGCGATGTAATGGTCAATGATGTAGCCACAGTGGTTGCTGCCGATGTGGAAGCATCCAATGGAACCATCCATGCCATTGATAATGTATTACTGCCAGATGCCTATCAGGATGTAGTAGGAATTATTTCTAAGCGATATGGACTGCAAGCGCTCGAAGAGGCTGTTGTTGATGCTGATCTTGTATCTACGCTCCAGGGAGATGGGCCGTTCACGGTATTTGCTCCTACAAATGAAGCGTTTGATGATGTAGATCTGTCAGAATTATCACAACAAGAGCTTGAAGATATACTCACCTATCATGTGCTGCCACAAGAGGTATTGTCCGGTGATTTGGATGCCGAATCAACTATTATGATTGAAACCGTCAATGGCGCAGAGCTTGAGGTAACGACCGATGCAGAAGGTGGCGTTACATTAACCGACCAGGCCGGCAACACGGCGACGGTAACCACAGTTGACTTAGAAGGAACTAATGGTGTAGTCCATATTATTGATGGTGTGCTAATGCCAAGCGAATAGATACGCTTCTTTTAATCTTTTACCATACATCTCTTGAAAAGCCGTATTCCCTTATGGGAGTGCGGCTTTTTCTATTGGGAATCATTCTGCAATATTACCCAGATTTTTGTAGCTTCAAGGCTTTTAAATATTCAACTGTTGACACGAACTTTACTTGCAAAATGAAAAATCTTTTTACTTCCGAATCAGTATCAGAAGGCCATCCTGATAAAGTTGCAGATCAAATTTCCGATTCCATTCTCGATGCCATGCTCGAGCAAGATCCCGACTCTCGGGTAGCGGTAGAAACGCTGGTTACTACGGGTTTGGCTGTTATCTCGGGTGAAGTTACTACTGATGCCTATGTAGATGTACAAGAAATTACACGCGAGGTTATTCGCAATATTGGTTATACCAAAAACTCATATCGATTTGATTCGGAATCCTGTGGCGTGTTGACGACTATCCACCAGCAAAGTCCGGATATTGCTCAGGGCGTTGATGAAGGGAAGGATAAAAAAATGGGTGCCGGCGACCAAGGCATGATGTTTGGCTATGCCACGAACGAAACGGATACCTACATGCCCATGACGCTTCAGTACTCGCATGACCTGCTTCGGGAGTTGGCACACATCCGCAAAGAAACAGCCTTGCTGCCCTACCTTGCCCCCGATAGTAAAAGTCAGGTTACAGTTGAATATGATGATGAGGGCAAGCCCAAGAGAGTTGATACTATTGTTATTTCGACTCAGCATGATGAGGGCATTGATCAGATTCAAATCAAAAAGGATTTAAAAAAGCACCTTGTTCCCAAGGTTATTTCTGAGGATTTGATGGATGCCGAAACAATTTTTCATGTGAATCCCACCGGAAAATTTGTGATTGGTGGTCCACACGGTGATACGGGATTAACAGGACGAAAAATTATTGTCGATACCTACGGCGGGCGTGGTTCGCATGGAGGGGGAGCTTTTTCAGGAAAAGATCCTTCCAAAGTAGATCGCAGTGCTGCTTATGCGTCACGCCATGTTGCCAAAAATGTTGTCGCCGCCGAACTTGCTGATGAGTGCTTAATTCAGCTGGCTTATGCTATAGGTATCGCAGAGCCGGTTTCCATTAATGTTGATACGTACGGCACCGGAAAAGTAGATGATGCCGATTTAGCTGATGCCATTAAAAAAACCTTTGACTTAACGCCAGGGGGTATTATCAATCGCTTTCAGTTAAAGCGCCCGATCTATTCCAAAACGGCTGCCTATGGACACTTTGGCAGAGATGAATTTCCGTGGGAAAAGCTGGATTACACCGACAAGCTTACAAATGCGCTATAAAAATAGCTGGTAGGTAATTATTTTTTCAGCACCATTTTCTTAACGGAAACAAATTTATCGGCTATTATCACCGCATTTAGTTTTTTGAAATCAAAAGCCCGTTACTTTCTTTTAGGGAGACTTGATTTACCACTTTTTAATCGCATCAGCAATATGAGGAGTTCTGTTTGGTTCAAAGCTTTTTCCATTAGTTGATTGTTATCCCGAAAATGGAGATTGTTCAACTCCTCCCCTGTTAGATAAGATTGATTTGAACCATGTTTTTGTGAAATCCAGTGGGTAGTATCTTCGGTATCAAATTCTATAGTATCCGCCTCATTTAACGAAAGGCCAAAACCAATAAATAGGAATCCTAATAAGAATGTGTAGATAAGATTATTTCGTAA
>JBNJFP010000020.1:41709-52181 GCA_051746985.1 Bacteroidota bacterium
AAAGTTCTGTTTACTATCCCAGATGTAGAGGTAAGAGTCAGAACCACGCTAATTGTTACAAAAAAGAAAAGCCGTTAACCATCCAGTAAATCTTCAAGAGCGTCTTTTGCTTTGTCTATTAATCCCTCAGTGGCAGCTTCTTGCAGTGCTTTTTCGAGAATAGGTTGCAAAATCTGTCGGGTAGCCTGTTCCATTGAGTTGTTGCCGTCGCGGCCAATACCTTCTATTTCGATTCGAGAAAATTCAGCTGCTACCGTTTGTTCTTCCCCAATATCGGCCGTAAGTGTAATTTGGCCATTTTCGACAAGCAGGTAATCGATGATGACATTGGAATCGGATGACGAAGAAGATTCCATTTTGTCGGTTAGTGCATCAAAGTTACTGCCGCTGGCTTTCTGTTCGAAGAAAAGCTCTGGCTTTTGGATGTGAATTTCCTCAATCATCACCGTATCCGATAGCAGCGAAGAAACCTTCATTTTTAGGCTGATCTGCTGCAGTTTTAAGGCTGGTTCATCGCTAAATCCATCAGGATTGTGAATCGTAATGCCATCAATAGTTCCCGAGCCATCCAAAATAGAAATGGATACGTCATCAACGTCAACTGTCGTTTCCATAAGTTGTGAGGTGGTATCCTCAATATTCGATTTAACAATCCCATCGATACTAAGTGAAATTATTAGAGCGCCGATAGCTCCAATAATAATAAGGGCAAAAAGTGCCTGAAAAACTGGTTTCATAATAGATGTAACCTAAATAATGAATTTCTTAAAACGGGTAATGATTTGGTGGAATATAACAGGCTTCTTACAAAATAGGCGAAAATAAAAAGGCATGGAAATCAAAATGATTTCCATGCCTTTAACCTGATTATAACGAATAACAGCGGTTACAAATTAGTTTGCCGAACCGCCGGCAATAGTTTGACCAAAGAAAATAGCGTTTAAAAACAGCTTGTTTGTGCCAAACCAAAACGCCCTGAAATTGGGATTGTCGGTCATTGAAATAACGCGCCCGCTACCGGCATCGCTGACCACAACGGCTGCTGTGCCGGATAGTTTTTCCAGGTTTTCATCCGAAATATAGCCGCTTGCCAGCGGTTCATTGGTATAGTGAAGCGGAGTGGCGTAGGGGTTTTCAGCCTTCTCCAAGAACAGGGTACTATTGCGGAAAACAGTCAAATCCTCATCATTATAGCCATAGCCGAGCGGGTGCGTCAAATCCAGCTTGGTGTGAAAGATTGAACCTCCGATAAATTGTGCTCCTCGATCATTACTCATATCGGCATAAGGTTTAGGCGAAACTTCCTCCTTCTCTTCCTCTTCGTCTCCGTTTTCTGATTCCTCATCAGAAATATATTCAATATTAGCCAGATCATTACGCTCGGCCCAGTTATTGGCATATTTTGTGGTGATTAGCGTACCGCCATTGCGTACCCACCGTTTAATTTTTTTGGTGGCACTCTTTGAAAGGTCGTCATAATTACCGTTCGCCATGACTACTACATTGTATCGGCTCAGGTCTGCATAATTGATACGATCCATCGGAAAAAGCGTCGGTGGCATTTCAAACCGCTGGTCTAACAGATGCCAGATTTCACCTACCTCGTACTGGCTGGCGCCATCGCCCGAGAGCACGGCGATGCTGGGTTGGTCCAGAGTCTCAAACGAACCGCTTCCCAGGTCAATGCCTTCTGGGGTTAGTCCCGTTCCCACAGCGAACACTTGCAGTCCGTCCTCATCAGTGGCTTTATTGATAAGCTTATGTACCTTTTCCTGATCAGCTGATTGTGGTCCCAAGGGTACTAAAATGGTTCCGTAGTCAAACTCTTTAGTTCCGTCAGAGGTTACGCCGGTGAAAGGCTTGGTGGCCACTTTGGCTCGGATGCCAGCGTCAAGCAGACGATTAAGGGCTCGCGGGGCATAATACTCATCCCATTCAAACACGTAGGCGTAGTCACTTTCACCACCCACCAGTTCGCCCTGTGGAAACTCGGGAAGACTATCTACTTTTTCGCCCAGCAGATTATTGCTGTAATCGCGGCCTCGCAGTTCAGCAAAAGGCAGATTAAAGGCATGGGGCATCGTCCATGTTGAAACGTCATAAAACAGGCTGTCGCTAAAGGTGGTGCGTCGCTCAAATAACGCTTTCACAAATCGATACTGCTTTTGATCTGAAGGGATAATATAGGAGCTTTTCGCCTTAAAGCTTTCTCCGTTGGCGCTAAAATCATTGGCCAACTGATACATATCTACTTTGTGACGTTTGAGCATTTCGGCAAAATGAAAGGTCCGCGCTTTATCATCATCTGATCCAAAAACATAGCCTTCAATATCGGCGCGCGAACCCTCCCGCTTGGATTCGGTATAAAAGTCTCGTTGGTAGTTGAGGATTTCTTCCCTCAGATTTTCAGAGGCTTGCCAGGTGGAAAGGGAAGTCAGAAACTGGTTTTTAATGGTAAATGGAAACTTTAGCACGCCGTGTTCACTTTCTTGGGCATGACCGCGCGAGCTGGCCTGCTCAAACAGAATCCCAATACTTCCATTTACATCGGGATAGGTTGATCCCTTACCATAATAGAAATCATCAAAGCTTTCTTTGGAGTAGTACAAATGCTGATTGTTATCCAGTTTTTCTGCGTGGTAATCAGCAATGGCTTGCGTCAGCTGCTGGTTTTTATCCGGCGTGATGGGATGGGTGCGCGATTGAATACCGGGCTGAAAAAAGAAGGTGGAGTTGGTACCCATCTCGTGATGATCGGTTAAAATATTGGGCTTCCACTTATGAAAGTTATCAATACGTCCTTGGCTTTCGGGATGTTGTACGAGCATCCAGTCCCGGTTTAAATCAAACCAATAATGATTGGTTCGAGCACTGGGCCAGCGCTGATTAAGTTCCAAACTGTTTGGATCGCTGACCTCGTTTTCACTTTTATGAGTATTGGCCCAGCTGGCAAAGCGATTAAGACCGTCGGGGTTTAAGCTTGGATCCAGCAGGACCACGCTGTTTTGAAGTTTTTGCTCAATGTCCTCTCCCTGCGCTGCTGCCATATAATAAGCTACGAGCATTGAGGAGTTTGCTCCACTCGGTTCATCCCCGTGAATACTATAGCCCATATACAGTACAATAGGCATATCTTCGGTATCTAAGTCACCGGACGTATCGGGGTCGGTAAGTGCCACATGTTCTTGGCGAATATCATCAATATCATCGTGGTTGTCGGGGTCTGTGATAGTTAAATAGACCAAGTCGCGATCTTCGTAGGTTTTGCCAAATTTGTGCAGGGTAACGCGGTCAGAGGCTTCGGCTACCGCGTGCATATACTGCAGCAGCTGATCGTGACGAACGTGCCATTCACCGGGCGTCATGCCCAGCACTTCCTGTGGGGTGGGGATGGATTCATCATATTCAACGTCCTGCGGCAGGTAGTATTCGAGTGATGCTTTGGCATCGGCAGGGTTTTGAGCATGTAAGCTACCTGCAAAAAATAATACAGAAAAAAGTAAAAGAAGGGTACGTAATTTCATAACCAGTGATCTTAATTTATATAACATAATTTGAGGCTTAAGTGTAAAGGTTATGAATGAAAAATGTTTTAAAAAATAAAAACGGCACTAATCCAAAGATCAGTGCCGCAAATTATAATTAATTGAATGAGATTGGCAGGTTATTACGTACCTATGCGTATCTGAAAATAGCAGCTATAGAAGAGCTATTTGGCATATCTTCTTTATTGAGCGCATAAACGTTGCCACTTTGGGTCAAGGTTTTTATGGCTGCCATATTGATTAGGTCGTGTTCCCCGTTTTTGGGTTCGGTACTATGGTGCACCGTATCGCGTTCCATATCGAACCATCCCCAGCTGTGTTCGTTAATAGGCACAAAAAGCGATTCGATTTTGCCGTAGTAGGCAGCTTCAACAATTTGCGAGAGATTGTCAGATTGTTTGTCAGATCCCGATAAATCGCCAAAGCGTTCAATATCACTGTACATATCTTTGAGAAAATACGACTGTATAACCTTCCAGCCTTCTTCTTTTAGTTCTTCATCACTTTTGGGATCGGGATTCGATAGCAGGGCCTGATCCATAAGGCGGCTGTAGTTATTTACTTTTCGATATTCGGCGGCCGCTTCCTTAACGCCCGCTAAAATCAAGGGATCGTTACGTTTTCTCAAGACAGAGGTCACCTCATTCTCAACGGTTTTAAGATAATTTACAATCTCTTCGGTGTTGGTATCGCGCGAGCCGCCCTGTCCGTGAAAGATGGCCTGTGCATTAGCGCCTTGGCCGGCATGGTGCTGAAGGTTTGCCTCATTAACATCATATTTCAAAAATTCTTCCAAGCTGTCTGGGGCTTCTTCCAGCTCAATTTCTTCAACTTCAGTACGGGTACATTTGAGAAGACGAATCTTTTTTTGGCTGAGTGCCAAAATGCAGAACGTCCCCTCGAGCGTAATCATGGGCACCAGCGGCGTAATTAGAAAATGGTCATCAACCATCACTCGTTCCTTAAAGGCATATGGAATGCGATAGTATTCAAAATCCTCTTCGCTGATAAAAAGAGCCAATCCTTTGTCATTGTGCTGCCAAAACAGAGGTTGATCTAACAATTTTCGTGCATCCTCCAGCAGCTCATCAATGGTATTCTGTTTAAGGTCTCGGTTTTTTAATTGTGATACCGCTTCGGTCAGTAAGTTTTTTAACCGAATGGGATCTTGCTGCACCTCTTCTCCTGCCTTATGGGTGGGTAAATAAATAGAAACACAATTATCACTTTCTTTTTGTGCCAGATTGAGGATGTTCTCATGCGTAATCATAAATACCTCCAAAAATAATTAATTATTGCTCGTCCTGATTAAATAAAACAGTTCTCAACAAATTATGATTCAAGTTAGTAGATTCTGCTGCATTTGTAACGTTCAATTATTATAAAAATTCGGTAGGGGTTTGTCTATTTTTTAAATCCGATTTAAAACACATACCAGATAGCAGAAATAGCAGTCTAAAAAACCATCGGGCCTGATTTGTTATCTCTTTTAAATTTCGACCCAATTTTATTATCGTTTGATCAGCTCGGAAATCAAAAAAATAAATGCATTATATGGCAGAGGAAAAAGAGCAGGCAGCAGAAAGAAAGGCACAAGAAAAAAGCACTTGGGATGGGATAAAACGGAGCCTGGGGCCTGGCCTGTTGATGGCTGCCGCTGCTATTGGGGTTTCACACCTTGTGCAATCCACCCGGGCGGGAGCTACCTATGGCTTTGCCCTGGTATGGGCTGTTATTTTGGCCAATTTTTTTAAATATCCCTTTTTGGAATATGGACCGCGCTACGCTATAGCAACAGGCGAAAGTATGATCGAGGGATATAAACGCTTGGGTAAATGGGCGATTGGTATTTTTGTGGTTTTTACTATAGGGACCATGTTTGCCGTTCAGGCGGCAGTAACCATTGTAAGCGCCAGCCTTGCGGCCAAACTCACAGGCATTGCTCTCTCTCCATTAATATGGAGTGCCATCCTTTTAGCTATTTGTATTGTACTGTTGATTTCTGGCCAGTATTCTGCACTTGACGGGGCCATAAAACTTATCATGACCGTGCTTGCAGTCTCAACCGTTGTGGCGTTAGGGGCCGCCCTTTTCCAGGGTGGACAGCATGAGGTTACGAGCTACTATCCGAGTATTTGGAATGTGGCGGGCGTCTCATTTCTAATTGCCCTGATGGGATGGATGCCTATTCCTATAGATGCAGCAGCCTGGCATTCGCTGTGGACGCTGGAGCGCGAAAAGCAAACCCAATACCGGCCCAAGCTCAAAGAGTCACTGCTTGATTTCAATATTGGATACATAGGAGCAGCGTTACTGGCGCTGGGCTTTCTTTTCCTGGGCGCATTGGTAATGTATGGTAGCGGAGAGGAGTTTGCGAGTAGCGGAGCTGTTTTTTCTGGTCAGTTGCTGAATCTCTATACTGATAGCTTGGGAGATTGGTTGTATCCAGTGATTATTATTTGTGCGTTTACAACAATGTTTAGCACTACGCTTACTGTTACCGATGCCTACCCGAGGGTAAGCCGCCGTATCCTGGAGGTTTTGATGCCGGAAACGATCAATGAAAAAGATAACCTGCACATCTACCGGTTCTTGTTGGTAGTAATATCTGTGATTTCACTTGGGGTGTTATACTTTTTGGGAGACTCTTTTACGCTTATGGTTGATTTGGCCACCACACTTTCTTTTCTGACGGCTCCCGTCTTAGCGTATTTAAACTACAAGCTGGTTACGGCAGATCATATGCCCAAACATTGCCGTCCCCATCCGTGGCTTAAGTGGTTAAGCTGGAGCGGCATGGTTTTTCTATCCGGTTTTGCCCTGCTGTATATCTATTGGATTTTAAATGTGGGATAAAGCAGTCACCAATATCGGCCGCTTACGGAGTATCAACGCTACAAAAAGAGACCTGTACACCGCTGATAAGCTTTTAAGTTTGGCGTTGGCTGGGTAACGTTTGTTAATAAATAACCTTTCGGAGTGTAATACCGGCTATTTTAAAAGGATTATTAGAAATGTTGAATACTGTAGGTAGTAATAAAACCGTTTGTTATCTTGATATGTTAAAAAAAGTAAAAATGCTTTTGCCAGAAAGCGACTATAAAATAACAGAGAGGTAGTTAATATGGCGTTAAATTACAGAAAGAAACCCCAAGCAGATCTAAAAAAATACCACATATTATTTTTTCAAATAGGGCTATCGGCCGTGTTAGTGTTTTTTCTAATTGCTATGCGGGTAGACATTCCTTCAAACCAAAAAGATATCAATTTTACTACAGAGCAGGAAGTTTTGGTGATGGAAGATATCATCCAAACACAGCAGGAAGAACGTCCCCCGGCACCGCCTAAACCCCAGGTACCAGTAGAAGTGCCCAATGATGAAATTTTTGAGGAAACCGATATCGACATTAGTGCAGACATCGATTTAGGAACGGCGCTCGACTTGCCTCCCGCTCCGGAAGAAACCGAAGAGGATAGAGAAGATTTCTTTGTTGTCGTAGAGCAGATGCCCGAGCTTAAAGGAGGTTTGGCAGGTCTCCAGCAATGTGTAAAATATCCTAATATGGCCCGAAAGGCTGGTATTGAGGGACGAGTAATTGTTCAGTTTATTGTCAATAAAGATGGGCAGGTTGAAAATCCAAGGGTAATACGAGGTATCGGAGGCGGCGCTGACCAAGAAGCGTTGCGTTGTGTAGAGCAAGCCGAATTTCAACCGGGCATGCAACGCGGAGTGCCCGTGCGTGTACAGTATAGCTTGCCCGTAATTTTCAGATTACAGAATTAATCATCCTGTAACGGTGGAGCCTGTCAAATTGTGATTCGGGCTCCATCTTTTTCTGATGATTCCATAATAGCCCGGACAATGCGAATATCTCGGAGTCCTTCAGTGCCTGGCACAATGGGCGCGCGCCCCTCTTTGATAGCCAATGCTTCGCGATCCATCTGTCGTGCTTGCTGATGGCCGGAATCAGGTGCTAATTCAGTTCCATCACTGGTTTCCCCTTGAACACCGCTGTATGATTGAAATGGTTCCAACCGATACCAACCATCGGCGCAATCTACATTCAGGTAGTTGGTAGATTTACCAAAGCTGGTTTCCCCAGAGGCCGTAATATCTTCGCTAAATTCGAGTTCAAACTCGGTAAATTCATCAACCTCATCATAGATATCGCGCTCCGACCATTGCTTGCCCCGCACGGCCACCGGCTCTTTATTGGCAGCATATCGAATCCCATTAATGGGATAAACGCCCATGTCATACAACGCACCGCCGCCCAGCTCGGCATCACGACGCCAGCTGTCTGAGGAGTGGCTGCCATTATATCCCGCGCCAGACTTTATCTCTTGAATGGCCCCATAGGTTTCTTCTTTGCCATAGCGAATGATGGTTTTGGTGTTAGGTTCATGCTGCATCCGGTATCCAATCGAAAGGGAAACGTCGTTTTTGTCTGTAGCATCTATAATCGATTGACATTCTTCTACATCCATGGCCATAGGCTTTTCACACCAGATATGTTTGCCGGCCTCGGCGCCAATGATCGAATATTTGGCATGCACTCCTGGTGGAGTCACTACGTAAATAATATCGATGTCGCCATTATTGGCCACCTCATGCATGTTTTCATAGTTGTACACATTACCGTCGGGAATCTCATACTTCTTTTGCCATTTGGGAATCTTGGAGGGCGACCCAGTAACAATACCCCGAAGTTCGCAGTGTTCTGTTTTTTGCAAACCGGGGGCCAATCGACCGGTGCTGTAACTACCCAATCCCACCAGAGCTACACCCAACTTTTCTTTCTGTTTGGACAGCAGAATATTCGGAAACCCCATTGAGGCAACAGCCAATCCAAGTCCGGTCGTTTTCAGAAAATCCTTCCTGGAAATATCTTTTGCCATAACTTCTTACCCTTATTCAAATGTATGCCTTTGTTGATCTAACGAATAATGATTTGCTATCATTTTACAGATCAGTAATAAATAATTATAGTCGGGGTCAAAAATTATTATAATCCTATGTGTCACCCTGAATTTATTTTAGGGTCTGGAATAGAAATTGTATCAAATGTTTCTAAAGAACGATTATTGCAGATGCTGAAACAAGTTCAGCATGACATGGGTGGTTTTGCAAAGCACTCTATAAGTTAATGATTCGTCTTTTTAAAAAAGATCATTTTGTTCCCCCGGCAGTTTCGGCGGTTTCAAATCTGTCCCCAATGCTTTGTTCAGTTTTTGAATAAAATAAGCTGAAAGTTTGGGCGATTCGCGCTCTTTATTCTGGTGCACAAAAAAGTGGATGTTTTCCAACCCTTGCTCGTTCCACTGTTTTAGCCGATTGACCCACTCATCCAGCCGGGTATAATCACTGGGATGATTGGCGCCTACATATCGTACAAAAGCCTCGTTGTTAGTCAGGCGCATGTGCAGAAGATCGCGGCGCCCGGCGGTATCGGTAATAACATTAGCCACATTATGCTCTTCGAGAAGGTTATAAAGTTCACTGGCAACGCCCTCATCATCAAACCAGTCGGGGTGTCGGAATTCTATAGCCAGCGGTACCCCTTGCGGCCAGTGCTCTACAAAAGTAACGACTCGATCAAAAAATTTGGGTTTAAAATTATCGCGAAGCTGTAAAAAGGTAGTCCCCAGTTTTTTGCGAAAGTGTACAATGCTGTTATAGTAATCATCGGTGGCTTCTTCAATGCCGTTGAGCCATTTAAGGTGACTGATATAACGATTTATCTTGGGAAAGAACTTGAAGGTTTCGGGGACTTTGTCATGCCAGGCCGTAATCTGATCCTCATCAAAGGTGTTATAAAAGGTAGCATTGAGTTCTACTGAATTAAAGTTTTTGCCGTAATATTCGAGCTCGTCACCGACTCCATCCGGATAAAAATTCTTCAAATCCTTTTTATTCCACTTGGCACATCCCACAAAGATGCTCGGAGGTTGAGTATCCCCCAAGCGATTAAGCAAGGGCGTGGTTTGGGGATGGTCGTCCGGCAGAGAAACATCTATAGTATCGGGATTCTTGACGCTTCCAAATTTCATGATGAGGTATTTGTTATGGTGAAATTAGCGTATAAATGTGGGGTAAAGCATAAATAAAAACAGGTGGCTTTACTTACAAAAAGATACTCCAAAATTGTTACAGGTGGAAACGCCAGAGTATTAAATTGATCGTATAACCTTTATAAAAGAAATGAATTGAATGTTATTAACAATATGAGAAGGAGCCAGCCATGGAAAATACGAGAGCACAATTTTTACGAGACTTGAACAAAGCCTTTGCCGACCATGATATTGATTACATTGCAAAATTTATCACCGACGATATCGAATGGCGTATTGTAGGGGAGGATCTAATAACCGGTAAAGCGAATTTCCAGAAATCACTCAAGCAGATGGAGAACGAGGGGGCTTTTAAGCTCGATATTGACAATATTATCATCCACAATGACCGAGGTATTGTTGAAGGGTCAATGACATCGAAAGAGGGAAACGCGTATGCTTTTTGTGATATCTATACCTTTGCAAAGACGGATGTTCCGATGATCACGGCTATGACATCATATGTAGTTGAATTGGAGAAAAAGCCTGCTAAAGCATAAAACCTTAAAGTGATGAAAAAGACAAAATCAAAAAAAGGAGTTGTTATTACCCGAACATTTAATGCGCCCCAGAAAGTAGTGTGGGAAGCGTGGACCCATGCCGAAAAACTAAAACAGTGGTGGGGGCCAAGAGGTTTTAGCTGTCCCCATGTCGAAATTGATTTGCGAGAGAGGGGTACGTTTTTGAACTGTATGCGATCGCCCGAGGGTAAGGACTTTTGGACAACCGGCACGTTTAAAGAGATAACAGCTCCCCAAAAGCTGGTGTTTAGTGACAGTTTTGCCGATCCCGATGGTAATATTGTGCCGGCTTCGT
>JBNJFP010000021.1:0-27510 GCA_051746985.1 Bacteroidota bacterium
CTGTCACGCAGGAGGTCGCGAGTTCGAATCTCGTCCGGATCGCAACACACTAAGCCACTGACTCGCAAAGAGTTAGTGGCTTTTTTATTTGGTTATAAAGTTCCGCACCAGATAGAGGTTATCTGTAGGTCTTTTCAGGTTGAAGATGTGCGACTTTTCCGACAGTATTAAACCTGCGTTACCTTCGGCTTCCATTGCATTTAATGCTACCCCAAGTATTTGTCAAAAAAACAGTACATAAAAAAGCCCCACCGGACAATATGACCGATGGGGCCTAAAGGGAATGGGAACCTATCTAACTATCATGATTGGTTTCCCTTTATGGTGTAAGAGGTAATAATAAACCGTACTGCTATATTAGTTTTCTGGCAGTGTTATAGGATCAAGCTCATTGGTTTCTCCTACCGTGACGTCAACGTCATTTACGGTTTCGGTTTGGTATGCTTCGTTGGTTGGTTCAACAGAAACATCATAGGTCCCTTCTTCCAGGCCAATAAGCATAAATTCACCATTCTCCGTATCTGCCTTGGTTGATGAAAGCGTATCTTCACCGGCAATAGCATATACATTAGAGTTAGAGTCAACCTGCTCAACCGCGCCGGCTATATTTCCGGTTATGGCTTCATTGGTTGCTTTTATTACCGGCTTGAGCAAATATTCTTCACTTCCCTGTTCACCACGCTCAACAACCGATCGTGCGGCATCAAAATCCAGCAACAGCGTGTACGTAATATTGGGCTCAATTTCGGCATCCACATTTAGTTTAATACCCGTTTGTTCGCCACTGGGTACAAACATATTGTGCTCTTCGCCATCGATTACGACACTATGGCCGTCGCTGCTAAGGACAAGACGGATTTGCTCATATGTACCTGCTGGCAGCTCTGCAGATCCCAACACTTCCATAGCCCCGTTCGTAAGCTCTAAAAGATTATAACTTTGCTGCGGAGCGTTAATTTCAACCCAACCGTCATCAGATTCCGAGTTGTTAACCTCCACGCTTTCTACAAAGACATTCACTTCCTCATAGTCGGCCGGAGCATCATGGAGCATCACCTCCATCGTTCCCATATCCGCATCAGCGTTACTGCCGTTATCACAACTGACAAACAACACAGATAATCCCAATAACAATGCAAATGGTATATTTAGCAATTTAGAAATTTTCATAATTTTCTCCTGTAGATTGATTTCGTATTAAATTGAGAAGGTATGACGATTGAAAACAGAAAGGGTTACTAACTTTTTTTACTGTTAATTATTACCCGAATTATTTGGGTTATTTCCACGATCGGGGGCATTTTCCATTCCTTTTGGGATATTGCCCGGAGGGCCCCCGCCAATATTACCATTAAATAGGTTTTTCAATACATCATTAGCAGGTACTCCATTTTGCAACTGATCAGAAGCCCCCTGCATGATATTAGCAGCCTCCGCATTGCTACGCTTTTGTGCCATGCTTAAAGCAATAGGCAGTTTTTGTAATTCTTCGGCACCAAATCCTCCCTTTAATGCCCGAGTCATAAAAGAGCGCGTCAGTTTGGGCTGATCAGTAACTGGTAAATCAGGTAGGATACCCATTGCCGATACAATATTTTCCGGAGTTGTCTTAGATAGAACAGATTCTTCTCCAATATCGGAAAGAATGCCCTCAACGGATTCGGCAGAAATGTTCTGGGTTATCGCCCTCGAAGAATTTTCGACCATCTTATTGCGCATCTCTTTTCCATACTCTGCTCCTCCTTTTACTGCTATTATTTGTTTCACATTCGGTTTTTCCATCCAAGGATCCACCACTCCTGCCGCCTCTCGAGTAGCATTGGCCATACTATTTATATACAGCCCCATTTGCCCGTGGGGAACTCCCTTTGATAAACCCTCAAGCGCTTTTTGGATCAAGTGATTAGCCGGAAAATCTTCTTCGGCAAGGTTTACGGCTGATTTTAACACCTCAGAAATTTGCTGCTCGTTTAAACCACGGTCCATCGCTTTTGTCCTTAATTTCTCGACAGACTCCTGCTCAATACCTGCTTTTTGTGCCCGATCGGCCAGATCATCTAAACTTTCATTTTGAGCTAAAGCTACAGTGCTTAATCCCAGACATAAAAATACCAGCCCGGAAAGTGTAATTACCGATATGTAATTTTTAAAAAGTCTCATCATTCTATTCTATTTTTATTGAATCAATAACATTGCATTTTCACCGCCAAAACCATCCTCAACGGTGTACGTATCATCAGAAAACGGCAACCATTTTTCTTCATCATCTTCAATTATTAAAACCTTATACTCATAGGCTCCGGGATCCAGCTCAAGATCAGCGGAGTAAATATCTTTTTTTATATTGACCAGCGGAATTCCGGGGCGATCCCAGTCATTAAAATCACCTACTATATACAGCTGGCCGCTACCAGAATATTCAAGGTGTATCTGTTGTTGATCCTGATCAATTTCCCAGTCGGGATTTATCGATCCCGCTTTTTCTTTGGATGCAGGTCGCAGTGAAAGCCGAACGCCCCCCGAAAGCTGATAATCACTCATATTCTGATCCGAAGCATCGGTTCGGTATTGCAGGCCTTCAACATTCACAAATGCCGACAACTTATTATTTATAGGAAACTGCCCTTCTACTCCAAGCCTAAACAAGCGATTGGTTTCTTCTATAGTTTCCGTTGTTTCATTTGGTCCCCCGCCAGTCGGAGGAAATCCGCCACCTCCTCCATCTGTAGTTATGGTTTGTTGGTTAGCATATTGCTCCACCCCCGTTCTTAATTTGATCCGGGTCCCACTCTTGAAAATATGGCTAAGAGCTGCAAACGAACTAAACCCATCTTGAATAGCAGGGAAAGCATCCAGGTTTCCATACAAACCTCCTGTTAACTGCCATCGAAAGTTGGGCCAGGTTTCAAACTCCACAGCATACAAATCAGTGCGATCCCTGCTGTCTGTAGTTTCGCCCTCAACCACGTAATTATTGTACGTTCTAAGATTAGAACCTGCTTTAACTGTAAACTCACTAAAAGGCGTGGGAGTCCAGGCAATCTTAGGTTGAATCCAGCCCAAACTCCTTTGAAAAGAGGAAGAAAAATAACTGCCTCCTGTTTCAACTCCGGCACTAAATGTATTTGTAAAATGATGTTCGTACTCCGCCAAACCGAGTCCACCCTTCCAAGTTTCTTGGCTTTTGAAAAAAGGTTCAACAACTCCCATACCAGTCAGTTTCAGACTGTTACTTTCGTCGGTCCAAACCGTCTGTCCAATACCAGATACTACTCCAAAACCTGCATTGGCAGAGCGATCCCATTCAGAATAGTAGGGATTTAAATACGTATTTGAAGAATAGCCTACCCGCGTATCAACAGAAAATACCGTCTGCCACTCCTGGGCTAACACTGGAGTCGATATTGCAAATAATAGCATCATAGCAATAGTAATTAACCTCATAGATAGATCACTGCATTTTTGTTACCAAAACCATCCTCACGCTGTACGGAGGCCATCGGATCGGTCAACCATTTTTCACCGTCTTTGACAAACATATAGCTATGTTCTCCTCTGTTCATAGAAACTAATCCCGTCCACACTTGTTCGCCATTTACTTCTTGTTTTTCTAATGCCACAGGATCCCAGTTATTAAAATCACCGGCCACCTCAATGGATTCAGCGTTTTCATCTATATATACGAACCGAACCCATACCTGCTCTTTCTCCACATTCGATGATGCCTGCTGTACAGTTCCTTCTGTGGTATTATTTAATTCTTCAACCTGGGGATCGGAACCTGCATAAAAAGGAATTGTAACTGCGATTAGCAACACAAGCCCCATTGCCATACCATAAACTGGACGAATATTTATTGTTTGTGGTATCCAGAGCGATTGTATCCATTTTTTTATTTGGTCAATAGCATTCGCACTTTGTGACTGGCGCTCTACCTGCTCTATCCTGTGCATCACCTGATCGGTAAATCCCGGGGGCACCTCGGTAAATTTTGTCCGCTCCATTTCATTCGCTGCAGACCGAATATTACGTTCAAAGCTGAGCATTTCCCGCATTTCAGAGTCTTCCGCTATTATGTGCAGAGCCTCTCGCTCCTGCTCATCAGAAAGGTCCCCATCCAAAAACTGTTGTAAGAGTTTTTCCTTCTCCATAATATTAGCTGTTTTCTTTTATATAAGTCTGCAATTCTTTTCGTGCCCGGTGTACGCGAACTTTTAGGGCACTTTCGGTAACATCAAGTCGCTTTGCCATAGCTTTATACGTCATATTATCACGGTATTTCATCACAAAAGCCTCAGCATATATTGGTTTTATCATTGATAGCGCTCTCTCTAAAATTTCTTTCCATTCTTTGGATTCTAAATTTCTGTCCGGTGGATCTTCGACTTTCATCTTCTCCTCAAGTTCGGCTTTGCCCATTTGGCTGAAGTCCTTATTTGATCGCCTGATGTTTTTAGCATAATCCAAACAGTGATTTCGTGCCAAAGTATAAAGCCATGATGAAAACTTTGATTGCTGGTTAAAACTTTCCAGTCGCTCATATGCTTTCACAAAAATCTGTTGGGCCAGCTCTTCTTTCTCAGCCCCTCGATTCACAAATTTTTCAACAATACTAAACACCATTGGCGCATACTGGTCAACCAGCAACCTATACCGATCACGCTGACCAGTTAGAATATCATTAATTATTGCAAACTCTTTTTCTTTGGAATCATCCATGCAATATGATCATGTATCACCACAACATTATCACGTTATTTAAATGTTGCTCGGTTATATGACGACTGAGTTTTAAAATGGTTACTAAAAATTTCCTTAGGAACTTCTGCTACCATAAAATCTAGTATTAATGAATTTTTATAGTGATTAACCCATTAATTTTATACCATGTAACACAAATTGTGAATGGCATTTAGTTATCTAAACTTTACAATTAAGAGGGCTTATCCATAATAATAAATGTTGGATGAAGATTAGGATTGAAAATGGTTTTCTATGAGTGACTCTTATCAAATTTTACTTATTGAAGATAATGAAAGTGATGTCGAACTCATTCAAAAAGAACTTTCCAGTACCGACTTAATTTTTGAACTGAACGTCATTCGGTCAAAACAGCAGTTAATAAAATCCATTCCCTATACTTCGCCCCATCTTGTAATAAGTGATTACAAATTGCCCTCGCTCAATGGCACCGAAGCTTTAAATATCGTTCGGCGTGACCACCCCAATATACCGTTTATACTTATTTCAGGTTTTGTCGGAGAAGAAAAAGCTGTTGAAGCTATGCGCCAGGGAGCCTCTGATTACATTTTTAAAGAAAACCTAAGCAGACTGGTTCCTGCCATTAAAAGAGAACTTAGCAATTACGAAATCCCAAAAAAGGGTGAGCATCAAAAAGAACAAGTTTACGCCAACTTACAAGAACGTGTTAAGGAACAGGAATGCATCTACCAAATCTCCAGCCTTAGTGAGCAAGAACTTTCGACAGCGGAGTTATTAGAACAAGCATTACAATATTTGCCCGGCGGCTGGACCTATCCCGAAATTACCGAGGCATCCATATCGTTTAGCGGTGAAACTTTTAAAACTGATAATTATTCGAAAACTCCCTGGATACTGGAATCTCAGAAAACCAGTAAGCTTACCTCTGATACCTTAACGATAAGGGTTGTTTACCTGGAGGAAAAACCGGACAAAGATGAAGGACCTTTTTTATTTGAAGAACGACAGTTGCTGGATTTAGTGGCGGAACTGCTGGTTCTTAAAATTGACCAGATACATTCCGAACGAGCGTTGCGAAAAAAAGACAAAATCATCAGTAAAGCATATGACCTTGCTCAAATTGGTCATTGGGAGTTGGATATCCACGATAAGTCGCTTTCTTGGTCACAAGAGATTAAACGGCTGCACGAAGTTAGTCACGACTACGAGCCCGATTTAGATTCGGCTATCAGCTTTTATAAAGAAGGGAAGCATCGTCAGAAGATTCAACGTGCTGTGCAAAAAGCTATTGACGAAGGCACTCCGTTTGATGTTGAACTCAAAATAGTTACCGCAAAAAATAATGAGCGCTGGATTAGAGCTGTTGGGGAAGCAGAATTTGAAGATGGACAGTGCGTTCGCATTTACGGGAGTACGCAAAATATTAATACCCGAAAACGATCAGAAGAAAAACTCAAAGAAACGGAACAGCGGCTTCGCGAAATACTGGAAAACAGTACCAACATGTTTTACCGGCACAACACCAATCACGTGCTTACCTATTTAAGTCCACAATGCGAAGATTTTTTGGGATATGCTGCCGAAGAAGCCAAGCGGCGATGGACCGAGTTTGCCACTGATCATCCCACAAATAAACAGGGATTTACTTTTACCAAGAACGCAATAGAAACAGGCGAATCACAGCCTCCTTTTGAACTACAACTTAAAAAGAAAAATGGCGAAATAATCTGGGTGTTGGTTAATGAGGCTCCTATTACAGAACATGGTGAAACCGTAGCCATCGTTGGTTCTCTTACTGATATTACCGATCAGAAAAACTATGAAGATAAGCTTGAACAACTTTCGCTGGTCGCCTCCAAAACCACTGATATTATCATCATTACTGATAAAGATGAAAATATAACTTGGGTGAATAACGCCTTCGAAAATGAAACAGGCTATGCGCTTGAAGAAATTCTAGGTAAAAAACCCAGCTTTTTACAAGGGCCCGAAACAAATCCCCAGACCATAAAGAGAATTTCGCAAAAACTCGACAAGCTCGAAACAGTGCAAGAGGTGATTCTTAATTATGCCAAAAATGGACAAAAGTATTGGCTGGATATGACCATCGATCCCATTTTGGATGAGAAAGGGAAATGCACCGGCTTTATAGCTATTGAAAAAGATGTGACGGCTGAAATTGAACGCAGCCGAAAACTACAGGAAAGCGTGGAACGCTACGAAATCGTATCGAAAGCGACCAGCGATACTATTTGGGACCACGATCTGCGAACGAATACTATTCAGTACAACCAGAATATTTATTCCATGTTTGGGTATCAAAAACATGAAGTTGATGAGGTAAGTGAGTGGTGGACAAATAAGATTCACCCATCTGATCAAAAAAACGTGCAGCAAAAATTTGAGCACATTTTGTCCTCGCAATACCAAGACCGACTTCAACTCGAATACCGGTTTAAAACAGCTGATGATTCTTATAAATACATTTTTGATCGCGCTTTTATTGTGAGGGATAATGACAGCAACCCCATTCGCATTATTGGTGCCATGCAAGACATCACCAACTTTAAAGAACGTCAGCAACGGAGTCGTAAATTCCAGGAGGTAATTTCTAATTTAGCTACCAACCGCTCGCTGCAAAAGATGGAAATACTGGATGGCGTAAACCATATTTTGGAAGCTTCGGCCAAGGCATTAAATGTTGAACGGGTGAATTTATGGCTTCTCGAAGGCAATAAGCTACGCTGTGTCTGTTCGTATGAGAATGGCCAATACAATGCTATGCGTGGAGAAATTCTTACTCAAAAACAATCTCCCACCTATTTTAGATACATAAATGAAAAGCGCATAATCGCCGCTGAAAACCCTGCCGAACACGAGGCCTTTACTGAATTAACCGACTCTTACCTGAAATCCAATAACATTCAATCCATTTTGGATACCAGCGTGCTTAGCTATGGATCAACGCAGGCTGTTGTTTGTCACGAATCCATCAGCAACAAACGAGATTGGGAAAGTGATGAAATTTCGTTTGCCGGATCTATCACTGATCAGATTGCCCAGCTTATGGCATCCCAAGAAAAAAAGAAGCGTGACCAAGAAATTCGTGAGTCATTAAAAGAAAAAGAAACGTTGTTGGCCGAAGTTCATCACCGTGTAAAAAACAATTTGGCCGTTGTTTCAGGCATGATGCAGCTGCAGGCTTATGATGAATCTAACAAGGCGTTAAAAGATAAATTATTCGATAGCGTTACCCGCATCCAAACTATGGCCGCCATCCATGAACTACTTTACCAATCCAATAGTTTTTCAAACCTGCGGCTGGATGAAAACATTGAAAGGCTTATTGATAATATCTTTGAAACATTCCAAAGCAAAGCTTCTGTTTCATTGGATTTAACCCTCGAACCTTTACCGCTCAATGTTAACCAAGCAATTCCCTGCTCGCTGATTGTTAACGAGGTAACTACTAATGCTTTAAAACATGCTTTCGATGAAGAGAAACAGGGAAAATTAACGGTCTTTTTATCAGAAAAAGAGAACCAGATCAACCTCAAAATTTCTGATAATGGTAGAGGCTTACCAAGTGATTTTGACAAATTGGTCGAACAGGGGTCCCTCGGATTTAAACTAATCGATACGCTTTCCTCACAACTTGAGGGAAGCTATGAATTTAAATCTGATGGAACAGGCACCCAGTTTTCCCTTACTTTTAACCGCGCTGAAATTAAAGGAATTGGTAGTGCACATTTAGATTGAGATTGCACCTCATCTATCAAGAAATTATTATGAATTACCATATCATAAAAGACTCTTATTTATGAGAATTAAAACCATTCTGTTAAGCAGTAAAGCCATTGCTCTAATGCTTCTGCTATTTGGATATGGCTGGATTATTGGTACTGATTTTATTGCTGCCACTGTCAATGATCAGACCTTTAGCCTTTTTAATATCCAAATCATTAAGGGTCTCCTTTTTGTAACTATTTCCTCGGCAGGTGTATATGCATTACTCTATCTCAAGGACAAGGACCTGGAACAAAGCCACAGATATACCGATTCCATTTTGCAAACCATTGATGTGGCTATCATCGTCATTACCGAAGAGGGCATAATCGATAGTGTTAACAATGCCTTTGTAAATATTTTTGGATATACCAGAAAAGAAATTATCGGGCGGCATTTTTCACATTTGCTTAGTGAAAATAATTACGAGAGAGGATACCATGATTTTCAACAACTGTTAGAAGGTCAGTCTTTTCCGAATGAAGAATGGGTAATAAACGACAAATCCGGCAATCCCATTTCTCTGATTCTCAATTCCGAAATTCTGCAGGGGGCCAAAGAAAAGTATCTTATTTTAAGCGCCATGGATATCACTGAACAAAAACAAATCCAAGCCAAGCTTGAACAATCCTTGAAAGAAGAAGAGGTACTTCTTTCCGAAATACATCACCGGGTAAAAAACAATCTGGCTATTGTGTCGGGACTCATGCAGCTACAGGTTTATGAAGAAGAAAATCCCTACTTACAAGAAAAATTGATTGCCTGTATTACTCGTATCCAGGCAATCGGATCCATCCACGAGCTGCTATATCAGTCACATAGTCTTGCTCAGTTACGCTTTGATAAAAGTATTCAGCTACTGGCTAATAATTTAATTGATACGTATGATCAACTTCAGACGATAGATTTAAATCTCGACCTGTCTCCCATTACTATTAATATTAACCAAGGTGTACCTGCATGTTTAATAATTAATGAACTCATCATCAATGCCATACAACATGCCTTTCCCCAAAATGAGGGAGGCCAAATTTCTATAGAGCTGTCCAAAAACAAAGATGAAATTCTTACGCTATCTATTTCTGATGATGGCAAAGGATTACCTGATCACCTTACATCATTATCTGAAGCTGGTACCCTCGGCTTTCAACTTGTTGATACGCTTTTGAAACAACTTGAAGCTGAGCATCAAATCGATTCAACAAAACAAGGCACTAAATTTGCTTTTTCATTCACAAAAACATCCAAAAAAGGGAGTAGTAGTGGCTTTATAAGCTAACTTGTGTCTTAGTTTTTTAATTAACGTTGTACCCTTTTCAATTTTCTGTATTTTAAAGCATCAAATTTTAGTGAACCAAACCTTTTATTATGACCCACGAAGAAATTAATAACGGTAATCGCCTTATCGAAAATTTGATGGGTTCTACCATCAAAATAGATCAAGATGATGTAAAAGATATTCCCCTGGCGTTTCTTCAACTTGAAGATATGAAGTTTCATTTGGCCTGGAAGTGGCTCATGCCAGTGGTCATCAAAATCGAGGATGACCTTGGCTATTCGGTACTTATCAAAGATAAAGCCTGCATGGTTGTTGTCGATGATGATACGACCTTCGAATGCGAAGCCCAAACCAAGATGGAAGCCGTATGGCGTGCCATTGTTGACTTTTTAGCTTGGCATAAAGATCAATAACTTGTCACTTTACTATTATAATTAAGCCTTAAACGTTTTTCGTTTGGGGCTTTTTGTTTTGGGATTTCTTTGCCTTTAACTCATTTTCAATAGGTACGTGCTATATTCATCCTTACCAACTTGCTATGAAAAAAAGTGCTTTTGTCACGGGCGGTACTGGATTTATTGGAACTAATCTAATAAAACAACTTATCGATAAGGAATGGAACGTTACCGCCCTTCATCGTCCGACATCTGATCTTTCATATTTAAAGCAACTACCTGTTGATTTAGCAGAAGGATCCATCACGAATTTGCCTTCATTGCACGCGGCCATTCCATCGAATATTGACGTCATTTTTCACTTGGCCGGGGATACCAATATGTGGTCGCAGCATAACGATCGCCAAACTGAAGTTAACGTAACCGGTACCAAAAATATGGTAGCTGCAGCTATCAAAAATAAGGTAGAAACCTTTATACATACCTCAAGCGTTTCAGCATGGGGCAAGATAGAAGGCACCATTAGCGAAGAAACCCCTCAAAAAGGTGATACTTCTTGGGTTAATTATGAACGCACCAAATGGCTTTCCGAACGCAAGGCACTTGAGGCCCGAAACCATGGAATTAAGGTGGTGGTCATGAATCCTGCCATGGTGGTAGGACCTCATGACGACAGCAACTGGGGACGTCTGTTTTTCGCATTGCGAGATAATAACCTACCAGGCGTTACTCGTGGAAACATGAGTGTAGCTCATGTTGAAGAAGTAGCAAAAGCGCATATTTCAGCGGTGGAAAATGGAACCGACGGCGAACGTTATATCCTGGGTGGCGACCATTGTGAGTTTGCAGAATTTGTTTCAATCATTCGAGAGGTGTCAGGGTTTTCAGCCAATCCCAAAGTAGTGCCAACCCCGCTGCTTAAGTTATTTGCATATTTCCAAGTCGGTGTTGCCTATTTTACGGGTAACGAACCGAATCTTACTCCTGAGTTGGCTAAGCTCATGACACGAAATGTGATATACTCCAGCGAAAAGGCTAAAAAGGAATTGGGCTATAACATCCCATCAGTGGACAAGTCAATAACAGATTGCTATAACTGGCTTATTGACAAAGAGCTTTTATAATTTAGGTGGCATTCATAAACGCTCGTTGAGCTTTAAAATAATCCTCAAAATTTCCGGTGTCATACCGGATCACTTCTTTTGGCAAAGGATAACCCAATACTTCCTTCCCATTTCGTATCCCATAACGGATTGCCGGCGTTAGTTGTACTTCACCATTATCATCTTTCCCTATTCGTTTTAATACCTCAAAAATCCCATACTCCAACACATATCGGCAAGCCGATGCCCACGGGTTTTCCATTAATTGCCCTGGCTTTTCAATAATATCCTCAAGAACTACGCTCGGACCTTTCTCAATTTTTGTACCCTTTTGCCACTGAATTACACCACGTTTAGATATTTCTGTTTGATCAATGGAATACATGGCCAGCGTTGCAAATGCATTCTGCTTTTCTTTTAAGAAAATTAAGTCCTCCACTACTCTTGATATCCGGGGCCCTTTCAGTGGAGCATCCGAAAAGGCTACCACAAAATCTTCCTTCTTTATAAAGGACTCTGCTTTTAAAATAGCACCGCCCGGTCCTGAAAAAGAATCATCAACAATACATGTAACTTGATCATCTTCCTTAAAATAATCCAAGATCATCTCATCATCCAGATTGACAATTACTGCGATATCACTGATTGCGGCCGATTTTAATTCGGCTACAATATGCTCTATCACAGGCTTCTTCCCCAGTGGAATCATTGCCTTTGGTAAATAATTTGTTAGCGGACGCATTCGTTTCCCTTTCCCCGCAGCAGGAATTATGGCCTTCGTGACTTTTGGCATATTCTGGACATTATTTTCTACTATTTTGTTGCTATTTAATGACTAATCATCACAATAATAACTCTGCGACAGAACGTTAAATATTTTGCTTAAAAACCCTTATTTTTGGGGACTCTCAAGTTTATCGCTGATACTAACACAGGATTGAAACAGGAGCGACAACCAGCACAATCAAACACATAAGTGTAATAAAAACATACACTTAAACACATTATGGATTCTCTTTTTCCGAAATATGACGTCATCGTAGTTGGAGCCGGGCATGCAGGCAGTGAAGCCGCCGGTGCCGCAGCAGAAATCGGCGCAAATACGCTACTTATAACTATGAACCTGGATGCCATTGCAAAAATGTCTTGCAATCCTGCTATTGGGGGCGTGGCAAAAGGGCAGCTGGTTCGAGAAATTGATGCCCTCGGTGGACTTATGGGTAAAGTGGCCGACAAATCCGGAGTGCAATTTAGAATACTTAATACCAGTAAAGGGCCAGCCATGTGGAGTCCGCGTTGCCAAAGCGACCGTGCCCTATACAGCAAAACCATGCGTGAAGAATTAGAGAAAAAAGAGAATCTCCACTTTCGACAGGATAACGTTGTCGATGTTTTAACTACTGATGATGGGAAGCGAGCTACGGGCGTAAAAACCTCAACCGGACAAGTCTTTGAGGCCGATGCGGTTATTCTTACCACTGGTACTTTTGGCAATGGATTAATGCACATCGGCGAAACGAATTTTGGAGGCGGACGTTCAGGCGAACGAGCATCCATTGGAATTTCTGCCGCACTCGAAGATTTAGGCTTTGAAGTGGGTCGACTTAAAACCGGGACCCCACCTCGCATTGACGGACGCTCGATTGATTATGATAAGCTGGAAATTCAGTATGGAGATGAAGATCCCAATGCATTCTCCTTTATAACGGAATCACTTCCCTCCCGCGAAGAACAACTCACTTGCTGGATTGGATACACCAATGAAGATGTCCATGACATGCTGCGTACCGGTTTTGATCGCAGTCCCATGTTCAATGGCACCATTGATTCTACCGGCCCACGCTATTGTCCTTCTATTGAGGACAAAATCAATCGTTTCTCCGACAAAAATAGCCATCAATTATTTTTGGAACCTGAGGGATGGAATACTTATGAGATGTATCTCAATGGATTTTCCACTTCTCTTCCCGAGGATGTACAATATAAAGCACTGCGTACCATCCCCGGATTTGAGGATGCTGTTATGCTTCGCCCGGGCTACGCCATTGAGTATGATTACTTTCCTCCGTATCAAATTCGTCGCAGCATGGAAACCAAAATTACCAAGGGTCTTTTCTTTGCCGGACAAATTAATGGTACTACCGGTTATGAAGAAGCTGGCTGCCAGGGACTTATGGCCGGTATTAATGCAGCACGAAAAGTACAAGGAAAAGAAGAATTTATCCTCAAACGATCCGAAGCATATATCGGCGTCCTCATTGATGATCTGATTACCAAGGGTACTGAAGAACCTTACCGAATGTTTACATCTCGTGCTGAACATCGTATCTTATTGCGCCAAGATAATGCAGACCTGCGCCTCACAGAACTGGGACATAAAATTGGACTTGCCTCCGATAAACGCTTTGAAAAATTTCAAACAAAGAAGGAAGCCATCGATCAAGTCCACGATCTTTTTGCAGACTATACGGTCTATCCCGAAAAGATGGATCCCATGCTTAAAGAACAAGACACCTCTACCCTGTCGCAACCGGTAAAAGCTAAAACACTTATTCCTCGTCCCGAGATTTCCATATTCAACCTGATGAATGCTGATCCAGAACTTAAAGAGAAAGCTCACGAGATCACCACGGATGATCTTGTTTTTGAACAGGTTGAAATACAGGTCAAGTATGCCGGCTATATAGAAAAAGAATTTGAGATGGTTGAGGAGATGAAAAAGCAGGAAGATACACTCATTCCAGACGAGCTTGATTATGGTAAAATCAGCAGCCTTTCCTCCGAAGGAAAACAAAAAATGGATCGCATACGTCCAGAAACACTTGGACAAGCAAGTCGCATTAGTGGGGTTTCTCCCAGCGACGTTTCTGTTCTTATGGTGTACCTAAATAATTAATGCTTTCGACAACCTATAATCCATAGGCACATAGTTTCACGTGAAACAACATAATATCAAACTTGAATCCGTTCCACGTGAAACCTTTGACAAAACAGATGCGCTTATCCAGAAACATCGTGATCAACTCGAGCTTTATTTAGATCAGCTTCTATGGTGGAACAAACGCGTAAATTTAGTGAGCCGGGATGTTCCACGTGAAACGATCTGGGAGCATATTCGTCACTCCCTTCTCATATCTCAGCTTGATACCTTCAAGAATGAGGATTTAGTCATCGATACTGGCACCGGCGGAGGACTCCCGGGCATCCCATTGGCCATTACTCATCCTCAAAAACATTTCGTTCTCAATGATTTAGTGACAAAAAAATGCCTGGCGATGAAGCAAATTGCCCAGAAGTTAGAGCTTCAAAATATTGGTATTGTTGATGGATCTATCGAAGAATTACGGCACGAGAATGAATGTCTTCTCATTTCAAAACACGCATTTAAGATCGGCGACCTTTTGAAAATGAGCCAACACCTTCACTGGAAAAAAATGATTCTTTACAAGGGTTTAGAGTTTGAAGATGAGATGCAAAATATCTCAGAGCCCCTGACCATCACCTGCATAGATCTTTCCCAATACTCTAATTTCTACCAAGGAAAATCTATTTTGATTATAGATCGCCCTTAACTCTTCTTCCCTTTTTCTTTTCTGACAAATCCTGCGTTTTCAATTATATTAAGTGCTCATCTTTTATCAACCTAATAGAAACAGAGACCAATGAATAGTTCTGAGCGCAGAATGAAGCTCATCCTGATGCTTCAACAATCCAACAGTCGCATTACCGTAGACAAAATTGCTGACAAATTTAATGTGAGTCGGCGTACTGTTTTTAGAGATTTTAATGCCCTTTCAGAAATGAACGTACCCGTAACTCATGATAAATATCACGGATATGGCATTATGCAGGGGTACAAAATACCTCCCCTCATGTTCACAAATAAAGAGCTGGCTACCATTATGGTGGGGCTAAACTTTGTAAAGTCACAGGTTGACCAAAAACTCATCGAAGATGCAAAGGGAGTAGAACTAAAAATTAAAGAGGTTGTGCCGGATGAGTTGCGCGACTTTATGGAATCGCTGGAAGAACGAACGGTTGTTGATCCATACCTAAATTTTGGAGCTGAAAAAATGGAGGGCGGAGACTGGTATGTTATCAGTAACGCCATCGCTAAAAACAAATCGATTCGGTTTGATTACAGGGCAAAATCAACGGAAGAAATTAGCAGCCGAAAAATTGATCCCTACATTATCGTTTTTTATCGGGACCACTGGAATGTAATCGGTCACTCCCACAAAAGAAACGATGCACGGAATTTTGTGCTCGATCGCATGTCAGACATCAAAATTATGGACGAAGAGTTCGTCCCATATGGCAAAATCGACGTAGAGGGCCTTATTTTTCGATCTGAGGAGAATTCTCCAAAAATAATAGTAGATGTATCCAAGAAAGCATTAAAGCGATTTCAAGCCAATTTGCCGACAAAAATTATTAAGAAAAGAAGAGTTAAACCTAATTTATTTAGGTTAGAGTTTTATTTTGATAATCTTGACTTTATCAACGAATGGCTGCTGCAATTCCCGACAGATGTTAAACTAATTAGTCCAAATATTTTATTAGAAAAAAGAAATGATTTATTAGAAGAAATGATGAATAAATAAAATATTAAGATATACTTATAGGTAATTTTATAATGATACAACGAAGAACAGTTGGAATTATCGGGACCGGGAATGTTGGGGTGGCCTCAGCTTATGCCCTCTTCAACCAGCGAATTGCAAGTGAGATTATTTTAGTGGATCATAATAAAGAGAAAGCTGAAGGTGAAGCCATGGACCTTATGCATGGTCAGCTTTTAGTTGGAAATGTAAAAGTGCGATCTGGCAATTATGAGGATCTAAAGGAAACGCAGGTAATTATTATTACTGCCGGTGTTGGACAAAAGTCACCTGATGAATCCCGCCTTGAACTCTTAAACAGAAACGCCGCAGTTTTTAAGGATATAATTTCCAAATTGGATCAGCATGCTCCCAATGCTATCCTGATTATCGCAACCAATCCCGTAGATATTTTAACCTATGTTTCACAAAAGTTAAGTAGCCGGGAACCGAATCGAATTATTGGAACAGGCACCCTTTTAGATACCGCTCGCTTTCGTGCCCTACTTGGTAACTATTATGATGTTGATCCACGTTCCGTTCACGCTTATATCTTAGGAGAGCACGGTGACTCGGAAGTCCCCATCTGGAGCCAAGCTAATATTGGTGGAAAGCCTATCGAGCATAACACCATTATGGAAAAACCATACAACAGAACAGCTCTCGAAACTCTTTTCAAGAAAGCGAAGAACGCAGCCTATCAAATTATTGAACGAAAAGGATTTACGAACACAGCCATCGGTGTTGTAATTGCCCGAATCGTAGAAGGCATCTTGGAAGATGAGAAAAGTGTGATCCCGGTTAGTGTTCATTGGGATGGGGAATATCAAATCTCGGATGTTTGTATGAGTCTTCAAAGCGTAATTGGAATAGACGGAGTAAAGGATAAAATTACGCCCGATCTTAACGATGAGGAGATAGAGGGTCTCACCAAATCCGCAAATATTTTAAAGGAAAACCTCTCCGGAATTGACCAAATAGAGTAAATAAAAAAAAACCCTGTCAGAACAAATTCCGACAGGGCTAATTCTATTCCTCAGCTAAAAGTTAGCGGCTAAACCGTTTCGTCTTCCTCTTCGTTAACAACACGAGTTACCGCAGCAATTTTTCCTTCTGTATCAAGACGCATAATGCGAACACCTTGAGTATTTCTACCCATCGTTCGAATGCCGTCACAACTCATCCGGATTACCTTACCGCCTTCGGTAATAACCATCAGATCATCTTTATCAGAGACATCTTTAAGAGCGATAAGTTCTCCAGTTTTCTTCGTGACTTTTAGAGTGATGACCCCTTTACCGCCACGACTTTGTTCACGATAGTCTTCTACCATTGAACGTTTGCCGTATCCATTTTCTGATATTGCAAGAACGGTGGCACCGTGGGTGTTTTTAATGACAACCATATCAACAAGCTCATTATCATCCCCCAAATCCATTCCCTTAACACCAGACGTATTACGCCCCATGTCACGAACTTCATCTTCATGGAATCGAATGGCACGTCCTTTTCTGTTAGCAAGAATTACATTGCTTTCACCATCAGTAAGAGCGGCCTCCAAGAGTGAGTCACTCTCATTAATATTAATGGCAATAATACCATCTCGTCGAGGACGACTATAGGCTTCGAGGGTCGTTTTCTTAACCTTACCCTCTTTTGTAGCCATGATAATGTAATTATCATTGATGTATTCTTCGTCATCCAGGGTTTTCACCGGAACAAACGTTTTAATAGAATCATCCTTATCAATATCAATAAGATTTACAATAGCACGTCCACGAGCAGTTCGGGACCCTTCTGGGATTTCATAAACCTTTAACCAATAACACTGTCCTTTTTCTGTAAAGAACAGGATGTAATTATGATTGGTCGCTACAAAGAGATGCTCTACATATTCGTCATCTTTTGTAGTGGTTCCTTTCATTCCCTTACCACCACGTTTCTGTCGGCGATAACCGCTAACGGGCATTCGCTTAATAAACCCTTTGTTTGATATGGTTACAACTACATCCTCATCAGCAATCATATCCTCTACGCTAAAATCATCTGCAGAGTGTACAATTTGCGTACGACGCTCATCGCCATAACGGTCCTTAATCTCCATAAGCTCATCTTTAATAATAGACTTCTGGCGACTGCGATCAGAAAGGATATTGCGAAAATCTTCAATTTTCTCTGCAATCTCTCCGTATTCAAGCTCAATCTTATCGCGCTCCAAACCAGTAAGTTTTTGCAGGCGCATGTCCAGAATAGCTTTCGCCTGGATATCGGTAAGGGCAAACTTTGAACGCAGCGCTTCATTCGCTTCCTGTGGACTATTGGAGGCACGAATCGTTTTAATCACTTCATCAAGATCATCAAGTGCGATCTTAAGCCCCTCAAGAATATGAGCGCGTGATTCCGCCTGATCAAGATCATAGAGCGTTCGTCGAATTACAACTTCAATCCGATGCTCTACATAATGAAAGATCAGTTCCTTCAGCGGCATCACTTTCGGTCGCCCTTGTACCAAGGCAAGACTAATCACACCGAAAGTCGTTTGCATCTGCGTATATTTATACAACTGATTAAGTACAATACCTGCATTGGCACTTCGCTTAAGCACAACCACAATACGCATACCATCGCGATCCGATTCATCACGAATCTCTGATATTTCGTCGATCTTTTCGTTCTGTGTCAGCTTCGCAATCTTTTTAACAAGTGTTGTCTTGTTAACCTGGTATGGAATTTCTGTAATAACAATTTGCTCACGTCCGCGACGAAGTTCCTCGGTTGTACAACGAGCTCGCAGCGTAATTTTGCCGCGACCCGTTTCATAGGCTTCCTTTACACCTTCATATCCATAGATGATACCGCCTGTAGGAAAATCAGGAGCCGGAATATGTTCCATCAGCTCCTTTGTTTCGATATCCGGATTATCCAGATAAGCGACAATACCATCAATGGTTTCATTAAGATTGTGAGGCGCCATATTCGTGGCCATCCCCACGGCAATACCAGAAGCCCCATTTAGCAGCATGTTTGGCAAGGTGCTTGGAAGAACGGTAGGCTCTTGCAGGGTATCATCAAAGTTATTATCAAAATCTACGGTCTCTTTATTGATATCCGTTAGCATTTCCTCAGCAATACGCTCCATGCGCGTTTCTGTATAACGCATCGCCGCTGCAGAGTCGCCGTCAATAGATCCAAAGTTACCCTGTCCATCTACCAGCGGATAGCGCAGAGAGAAATCCTGCACCATTCGTACAATCGAGTCGTAAACCGCAGAATCACCGTGTGGGTGATACTTACCGAGTACCTCACCGACAATACGAGCACTTTTCTTATAATTTCTGTTGTGAAGCATACCCAATTCACTCATTCCATAAAGAATACGTCGGTGAACCGGCTTTAAGCCATCCCGGACATCGGGCAGGGCACGAGATACAATAACCGACATCGAATAATCGATGTAAGCCGACTGCATCTCCTCTTCTATTGCAATAGGTACAATTTTATCTCTTGCCATGGATAATATTTAGTACAGTGTTAAAATTAATTTCTAAAAGTGTTTATGATTGTAAGTGCTGAAGCGATAAAGCTATAACTTGAACTAAAACACTTCTGCCCTTCAACACTTCGAGTTAAATATCAAGGGTTGCATATTTAGCATTTCGTTCGATGAATTCCCGGCGGGGTTGCACATCAGACCCCATTAATCGAGAAAACAGCTTATCAGCAGCGGCTGCATTGTCAACCGTTACCTGCTGTAGGGTTCGTGTTTCAGGGTCCATTGTTGTTTCCCAAAGTTGCTCGGGATTCATCTCCCCAAGTCCCTTATAGCGAGAAACATCAAACTTGTAGCGGGATTTTCTATGCTCTTTTACAAGCTTTCTTCGAGTTTCCTCATCCCAGGCATATTCAATATTACCTCGGCTGTCGGTAATTTTATAAAGTGGGGGCATTGCAATATATACATGACCACCCTCAACAAGTGGTTTCATATATCGATAGAAAAATGTAAGCAGCAATGTACGAATGTGAGAGCCATCCACATCGGCATCTGTCATAATAATTATTTTGTGATACCGCAGTTCTTCAAGATCAAAATCCTCTTCGGAGTGGCCTACGCCGGCCCCCAAAGCCGTAATCATTGCCTGAATTTCATTGTTTTCAAGAATACGGTTGATCTTAGCTTTTTCGGTATTCAAAATCTTACCGCGCAGTGGCAAAATAGCCTGAAAGCTTCGGTTTCGTCCCATCTTTGCAGACCCACCGGCCGAGTCACCCTCCACCAGGTAGATTTCACTCTGCTTGGGATCTTTAATAGAACAATCGGCCAACTTGCCGGGAAGTCCGCCGCCACTCATTGCACTTTTACGCTGAATGAGCTTTCGGGCCTTCTTCGCAGCTTCACGTGCTTCGGCGGCGAGAATTACTTTTTCAAGAATCTTCTTGGCTACCTTCGGATTTCGTTCGAGGTATTCATTCATCTGCTCATAAACAATGACCTCAACAGCACTTTGTACTTCGGAGTTACCAAGCTTGGTTTTCGTCTGACCCTCAAACTGAGGTTCGGGAACTTTCACACTAAGTACAGCTGTCATTCCCTCACGAAAATCACTACCCGAAACGCTTACATCACTTTTAATAAGGTTATTGTCTTTAGCATACTTTTTAAGCGATCGTGTTAGGGCGCGACGAAATCCGGAAATATGCGTTCCCCCTTCGCGCGTGTTAATATTATTAACGTATGAATGGACGTTTTGAGAGTAACTGCCGTTATATTGTATTGCAAGTTCAACAGGCACCATATCAACCTCACCCTCAATCAAAATAGGCTCAGGCTGCATAGGTTCCCGATCCTCATCTAAATATTGAACAAAGTCTTTTACACCACCTTCGTAGTGGAAGGTATCTTCAAGTTCTTCATCACGTTCATCTTTGAGGTTAATCGTAATTTGCGGATTTAAGAATGCCAATTCACGCATTCGCTCCGCAATAATATCGTACTTAAACTCCTGGGTCTGTTTAAAAATTTCGGAATCTGGTGTAAATGTAATCGTTGTCCCGGTCTTGTCGGTCTTGCCTTTCACTTTCAGCGGCTGAACCGTAGCCCCATGCTCAAATTCCATCACATAAATTTCACCATCGCGATGAATTTCAGCGTAGAAATGTGAAGAAAGTGCATTCACACAACTTACACCAACTCCGTGCAATCCACCAGAAACTTTGTATGTATTTTTGTCGAACTTTCCACCAGCATGTAATTTCGTAAGTACAACCTCAACAGCAGGTAATTTAATTTTGGGATGCTCGTCAACGGGAATGCCACGGCCATTATCCGTTATAGTGATGGATCCATCATTATTTATGGTCACATCAAGCACATCACAGTGCCCCTCCATCGCCTCGTCAATAGAATTGTCAACGACCTCATTAATAAGGTGATGAAGTCCGCGCTGACCGGTATCCCCGATATACATCGCCGGCCGCTTGCGAACAGCCTCAAGACCTTCTAAAACCTGAATGTTTTCCGCCTTGTAATCTGATCCTTTTTTATTCGCCATAAATATAGGTATGAATGGGGTTTAAAATAATGATGAAGACGCCTGAAAATAGGGCATAAATACGCAAAATCAAAGAAGGTGATGGGCCTTATTGACAAATGTCGAGATATGCTCGTAAAACAAATTTATCCCCTAACTGGAATCTTCTGTGTTTGCTATTTTTGTTCTCCCCAGAACGGCACAATATGTGAAAAAAATCTCTCTAAAAGAAACATTGATCTTTTTGGGGAATAAGCCTATTTTTCCAGTCTATCTGAGAAATGTAAAATAACGTTTTATTTGTATCATGGCACGTAAAGATGACATTACCGGAAAGGGAGCACAAAATGGTTATCGCTCCTCAAAATCCAATAACAAGACGAAGCATAAGTTTCAGCAAAATCTGCAGAAGAAAAAGTTTTACATCCCCGAGGAAGATAAGTGGGTAACATTGAAAGTTTCTGCAAAAACGCTTCGCACAATTAACAAGAAAGGTATCCATGCCGTGCTGAAAGAAGCAAGAAAAAAAGGAACTCTCATTAAAGACGTATAAATAGCACTATGGCAAAAGGAAACAGAGTACAAGTAATTTTAGAATGCACCGAAGCACCGGGTACTTCGCGGTATCATACTACGAAAAATCGGCGTAATTCTCCCGACCGGTTGGAGTTGAAAAAGTATAACCCGGTTCTTCGCAAGCATACCGTTCACAAAGAAATCAAATAAGTAAGACCAGAACCAGTATTATGGCCAAGAAGAAAACTTTCGGAACTAATGAAGAACAAAAGTCGGGTGACCGGCGGATGGCAAAAGTTATTGTTGCCAAAAAAACTGCTAATAATAAGTATGGTTATAAAGAAGCCATTATCGATGAAGATAATGTGCGGGACTTTATTAAGGAGAATAAAGACTAACCGTTTTTCTTTATTTGATGAAAAGGTTGCATCCGCACAGGTGGGTGGAACCTTTTTTTATGGGCAGACCCACGTATCACTTTAGAACATCCAAGCAATATAATTATGGCAATTAAAGACCAAATCATGGCCGATCTTAAACAGGCTATGAAAAATAAAGAAAAGGATAAACTACGTGTACTGCGTTCTCTAAAATCTAAGCTCTTGGAACGTGAAATTAGTGAGCGAAAAGGCGGAGAAGCTGCTATTTCTGATGAGCAAGCCGTTGAGGTACTAATGAAAGCCGCCAAACAGCGCAAAGAATCAATCGAACAGTTTGAAAAAGGCGATCGGAATGATTTAGCCCAATCTGAGAAAGAGGAACTGGAGATCATCAACTCCTATCTGCCCGAAATGCTTTCGGAGGATGAGGTCCGAGACCTTGCTCGTGAAAAAATTGAGGAAGTCGGCGCCAAGGATATGTCCGACATGGGGCAAGTAATGGGTGCACTTATGCAAGAACTAAAAGGTAAAGCAGAGGGCTCCATCGTAAGCAAAGTTGTAAAAGAAGAACTTTCTTAATACCTCAACCATGAACCTCCTCGACTTTGTCATCTTGATACCCATTGCATACTTCTGCTATCGGGGATTTGTCAATGGTATTATCAAGGAGGTATTCAGCATTATTGGTATTATTTTAGGGGTTTTTCTCACCTTTCAGTACATGGATCCCGTAAGCGCAGCCATAAAACCCTTTTTTGAAGAAGGTGCTTCTTTTATCCCCTTTATCTCGGCGATAATTATTTTCGTTGGTACATTATCACTGGTTCATCTTGCGGCTTTTTTAAGTAAAAAGTTTTTAGAAACTATTCAGCTCAATTTTGTAAATCGTATTGCCGGGGCAGGATTCGGATTTCTAAAAAGTGGTATTGTTATTAGTGCCGTTTTATTGATTTTGGCCGGATTCAGTATCCCTTCACAGGAAGCAAGGCAAGATTCGGCGACCTACTCTTACGTTATTTATTTGGCTCCCTGGGCTTATGATACGGTTGCCGCCATTTATCCCGGGGCCGAAGATTTTACGACGACCATCCAGAAGACGCTCGAGCAATATAATCCAATTGAAAATTTTCCTTTTTTAGAACAACAGAGCAACTCCTAATTATTTATGAATTTTTTACCCGTTGAAGAACAAATAGACGTCATTAAAAGAGGTACAGTTGAAATTGTACCCGAAGAAGAACTTGTTGAAAAGCTTAAAAAATCAAAAAAAGAAAGTAAGCCGCTTAAAGTTAAACTGGGCTGTGATCCTACGCGTCCCGACTTACACCTCGGACACTCGGTGATACTCCGTAAACTACGCCAGTTCCAAGATTTGGGTCACGAAGCCATCCTAATAATTGGTGATTTTACCGCACTCATTGGCGACCCCACCGGTCAAAATGAAACACGTCCAGCCCTAACTCCAGAAGAAATAGAAGAAAACGCCAAAACTTATCTTGATCAGGCGACTAAAATACTGGATGAAGACAAAACCACCATTGTGTACAACTCAGAATGGCTCGGCAAAATGAACTTCCAGGATGTTATTAAACTCACATCCAAGCTGACGGTAGCCCGTATGATTGAGCGCGATGATTTTTCCAAGCGGTATGAAAACAACGAACCCATATCACTGCACGAATTTTTATATCCTTTGGCACAGGGACAAGATTCTGTCCATTTGCACTCGGATGTTGAGCTGGGTGGAACCGATCAAAAATTCAATCTCTTGGTAGGTCGGGAACTCCAAAAAGATGCCGAACAGGAGCCACAAATCGCCTTAATGATGCCCTTGTTAGTAGGTACCGATGGCACCAAAAAGATGTCAAAATCCTACGACAACTACATCGGTATTACCGAAGATGCCAACGATATGTACGGCAAAGTGCTTTCCATACCTGATGATCTAATCTACTCTTGGTTTGAATTGGTTTCTGATGTAGATGTTGATGAACTGCCCAAGTACAAGCAAAAAATTGAAGAAGATCCTCGTAATACCAAACACGAACTGGCTCTTTCCATAACACGTATCTATCATGGCGAAGAAGCAGCTAAGGCAGCACGAGAACACTTCGAAAAAACGGTTGTGGGCAACGAAATTCCTGACGATGCTCTTACCCTCGAATATGAAGCGGGCAGCGAAGTTCGTCTGTTGGATATCGTTTCAGATGCTGGCTTTACAGATAGCAACGGCCAAACCAAGCGTTTAATTAAGCAAGGCGGCATTTCTATAGATGATGAAAAAGTCTCAGACAAGGGATATAGCGTAACATTCGACGCTGATACCGAATTTACATTGAAAGTGGGCAAGCGTAATTATGCGATTGTGAAGAGCAAGTAATTAGTAAAAAGTCATAAGTAGAAAGAATTCACTGCTTATTTCCAACACTTCAAACTTTTTACCCTCTACTTTCTACTAAAATATTATGCTTAAAATCTCATCTCTCAACGTCAACGGCATTCGCGCGGCACACCGTCACGGCTTTACGGATTGGGTTCACCAAACAGATCCGGATATTATTTGCCTACAGGAATTGCGAGCTATGGAGCATCAAGTTCCTGGACCGGTTAAAAAATTGGATTACCACGAGGCCTACCACACCGCTGAGAAAAAAGGCTATTCCGGCGTAGGCATTTTATCCAAGCAGGAACCCATCCGTATAGAAAAAGGAATGGGCATAGATTGGGTTTACAGCGAGGGACGCGTGATGATGGCAGAATTTGAGAACCTCTACGTTTTTTCTATTTATGCTCCAAGTGGTACTACCGGTGATGAGCGTCAGGATTTAAAAATAGAGTTTCTGGATTACTTCCTCCCCTTTGCGCAGAAATTTTTATCTGAAGACAAACCGGTGGTGATGTGTGGTGATTACAACATCTGCCATAAACCCATCGATATCCACAATCCCAAAAGAAACAAAAATACTTCGGGGTTTTTACCGGAAGAGCGGAAATGGGTAACACGACTGTTGCAAACCGGTTTTGAGGATGTGTATCGAAATCTGCACGAAGATGAAGAAGACCTCTACAGCTGGTGGAGTTACCGGGCCGCATCCAAAGAGCGCAACAAGGGATGGAGAATCGATTATCACATGAGTTGCCCTGAAATGTTAGAAGCGGCCGAGGAAGCCGTCATTGAAATGGAGTGGGATTTGTCCGATCACGCCCCCGTCACAATAAGTTATAACCTATAATGGCTTTCCCATTTTCTATACCATATATTTATGGCTGCGCGTCATTCAATATTTAATAATTTAGGTTGAAAATAATGGGTACGCATTATCAAGGTAGCCATAGGGAAGAGAGAACGCTAAACGCATTTATAAAATTGATGCGGGCGACGGATTCATTAAATAACCGGCTGAATCGACAGCTCAGTGATGCAGGATTAACGGTCAGTCAATTTGGTGTGTTGGAGGCACTCTTGCACCTCGGTCCGCTTAATCAAAAAGCGTTGGGAGAAAAGCTCCTTAAAAGTGGTGGCAACATTACACTGGTAATTGACAACCTTGAAAAAAGTGGCTGGGTTGAACGCCATCAAGATCCCGAAGACCGTCGCTCGATGCTGATTCATTTAACCGATGAAGGCGAAGACTTTATCGCGAACTACTTTCCAAAACACTTGTCCCGAATTAAAAAAGAGTTTGATGTACTTTCTGACGAAGAGTTAGAACAACTCAGTAGTATCTGCAAAAAATTAGGCCTTCAGCAATAATCGTCAATCATACCGAATGGCATCAGCTGGTTCAACTTTTGCGGCCCGTTTTGCCGGGTACCAACTGGCTAACAGGCATAGTATCAAACTTCCCGCCAACACAATACTTACATCTACAAAACTTATACTTACGGGGTAGGCATTGATAATAAATGCCGATGAAAGTTTAATGAGCCCATATTGTTGCTGCAGCCAACTTAAAAGCAATCCCATTCCCCCGCCAATTACACAGCCAATAAGTCCAATATATAATCCCTGTCGGACAAAAATATTTTTAATATCTGAAGGTCTAAAACCCATCGTCAAAAGAATTCCAATATCCCGATTTTTTTGAATGACAATCATTGTAAGAGAACCAATAATATTAAGTACCGCTACGAGCACGATAATCATCAAAATAATATAAGAGCTCCATTTTTCGAGGTACATTACATCATAAAGCGGTTTCTGCAGATCATACCAAGTAGAAATAGTAAAATCGTTTGATCCCAAAGCAGCTGCTACTTTTTTCTTTACTGATTCGGCCGCATCAGTCTCATCCAAACGGATATCAATGCCCGAAACCTGGTTACGCAATTCAAATAATCGCTGGGCCGCTGCTTTATCTATAAAAACCCCAGACCCTTCGGTAATTTGAAGCTGCGAGTAAGTGCCCCGAATCTCAAAACGAAAGCTGCGCGGCAGAGAGAATTGCGTCAGCGACTTGCGCATCCCCGAGGCACTTAGCAGCACAACTTCATCACCAACGTTCAGGTTTAACTCATCGAGCAGTCGCTCATTCACCAGCATTCCCGGTCGTCGATCCTGCACTGACAGATCAAGCGCCCCCTCACCAATATTGCTTTCAATTTCATTGACATTAAAATACGCTTCTGCATCAACTCCACGTACCTGTACTACTTTATCCTCACTTGCATCAGAAGCCATTAGCACCTTTCCTTCCACATAAGGAGCCAATGCCTGAACCTCAGGAATATCTGACAATTGCTCTTCCATATCACCGGCAAATAGAAATGATTTTGAGGCCGTTGATTCAATTCGCAAATCAGGATCATTTTGAAGGAGAAATCCCTGGATCACATCAAAAAAACCATTAAACACTGAGAGAACGACAATGAGTAGCGCCGTACCAATAGTTACCCCTATAATACTGATCGTGGTCAGCGTGGATATAAGTGATATATGTTTCCGAGAAAAAAGATATCGCCTTGCGATAAATCCGGTTGTTTTCATAAGCCACAAAAATAATCATAAAAAAGGAAGGGTTACAGCCACGAAATATATTTCTTTGCTCGGCAACTTTGTGATAAAAATGGAGATCCTAAGTTTCATGTTGATATTATAATTTCATTGCAAGGTACTACTGAAAATGCAGCCTTCTCTTTTCTGATATGCTGTAGTGATATGCACATTCTCGCTCACGATATTACAATATCAACTATT
>JBNJFP010000021.1:27610-50761 GCA_051746985.1 Bacteroidota bacterium
CTACCCGGAGTTAATGTACTTGAAGAAGGAACCACTAATGGTACAACCACAGACCAAGATGGTAGTTTTGAAATTGAGGTATCAGGACCAGAATCAGTATTAGTATTTAGCTATATCGGATTCAACTCACAAGAAGTGAAAGTGGAGGATCAAACCAATATCGATATACAGCTACAAGAAGATGTTGAAATGCTGGAAGACGTAGTTGTAGTAGGATACGGTGAGCAAGACCGCCAAACACTAACAAGTTCTGTTTCTTCAGTAACATCCGACGATATTGAAAACACTCCTTCGGCCAGCAGCGATCAGCTTATGCAAGGTCGCGCGGCAGGTGTGCAAGTAAGCTCCAATTCGGGTACGCCCGGTGGAGGAATTTTTGTCAAAATCAGGGGTACTACCTCTATTTCAGGTGGCAGCGATCCACTTTACATTGTGGATGGAGTGCCCATTGAAACCGGAAACTTTGGCATGGATCTCGGGGGAGAAACAACCAGTGCCCTGGCTGATATCGATCCATCAGATATTGAGTCTATCGAAGTATTGAAAGACGCCTCGGCCACTGCTATTTATGGAGCTCGTGCAGCTAACGGCGTAGTACTAATTACTACAAAACGTGGCCAGGATGCTGCCCCATCTATTCAGGTAAGCAGCTACTATGGTTTTGAAGAACCCGTTAATATGCCGGATTTGGTAAGTGGCTCCGAGTTTGAAATGCTTATGAACGAGGCAGCACGTAACAACGGGGAAGCTGAACCCTACGACAACCCCCAAAATGCGATTAATACCGACTGGGCTGATCCTGTTTTTCGTACCGGTTCAATCCGTAATTATGATCTAACTATCAGCGGTGGAAATGAATCGGTTAAATATTCGGTATCGGGATCTAATTTTAAGCAAGACGGAGTTGTAAAACCGGCCACATACGAACGAAATAGTGCTCGTGTAAACCTCGACTTAAATGCTACGGATAACCTTACTTTCGGCACCAGCCTAACGTACTCGTTTTCTAATAGAAACCGGGCTCGAAATAACGACAATATTACCGGCGTTCTTGGCGGTGTTTACTTTTTACCTTCTAACCTTCCCTACTACCAAGAGGATGACTCATATACCAAGTTCAGTATTTTTGAAAATCCTATTGCAGCAGCCGAAGAGGTCGATTTTAACATGGATGTAAATCGTTTGGTAGGCAACGTTTTTGGGGAATATGAGTTCTTTCCCGGACTTACGTTCCGAACCAGCTGGAGCTACGACTACAATGAAGTTAAAGAAGATCGGTATGACAACAGCTTAACCAATGCCGGTGCAGCTGTAAATGGGGACGCCCTTTCAACGGTCGCTTTAACCAGCAACTGGACCGGAGAAAATACCTTAAGCTATCTTTTTAATACCGGTAACCACAACTTTTCCAGTTTAATTGGAACCAGTTACCAGGAATCATCTTTTGAGCGTACAACAGCAACGGGACAACAATTTCCCAGTGATGATTTCCAACGCATTGAAGATGCCGCCGTACAAACAGCCTCCTCAACAGGTACAAGCTGGGGTATTGCATCTCTTTTCGGGCGCCTAAAATACGACTACGATGGTAAATATCTTGCAACGGTTACCGTACGACGAGATGGTTCCTCCCGTTTCGGTGAAAATAATCAGTGGGGTACGTTCCCCTCTGTTGCCTTAGGTTGGGTTACCTCAGAAGAAGAGTTCTTTGATGTTGATTGGATCAGCAATTTAAAGCTGAGAGGTAGCTACGGTGTTACCGGGAATCAAAGCGGAATCAACAATTTTCAAGCACAAGGCCTGTGGGGCGGAGAAAGTTATACCGATAGTCCCGGAACCAGCCCTGAACAACTCTCAAATCCAAACTTAAAATGGGAAACAACCAGTCAGCTCGATATTGGATTTGACCTTGGACTGTGGGACGATCGCGTGACAATTATCTATGATTACTACGACAAACAAACCGAAGATCTTCTCCTCGCGGTACCGATCCCAATGTCTACCGGATTCGAAGAACTCGTACAAAACTTTGGTGCGCTCGAAAACAAAGGAATGGAGCTGGGCATTACGGCCGACGCCATCCAGGGTAATGATTTTAACTGGAATGTGCAGTTCAACATTGCCGGAAATCGAAATGAAGTAACACGACTGGCCTCTCCTTTTAACGTGTATAACCGTGATATCTACCGCTACCAAGAAGGATACCCCATGTACTCCTTTTATTTCCACAATCAACTTGGGGTAGATCCCGAAACCGGCGATCCTATTTTTGAGGATGTAGATGGCGATGGAAGCTTTAACCCAAATTCTGATCGAAAAATTGTGGGTGATGCCAATCCCGATTTCTTTGGCGGTATTACCAATAAAGTCAATTTTAAAGGGTTCGACCTTTCCGTCTTTTTCCAATACAGTTATGGGAACGATCAGTTAAATTGGAACCGATTTTTCCAGGAACATGGCGGTACTCGAAATACCGGTTATTTGTCTTCACAGCTTGATCGCTGGCAAGAGTCCGGTGACGAAACCATGGTGCCCAGAATGAGCAGCAGCAATTATGCCGGGAATCTTCGCCCCTCACGATTTGTAGAAGACGGTTCTTATATCCGACTCAAAAACGCCACGCTGGGATATACCATCCCTGATTCCTTTTTATCAAAACTTGGCTTCAATATTAGCCGCGCCCGATTTTACGTAACGGGACAAAATCTGCTGACTTTTACCAACTACAGCGGTCTTGATCCCGAAGTAACAGCTACGGCCACCACACAGCTTACGCGGGGAATTGAATTTTATACCATGCCTCAGTCCAAAACCATCATGGGCGGTTTTGATATCACATTTTAACTGATAAAGGACTTTTACTTATGAAATATTTAAACATAATTTTTCTTGTAGCATTTATAACAGCCTCCGGCTGTGATGTATTAAATCAGGATCCTCAGACGGCAATATCAGAAGAAATTGCCATCCGGGACCTGAAAAGTGCCAATGCCGCACTGAATGGCTTGTACAGTCAGCTTCAGGCAGCTGAATATTACGGCAGCAACCTGCAAATTATCAGTGATGTGGCATCCGACATTTCTCAAAGCGTGGGCACTTGGGATTTTTACCGCGAGATGGACACCTATGTAACATCTGCCGGTAACCTTGAAAACCGGAATCTATGGTCGCAGGCCTATTCTACGGTAAACCATGCCAATAATATAATTGTGGAGGTTGAAGCCCTCGATGACATACCCCAGGAAAATAAAGATCAAATTCTTGGAGAAGCCTATTTTATTCGTGCATTGGCTTTCTTTGATTTAACGCGGACATTTGCAGGCGTACCCGGCGAAGCCGGTACCATGGGAATTCCACTTCCTACAGAGCCCTCGCGTCAAATTGATGATAATAGTTTCCCGGAACGGGCATCTATTGAAGCATCATACAGCCAAATAGAGTCTGACCTGCAAGCTGCCGAAAGCCGGCTTTCGGGATTTGATTCCCCCAATCGTGCTTCAGAAGCAGCCGTACAGGCGTTGTTTTCGAGATTATATCTTTATACACACGATTTTGATCTTGCCAAACAGTACGCTTCTGACGTTATAGAAAATTCAACCTTTGAGCTGGTAGAAGATTTCTCCGATATTTTTATCGAAGAAAATACGGCCGAGGCTATTTTTGAACTTTCCTATAATACAACCGATGCAAGTGAAATCCGTTTTTGGTATTTCCCTTCAAGCGGGGGTGGTCGTGGAGACATTGCCCTACACGATGAATATGCTGAAATGGTGACCTCACGAGCTGATGATGAGCGGGGAGACCTCATCGCTTTTGATGGCAATGTCGGCGTCTATTATCCCACTAAATATCAAAAATCGGGTGGCGATGATAACATTCAAATTCTGAGATTGGCAGAAATGTATCTGAATCGCGCAGAAGCCCGGGCTCGACAACAGACACCCGATTTACCAGGTGCATTATCAGATCTCAATGAAATCCGAAATCGTGCCGGTCTGCAAGATACCTCCGGTACCGAAGTTGATGAGCAGGAAGAAGTTCTTCAGGCTATTGAAAAAGAACGCGGCATTGAATTCATCGAAGAAGGCCATCGCTGGTATGATTTAGTGCGAACCGGACGAGCAATGGATGTGCTAACAAATATTGATCGAACAAATGGCGAACCCGTTTCACTTGATGAACCAGGCCGTATGATATTTCCAATCCCATCGCGTGATATCGATGCCAATGACAACTTAGAGCAAAACGAAGCTTATCAATAAACACTATTTCAATCCCCGGCAAATCCATTATGTCGGGGATTTTTTTCTCAAAGTTACTCTTCACAAAGTTTTACCTAATACCATTATCCATTTTTTATACATTACTTTTTTCAATGATGGAATCAATTAATTTCAAACACAAAACAGGGATATATGTTACGAAGTAGTCAAAAATACAAATGGGGTATAGCAACAGTTGTTGCTTTACTTTTTATGGGGATTTCGTTCTCTGCTGAAGCCCAGCGCTTTGGCGAATCAGATCAAGCCGAAGGCGTTGACGAAGTATCGTTCGAGGAACCGTATCTGCAAAATTTAGAATATCGAAATATTGGTCCGTTTCGCGGCGGACGTTCGGTAGCTGTAACCGGTCATCCCGACCAACCAAACACCTATTATACCGGATTTACGGGTGGAGGAGTATATAAAACGACGGATGGCGGAAACAACTGGTATAATGTTTCCGATGGTGATTTCAAAACGGGATCCGTGGGAGCCCTAACCGCAGCACCATCCAACAGTAATGTTATTTACGCAGGTATGGGCGAAACCTGCATCCGCGGAAATATGTCTGCGGGAGACGGCATGTATAAATCTACCGACGAAGGCAAAACCTGGGAGCATATCGGCTTGCCGGAATCACATTTTATCGGTGAAATTGCTGTCCATCCCAAAGATGAAGATGTAGCCTGGGTAGCCGTAATGGGGCACACATTCGGCGCTGAAGGCAACGAAGAGCGAGGAGTCTATAAAACGACTGATGGCGGTGAAACCTGGGAAAAAGTATTATATCACAATCAATTTACAGGGGCTGTAGATATCGAGGTGGATCCAACCAATCCCAATATTTTATATGCTTCACTCTGGGAAGCATATCGCAATCCGTGGGAAATGTCGAGCGGTGGAAATGGCAGTGGCCTCTATAAAAGCACCGACGGAGGAGAAACGTGGACCAATATTTCAGAGCGACCGGGTATGCCTAAAGGCTTAATCGGTAAAATTGGTGTAGCTATTTCTCCTGTCAATTCTGATCGTATATGGGCCATTATTGAAAATGAAAACGGTGGTGTATTCCGATCTGATGACAACGGTGAAAGCTGGACATTAGTAAACGACGATCGAGAATTACGCCAACGCGCCTGGTACTATAAACATATTGTAGCAGACACCGAGGACGAGGATGAAGTGTATGTACTAAACGTAGGATTTTATAAATCAACAGACGGTGGCGAATCTTTTGACCAGTACGAAACTCCTCATGGAGATCATCACGACCTCTGGATCGATCCCAATGACGGCAATCGCATGGTTGTTGCTGATGATGGGGGTGGACAGGTTTCCTATAACGATGGGGAAAGCTGGTCGTCATATCACAAATACGCAACCGCCCAGTTCTACCAGGTTATTACCGATGATGAATTTCCCTATCGAATATATGGGGCGCAGCAAGATAACAGTACGGTAGGTATTAAAAGTCGAACAGCAGATTATGGAATTGAAACGCGTGATTGGGCTCCGGTTGCCGGCGGTGAAAGTGGATATATTGCTCCCGACCCCGAAAATCCTAACGTAACTTACGGTGGTAGTTACGGGGGATACTTTAATAAGTTTAATGACTTTACAGATCAGAGCGATCGTATCGACGTGTGGCCGGACAATCCTATGGGCGCAGGTGCTGAAGATCTGAAATACCGCTTCCAGTGGACCTTCCCCATCTATATATCTCCGCATGATCCCGATAAATTATACGCGACCTCCCAGTTTGTCCACCGCTCTGATGATGAAGGAATGAGTTGGGATACCATCAGCGAGGATTTAACGCGCAACGATAAATCCAAGCAGGGCGAATCGGGCGGACCTATCACCAAAGACGACACCAGCGTTGAGTATTATAATACCATTTTTACCTTCGCGGAATCACCGGTTGAGCCCGGAGTTCTGTGGACTGGCGCTGATGACGGGCTTATACACATCAGTCGCGACAACGGCGATAGCTGGACCGAGGTAACACCCGATGGCATGCCCGAGGCTATGGCCAGCATCATCGACCCATCGCCCCACGATGCCGGTACTGCTTACTTGGCTGCTACGCGTTATAAGTTTGACGACTTTCAGCCGATGCTATATAAAACAAATGATTACGGGCAAAGCTGGACCAAAATTACGACTGGTATCCCCAGCAAAGATTTTACGCGCGTAATTCGTGAAGATCCCAATAAAGAAGGACTCCTTTATGCGGGAACCGAAACCGGGGTTTATGTTTCTTTTAATGACGGAGAACTCTGGCAACCGCTTCAGCTTAACTTGCCCGCTGTACCTATTACGGATCTAACAGTGCACGAGCGGGATAAAGATCTGGTGGTAGCTACACAGGGGCGCTCGTTCTGGGTACTGGATGATTTATCCGTGCTCCACCAACTTGGTGATGAGGTAACCGACTCTGACTACTACCTCTATCAGCCGGAAACAACTTATCTTTTTGGCAATCATACAGAACCGGAACCCGGACAAACGCTGGGCGAAAATCCCAAAGACGGCGTAGTCGTACACTACAACCTTAACAGTGAAATTTCCGAACAGGAAGTACAGCTACAGTTTGCCGAATCGGATGGTGATGTCATTCGCACCTTCTCTAACAAAGAAGATCTGGAAGGCAATGAAGTAAAAGAATCGGAAGAATTTCATGAAAAAGAAGATGAGGTTCCCGCCAATGTGCTCACTACCAAGCAAGGGCAAAATAGCTTCGTTTGGAATATGGAATATCCCGGTGCAACCGATCTTGAAGGTCGACAAATTTTATGGTCTGGCTCTACCAATGGACCTTCGGCCGTGCCCGGCACGTACGAGGTGCGATTAATTGTTGATGATCAAACGATCATGAGTCAAAACTTTGAAATCACCAAGGATCCACGTATTGATGTCACTCAGGATGATTTCGAAGCGCAGTTCGATCTGCATGAGACAATCATCAGCAAGCTGGACACTACCCATAAAACCATCAATCGTATTCGTGAAATACGCGAAGAGTTAGATGGGGTGAAATCCGACTATGCCGATAACCAGGAAGTGCAAGAACGTGTTGACGAGATGCTGACAACGCTTTCGGATGTGGAAGGGGAACTGATGCAGACCAAGGCTGAATCGTTCCAAGATGTGCTGAACTATCCCATTAAACTGAATAACAAACTGGCTGCTTTGGCTAATAACGTTGCAACCGGCGATGGACGTCCGACGGAACAGCAATATGGGGTTTATGAGGACTTGGCGGAAAAAGTTGACGCGCAGTTTGAACGCATCGAACCCATTTTACAGGGTGACGCTTCAAGTTTAATTGAGGAAATAGATCAAGGAGCCATTCCTATCGAAAACTAATCGCAGTAAAACTCTTTAGTTATTTTCAGGTAGCATCACGGGTTCTCGTGGTGCTACCTTTTTTTATTTTATCCCCTCTCATCAATGGGTAATTTTACCGAACTCCGCATATGTACATCCCGCTGGGGAAATGGAATCACGATCTTGTATTTACGGAACGTTCGTACAATGGCCTGGTTGAGCTCGTTACGAATTTTAGGATAGTCTTTCACATTGGGAATCCAAGAACGCAGTTGCATATTCCAGGAAGAATCTCCAAACGCTATTAGGTGGACCTCCGGTTCGGGATTTTTCATTACGGTGCTATTATTTTCAGCCACTTCGTTAAGCGCTTTTAGCACTGTATCCAAATCCGAGTTATACGAAACTCCAACATCTACATCCAGCCGGTACGTAGGACTTCCGTGCGAATAATTGATTACATCTTTGGAAACAAATTCAGAGTTCGGTACTACTATTGAAATATTATTTACCGTCCGCACCATTGTAGAACGTATGTTTATTTCAATAATATCGCCTTCAATATCATTGATAACCACGCGATCACCTACGCTAATGGGACGTTCAAACAGGATAATAAGTCCTGAAATAAAGTTAGAGGTGACATTCTGCAGCCCAAAACCTATACCCACCGAAAGGAGTCCAAATATAACCGTAAGGCTACTAAGGTTGATCCCAACAAAATTAAAAGAGATCAATACCCCAATGGTAATAATGATATATTGCGTAATACGAGAAAGCGTATAGCTTGTACCATCATCAATATGAAAGCGTTTGAATATTTTACGATTTATCGTTCGTCGAGCGAATATACCCGCAGCAATAAAAAAGGAAAGGAGTAGAAAAAATATTAGGATGGAAGCGGTTGTAACCGGAACATCACTAATCGTAAATAACTGAATGTTTAAACCTTCTCGGATATAACTAAAGAACTCTTCCCAACTCATAGCCAAAAATTTTATTGATGTATAGGGTGACACTCTATATATATTTACAACCTCCCTGTTGCAATATATACCGAAAAAGGATTAAAAGTCAGTTTATCAGCTATTTATCTGAAAGTCATTTTCGGTCATACTATAATATTATCGGCGATGAAGTAAACTCATAAATAGGATAACCTTTTTCATAATCTGTTTTGAGCTGTGTTGGATTCAAGCGCCATCGTGGGACTGCTAAAAATATGTTTGGAAACTCCCTACACTCCAAAAGAGAAATATAGGGGTTTTTTTAGGCGGTTTTCGTTGAATATACTTTTGGATTACGGTATTTTCACCATCACTTAATTTAGAGCACTTAACCTAACCATATATTATGCGCATCATCATTTTCGGTCCACCCGGTGCTGGCAAAGGAACGCAGGCTAATCTCATCAGCGAAGAGTACGATATTCCCCATCTTTCTACCGGTGAAATATTTCGATCCGCCATTAAAAATGAAACGCCGCTCGGCAAAGAAGTGAAAGCTATTTTGGATGCCGGTGATCTGGTTCCCGACGAAAAAGTAGTAGGCCTGGTTGAAGAAGAACTTAAAGACAACAAGTATAGCGACGGTTATATTCTGGATGGATTTCCGCGCACCGTTCCGCAAGCCGAAGCCTATGATGCGCTTTTGGATAAAAAGGGCAAAACCCTGGACGCTTTTCTACAGTTGGAAGTCCCAGAACAAGAATTAATTGATCGTATTTTAAGCCGTGGAGAGGGTCGTTCGGATGATTCTCCAGAAAAGGTAAAAAATCGTCTTGCCGTTTATCAAGAAGAAACGGCGCCCGTACTTAATCACTATAAAAAACAAGACCTGGTAGAAACCATCGATGGGGTTGGATCTATCGAAGAAATCTTTGATCGCATTAAAAATACGTTATCCAATAAATAACGATTTCTTATCATTCATTGGATGGCAAATTGAGCCGTCCGATGAATTTCTCTCCTTTTTTGGGTTCTCTTTACAGTAAATCCTGCACATGATTTTAGGACAACCTCTTACAGCGTCCCACTTTTGAGCTGTATAATTTTCTCATTCGTTATTTATCATAAAAAATAAAAGAGATGAGATATTCATTATTGGGACTCGCTGTACTGAGCGCTTTTTTTATTTCAGGATGTACCACCTCAGGAGCTTTCCTTTCCGCAAATCAAACCATGGTTAACCTGGAACAGGCCAATTATACAATTACGGCGACTAATGTATCAGGCTATTCTGAAACTGCCTATGTTTTGGGATTTAGCTATTCCAGTGGTTTTACCACCAATACCTTTGCCGCCGGACGTGTGGAAGGTACCGGCATGCTCTATAAAGAAGCTTTAGAAGACTTATGGACAAACTATGAGAAAGATAATGGTGCGATAAACGGTAAGAGGCTGGCCCTGACCAACGTACGATACGACACTGATATCCTTAACCTGATTATTTATACCAAGGTAATGGTAAACGTCCGCGCAGATGTGGTCGAATTTACGGATTAATTGATTAATGACTACTCTTCTCTACTCCTGCGTTTCGTAATCGTATGCCAAACAAGTCCAACAGTAATTAATGCTACTCCACTAATCCAAATCTTGGGCTCGATCCAGAATGCAAGAAAGAGGCATCCGAATAAACCCATGGCCGGAATCCATCGAGGATAAAGCCGCAGATCGGCTGGCATTACAAAAGCAGAGAGATTGGTGATAGAATAATAGATGAGTACGGTAAACGCGCTGAATGACCATGTAAAGACGACATCCCCACTTAGCACGAGCAAACCAATAATGAGTCCCGTCATCCAAACTGCAGCCGCGGGACTTTTAGTATCCGGATTGACTTGTGCCAGCAATCCGGGCAAGTCTTTACGGCGGGCCATGCTAAGCATCACCCGAGAAAGTCCAAGTATTAAATTCAACAGCACGCCTAACATCGCCGTTATGGCCGCAATGGTAATTACCGGACCAATTACCGGCACCGACAATGACTGAGCTACCATCATCAGTGGAGCCGCTTCCCCATCTACCGTCTGACCAAAAGCATCTGCTCCCATCACCTGTAAGGCCGTTAAGGAAACGGCCAAATACAGTATCACAATAAAGACCATGGCCAAAATAATGGCTTTGGGGATTGTAGTACGCGGTTCAGCTACTTCTTCGCCCAACGTAGCAATGCGTCCGTAACCGGTATAGGCTACAAACATCAGTGCTGAAGCATATAAAATAGATGACGTTGAAATATCAGTAACCGCATCGGCAACTGGCTGTGTAGGCACACCATTGATAAATAGTCCTGTAATCACCAGCGAGACAAGTCCAATTATCGTTGTAGATACAATATATTTATTCGCCCGGTTGCTTCGGCTAATGCCACCAGAAACAAGAAAGGTCATAATTAAAAGCAGTAAAAGTCCTGCCGCTACGATGCCCCACTTTGAGGCTCCTACATCAAACGCATAAAAAAGATATCCAACACAGCCCAATACCGCAGTAGCCGCCGAGGCCGATTTAGCAATCAAAAACATCCATCCCGCCGTAAAACCAAAATAGGAATTGATAAATCGATTGCCGTATTCGTAGGTACCGCCGCTTACCGGATGGGCCGCCGCAAGCTGAGCACTGCTGAGTCCATTAAGCGTTGCCAGTACCGCTGCTATTACGATAGCAATCACAATTCCATTGCCCGATACCTGGGTGGCAATAGCAATACTTACAAAAATTCCCGTTCCAATAATGGATCCCAGCCCCATCAGAATGGCGCCGGGTGTTTTAATTGCGCGCTTAAGTTCGTCTGTCATAGCTTTTTTTCTTCAGATGAAAACCATTCCAAATCAAGCGACCACTTTCCGCCACCTTTGATCATCAGGAAAAGACTGCCCAGCCACATAGCCCAGTCGGTACGCATTTCGTGAGCCATACTCCAAAATCCATAGTCGTTGAGCTCGCGTAGTTCAAAGGGACCAAAACTTACTCCAAAAGCGATAGGAATCTTCGTAATAATGATGGCAACCGTCATAATAGTAAACGTGGTTAATGCCCCGATTCGGGTAAATAGTCCCACCAGAATGAGTAGTCCGGCAAGGATTTCAAACACTCCTACAAAGTTTGCGAAGAATTCTGGAGCCGGAAATCCCATGCTTTCAAAACGTCCCACCCCACGCTGTGACACATACAGAAACTTTTGGATGCCCTCCGCTAAAAAAACCGAACCAACCATTATACGAATCAACAGAGTTGTTTTATCATCCTCTGTTTGTGTTAGCTGTTTAAGCATAGTTTTCGCACTCACACAGATTAAATAAATAGAAGTTATTCTGATAATAACAGTAGATAGTATTTTGAGCAGTGCTAAATAATAAGATTGTGATAGAAAGGCTATGTTAAATATTACGGTAAAAATTCAACCTTATTAACTTTTTCTGGGGATACCGATTTGAAGATATTCCCAATTTAGCTTAAAGAAAGTGATAAAATGAACTGGTGAGTTGAATCAGTTTTGGTGTATAAAAAAGGGAGCGTTTTATACGCTCCCTTCTTCGTGAATTGTAAAAGAGCCGTTATTCCTCAATAGGAGGTGCCCCGGTTTCTTCCAAGGCGCGCTCGAGTCGCGGAATTTCAGAATCTATAAATTCTTCCATCCGCTGTTTGATATCTTCCAGCTCGTTTTTACCGGCTTCAATAGCTTTTTCATGCGTTGGCGTTGGGCCATAGGTGCTACTAAGCGCCCGGAAGCCTATAAACATGCGTGAGCTTGGGGCAGGTAGATCTTTTTCTCCCACTTCGCTTTTAGCCTCGCTACCGCTCATTTCTTCATTGAATTCAAGTAGCTGCCGGCGGGAATCATCCAGTTCTTCACGCAATTCGGAATCTTCCGAATCGGCGCGATTCAGCGCTTTTTGCATAGCTTCCACTTTATCCAAGTGCTTCTGGAGTTTGTTGGATGTTTGCGATAGATCCTGCTGAAAAGCGACCAGGTTCTCCCGGAAAGCTTCCCGATCGGTATCCGAAACGCGTTCGAGAGCACCCTCGCGAAGCGGTACCACCTCAAAGGTTTGGGTTTCGGAAAGCTCTTCCACTTCTCCATCCTGTATGAGTGACATACTCGCGGTATAGGTTCCCGGTGTCACCGGAAAGCCATCGCTGAAATAGCTTCCTCCTCCGGCCTCTTCGAGGTCAACAACATCCTTAGAAGGATGACGTAACTCCCAATTAACCCGGTGAAAGCCTTCAGTAGGCGGCCCTTCAACGCGGCCTACCAGATTGTCATCTTCATCTTTAATGGTAATTTGAACTTTGGGCTCCTCTTCACGGATTTCTTCATCTAATTGATCCCAGCCGGGAAAGGGAACATCCTCGTCTTCATCCAGCTCTTGCTCACGGCGCTGACGTTCGGCTTCTTTTGATAGGTGACTTTCCTTTAAATAGTAGGTAAATACTGCACCGTAGGGTGGATTATCGGCTACGTAAGTATTGTCGCCTTGTGAATCCACTTTATTGGTGGGCATGTACCAAAACGCATCACGTGTTGGGAAAAGGTGAGCTTCCTGAACGAGGGTTTCCTCATCGACATCCCGCAACGGGGTGTAATCGTCCAGGATAAAAAATCCGCGTCCAAATGAGGCTCCCACCAGATCTTCGTGATCACGCTGAATGGTAATATCACGGAAGGAAATAGTCGGTGCGCCGCCTTTAAGTGGAACCCATTCGTTACCACCATTCACCGTAAAAAAGATGCCAAATTCAGTGGCGGCAAACAGTAAGTCCTCATCTTCATGATCCTGAACCGTGCGCCATACCAAGTGGCGGTCAGGCAGATCATCGGCGATAGATTCCCAGCTTTGTCCGCGGTCGGTGCTTTTGACCAAGTAGGGCGAAAAGTCGCCGTATTTGTGATTATCGAGTGCGACATACACAGTATTGGGATCATGATGGTCAGCCTTAATATCATTTACAAATGCTGTGGAGGGTACGCCGTCGATATCGCCGACTTCGATTTCACGCCAGTTTTCGCCACCGTCTTCGGTAACTTGAAGCAGCCCGTCGTCGGTACCGGCGTAGATCAAGTCTTCATCCAGCGGCGATTCCCCAATGGAAGTTATGGAGTTGTAGTTCGACATGGCGCTGATATCCCAGGGATTGTCCCAGCTTTGCTGCTTACCCATAATAGGCAATTCAATGCGTTCCTGATCGCGAGTCAGATCTCCGGAAATGGGTGTCCAGCTATCGCCACGGTCGTCGGAACGCCACATACGCTGCGAGGCAAAATACAAGCGAGTGGGTTCGTGAAAACTCGCCTCTATGGGAGCATCCCAGTTAAAGCGTTCGTAATCCTCACCTTCATCAGGTTGCGGCTGGATATATACGGTTTCGCCGGTACTGCGATCGATGCGGCTCAGTCCTCCTTGCTGACTTTCTCCATACACAATGTCAGGATTCCCGGGCTCAGTCGCCGTATCATGTCCGTCAGCGCCCAGCGTTTTAAAGAAATCGCGGTTGCGAATACCGTCATCGTCATCTGTACGGGAAGGTCCACCGTTGGATCCATTGTCCTGCGTACCGCCATAGACGTGATAAAACGGTTCAGCATCATCCACTGAAACCTTGTAGTACTGCATAATGGGCATGTTATCGATAAATCGCCAAGTTTCGGTAAGGTCGTGGCTTTCATAAAGACCGCCGTCGGTTCCGACCAAAATATAGTCCGGATCGTCTGCCCTAAAAGCGATAGCGTGGTCATCTACGTGCTTACGCTCATTATTCATTTGGCTGAAGTTGGCGCCGTGGTCATCCGAAATGAGCGTATAATTACTCACGAGGTAGAGTTTGCCGAAGTGATGAGGTGAAGCGTACAGCTCCTGGTAGTAGTGCGGACCAGTTCCGCCTGCAACGGCATCCGACATTTTTTTCCAAGACTCACCCCGATCATCGGATTTAAAAACTCCTCCGGTACGCCGGTCAAGTTCGATAGCGGCATATACGATATCCGGCTCCTGTGGAGAAATCGCAAGTCCAATCTTACCCATATTGGAGTCGGGCAGGCCACTTTCCAGTTCGTCCCAGTTTTCACCGCCGTCGGTACTTTTGTGGATACCGGAACCGGGTCCACCGCCCATATACGCTGCTACATTACGATGACGTTGCCAAGTGGCAGCATACAGCAGATCCGGGTTGCGGGGGTCAATTACAATATCAGTAACGCCCGTCCATTCATTACCCCCAAGCTTTTTCTCCCAAGTTTCACCACCATCGGTGGTTTTATACAGGCCGCGCTCGCTGCCCGAACTCCAAAGCGGACCTTCGGCTGCGGCCCAAACGACATCAGAATTTTCAGGGTGAACAATAATTTCAGAAATATGTTCAGACTCTTCCAGCCCCATGTTTTCCCAGCTGTCGCCGCCATCAGTGCTTTTGTAGATGCCATCACCGTAACCAACGTGCCGGCCTCCTACATCTTCACCGGTTCCCACCCAGATGGTATTCGGGTTGTTTGGATCGATAGTAATATAACCGATGGAATAGGAATCTTCGTTATCAAAAATAGGCTCCCACGTGGTTCCCGCATTGGTCGTTTTCCATACATTGCCGGAACCGACTGCCACATACCAGATATTTTCGTTATCCGGGTGGAACTCGATATCGGCAATACGTCCACCGTTAAAAGCGGGACCAATATTGCGCAGGTTCATTGCATCGTAGTTAACATCAGAAACAGTTGGTTCATCCTGCGCATATAGCGGCAGGCTGAAGAGCAACATTAGTGAAATCAGTAGTAAAGACTTGATTTTCATAGCAAAGTAGTTGAATTATGGATTACATATTTCAACTATAACAAAACTCACCACAGGATACCAACCCATCTAAACATAACAGTTTTATACCTGTACAAATTGCTAAGCAACAAGAACATGAAACTGATTAGAATGTCTAAAAAATAAATAGTTAACTGGGTAATTAACTACTATTCAGAATATCTGAAATACCCGGCGTTACATCCATAATGCTTTTAGCTTCTGAAAAATAATTTGCGCCGGGTCCGTATACAAAAAGTGGTACATAATTCAACGTATGCGTTTTAATCGAAAGATCCTCCACGTTCCCATGATCACTGCTTAACACAATCGTTGTTTCATTTGCTTTATTTATGATTAAATGCCATAAAAAGCGATCATAAGTATTTAAAAATGCCGCTGCTTTATCCAGTTTCTGGCTGTGTCCCGCTTTATCTGTTAAATAATATTCGTGTAACAACAGATCATAGTTTTCGGATTGCTCCAATAGTCGATCTGCTGCTTGTTCCGGAGTAATTTCAGGTACATCAATATTTAGCTGTTCCCGCCACGCCTGTTGTGTTAACTCAGCAGTTAGTGCCGTGCCATTATTAACTTCCCGGGTCGTATTTAACGCAATATCAGCACTTTTAGTCATTAATGTTGTGCAGCTCCATCGGTTTCTTTTCTGCGCTTTCTGAAAGAAGATCTCTGGATAAGCGTTTATAAAATTGCAACTTATCCCCTGCTGCTTTGCTTTAATGAACAGGCTTTGCTCCTTCAAAAACGGCTTAATACCTGAGTGAGGAAAGGGTCCAAAGTGCTTTCCTATTTCTTTAGGAGCATTTTTCCCGGTAAAAAGGGCCGTCTGACCAGTTCCGCTTTGGGGTAACCCCTCTACGTCGAGACGCGCATCTACAAATTTAAACAGATGGTTAGTTTCGGTGAGTTCGGTTGCCTTTTCAGAAAACTCTTGGTCACCGGCCATGGCTGAAAATCCACGGTACGTAGATTGAATAAAGGGATTCGCACCATTTGCTTTTCCCAATCCAACCCCATCTATAAATAGAAATATTACGGACATGGTATAAGATTTAAATCAAAAACGAGCCAAATTGAAATAGTAGGATTTAAGTGTCAGACAAAAGATAACATTGTAACACAGAATTATCATTCGCGTAACCCAAAAACGAATCCTTATGAAAATACATGTGCAAAATGACTGTCAATCAATTCATCAAATCCGTTTTTACTATAACAATTTGTCTTTTAAACATATCCAATATTATACAAGCTCAAGAGACTCCTAATCCCAATGATTTAATTGCCTTTGAAAATCCACAAGCTGTTGAGATATCAGCGAATGGAAATGAAGTAATTATCAGGACGCAAAAAGCGAATCTGGAGAAAAACCGCTATACCCAAACATTTTGGAAGGTTACAACAGGTGAAAAGACCTCGTCGAAAAAATTAGATATACCCGGCGATGCAAGGTCAATACAGTGGTTTCCCGAGGGAAATAAAATTGCTTACCTCTCTCGAGCCAAGCAACGAAAACAAATATGGATAAAGGGTGTAGACTCAAATTCTGCGAAGCAGTTTACCAGTGAACAAGGTGGGGTTAGAGATTTTTCTATATCTCCCGGTGGTGAAGAAATTGCCTTTACTACGGTTGATGTTCGAGCCATGGCAAAAGAAAGAAAACAGGGTAAGCCTAAAAAAACAGGAGGCGTAGAAATTGATATGCTTACCTTCAGCGCTTTCCAAATCAATAAAAATCTGCAGAGACGTCGCTCAGCTCCCTCACTTCAATTATTCGTTACTAATCTGGATGGCGGTAGTAAAAAATTGGTGAGCGATTCTTTACATGTCAAAGATTTTGAATGGTCACCGGATGGAAACAAAATTGCGCTTCAAGTGTCTGATTCGCCAATGCATAATACAGGAATATCCGCCCGGGGAAGTAATTTAGCAATTTACAATCAACAAAAAGATCAGCTTGATATCGTTGCTGAAGGTAATCAGAACCAAACAAGTTTTTATGAGGATGTAATTTCTTATTCATCGCCCTTCTGGTCGCCATCCGGTGATCAGCTCGGATTTTTACGGATCGATCATTCCGACAGATGGGGGACTACACCAGAAGTTGGAATTTATAATCTGCAAAATGATACCAGAGAATTAGTAACCAATGCTGCTGAGCAAGACCTATATAAACCCATTTTTCACTGGACTACAGAGGATCATATATTAGTAGAAAATACCCTGGCGGCTCGGCGTGGTCTATTTAGTATTGACGTATCTGAATCAACTCTTTCTCCCGTGAAAATTTCTAAATCATTTCGGTCACAATTTTCTTTTAGTTCAAATGGCCAACAAATAACCTGGATAAGAGAATCAGTAAATCAAATTCCCGAACTATATTTTTCGGATGACAACCTTAACACAACCCAAAAACTTTCATCCTTTAATGAGGATACCAAAGATTTAATTCTGCCGGAAATAACATCCTTAACATGGGAATCTGATGACGGTACCGAAGTACAGGGCTGGTACATTCATCCCAAGAAAATGGATAAACAGAACCCCCCACCCACTATAACATTACTCCATGGTGGACCCGGACTTCCGGTTGGCAACAAATTTGATCCCTACCTGGAACAGTGGCCTTTTCCTATTCAAAGTTTAACGGCTAAGGGATATGCTGTTTTTATTCCAAATTATAGATACACTAATTCATTTGGTAAAGAATTTAAATCTCCGGAGAAGCCTGATAATGAATCCATTAAAGACGTAATTACGGGTATTAACTATTTAATTAGTCAGAATTTAGCGGACAAAAACAACCTTGGAATAATAGGTCATAGTCATGGTGCATGGCTTGGCCCCATGGTTGCTGCAGAAAAGCCAATTTTTAAAGCGGCCTCTTTTGCGGAAGGATTTGGTAATTATTTATCAATGTACGGCCACTTAAACGGAGCCAGAAATAAAGAACTTCATGAGCATCAAATCGGATCAACACCCTATGAAAATCCTAAACGTTATTTGGAACTTTCACCAGCCTTTAAAAACGATTTAACCACCCAGATTCCAACGCTACTAGAATTTGGACAACGTTCACCGGTAGCCAAACAGGGTGTTGAATTTGCTAAAGCTTTTTGGCGTCACAACACCCCACATAAACTCACTATTTATCCTAATGAAGGACACAGCATCCGTTCTCCTAAAATGAAAATAGATGCTATGAAAAGGAATATCGCATGGTTCGAAGAATGGATGCCCGTAGATTAACATATATACCTCAAATATTTAATAAAGACCGTGTCATCAATTCACCGCTCCATAACCAAGGTCACCGGACCATCGTTGTGGAGCTGTACATCCATATAAGCGCCAAACTTACCGGTTTCGATATTTAGCTCAGAATTTTTTTTAAAGTAACTAATCATATCCTCATACAGTTTCTCAGCTTTATCAGGGCCAGCGGCCTCAAAATAACTGGGACGATTTCCCTGCTCGTAATCGCCATATAAGGTAAACTGAGGCACGACAAGGATTTCTCCCTCTACATCCTGTACCGATAAATTCATCTTTCCATCTTCATCATCAAATACGCGCAGCTTTAGAATTTTATCGGCTAGCCATTGCATTTGCTCTTCCGTGTCATCTTCATGGACGCCCACCAGTAACATAAGGCCGTGGGCAATCGCACCCGCGCGCTCATTTTGCACAGAAACACTCGCTTCGGATACTCGTTGTAACACTATCTTCATATCTAAGTCTGTTAATAACTATGTGGATAAGTATGTGAATAACTTCTTCTTAAAATAGATCTTTCAAAACCAACAAAATTTCTCCACAGCTTTCAACAACAGAATATTATTTTCCACAAGTTATACAGCAGAAATACCGTGTAGATAACATTTTTTTCTTGACACTCACTTTCCTGTGGATTGTGGAAAACTCAAATATAATTCTGCTAAGTCATTGATTTTATTGATACTCTTATCCACAAAATAATCCACAATCCAGATATATCAACTTAAAATTTGTGTGTTAAAAAGTTATCCACTTATCCACAGGAACTACTATGTACTACAAATATTATTTATTTAATGTTATTTATGTTTTCCGGTGGATAATGTGGAGAAATATTTCTTAAAAACAAGATCCAAGTTGGCTATATTTATCTGAGTCAAAAAAACGAACAAACTTTTTCTAAAATCCGTAATGAGTAAAAAGAAATTTACCTACAAAGATTCCGGCGTTGATATAGAAGCCGGTGAAGAAATGGTTGAATCCATAAAAGGCCTCGTTAAAGAAACCCACAGTGATGCTGTATTACAGAATATTGGAGGATTTGGAGGATTTTTTCGTCCCGATTTAAGCAGCTACGAAGACCCGGTGTTTGTTAGCAGTGTAGATGGTGTAGGTACAAAGCTGATTGTAGCTTTCAAGTCCGAAAAATATGATACCGTCGGACAGGATTTGGTGAATCACTGCATCAACGACATTGCCGTTTGCGGTGCCGACCCTCTCTTCTTTTTGGATTATTTTTCGACCGGAAAATTAGAACAGGATGTCGGTTACCAGGTAGTTAAGGGGTTTTCCAAAGCCTGCAAAGAAAACGGCGTAGCTCTTATTGGGGGAGAAACGGCTGAAATGCCTGATATTTACAGCGAGGGAGAATTTGACTTGGCGGGAACTATTGTTGGGATGGTTGATCGCAAAAAAGTCATTGACGGTTCGGATATCAAAAAAGGAAATGTGTTATTGGGATTTCCGAGTACTGGTCTTCATACCAACGGTTATTCCCTGGCCCGAAAAGTGTTGTTTTCGGAATATGAGGTTACCGATCACGTGGATGAATTGGGGACAACCGTAGGAGATGCCATGTTGGCCGTTCACAAGTCATATTTACCCATTATTCGAAAATTACGGGATTTGGACGGCGTAAACGGCTTTTCTCACATAACCGGTGGAGGAATTATCGGGAATACCAAGCGCGTAGTCCCAGATAAACTAACTATTCAGTTAGATTGGGATACGTGGAAGCGGCCCGCAATTTTTGAACTAATCCAGGATCTGGGCAACGTTCCGGAAGATGATATGCGAGCGACCTTTAACCTAGGTATTGGACTTATTGCCATTGTAGATCCCAAAACAGCAGACCAAGTAAAAGAAGTTGCTGCGGAGATGGATGAAGAGGTTATTATGTTGGGAGAAATAACTTAATCGCAACTTATACTTAATATGTGTTGCCAGATTATCTTTGATTTTAATGAGAAGGCCAGCCTGCAAAGCTGGGGAATTTTGGATGATGTGGTGATGGGCGGCCGCTCACAAGGAAATATTACTCTGAATACACAAGGTCATGGGATATTTCACGGTATAGTATCATTGGAAAATAACGGCGGTTTCTCGTCGGTGAGATATAAGCCTGAGAACCTTAGGGTGGATCCCAAAGATCAGATTAAGATACGTTTGAAGGGAGACGGTAAACCTTATCAGTTCAGGGTAAAACACGATCGGCAGGCCTATGAGTCGTACATCACCAATTTTAAAACTACCAGTGAATGGGAGGAAATTATGATTTCACTCAATGATTTATATCCCACCTTTCGTGGTAAGAATTTGGATCAGCCTAATTTTAATTTCAATACTATTTATCAGCTTGGCTTTTTGATTGCTAATAAAAAATCTGAGGAATTTAAGCTACTAATTGACAAAATTGAATTAATTTCTGGATAAACCTACTGTTTTACCTTTGCTCGATAAATGAGGTAAAAGATGTTAGGTTTAAAAGGAATCACTAAAAGAGAACGTTATTTTTAAATTTCTATGTTTAGAAAAACGATACGACTATTTTTAATTGATGGAGAGCCTAATGGACGCATAAGTGCTGAGCTGTCAAACTGGACGGGAAAAGGCTACAAAATACCGCGCATCAAAATTAAAGAGTGTGGTGACCGTCCGGAGTTAGAAAATCCTGGTATCTATCTATTATTTGGTAAAGATGAAGACGGCAATAACCAGGTGTATATAGGAGAAGCTGAAGAGGTTCTGAAGCGTCTAAATCAGCAGCTGGCAAAAAAGGAATTTTGGAATGAAGCCATTGCTTTTATCAGCAAGGATGAAAATCTGAATAAGGCGCACATCAAATATTTAGAAAATGAATTGCATTATATAGCGGAGCAGATTAACCGATATCAGGTTGAAAATAATGTAATTCCCACTAAGCCTTCGATTTCGGAGCCGGATCAGGCCGAGATGGAAGAATTTATATCAAACATAAAAATTTTAACCAATACGCTGGGCCATAAAGTCTTTGAGCAAAAGCGCGAAGTTCGAACATCCGAGGAGCAAAAAGAAAAGGTATTTTATATAAAATCGGTACGCGGGGCCGACGCATCGGGAGAACCCACCGCTGACGGTTTTGTCATTTTTGAGGAATCGCAAGTAGCTCATACGGAAGTTGATTCTTTAACTCCATCATTTAGAAAAAAGCGTAGAGAATTAGAGGAGGAAGGGATAATAGAAGTTAAAAAGGATGGATATTTTATTACTGAAGATTACGTAGCATCCAGTCCGTCAACTGCTGCTGTGATTGTTCTGGGTAGAAATGCTAATGGATTGAGCGAATGGAAATTAGAAGATGGAACTACCTTAAAGGAATATGAATCGGCAGATTAAAAGTGAAAATCACTGTTGGTCCAGTAATTGTCCCGATAGTTGAAGAAGCTGCACTTCTGAAAGCTTAGCGTTAATTTCCAAATCGATAAGTTCTTGATTAGCTTCCAATAGATTCAACTGGGCTTCCCGGAAGTCGGTATTACTCACCTGACCCAGCTCAAAAGCTTCTTCGGTGCGTTCAAAATTGAGTTCTGCCGTTTTAACGTTGAGCTCCTGTTTATCCAGAAGGTACAAATTGGTGGTATAATCTTCGTATGCGTTTTCCAGTTCTTTACGGATCTCCTTCTCAGCCAAGCGTTCTTGTTCCTGGCTATTTTTAAGTCGAATTTCGTCCGACTGCGTTTGAATCGACTGCTGAAAACCGTTAAAAATATTAAAACTAAAATTTATCCCGCCACTGAAGCCGTCTGTCTCTTGAAATCTGATGAAATTGGCATCGCTTTCCGATCGGTTATAGCTATAGGAGGTCTGGGCAGTAATCTGTGGGTATCGGTTTGATTTGGTTTCTTTAAGGGATAGGCGAGCTTGATTGGTTTCCAGGCGGGCGGTCTGCACCGATGCATTACTATTAAGGGCTTGCTGAATAAGCTCATGAACTTCCAGGTTTTTGTTAATAGTAAGATCGGGTCGAATTTCGACATCATCAGAGGGTTCATCGCCCATCAACAGCACAAGATCTCTCTTTTGTTGGCTAAGATCTGATTGCGATTGCACATAGCGAATGCTGTCTTGGTTAAGATTTACCTCAGCATTGAGCAGATCTACACGCCTGCTGCCACCGGACTCAAACTGCTGTTCCGCGCGTCGGTAACGTTCTTCAGAAACCTCCACAATTTCTTGATTTATTTCTACAAGCTGCTCGCTGGAAAGAACTTCCAGGTAACTTTGGATAACTTCAATGAGCGTATTTTCTATTTGTAGCCGACTTTCAGTGGACCCCAACTCTTCAGTATTGCGCAGACTTTGAAGGCGGTAATAATTACCGAAACCATCGAAAATTGTAAACTCGAGATTGGCAGAGGCGTTATACTGGTCGGATATGCTACCGTCTTGTTCTTGTTCAGTGGTTCCATCAGAAAGTCGCAGTCTCGTGTTTTC
>JBNJFP010000022.1:0-50340 GCA_051746985.1 Bacteroidota bacterium
ACCTTGGCTTTAAATTTCTTTCTAAAGGAAAAAATGGGGGATAATTCCAATTTAGATTGGAGTGGCTTTGTAAGGGTTTGAGAGTCAAAAGCTTGGAATATTAAGATTTTTTAATTATAATTTATTAAAGAAAATTAATGTTGATTAAAATCATCATAACCAATACGGTAAATCAGTATGGAAGGCGAAAAAAATGGTAGAGTCCTTATTGTAGAAGATGATATGTTGCTTTCGATGGTTGAGGAGCGGCTGATTAAACGATTGGGTTATGAGGTTGTTGGAAAGGTTACGAAGGGGGCGGAAGCCATTGAAAAAGTAGATAAGCTTAAACCGGATATCATCGTTATGGACATTTCCCTTAAGGGTGATTTGGATGGCATCGATACGATGGAGGCCATTCGCCAGAAATCTGATGTGCCGGTTATTTACCTTTCGGGTAGCGGTGATCGCTATTCTGTTGAGCGAGCAAAAAAAACGGGCTTTACGGATTTCCTGACAAAGCCAGTTACGGGTGGAGATTTAAAAGAACCACTTTTTGCCGCCATGAAAAACGGAAGCCAAAACAATCAGCGGGTAATGAACAAAACGGCTTAATCATGTAGATTTATTAGCACGCGTCCCACCTGTTTACCGTCTAAGATTCTTTCGATTTCTTTTTCAAGCTCCTCCAGCGTACCCTCACGTGCTAACTTTTTTAAATTTTTGGGTTTCCAATTCGATGCCAGCTTTCCCCACAGTTTTTTGCGGAGTTTCATTTTGCAGTTGCCGCTATCCATTCCGGCCAGCTGAACACCCCGCAGTATAAAGGGATACACGTTGGTATGCAGTTCGTGCCCCAACACATTTCCGCAGCATGCCACGGTTCCGTTGTGTTTTGTTTGTCGGATAGTCGTATCCAGCATAATGCCCCCAACCGTGTCGATAGCTCCAGCCCATTTACTGCTCAACAAGGGACGTGATGATTCGTCTTGCACTTCACTTCGGTGGATGATATTTGCGGCACCGGTTTTGGTTAGAAAATCCTGTTGCTCCATTTTACCGGTAGCGGCGGTTACCTTATATCCCAATCTCGATAAAATTCCGATAGCCATTATTCCTACACCTCCTGTGGCACCGGTTACTAAAATTTGACCGTTTTCGGGATAGATGTTGTTGTGTCGAAGGTGATGGACCCCAATGGCGGCAGTAAATCCAGCTGTACCAATGATCATACTTTCTTGCAGGGATAAACCTTTGGGCAAGGGTACAATCCAATTCCCGGGAACAGAAATAAATTGACCAAATCCGCCGGATGTATTCTGGCCAAGATCATAACCGTTGACAATAACGGCATCCCCTGCTGCAAATTCAGGATTGGAACTTTCTTTGACAATTCCTGCCGCATCTATGCCCGGAACGTGAGGATATGTTTTTGTGACACCCTTGTTTCCGGTAGCGGATAACGCATCTTTATAATTAAGGGAGGAGTAATGCACCTCAATCAGTACCTCGTTTTTGGGTAGATTTTGCAACGGCCATTGTTTCACCGAGTGTGTGAAGGTGCCGTCGGATTGCTCTTCAACAACAAATGCTTTAAAGGTACTCATAGAAATTTAGTGAGCTTTTTTAACCATTTAAGTTTATCATCGTAAGGCGGATACCGAAGAGGAATATCCAGCCAGTTCGATTTTTTCATGATGCTTTTTTGGTGCGAGAAAGTGTCAAAACTTTGTTTGCCGTGGTAACTTCCAAATCCGCTGTCCCCAATGCCGCCAAAAGGTAAATTCAGATTGCCTAAATGGGCAACGGTATCGTTGATGCAACCACTGCCAAACTGTAGGTTATTAATAATCTTTTGTTGGTTGGATTGGTTGTTGGAAAAAACGTAAAGTGATAAGGGTTTGGGTTTGGTTTGAAGGATCTGAATAACCTCATTCAACTCAGAAAATGTAAGTACTGGCAATACGGGACCGAATATCTCTTCCTGCATGATGGCATCATGCCAGCTTACATTGGTCATAATGGTGGGCTCAATATAATGGGACTGCTCGTCCGTTTGTCCCCCGTAATATATTTTTTGGGGATCGATGAGGTTTTTAACCCGATCAAAATGTTTGCGATTGATGATGCGGGCAAAGTCGTTATTTTTGCTGGGATCATCCCCATAAAAAGCCCGGATATGCTTTTCTAATAACTGGCAGAATTGATCGTGAAGGGACTCCTGAATATAAATAAAATCCGGACTTACGCAGGTTTGTCCCGCATTGATAAATTTACCCCAGACAATGCGTTTAGCAGCAAGATTGAGGTCGGCCGTTTGATCAACGATGGCGGGAGACTTGCCGCCAAGTTCGATGGTAAGCGGTGTGAGCTGCTCTGCGGCTGCTTTCATCACAAGTTTGCCCACGCGTTTACTTCCGGTAAAAAAGATGTAGTCAAGCGGTTGAGACAGGAGCGCTTGAGAGGTTTCGGCCCCACCCTCAATCACATGAAAAAAATCAGCTGGAAACGTGTTATTAAACAGTTCAGCAAGTAGTTGAGTGGTATGCCCAGAAAATTCAGATGGTTTGAGGATAACGGTATTACCGGCTGCTATGGCTCCAAGCGCAGGATTTAAGGCCAGTTGCAACGGATAATTCCATGGTGAGATAATCAGCGTAACGCCGTAGGGCTGAGAGTAAATATAGCTTTTGGAAGGAAAGTTGATGAGCGAGCTTTTTACTTTTCGGGGCGTTGCCCAGCGATCTATATTTTCCAGCAAGTGATCGATCTCTTGGTATAAAACAAATAGCTCGGTGGCATAGGTTTCAAACCGGGGTTTATTGAAGTCAGATTCAAGGGCTTCAAAGATTTCACCTTCATTTTTTTTGAGAAGCTTCTTTACTGTAAGCAATTGCTGTTTCCTGAACTTAATGTCACGGGTATCGCCGGAATTGAAGAACTGTTTCTGTTGATGGACAATTTCTTTCATAACAAACTAATCTGATTTGGTTGTTCTTCCTTTAAACGTGTCCATGGAGTGATAAACCTGGAACAGTTTGCCGGCCACAATGTCAAAAATTCTTGTAGGTAGTACCCCCTTTAAAAAAGGAATTAATTTAACAGTAAAAGGTGCTCGAAGGTGAATTTTATTCCTTTCTACGGCATAAATTATGTCTTTGGATATATCAAGGGGATCCAAAAGCGGCGTAAGGACCGGTGGTGTTACGCCCTCAAAAAGTCCGGTATCGATATAGCTGGGCTCTATTGTGGTGACCCGCAAATCTGTATTACGACTGAGTTCAAGCCGTAGGGATTCTGACCATCCAATCATGCCCCATTTGCTGGCTGCATAAACCGACATGCCGGGATTGGGAATGCGTCCGGCTGCTGAGGCAATGTTGACAATGTGGCCGGTGTTTCGGGTTTTCATGTCACCAATAAAAGCGCGTGTGGTATGCATGGCCCCGAGCAAATTTATGTTTATAAGGCGGTTAATCTCCTCAGATGAGTGCTTTTCGAAAAATTGGCCAACAACGGTTCCCGCATTATTAATCAAAATATCGATGTGTCCGTGCTCGGTAAGTATCTCTTTGGCAGTTGGATAAATTTCATCCGGATCTGAAATATCAACCCGGTTTACTACCAGACGATCGGCAAAGTTGTCTAACTTTCTGCGAGCATTTGCAATATTATCCTTATTGATATCCCAGATGATAAGGCGCTGTGCGCCTTTGTTCAGCGCTTGCTCCCCCAACAACAGGCCTATTCCGCCCGCCCCTCCAGTGATGAGAATATTTTTATCTTCAAATGAGCTCATAATTCAGTGCATTATATAAAAGAGTATAGATATTTTTTAGTGTGATCAATAATATCAAGAGAAAATGATGCGTATTTAAATTAGGTTAGCAATGAATAAAAAATATGTTACTTTTCCAGCGTTGTTGGAATTTTGATAATTGAAATAACTCGCGGAATAATGAAGAAATTATTTATTGTAGTTTTCCTGGTAATGGGAGCAATCGGTTGTATGGAGTCGCCAATCGATCAGGTGGCAAATACCATCACAGAAGAAAGCCTGATGGAACCGATTGAAGTGTTATCCTCTGATGAATTTATGGGACGAGCTACGGGCACCGAGGGTGAAGAAAAAACCGTCAATTATCTAACAGAAAAATTTTCCGAGGTTGGCTTAGCTAAAGGAGCTGAAGATGATAGCTATATCCAAGAGTTTCCACTGGTGGGACAAAAAACCGATCAGGATATGACGCTTGCCATTACCAAAGATGGGAGCGTGGTGCACGAGTTTGATTACTATGATGAATTTATGGCATGGCCGGCAAATCTCGAGGAAAACGTCTCAGTAGAAGAAGCCGAGCTCGTGTATGTAGGATATGGGATCCAAGCTCCAGAAGAGAAGTGGGACGACTTTAAAGATGCCGATGTAGAAGGAAAAATATTAGTGATAAAAAATAACGACCCCAGTTTTGATCCCGATCTTTTTGGGGGCGATACACGGTTGTACTATGGTCGCTATGATTACAAGTACAAAAAAGCTCGAGAGATGGGCGCAGCGGGCGTATTAATTGTACATACAACAGAAACGGCTGGCTATGGATGGGACGTGGTGGCCAACAGCTGGAGTCGCGAAAGTTTTTACTTGGGTAGTAATGAGGATGATAGTGAGGCTTCAACAAAATTCAATGGATGGCTTACTCGAGATGCCAGCAGTGCTTTGTTTGAAAGTGCCGGACTTGATCTCGAGGAACAGCTTGAAGCCGCAGGAGATCGGGATTTTGAACCTGTTTCCTTGGATGGGTTATCTCTAAGTGTTGACTTGTCTGCCACATATCGTGAGCAAGAGGCAAAAAACGTATTGGGTATGATTGAGGGAAACCATGATGAACTAAAGGATGAATATATAGTATTTACAGCGCATTACGACCATCTGGGTGTTACACAGCCGGTTGATGGGGACTCAGTCAATAATGGCGCGCTTGACAATGCGGCAGGAGTGAGCGCGTTATTAAATATGGCCAAAGCGTATAAAGAAATTCAGCCTCAGCTTAAACGCAGTGTTTTATTTTTGTTAGTGGGAGCTGAAGAAGTCGGTCTGTTGGGATCGGAATATTGGGCAGAAAATCCTACGGTTCATCCCGGAAAAGTAACGGCCAATATTAACCTTGATGGCATGAATGTCTATGGCGAAACGAATGACCTGGTACTTATTGGCTACGATAGAAATAGTGTAAGCGATAAAATTGAAGAGGTGGCCGAAGAGCGGGGGCGGAAGGTAAAGCCCGATCCCCATCCAGATAGAGGATATTTTTATCGTTCTGATCACTTTCCCCTTGCAAAAAAAGGAATACCGGCTATTTTCCCCAACCCGGGTAACGAATTTGTTGATAAGCCGGAGGGTTATTCTGCTATGGTTGACAGCCTGCAAGATGCCAATTACCATTCCGTGAGTGATGAAATTAACGAGCATTGGGATTTATCAGGAATGGTAGCTGATGTACGGCTGTTTTTTGATGCCGGTTACCGAATTATCAATGATGATAGTATGCAGACCTGGCGTGATGGCGACGAGTTTAAGCAAGCCAGGCTTGATATGATTCAGGAAATATCAAAGGACTAAATTAAATCTAAATGTAAGACAAAAAACTTATTTTAAATTAAGATAAATCAATTATGAAAAAGTTAGTTACACTACTAATAGTAATGTTTGTAGGCGCAGGGATTGCTAATCAGGTTGCGGCACAAAATGGCTCCGAAAAACAAACGATTACCATGACGGAGTATAGCGATTATCAATGTCCGGCTTGTGCTCATTTCCATCCCATTGTGGAAAAATTAAAAGAAAAATATGGTGATCAGATTGAGCTGGAATTAAAGTATTTTCCGTTAAATTCTCATCAGTATGCGGCATTGGCTGCCCGTGCAGCTGAAGCGGCGAAGAATCAGGATAAATTTAAAGAGATGCACAATTTGATTTTTGAAAATCAGCAACGATGGTCGAACTCAAGCAGTCCCACTTCTATTTTTGTCAGTTATGCTGAAGAAATTGATTTAGATATCGATCAATTTAAGAATGATTTAAATTCTGCGGAGACTCAAAAAACCGTAATGGAACAAAAGCAGGAAGGCCGAAGTGCGGGCGTAAATGCAACGCCTACCTTCTTTATTGATGGACAAAAAGTTGATTCTCTGCCCCGGAGTTTTGAGGAGTTTGACCAACTGGTGCAACAGCATCTAAATTAAAGTAAAGTTTTAAAGAAGCAGTTAAAATGGTATATGCCTTTTTAAATAAAGAGCCTGATTTTCCGGATTCTGTTTTTGTAGCTCCCAGCGCAGATCTTATTGGGGATGTGTCTATTGGAGAAGAAAGCAGCGTTTGGTTCAACGTAACTATTCGTGGGGATGTAAATTGGATTGAGATTGGTGATCGATCGAACATTCAAGATAATACGTGCATTCATGTGATGAACCAGACAGGGCCTACCAAGATTGGTGATGAGGTGACGGTTGGTCACAATGCAATGATTCACGGCTGCACTATTCACGATCGGGTACTTGTAGGCATACATGCTACGGTGTTGGATGAGGCGATTATCGAATCGGATGTGATCGTGGCTGCCGGAAGTCTGGTGCCGCCGGGCAAGCGGTTGGAGTCTGGCTATATGTACATGGGTACTCCCGTAGAAAAAAAGCGTAAACTGACCGATGATGAAATTACATCCATAAAAGAACACTCCGATAATTACGTAAAGTATGCACGCGCCTACATGCAGAAAGATACGTATGAGACGAATCCATTTTACGATTCTAAAGATTGAATTAGGGAATATGAATTGGGGGTCTGAAGATTCTTAATTCTACTTTTTGAATTCCTAATTATTATGTCCGGAATTTATCTCCATATCCCATTTTGTAAGCAGGCTTGTTCGTACTGTGATTTCTACTTTGTTACCCGTACATCGGAGCGTGAGCATTTCGTAGCAAGGTTAGTAAAAAATATTTATAGCTATAGGGATTCGAAGTTTGCCGAAGAAACCATAGAGACTATTTATTTTGGTGGGGGTACGCCTTCGCTTTTGAAGCCAAGTCAGATAGAGCAAGTTATGAGTGCGCTTTATGATGTTTTTGATGTAGAAGCCCGGGAAATTACATTGGAGATGAATCCCGATGACGTATCAGCTCAATTTTTGGCAGATTTGAAATCGCTCGGTATTAATCGGGCCAGTATGGGGGTGCAGAGTTTTGATCCCGAGCTATTGGAATTTATGCATCGGGCGCATTCCAGTGATGAGGCTTATCAGTGTATGGAATTGTTGAGTCAATCTAACTTTGAAATATTCACTGTTGATCTCATTTATGGCAATCCTAATCAATCAGTTAGTAGTCTTCAGAAGGATGTCGAAACGCTGCTCACGTTCGATCCACCTCATATTTCAGCTTATTCGCTTACGATCGAGCCAAAGACCAGGTTGGGAAAACAAGTAGAACTTGGTCGCATTGCTCCACCCAAAGATGACAAAGTTGCTGAGCATTTTGATTGCATTAACCAACTATTTAGTAGTCGGGGTATTGAACGTTATGAGGTAAGTAATTACAGCGTTCCCGGCAAGGAGGCAGTTCATAACAGCAGTTACTGGGAGCACAAAAATTACCTTGGATTAGGACCCGGCGCCCATTCCTTTTGGTGGGCTGACACAGCTGAACGATGGGAAAACGAGCAGGATCTGCGGAAATATCTAAAGGATGAGGATCATCCCCAAAAAGAACAGCTTACCCTGAAACAGTTAGCCGAGGAGCGACTGATGATGGGACTGCGAACCCGAAAGGGAGTGGCGTTTGAAGAGCTTGTCCAACGGTATGATTACGCGATAAGTGATCGCCAAATGCGTTATCTTAATAAACGGCAAGAAGAAGGAAAACTGCTTTTTAATGAAAAAATAGTACTGACTGATAAAGGAATAAAAATTGCCGATGCGATTATTTTGGATTTAGTAACCTTGCATTAGATTGCTTATTTATAGCATATAAAACTAACCACCAGTAATTCAATATAAAGGTGATGAAAGCAAGTTTAAAAGCGTTTATGGGAGAGATTATTGACTATGCCGGGCTCTTTCCTCCGGCAAATCTTTCCTTGGATACCTCACTTCAAAAGTATAGTCAGTACCGAAAAAGTGATGACGCCTGGATGTTATCGCGATATATAATTCCAGCGACTCGGTTAGAAGAGTTAAAGCCGTACAAGAATAATTTATTTGCTGATGAAGAGAATCCTTTTGCTTTTTCTGTGCTTGGGAAAGGAACGGAAACGGTATCGGAGTATAAAGAGCATTTGCAAACTGTTGTGAATTCTCTCGAACAGTTCAACGCTGAGCATGGTTCACGTGTCACAACTGATATATTTGAAGTTAAATTGCCCCGTGAGGTGGTGTTTGCTAATGATGAGAATCTGCTTCTGGATATATATGATGAGACGGCAGGTCATTTTGCTGATGTTAAAGATTTTCCATCTGATATTTTCTTCGAAGGGATTTTTGATAAAAATTGGGAAAAGGAGATCGGTTTGATCCTAAATACATTGAGCAATTATGATGGAAGTCCGGCTACCGAGGTTAAGGTGGGATTTAAACTGCGCTGCGGTGGGGTCGAGAAGTCGATTTTTCCATCCATAGAGCAGATGGCCTTTACATTGAACAGGGCTCGAGAGCAAAATGTGGCATTAAAATGTACTGCGGGATTACATCATCCCATTCGACATTATGATGATACGGTGAAAACAAAAATGCACGGTTTTTTTAACGTTTTCGGTGGAGCTATGCTGGGTTATAGTCATGATTTTTCGGATGAGCAGATGGTCAATGTTATCAAAGAGGAAGACCCTGAGAATTTTGCGTTTACTGACAGTGGTTTCAGATGGAACGACTATCAAATTCCCACTAATGAAATTAAAGAATTGCGTCAAATTGCGCTCACATCTTTTGGTAGCTGTAGTTTTGATGAACCCCGCGAAGATCTTAAAAGACTGGAATTGTTGTAAATTTTGCAGAAATCAGCGGTATTATAATTAATTCGTAATTCAAATTTTGAATTCCTATTTCAAATGCACCTAACAAACGATCCCAACTTAAAATCATTTATCGAGGTAGATTCGAACTCTCACTTTCCTATCCAAAACTTGCCATATGGAGTAGCCCGAGCTAAAGACGACGGTGAGGTATTTATTTGTACGGCTATTGGTGATTATGTGGTTAATTTAGCCGAGCTTGATGCCGCCGGTGTTTTTAGCGGCACCCAGCTGGATGGGAAACCGGTATTTCGAGAGCGAACGCTTAATATGTTTATGAGTCTTGGCCGCAAAGCGTGGGCGGAGGCGCGATCATACATTAGCACGTTGTTGAGTGCGGACGAGCCGGCGCTTCGCGATAATCAACCCCTTCGGGAGCGGGTGTTCACGCCCATGGATGAAGTGGAGATGTTGCTGCCCGTGGATATTGGAGATTATACGGACTTTTATTCGTCCGAGCAGCATGCCACCAATGTAGGGAGCATGTTTCGAGATCCGGAAAATGCCCTTAAGCCCAATTGGAAACACCTGCCGGTGGGCTATCATGGTAGAGCCAGTTCAGTGGTGGTAAGCGGTACAGATCTGTACCGTCCCAAGGGACAAATCTTGCCACCCGACAGCGATGATACCCCTATTTTTAGTGAATGCAAGCTGTGTGATTTCGAACTTGAGATGGGATTCCTGACCGGTCCCGGAAACGAGTTGGGCAGTCCTATCTCAGTAAAAGATGCTGAAGATCATATTTTTGGATTAATGTTGGTAAACGACTGGAGCGCCCGTGATATTCAGAAGTGGGAATACCAGCCGCTGGGACCTTTCCTGGCAAAGAACTGGGCGACTTCAGTTTCTCCGTGGATAGTGACGCTGGACGCGCTGGAGCCGTTTCGTATGGAAGGACCCGAGCAAGATCCGGAGCCATTGCCCTACCTACAGTCCGAAGGAAAATGGACGTTTGATATTGATTTGGAGGTATATTTGAAAAGTGTGCAGATGGAGGAGCCTTATAAAATTTGCGCATCCAACGCTAAAAATCTCTACTGGAATGTTGCGCAGCAATTAGCCCATCACACGATCACGGGATGTAACGTTCGTCCCGGCGACCTGTACGCTTCGGGGACCATCAGCGGGGAAGAAAAATCATCGTACGGAAGCATGCTGGAGTTGAGCTGGAAAGGAACTGAGCCCATTGAATTGCCAAACGGTGAAACGCGTACCTTCTTGGAAGATGGGGACGAAGTAACGATGACTGGCTATGCCGATACAGGGGACTACAGAATTGGCTTTGGTGAGGTGAAAGGAAAGATTTTGCCGGCCAAATATCTGGATTAACAGAGGATAATTATATTTGGGGTCCACTTCGAAGGTGGACTCCAAATTGTTTTTACTACTTAATAAGCGTCATTTTTTTGGTTGTAACTTCACCATCAATAATAAGTCGGTAGAAGTAGGTGCCCGAAGCATACCTTCGCCCGTCAAACTGCTCGTTATAAATTCCCCTTGATTGGGACTCGTCCACAAGCGTTGTCACTTTTCGACCCAGAGCATCAAAAACTTCAAGTTGGACATCACGTTGCTGGGTAATACTGTAGCGGATGGTTGTTTGTTCGTTAAATGGATTGGGGTAATTTTGTTCAACTTGCGCGACTTGCGGGTCTATTGATTGAATGGCAAACGCATACTGGGTTTGCTGTTGATAAGATCCGTTTGCGGCTACAAGACCAATTTTATCAACATCCTCCCATTGCCAGTCAGTCTCGTATGAAACAAGTTGCTGTTGGCCATCAAAAAGGATGACCGGCTCAACGTCACCATCATCAAAAAAAGCAAGCACGCCCATGCCAGCTCTTGGGTTCATCAGTTCAGAAAGGTTGAAGGCCACACTACCCGGAAAGGGGGAAGGGGCCACATCAAAATAGTTGGCAGATAGAGTGTTGAGGGAATCGGAGTCAGGTATTTCATTATCTCCGGTGAAATTATCAGTGATGCTGGGGGATGGATAATTTGCAGCTTCCTCAAACCCAAATTGATTAGTGGCGTTATCGCCCGAAGCATAGTGCCAAAGTTGAGACTCGATATAATTTCGATGGTACGAATCAGCACTTCCCAGCTGTTGGGTAATGGCATCCACCATATTAATAAATGAATTATCTTTGATGGTTTCCCAGACATCCACCCAAAACTGGGAGCCAAACTTTTCTTCGAAGAAAAGAGCCCAGGTGATTTCGGCATAAGAGCCGGGATAAAATCCACGTTGGGGATTATTAAAGATCGAATTATCGGAGGCGATGTAGTTATAGTAGTCGTTGACGTTATCATAGACGACTTCCTCCATGAGCGTGGCATCCATCTCTAACCAGTTGCCTGTTTCTCCCTGCCACTCACTAGCTTCGTACTGTATGGCATGCTTAAATTCATGGGCAACGGTTACTTTTATTGCTCCAATTTGATCGCCCTCGGGGTCGTCATTGGGCGGAAACCCCTCGGTAAAGTCATTTTCAACGTAAATACAGGTGCTGGCATCTGTATTACCACAATAGTAAGAACTGTTAGGTTGAGTAGTGTTACTGCTTGTTAACCCATAAACGTTTAAATTTTGCACATAAATATAATAGGTCTGCCCCGATGAAATAGGATCGGTATAGCCCAATCGCTGAACTTCATGGCGATAGGAGGAGTCGGCGGCTGCGGCAACTTCCTCGACATAATCCGGAACGCCGTCGCTGTCAGAATCTTCGGGGGGTACGGCGTGCTCCCCCGATGTTTCGTAATGGATGGTAAAGTATCCATCGTCGGATTGATGAGTTTCCGAATTCTGAAGGGTAGGGCTATCTAACTGCGATTCAATTTGGCTAATCGTGGCCGGTGATAATTCAGATCGGTAGCGATGAAAATCGGAAGTGGCCGGCGTACCGCATTTGAGGGGCTGATCGTAATCTATGCCATCACTGTCGGGTAGCTTACCCTTGGTATCAGCGGGAAAAAACTTATAAAGCACTCGTTGATCCAGCGTTATTTTTCCCTCTTGATACGCCCGGTCGATTTGTTGGTGGAGGTCAATCCTTTTTCCCTCGGGACGATCTTGGGATTGTACGACGGAAATCAGAGAAAATGATAAAAATGAGCTCACAATAATGAGCTTACAAAGATACTTCATTAGTAGTACAATATTTTAAGACAAATGAGGTTCATTTCTTGCAAAATTACCCTTATTTTTGGCATCTGCAAAATAGTTCAACACGTAGTGTCTCAGTAGTAAAGAAATTGATATTCTTATGATGTACGAAGTAATACTCTATTACAAATTTACGCCCATTGAAGATCCTGAAACCTTTTGCGAAGAGCACAAGCAATTTTGTAAGGATTTAGGAATTAAGGGTAGGATCTATATCAACGAAGAAGGAATCAACGGAACCGTTGGTGGCACGCCCGATCAGATTGCTGAATATAAAGAAACGTTAACGAGCATTCCCGGCTTTGACGGTATCGATTTTAAGACCGATACCAGCGAGTATGTGCCTTTTGCCAAGCTTAAATGCAAAACGCGCGATGAATTGGTAGCTATCCATAAGGAAGGCGTTGATCCCGAAGATGGTGGTAATTACCTGGAGCCACACGAATGGAAAGAAGTACTCGAAAATGAAGATGATTACGTGTTGATAGACGTGCGCAATGATTACGAATCAAAAATTGGTCATTTTGAAGGAGCCATAACTCCGGATGTTGAGAACTTTTACAACTTCCCGAAGTGGTTAGAGCAGGTTGAGGAAGAAATAAGCAAAGATAAAAAAGTGCTAATGTATTGCACGGGTGGCATCCGCTGCGAGAAGTTTTCGGTATTGATGAAAGAGAAAGGTTGGGATGATGTAAATCAGCTGCACGGTGGCATTTTACGCTATGGAAAGGAAGAAGGGGGTAAGCATTTTAAGGGCAAGTGCTTTGTCTTTGATGATCGTCTGGTAGTGCCCGTCAACGAGGATAACCTGGAGCCCATTGCCCATTGCGAGATCACTGGCAAGCCGGCCGATACTTACATCAACTGCGCGAATATGGAGTGCAACAAGCTGTTTGTGTGCTCCGAAGAAGGAGCCCGTAAGATGGAAGGCTGCTGCAGCGAGGAGTGTCGCCAGAGTGAATTCAAGCGCCCGTTTGATCCCGAAAATGCGTTTCGTCCGTTTCGAAAATGGTACAATTATTTTGATGAGGATTTTAAAGAACGTCAGCTTGAGAAAGAACATATTGGATAACTTAATTTTACTGACGTAGTAATCTTTTCCCAGAATAGCTTTATGCTTTTCCTTCGAAAAAAGCCTTTGCAATGCGCACAAAATGTGCGGGTTGATCCAGAAAAGCGTAATGTCCCGCGTGATCAATAACTACCAGCGCGGCATGTTCGATACCCTGCTCCATGCGCTCAGCCTGATAAAGCGGTGCCGCGACGTCATTTTCTCCCCATAACAATAATACCTCATGGGGAATCTTTGGCAGACACGGTTCCAGGTATTCAGTAACGGTTTTGACAAAGGTTTCGCGCATTACGCCATCAAGCTTGCTGTAATCACTGGAGCCCAACGATTTCCATAGGGAAGTTTTTCGGAGCCAATCCAATGCTTGGGTACGAAGATTTTCAGGTAAAATTAAAAAGGGGGTTTTGAGTAGCTTAGCGGTATATTTTTTGAAGTAATACTTCCACCTTCGTTTGGGTTTCATCCCCGCCCCACCGGTAATAAGTACTTTGTCGATAAACTCTTTAGTATTGGGTCGAGCGCAAAGCTTCAGCGCAACGCGTCCCCCAAACGAGTGGACCAGCAAATCGACATTTTCAAGTTCAAGGTCTTGCATAAATTGTTGAATTAAATCTGCATAGTCATCGACCGACCATGGGCGATTGGGGATGGAAGAGTTGCCAAAGCCTGGAAGGTCAAGCACGTAGCAATCACGGATGTCGGCAAGTTGTTTCGCCAGTGGGGCCATCACCTGTTTACTGCTGCCCCAGCCATGAAGGATCACCAATGGCTTGCCGTTTTCTATCCCTATCTGGCTGTAGGAGATGGATAAATTGTTGTAGTGATATATTTTGCTGGTCTCCATATAAGAAGCCAAACATCGAATTATTTTCGACTGCAAACAAGAGTAATTTTGTAAGGATTTATGAGCGTGTTGGTCATACTTATATAGTACATGCATAAATAAAATTAAGAGGGGAGCTATAATGAAGAGACGTATATTTTTCTGGCTGGAAAAACTAAAAGTTGCACCAGGTGAGCGAAAGGCGGTAACGGGACTTCTTGTTCTGCTTGTTTTTTTAGGGGGATTGAACTTGGCGTTGTCGCCATCGGTGGCTTTTGATGGAGACCGTTATCACGAACTTGATAGACAGTTTGCCGAACGAACGGAACAACTTGAGGCCGAAGAGGAAAAGCTGATGGAGCAATACTACCCTTCTTCAAAAAGTGAGATCGTCGAAACAAAAATTGATACCACTACCGAAGATTCTACGTCAGAAAAACAGCGAGATGAAGATAAGGATGAGTCAGAAAAAGTAGCCCAAGACGATTTAGAGGGCAAAATAAACGTTAATAAGGCCAGCGAAAAGACTTTGCAAACCTTGCCGGGTATTGGCCCAGCCTATGCCGAACGCATCGTTAATTATCGAAAAGAAAAAGGCGAATTTGAATCTGTTGAGGATCTGAAAAATATTAAGGGAATTGCCCAAAAACGATTGGATAAATTGGCGCCATTTATCAAACTTAAGGATTCAAATTAATGCAACAGAATCCTGATGGCTACACGAATTTTATGGGCGGATGATGAGATCGATCAGCTGAAGCCGCACATTATTTTTTTAGAGAATAAAGACTTTGACGTCACTGCAGTAACCAACGGTGAAGACGCAATCACCCTTATCAAAGAGGGTACTTTTGATATTGTTTTTCTGGACGAGCAGATGCCGGGAATGGACGGGCTTGCCACGCTTAACAGAATAAAGACGATAAATTCGGGACTTCCCGTCGTCATGATTACCAAGAGTGAGGAAGAGTCGATCATGGAGGATGCGATTGGCGGCAAGATATCGGACTATCTGATTAAGCCGGTCAATCCTAATCAAATTGTATTAACCATCAAACGAATTTTAGAGCGACGTCGCATTCGTAACGAAAAGTTTGCCCAATCATATCTTCGAAATTTTAATGAGATTTCGGGTCGGATTAATGAACGCACTGGCTGGGAAGAATGGATTAATATTTATAAACAGCTGACCCAGTGGGATATTGATCTCGAATCGAGCGATGAGTCACTGCGGCAGGTATTGGCCGATCAGTACCACGAAGCAAACAAGATGTTTGGCCGTTTTATTGCTCGAAATTATAAATCATGGCTCGGTCAATCTACGCCGCAGCGTCCAGCTCTTTCTAACGATATTGTTCGTGAGTATGTTTTACCGCACGTTAAAAATGAGCAGCGCACCCTCTTTCTGGTGATCGACTGTATGCGGTATGATCAATGGTTGATGTTTCAGAGGCTGCTCAATGAGGATTATTCTATAGACACCGATTTTTACTATTCCATTTTGCCGACGGCTACGCCCTACTCTCGGAATGCTATCTTTTCGGGATTGTTTCCGCTTGAAATTGAAGATATTTACCCGGGTCTGTGGAGTCAGGGTGAGGATGAAAGTTCGCTCAATAAGTTTGAAAAAGAACTACTTGTGCGTCAGCTTAAACGAAAGGGGATCAACAAGAATGTAAAGTACGAGAAAATATTGACCACCGAAGAAGGACAAAAGGTAACCGACAATATCCACAATTATATGCAGGTACCACTAAGTACGTTTGTGTACAACTTTGTGGATACGCTGGTGCATTCCCGATCCGATTCGGAGGTGCTTAAAGAAATTGCCCCGGATGTGCCCGCATTTCGGTCGTTAACGAAAACCTGGTTCCAGCATTCTACGCTCTACGAGATTTTTAAAACTCTGGCAGATGAAGAAGTGGTAATCGTGGTAACCAGTGATCACGGTGCGGTAAGAGCACTTCGAGATACCAAGGTTTATGGGGATCGTGAAACCTCAACCAGCTTGCGTTATAAATACGGTCGTAACCTTTCATCAAAAGATGAGGCCGCAATTAATATTGAAAATCCCGCCGAATACAAGTTGCCCACACCGGGGCATTCCAATAATTATATAATTGCCAAGGAGGATTACTACTTCGTCTATCCCACAAATTACCACCGGTATCAAAATCGTTACCGTGATACCTTTTTGCACGGGGGGGCAAGTATGGAAGAGATGATTTTACCCATTGCTACGTTACGTCCCAAATCGATGCTGTAATGGAATCCGGTCGGGAGCACTGGAATATTCCTGCTCCTTATAGATGAATATCGAGTTATGGAAAAAGAATTTATGACAACGTCTGAATCGGAAACCATTGCACGAGGCAGGGAGTTTGTATCCGATTTAAAGGCTGGAGATATCGTTTGCCTTACCGGGGATCTTGGGGCAGGAAAAACACATTTTGTTAAAGGAATGGCTCAGGGATTAGGTATCAATCAAAACGAAGTGAGTTCACCCACTTTTACCTTGATTAATGAATACTATGGAAAAATGCCGCTTTATCATTTTGATTGCTACCGGATGGAGTCGCCGCAGGAAGCGATGGAAATTGGAGCTGAAGAATATTTTTACGGCAACGGAGTTAGTGTTATCGAATGGCCGGAGCGGATTGAATCGCTGCTTCCACACGAAGTTATTTGGATTTCTATCGAAGCACCTGACAGGAATACCCGAAAATTTGTCATTAGAAAAAGGGAAATGTAATCCCGTATATTTAGCACCATGCCAACAAAGAAACGACTACCATATCGACTTGACCGACTGCCGGTTATCTATCCCTATAACCGCAGGGCGGATAATAATATCCAGCTGGGTGATCTGGTGTATTATGGTCCCTGCCCAGAGTATTATGGTATAGGTGAGGTGGTCCGTTCTTTTGAGGGCTACTGCATTGTTGATTTCCGTCGCACGGGCGAACTCAATATCGAAAAAGATGCCATGGCTATGAAATATTTGATCCCCATCCACAAGTTAAACTTGGGACACATCCTGAAAAGTACTTAGTCCACCTCTTCTAATACGTCTTTGGCAAAGTCGGTTTCTTCAAGCAGATGTCCGTCTTTTTCTTTTCCCAAGATCCAGAGTATAACGCTCGTAAATACCCCCGGGTAAAAGGGTTCGAGGCCGAGGTAAGTGTAATCGTGGATCCCCTCACTGGTAATGGTTCCCAAAATTAACCAGAGTAATGAAACGCCTATGCTTCCAATCATGGTAGGGAGCACCCATCCCTTTTTGAGTGTGAAGAAGCGAAGGTAAACGCCCATCACCGGAATAAGCAGACCGGGAATCATCACTGAACCAATAACATACCACAAGTCGATTACACTGGGATAAATAATGATAAGAATGATGCCAAGAATAGCCGCGGCCAGTGTACTGATCCGGGTGAGGGTGTTATTTCGGATATTGGGGAATATTTTAACCAGCAAATCACGGCCCAGGGTTTGTCCCGATAAAAACAGGTAACTATCCAGCGTGGACATGATGGTGGCCAACAGTGCTACAAAGAATAAACCTTTTAGGCCGATGGGTAAAATTTCATTGGCCAAGTACGGATAAACCATGATGGGCTCAGCTACAGCATCCCCCAAAATAGCAAAGCCATATATACCGCTAAAAATGGTGAGGAAATCGAAAAGTGACCAGAGCAGTATAGAAATAAAAATCCCTTTTTTGGCTGTTTTTGGGGATTTGGCCGCAGCGGCGCGCTGATGAAAACTGGGATCGACGAACGTCCACAGGGCGATGAAAAACCATACGAGAATATACTGGAGGTTCTGTCCTCCGCTAATATCTCTGTAGTTGGTGGGAATGGTGGCCCATAATTCTCCCAACCCTCCAAATTCCATCCCGGCGAATAGAATAAGCGTGATAAACCCACCAAACATGAGCACAATTTGCAGCATATCAGTGTGGACGACGGCACTAAATCCACCAAAGGTAACGTAAGCCACCGAAAACAGGGCAACGGCGCTGGCGTACCACAAGAAATGGCCGGCCCCGCCTGTTAGATATTGAAAGAGTAATCCCAGCATGAGTATATACGGGGCAGGACTGACGAGAATAAAAATGGGAATGGCTGAAACTCGTCCGGCGGTATCTCCATAAAAGTTGCCCACCGCTTCGGGCAGTGAGAGCGCTTTATTCATGCGGATTTTACCGGCCAACAGCCATGCAAAAAGGGCCGAAAAAACGTAGAAGGGAAAGCCCAGGATAAGCCAGGTTGAGATACCGTTTTGATAGCTGAATTCACCCACGCCCAAAATTCCACCATACCACGTTGATACAAGTGTGGCAACAAAAGCGGCTAAGCTCATTTTTCGTCCCGACAAAAGAAACGATTCTTCATCGGTTTCCTCCCAGTCGCGTTGCCAGGTCAGATATACCAACAGGGCAAAATATATTAGGATTAAGCTCCAGTCGAGCGATGTGAATTCAAGTTCAGCCAAAAATAAACGGGTTCATTAAAATGGGTAAAATATATCTGGAAAAGGGTAAGCGGTCAATGCTTGTTGTGCTTGGCGAATAGGAGAAGATCTCCATTTTTATGGGTGATTTCTACGGGGTTTTCGAGCACCTCGTTTGATGAGCCGTCGCGGACACCATTTTCCAGGGATTCGTTTTTGAGTGGATATTTTAACCCTTTGGTGCGGATACCTGTTACTTTCCCGGACAGGGGGAAAAGGGAAATTTGGGTTCCAGTAGTAAATTGCCCTGAAAACTCAGGCGGTAGTAGCTGGGTTTCTCCAAAATTATCGACGATATGAATTTGTTGAAATAGGGGATCAAATTGTTTTAGCACCGAGAGGTTTTTGAGCGTTTGATCAAGTCGTTGGCCAGTGGCTCCTAAAATATCAATATGGGTTCCCTTTACTTTTTGGGCATGGTGTAGGGCTTTTTCCAGATCGTTTTGTTCCTGATCTGGTTTGAATATGATTTCAAAATACTCATTGTCGGATCCGTGAAAACTGTCTAAATCACCAATAACAACATCGGGCTGAACGCCAAAATCCAAGGCGATATTGGCACCGCCATCAGCGGCAATAAAGTAGTCTGTGTTCGCTCGATAGTAGTTAAATAGCTTCTGTGTTGGCGGACAGCCGTTGCAGAGAATAAGAATCGATTTCATTTAAAAATTGTCCCTTAGCGTTTTAAACGGTATTTGTATCTAATGATACAGTAATTTGGGGTAAGATTTTACTCCGAAAAAAATATTGCTTTCTTCAAAGCTAACTACCATTTTATTAAGCTTATTTTTCGCGCTATAACAAGCCGTTATGTTTGTAGAACTCATTCAAAAACTGAAAGAATTTAACACCGTGGGTGTCTTTTCTCATATTCGCCCCGACGGTGATTGTATTGGTGCGCAGGTTGCTGCATCTATATGGCTGGAAAAGAATGGTATCGACGCCATCGCTTTTAATGACGATGATGTGCCCATGAATTTGCAGTGGCTCGCTGATTTTTATCCGATCCATAAACCGGATGAAAAATCGCTAAAAAAATGCGATGCCTTTTTGGTGCTCGATGGCAATTCTCCCAAGCGATTTGGCAGTTATGCCGATTACATGCAGGATGATCCTAAGCCCTCGTTCATGGTTGATCATCATCCCGATCCCCATGACGGATTTGATTTGACCATTTCTGTTGAAGAGGCTTCATCCACATGCGAGCTTATTTTCCATCTCTTTTTACAAAACGACATCTCTCAGGTTGATGGAAAAGTAGCTAAAGCGCTTTATACCGGCATTTTGACGGATACGGGCTCGTTGCAATACGATAGTGTTACGCCTGAAACCATGAATATCGCCTCGGAACTATTACGGCTGGGTGATTTTCGTCCCAATGTAGTGGCCGAAAAAGTGTTTTCAAATAAAAGCTTGAATCAGCTTCATCTGCTTAGTAAAGCGATGAGCACGATTGAATTATTTGAGGACAATCAGATCGCTATTATGTACGTTACCAAAGAAATGCTGGAAGAAACCAATACCACCAACGATGATTGCGAAGGTTTTGTGGCATATCCGTTAAGTGTAACCGGAATTAAAGCCGCTATATTATTTAAAGCACTCGGAGACGGTGTAAAGATGAGCCTGCGTTCTAAAAGCAATGATGTGGACGTAAACAAATGGGCTCGCAAAGTGGGCGGCGGAGGCCATAAAAAAGCATCCGGTGCTTGGCACCCCGGCCCGCTGGAAAAAGCAATCAAAGATTTGGTTGAAATTGGTGCTGAACAGCTTGTTAGCGTAGATAAGTCGTAATAAAAACGAGTCATTTTGATGGTTAATCGCTCCGTTTATACAATAACGGTCCTCCTGATTGCATTAGCAACATTAGGCTGTTCGATCGATCAGAACAATTCTGACCCTGAGCAAAAAACGAGTGTAAGCCAAGCCTCTGGGGGTAGTTTGTCAGGGAATATGTCCAATAGAGTAGTCCCCGAAGAAACATCCGCCAGTGATTCGGCCACGCAAGCACCAAAAACACAAAATACAACAAACAGCCAGGTTAGTACCAGTAGAGAAAATGCCATAACCAAGGCCGTGGAGAAGGTAAGTCCAGCGGTGGTAAGTATCACGGTTACCGAGATGGTACAAGGGGGGCGCCGACTCGAGTTTAATGAATATTACAATCGATTTATTCCCGTTCCCATCGAACGCGAGGTAAGCAGTATTGGCTCGGGATTTATTATTAGCCCGAACGGACTTGTGGTAACCAATCAGCATGTGGCCAACTCGCATGCTCGGCGGGTGGTGGTATCTTTGCCCGATGGATCGGAGTATGAGGCAGAAGTGCTCGGTGAAGATGAGCTGGCCGATTTGGCTCTTCTAAGAATTGATGCCGACCGTACCTTTCCCGCAGTTGAATTTGGAAATTCCGATGATATCTTGGTTGGAGAATGGTCATTGGCGGTAGGTAATCCATTTGGATTGTTTGAATCTGCAAAACCATCTGTTACGGTGGGAGTGGTTAGTGCGATTAACAGGGATTTTAGACCCAATCCCAACGAGCCCCGGGTGTATATTGATATGATACAGACCGATGCAGCGATAAATAGGGGTAATTCCGGGGGGCCGCTCGTTGACAGCGATGGAAAAGTTATTGGGGTGAATACCTTCATTTTTACTGGGGGAACCAGCAGTGGAAATGTGGGGCTCGGATTTGCCATCCCAAGCAATAGGGTGCAAAAAATTATTGATCAGCTTTCGACTTCGGGTAAGGTTGAACTTTCCTTTGATCCCGGTATGGGTACCGTAGAGATGACGCGTCAACTCGTTTTGAAATATAACTTGCCAGCTACACGCGGGCTGCTTGTAAATAGCATTAACAAAGATGGTCCGGCTTTTGAAGCAGGTATTATGCCTGGAGATATCATCTTGAAAATTGGTGAGGATCGTGTCCAAAGTAAGATGCACGCTGAAGCGCTTTTTCGAGAATATCAGGAGGGCGATTCGATGCGGATAGAGCTGTTTCGGAAGGGCGATCGGTACGAAACCAAAATGCTACTTCGTGATAAAGTAAAAGAGTAGCGTCGTAGAACATATGGGAGGCAATCGAGTAAAGCGATTACCGCCTGTTCAAAAAGTTTTGCACCCGTTGCTGGTGTAGATCACTTTCCCAGAATTCAGCAAAAGAATCCAGTTCGGCGCTGATAGCCTTCCATCGTGCTTGCGTTAGTTTCATAGCTTTGCTTTTAAGATTCTTAATGAACTTCCGGTCATTTTTGATAAGACGCTGAGCCTTGGCTTCAACCCTTTTCTGAAATTCGTTGTTTTCGATAATATGGTTGATAAGATTGTGCTTGTAAGCCGTATTGGCATCAACAATTTTTGCTTCGGCCAGCCAGAGAAGGGCAGTAGATCGTCCCATTTTTTCTACCAATCTGGTAAGTCCGCCCCAGCCGGGAGGCAGGTAAAATTTGCCTTGGGTAAAACCAAAGGTGGCGTGTGATGCCGCAAACCGGAAATCGCAGGCCAGCATGATTTCACATCCTCCGCCATAGGCTGCCCCGTTGATCGCAGCGATGGTCCAGCAAGGCAGTTTTTCAAAGCGAGTTAAAATAGAAAGCATCCGTTTAGCCATGGGTTTAGTCTCTTCGGCCGTTTTAATAGTGTGGAATTCCCGAAGGTCGCCGCCCGAAATGAAGGTTTCTTCGCCTGATCCCGTTAAAATAAGGCAGCGGATATCGCTATTTGACTCCAGATCATCGAGCAGGCTTTCTAATGCATCCATAACGGCAAAATTGATGGCGTTATGAGATTTGGGACGTTGAATAGTTGCCCAACAAAGGTGATTTTTCCGTTCGACTTTTAGGACGCTCACTGTTAGATTGTGGGTTGTTTTGAATTGAGGATTAAATGTGAATCTATATGTATCTCGTCAATAAAGAAAAAATAAATCGATCGTTATCGACAAAAATAGTCGATGCACGGGTAGCACAAGTTTTTAATTCCTTTAAGGATGTGCTTGTTACATCGTCGTTTGGTACTACTTCGGCGGTGTTGCTGCATTTGGTAAGCAGGATAAAGCCCGATTGCCCGATCTATTTTATTGATACCGGATATCATTTTGAGGAGACCCTCGATTACAAAAATAGGTTACGTCGCCTGCTCGATCTTAATGTTATTGATTTGCGTCCTGAACCGTCTCGTCATACCGATACGTATAAAGATGAGCTGTGGGAAGAAAATCCTGACAAGTGCTGCGAAATCAACAAGGTTGAGCCACTTGATCGCGTGAAGGGGAAGTATAAAGTGTGGATGTCTGGATTAATTGGGTTTCAGAATCGTCACCGTAACAGCTTGCCCATTATGGATGATGACGACGAGTTGATTAAATTTTATCCTCTTATTGATTGGAACGGAGCATTGGTAGAAGAATACATCGAAGTACATGGTTTGCCAGTGCATCCCTTGAAAAATGAAGGGTACCATTCTGTGGGCTGCACGCACTGTACGGCTCCGGGGCAGGGTCGCGACGGGCGGTGGACCAACTTTGGGAAAACCGAATGCGGGCTGCACCGATAAGGGACGACCGGGAAGCTATTTACATGTCCTCAACTTCGTAGTCGATTTCTTGCTTTTGAGCGTTTTTGATCAACCACTGCTGGTATTCTTCGTTGCCTTCCTGTTCGGTTAGCTGTAGTGAAATAATGCACGGGCATTCATAGCTGTGAAGTTGTTTTACACGCTCGGTAAGATCTTTAACGTTGTGGTAGGGCGTTTTAGCAATGAGGATAGTTTCAGACTCTTCCACAATTTCGCCTTTCCACCGGTAAATGGCTTCCATCCCATCAACAATATTAACGCAGGCGGCCAGTCGTTCTTTTACCAGCTTTTTGCCGATCGATTTAGCTTCTTGCTTATCTTTTGTGGTGATATAAACCAAGCGTAAGTTGTAAAACATGGTTGGCGGTCATCAAGGTTGGTGTTTAGTTGGGAATCCGGAAATTACAAAAATGCTGTAATGACTCATAGCCCTTCCATCAAATTTTATCTTCATTATTGATGTTGAAATCAGAGGAAAAAAGCCATATTTTTCGAGACTCTCAAAATCTGGTAAATGCTTTTAATATTGCTGGATTGGTGGAGTACCTGCGAGAGTGGCGGAATTGGTAGACGCGCTAGATTTAGGATCTAGTGCCTTTTAGGCGTGGGGGTTCGAGTCCCCCCTCTCGTACACACTATTTTTTTATTCATTTACCGTTCTAATAAAACACTTTTTGGAGTAGTTCTGTGGAAATAACAGTCAATGACATCACCTCTGTAGATAAAGAGTTAATTATCTCTGCCAACCGCGAGGATCTGGAGCCCAAGTTTAAGGAGGCGTTCAAAAAATATCGCGGACAAATTAATATGCCCGGTTTTCGTCCAGGTAAAGTGCCCCTGAAGATTGTGCGCAAGCGCTTTGGGGATGAGATCGAGCAGGAGGAGGTTAGCAAATACGTTCAGGAGGTTTTTGAAAAAGAGGTTGTGCCTGAATATGAGCCTGTGGGCGAAAGCCAGATGCTTGAGCTCAACTGGGAGAATGATGAGCTGGAGGCCAAGTTTAAAATTGGTGCACGTCCAGACTTTGAGTTGGCTGACTTAGGCAACATTAATGTAGATCGCCTGGTACACGATGTTACCGAAGAGGAAGTAGAGGAGGAGATTGATCGTCAGTTAAAGCAGCAGGGAAACTGGGAAGAGGTTGAAGAAGAAATAACTGAAGAAACCCGTGTTACTGCAGATGCCATTCCTTTGGATGAAGACGGGGAGCCCGAAGAGGAGAATAAGACGGAAGAAACGATCGATCTGACCAAGGAGGAATCAGAGCAGTTTAAAGATGATCTTCTTGGCCATGAAGCAGGCGACGAAGTTGATGTAGAAATTGGTCACGATGATCATACACACAGCTTTAAGCTGATCGTTAAAAAAGTTGAAAAGCTGCATAAGGCTGATTTAACGGATGAGTTTGCCAAAAAGGCATCCAATGAGGAGGCCAAAAATGTAGATGAGTTTAAGAGTCTTATCAGAAGCAAGATACAAGATTACTACGATCAGTCTGCAGACGACTTATTTAAGAACGATATCATTGATGCTCTTGTTGAAGAACATGATTTTGAGGTTCCTGAAGTGTTTAAGAATCAGGTGCAGAATCAATATGTTGAACGGGTAAAGCAACAGTCGCAAGGTCAGCTTCCACCTGATTTTGATGAGGAGGAATACAAGGAGAATATGGGAGATCGTGCTGTGCGTGATGCCAAATGGTTTTTTCTTAATGAGAAGCTGCAAGAAAAATTTGACGATATCGAGATAAAACCCGAAGATATAGATCAACACTTAGAGGCCGAAGCATCGCGTTATGGTATTGGTGTTGATCAAATGCGGAATATGTTTGCACAAAATCCGCAGCAGTTAGAGAGTCTGCGAAATAGCATTCGCGAAGACAAGGTGTTTGACAGGTTGAAGGATGAGGTTGAAATCAACGAAATTGATAAAGAAACTTATCAAGAAAAGCACGACGAAAAAATTAAGGCCTAAGCCAAACAGAAGTATTGAATAAATTTTAGCTCTGATATTTTTATGGAAAATCAACCATTGTATGAAATGCCAAATAGTTCTGCCGATGTAGATCGAATCCAGAATAATAACCTGGTGCCTATGGTCGTCGAAAAGACGGAACGTGGGGAGCGGGCTTTTGATATTTATTCGCGCCTGCTTAAAGATCGGATTATCTTTTTGGGAACGCCGGTTAATGATGCGGTAGCAAGTTCTATTGTGGCACAAATGTTGTTTTTGGAATCAGAGGATCCTGAAAAGGATATTAATCTGTATATCAACAGTCCGGGCGGTGTGGTCTCAGCGGGTTTCGCAATCTACGATACCATGCAGTACGTAAAATGTGATGTTGCGACCACTTGTGTTGGTATGGCGGCATCGATGGGAGCCGTTCTGTTGGCCGGAGGGGCAGCGGGCAAGCGTAATTTGTTGCCAAACTCTCGCGTGATGATTCACCAACCTCTGGGCGGTGTGCGTGGACAGGCAAGCGACATTGAGATCGAAGCACAGGAGATTTTGCGTATCAAGAAATTGATTAGTGAGGTGCTTGCGGAACATAGTGGCCAAACTGTTGATAAGGTAATGGAAGATACCGATCGTAATAAGTGGATGACCGCTGAAGAGGCTCAAGAATATGGGTTAGTTGATAATATCATGAAGCGTAAAAAAGAAGGATAATTACTAAGAAATCAGGCAGAGGATCATGAGCGATCAAAACAATAACGACGATAAAAATATACATTGTTCATTTTGTGGGCGTTCCAGTCATGAAGTAAATAGCATGGTTGCAGGTCCCAATGACGTCTATATCTGTGATCGTTGTGTAGCTGATGCTTCGGGTATTGTTAAAAGTGACTTGGCCTCAATGTCCGATAAGCGGGAAAAGAAATACAAACCCCTGCTTAAGCCTGCCGAAATAAAGGCAAAACTCGATGATTATGTGATTGGTCAGGAAGAGGCCAAAAAAACCCTCTCGGTAGCTGTATATAACCATTACAAACGCATCAGCTCAGATCTTGGTGACGAATTTGATGATACGGAAGTAGAAAAAAGTAATATTATTTTACTTGGTCCTACGGGTTGTGGTAAGACGCTGCTTGCCCGCACTATGGCCAATATTATCGATGTGCCTTTTACTATCGCTGATGCCACTGTTCTTACGGAAGCTGGTTATGTAGGCGAAGATGTAGAGAGTATTTTGTCGAGCTTGCTGCAGTCTGCTGATTACGATGTTGAAGAAGCCAAGCGCGGCATTGTATATATCGATGAAGTTGATAAAGTAGCCCGCAAAAGCGATAACCCTTCTATTACCCGTGATGTTTCTGGGGAAGGGGTACAACAGGCACTGCTAAAAATTTTGGAAGGAACCGTTGCTAATATTCCTCCCAAGGGCGGACGCAAGCATCCCGAGCAGAGCTTTATTCAAGTTGATACCTCAAATATTCTGTTTATTTGTGGAGGTGCGTTCAGTGGACTCGAAGAGATTATATCAAAACGCTTGTCGGTAAGCTCACTTGGATTTCATTCCGAAGAACAGGTGACATTCGATAAAGATGATCCCGATATCTTTACGCACGTGGAAGCCCACGACCTGCAACGCTTCGGATTGATTCCCGAGCTCATTGGTCGGCTACCGGTGATATCGGGATTGCATCAGCTCGATAAAGATGCGATGATCGAAATATTGGTGAAGCCCAAAAATGCACTCGTAAAGCAGTATAAAAAGCTTTTTCAGATGGAGGGTGTCGAACTCGTTTTTGAAGAAGACGCTCTTGAAGAGATTGTTGAACGAGCACTGGAACGAGGCACCGGCGCGCGTGGACTGCGTTCTATAATGGAATCTTCTATGTTGGATATTATGTACACGCTGCCGTCAATGGACAATATCGAACGCTGTGTGATTACGCGGGAAACGGTTCTTGATGAAGCGCCACCCGTATATGAAAAGCGTAAAGCCTCGGCCTAAGTTTGATAAATATTTAGTTTCAGGGCATCATCCATTCGGTGATGCCTTTTTTATTTTGTAAAATATGTGAGCAGTATATTTAAGAGGTTACTTATTCTATCCGTTTAGGTATGAGAATTCAACTTACATCTAACAGAATCAACATTGTGTTGTTGGTGTTGTTTATCCTTTTGGGGATTGGGTCGTATGCCTATAATCAGTATTTAGTCAACCGGATACTTACCCAAGAGCGTTCGGGTATAGAGCTTTGGGCGAAGGCCATTGAGTACACCAGCAATCCCACCCAAGAAGATATCAGCCAGAATTTGCTTGAGGCTTCTCGTTATCTGCGAAATAATGCATCGGTTCCTGATCGCATTATTTCAATGATTGAAGAAGCGGAGGCCGACCGAGCATCACAAACCTTTGTGACCCAAGAAATTGTACTTAGTGAGGTGCGTTTCCAGGTGCCCCGCATTATTGTTGATGAGCGCGGTGAGATCATTTTTTCCAATCACGTTGAGGAGCCGCTCGATCAAGAGCTTATTGATGAGTTTTCTGCCATGCACGAACCCATCAAAATAGAGTTGGGAGATGAAGAGTATTCACAGACACAGTATGTGTATTATGGGGAAAGCCCCACGGTGCGCTATCTGCGCTATTTTCCATATATACAGCTGAGCTTGCTGGCCTTGCTGTTGGGGATCGGGTTTATAAGCTATCGGGCGATTGCCCGGTCAGAGCAATCCAACCTGTGGGTAGGCATGACCAAAGAGGCCGCACACCAGTTGGGGACGCCGCTGTCCAGTTTATACGGATGGGTGGAGCTGCTTCGCGAAGAAAAAGAAGACGATTTTACGCAGCGTATCTGTAATGAGTTGGAAAATGATATTACGCGCTTGCGGGGGGTGGCCGAACGTTTTAATAAAATTGGATCTGAGCCTGAGCTTAGCCGGCAGAAACTGAAGCCCATTTTGGAGGATGTGATGGATTATATGGAGCAGCGGTTGCCACAGCTGGGTAAAAATGTGGATGTGCTTCGCAGTATTGATTCTGGCGTGCATGCGAAAGTGAATACCGATATTTTCCAATGGGCACTCGAAAATCTGATTAAGAATGCCATGGATGCCATCAAATCCAGTACTACAAAATCGTTTGTGTCGGTAAAATTGCACCAGGTAGAAAACGAGGTGTTTATCGACATTACAGATTCGGGAGTAGGCATCGAAAAAAAATATCATGGAGAGGTTTTTAAGCCTGGATACAGCACCAAAAAACGGGGATGGGGGTTGGGACTAAGCCTGACGAAACGAATTATCGAAGAGTATCACAATGGAAAGCTTTATGTACACCGTTCGGAGCTGGGCGAAGGAACAACGATGCGCATTATTCTAAAAGCGGATGAACAGAAAGTTGGGTCAAATCAGAAAGAATCTACCGCCAAAGCATAGCTGTCTGTTAATCTTCTTTATAGCCTCTTTTCTCGGCGTATTCTTTTAGTTGTGCTTTAAGCAGGTTACGCCCCCGGTGTAGCCGCGAGCGAATGGTGCCAATAGGAACATCCAGCATATTGGCAATTTCTTCGTAGGTAAAGCCCTCTACATCACAAAGTAAAACCACCGTACGGAAATCCTCTGGTAGTTCTTCCAAAGCGTTTGAGATGTCATCGTCAATAAGTTCGCGGAACATCTTGTCTTCGAGATCCGAAGTGTCGGTGCGATCGGCCCGGATCGTTTCGTAAAACGAAGAAACCTCATCGTAATCAACCTGGTTAGGTTGTTTGGATTGTTTTCGGTAGTTGTTGATGTACGAATTTTTGAGAATGCGGAACAACCATGCCTTTGCATTGGTGCCTTTCTCATAACTGCTGAAAAACCGAAAGGCTTTGACAATCGTATCTTGCACCAAATCTTCAGCATCGCTCGGATCTGATGTAAGGCGTAGCGCAAAGTTGTACATAGCATCCAAATGAGGAACAATCTCTTCCTCGAAATCTTCCTGTTTTTGGATTTCTTCTTTGGTTAGTTCGGCCATCCCGTTTGCTTAACGGTTATGTGTTAAGTCAAAATTTATGATAAATAGTGCTAAGGAGTTTACGCTCAATTTTTGTATTAGTTTATAGCACTTCCTCTTCTGTTCAATATAACAAATCCTATGATATCAATTATGCTTATAAAACGTTAATTGTTTTAACTGATAAACCTTATAGTTTGCACTAATATTATAACGAATAAAGGTTTTAAGAGTAATCTATTGATGTTGAAATCATTCAAAGTCTTACAAAATTATTTTAATAGACAATCACCATAAGATCATATATAGCGTGTGTCCATGCTGCCATGCCGAATCCGCGCCACAGATAGATGGCATTGAGGGCCAGCCCAAACAAGAAACGAAATAAAAATGAACCTAATGTAAAGGGATCACCCATTGCCCCTAAATAATGGACAAGACTAAAAATAGCGGCTGCTATAAGTATTGAGGCTGCGAAAGCGACAGATTTTTTCCTAAAAATATTTTTAAAGATAAATAGTAGGGCAGAAACCAAAATTACCCTAAAAAACAGTTCTTCATAAAGCCCGGCCCCGAGTGACAAGGCAAACTGTTGCATGGTAGTAAGGCTTTCTAAGGGGGATGATTGAACCATCTGAAGAAGTCCGCTTACGGCCGTAGTAATAAGAAGGGCAAGGAAGAAGGCGTAAAAGGATGCCTCGATAAGCATAGTAAAAAAGTAGCTTACCTTTAAAGAGCCTAAGCGTTTTCGCTCACGGTAAAGGATGATAATCCCTAATAGGGCTACAAAAATTAATGTAATTGAAAGCACATCTTGACTGAAATATGAAAACAGGGTTTTAATCCAAATATCGACGGATATACGCACAGCCTGTTCGGCATCGGGCTGGGTGATAAATATTAGAATTTCGTAGAGCAGCAGTAACGGCAAGCTGATAAGATAGCTGTAGAGAAGTGTATTAGTTGCCGAAAAGTATCGTTTTACGGTGTGGGCTGGATTTCTCATTGATTTTGGAAAATAGTGACGGTAGGCATATCCCCTGAAAAGGCCAAGGTGTTCCAGGCGGCAGATGAAAGTTTAAGACCATTGCCCGAATTCCGGTCATTGATACGTACATACACGCCTTTGCCGCTGTCCTTATTTTGAATGAAGATGATGGAGCCCAACGAAATATTGGGATGCGCTGCCGTAAGTTCGTTGGGATTATAAAGCTCTCCGCTGGTAGTTGATTCTCCTCGCTCACTTTTGCTGTATTGCGATACCGACGTGGAGCCGAGATCTTCAAGGTCGGTGTCGGTAAGATACGGGTTTTTGTACGTTCTTGTGGGGGGAGCCAACACGGTAATTTCATCACCCTCCTCAAATCGATCATCATCGGAAGAGGGATTCAACGCCCGAAACTCTTGCTCATCCATCCGGAATTTATCGAGCAGCTCTTGGAGCGTTTTTGTGCCACCGGATATCTTATGAACCATAAACTTTCCCTGAGGTGATGACTCAATACCCTCACCTGCTACCGATGGGGGAGGGGCTGACTTTCCACGGACCGTCAACTGTTGGCCTACCCGTATATTATCATCCTCAAGATCATTCAGTGATTTTAACTCATCAATGCTCATATCATGTTCTTGAGCAATTCTGTAGAGTGAATCCCCATTTTTAACCGTATAGTAACTGTTCTTCTGGCTGTCCTTTTCAACCACCAATGGTTGTTGTTGCTGTTCACCGCCTTCGGACGGGTAAATGCTTAGCTCTTGGCCCACTTCCAGGTTGTTGCTCGAAAGATCATTCCAGTTTTGGATTTCGGCAATACTTACATTGTACTGCTTTGAAATAGAAAAAAGTGTTTCTTGGTTTTGTACGGTATGCGTGATGGCGGTATCTGACGAGGGTTCTTTAATGAGCAGCGTCTGACCAACAGAAAGCTCATTACCCCCAAGATTGTTCCATTCCTGTATTTTTTGAACATCAACATTATATTCACTGGCAATACTGAACAGCGTTTCGCCCTGTTTAACAGTGTGTGTTGCATCTTGGCTAAAGGCCGTTGTTGACAGGCAAAATAAACCGACCAGTAACAAAAGTGATTTCGAAAAATATATCATACTTTAGCTCGATCGTTCTTGAATTTCTGTTTCTACTTGCATCAGGGCCTCTTTGAGTTCTTTTTCAGTACGCTGTTCATTTTGATTCGAAGCCACCTTAATTCCTTTTCGATACATTTTTTGGGCCTCTGATAAATGATCTAACGCCTCGTACAATTTTCCCAAGTGATAATAGACGCCCACATACTCAGGATCGCTCGAAAGAATATCCTCAAATAAAATACGAGCCTTTTTGAACTCCCCTTGCTTGCGGAATTCCAAAGCAAGGGCAAATTTCGAAAACGAATCACCGGGATTATTTTTAATCTGTCGGGCCAGCTGTTTAATTTTTTCTTGTTGATCTGAACTCATCACCTGCCTACGATAACGTTAAAGCTTGCTATGGTATTTTATGTTCCGTTAATAAGATACAGAAATTGTGTTCATCTATCACAGCTTGTTTGAGTAGATTACGGTGTATATCGCTCTTGGATTTCTTTGATCGAATCTCCGCCAAACTTTTCCAAAAAGGCGTTGGCTAATACGGGAGCAATAACGCTTTCCATCACTACAATAGCTCGTGGCAGGGCACACACATCGGATCGCTCATAGCGGGTATCTTTCTTTTCCTTGGTTTCGATATCAACCGTATCTATAGGGGTAAGCATCGTTGGAATAGGCTTCATCACGCCGCGAATAATCAGGGGCATACCCGTCGTTACGCCGCCTTCGAGTCCGCCCATACGGTTACTTTTGCGTTTAAAAGAATCATTCTTATATGTTATTTCATCATGTACTACCTGTCCATGTCGTCGACCAGATTCAAACCCTTGGCCGATTTCTACTCCTTTCATGGCCTGGGTTCCCATAACGGCCTGTGCGAGCCGACCACCGAGCTTGCGATCCCAGTGGACAAAACTCCCGAGACCCTCTGGCAGACCGGTAACCACTACTTCCCAATGTCCGCCAAGTGAGCTGCCTTCTTTGCGGCGCTTGATAATGAGGTCCCGCATTTCCTGCGTAAGCTCTTCATCAAGACATCGAACCGGCGATTCATCAGATTTTTCAAAAATGGTTTCTGCTCCCTGTTTAGCCAGCGGATCGGCAATTTCACGCACGTCTTCCCAGGAATTTTCGTAGCCGACGCTTCCGATGCGAGTAACATGTCCGCCAATCTCGATGCCGAAGTGCTTCAGGAATTTTCGGGCGACAGAACTGCAGGCCACGCGCATGGCCGTTTCGCGGGCACTGGATCGCTCAATGGCAGGACGAATATCATCATACCGATACTTTTGCACGCCCGTCAGGTCGGCATGGCCGGGACGAGGGACCGTTATTTTTTCAACGTCTTCGCCGTTGCCCTCTTTGGCTAAGACTTTGGGCCAGTTGGAGTCATCCTTCTGGTGGGCGCGATTGGGCATTTGCAGGGCAATGGGTGCGCCCGTGGTTTTGCCGAAGCGAACGCCCGAAGAAATTTCCGCGCGATCTTTTTCAAAGGCCATTCGTCCGCCGCGCCCATAACCCTTTTGGCGCCGCGCCAGATGTAGGGCAATTTCATCTTCAGTGATGGATAACCCTGCCGGCATGCCTTCAATAATGCCTGTAAGCTGCGGGCCGTGTGATTCACCGGCTGTTAAATATCGTATCATATAGAATGAATATTGGTTTTTGAGGAATTTATATTGTTCATAAAATCATGTTTGGAAACGCGTTCTTCGAGCGTGCGAAAATCTTTGCATCCTTTCTCCCTAAGCTCTTTAATGCGTTCAAAGTCACCAAGCACAATCAGCGAATCGCCCACTGATATTTTATCATCACTACCTGGGTTAAACTGTATTTGTTCTTCGTTTTCTGGGATAATTGCAATAATAACCACAAAATATTTTTGACGAATTTGTGCATCCTGCAAGGTTTTATTAGCTAATTCAGACCCTTCAAATACTTTAACCTCATCAAATACGTGATCTTGGGTGGTACCATCCAAAATCTTATCCATAAACTGGTCAACATTGGGACGTAATATAACATTAGCCATGCGATCAGCCCCAATTTCGTAGGGAGAAATTACCTTATCAGCACCGGCCCGCAGAATCTTTTTGGTATTATGATGATGGTTTGTTCGCACAAGAATAAAGATATCTGAATTTAACTCGCGGCTAATAAGTGTGACAAATACATTGTCTTGATCTCGGGATAATGTACAAATTAGTCCTTTGGCACGTTCAATTCCTGCCTGTTTGAGCACTTCTTCATCTTGGGCATCACCGGCAACGTATAACAACTTGTCATTTTTAACCCGTTCAATGCTGCTTTCCCTATTGTCAATAACAACAATGGGGATGTCCGCATCTTGGAGTACTTCGGCAATGCGGTGGCCAATACGTCCATAGCCTGCAATAATATAATGTTGTTCCATCTTTTCGAGTTGCTTTTTCATAGCTCTAATCCTAAAAATTTCACTTTCAAATATCAGCTGTGTTGTTTGAGATGCGATATAGGAGATCACACCAATCCCCATAACAAATAGTAACATCGTAAGAATACGCCCAGTCTGGGAAAGGTTTGCCAACTCGGCAAAACCGATGGTAGTGATTGTGATGAATGTCATGTAAAACCCATCAAAAAAGGTCATTCCTTCAATAAAATGGTACCCCACTGAACCGATGAAGAATACAACCACCAAAATAGACAGTGCAATTGAAATTCTAAGCACTATTAAATTATCGATAATGTCGTTATAAAAGGGGCCCATATACCTTTTGTGGCTTAAATTGATTCTGCACGGGTTAATATAGTCTAAAAATTAGCGCGTTTGAAATGACAACCACCGATAAATTTAATAGTTTCCAAGGTTCTTTTAGCACAACTTGATATATGGAAGCATTAGAAAAATTAGGAAAGTATAGCCTGTTGTTATACAGGTCGCTGCGCTCGTTATACGAGGTTAATACCTATAAGAAAAACTTGGTTAACGAGCTTTTAAAAATCGGTTATGAATCGGTACCCATCGTTTTATTGACGGGTGTTTTTACGGGTGCTGTTATGACCATTCAGACAGCCTACCAGCTTGAAGTTGCATTTATTCCTATTTCTGTAATCGGAGCTATTACCTCGGAATCTCTGCTTATTGAGCTGGCTGCGGTGATAACGAGTTTAGTGCTGGCCGGTAAAGTAGGCGCTCGCATCGCTACTGAGTTGGGAACCATGCGCGTCAGTGAGCAGATTGATGCCCTCGAATCGATGGGGTTCAATTCGGTTTCCTTTTTGGTGTTGCCGCGGGTATTATCAGGATTAATTATGTTTCCCATCCTGTATATTTTCGCCAGTATATCCGGTATTGCGGGCGGTGTTGTCGCCGGAGCACTTTCCGGGGCAATTCCACCTGCCGAGTTTATGGAGGGCGCACGAGAATTCTTTTATCCTTGGGACGTAACTTTTGGAATTCTTAAAGCATTTGTATTTGGTTACGTCATTACCTCGGTCTCCTGCTTTAAGGGATATTATGCTACCGGCGGGGCCGAGGGAGTAGGAAACAGTACCACGCAAGCTACGGTTTTAAGCTGTATTTACGTATTATTAGCTGATTTTGTACTGGCCGCAGTATTTTTATAAGATTTGAAGTAAAAAAATGATAGAGATACGCAATCTCACAAAAAGTTTTGGCTCTCTCCTTGTCTGGGAAGACGTTTCGTTTAACATTGAAGATGGCGAAACGGTTGCTATTATTGGGCGTTCGGGCTGTGGAAAATCGGTCTTGGTTAAGCATCTGAATGCTTTAATATATCCCGATTCCGGAGAGGTTATTATTGATGGTAAAAATATCTTTGAATTGGAGTATATCGCCTTGCGGAAAATGCGGCAGCGTTTTGGAGTATTATTTCAGGGCTCAGCACTATTTGATTCTCTTAATACGTTCGAGAATATTGCCTTTCCCCTTCGCTATTTCACTGATCTTACCGAAGATGAGATTATTCACAAAGTAGAAGAAGCTCTTAGCATTGTAAACCTTGAAGGCACGGGACCCAAATCACCGGCGGAACTTTCGGGTGGTATGCGACGCCGTGTGGCATTGGCCCGGGCTACAATTTTGGAACCGGATTTTCTAATTTATGATGAACCAACATCAGGACTTGACCCCCAGACATCCTCTGAGATCAATAAGCTGATAATATCAATGGCCGATAACTTAAATATTACATCTATCGTTGTTACACACGATATTCATAGTGTGCTTGAGATCGCCGAAAAGGTGGCATTTCTCGAAGATCAGGGGTTGTGCTGGTATGGTACGGTTGATGAAATGCGGCAGAGCAATAACCAACAACTAATGGATTTTGTTACGGCAAGCGAGTATCAAATAAAAAATTAATTATTAGGAGTTATTTTGAAGATTAGTAATGAGTTAAAAGTTGCGTTAACAATTTTAGCAGCGATTGTATTAGGTTTTATCGGTTATCGCTTGATGAGTGATTTACCCGTTTTCCGTCAATCTGAGGTATTGTACACAACCTTTGAACGGGCTGATGGCCTGTCTCCGGGCAATTATATCTATATAAACGGGGTAAAGGTTGGTTCAATTAAAAAGATGGAACTGGCTGGGGGAGATAGCGTTGATGTAACGCTCAGTTTTGAGCTTGGCGTGGATATTCCAGAAAATTCGGTAGCGTATCTGGAATCTTCGGGTTTGCTTGATGAAAAAGCAATCACAATTCGGCGCGGGGACTCTGATGAGATACTTAAGTACGGAGAATACATCGAAGGGGAATACCGAGGAGGAATGATGGAAACCTTTAAAGATGAGGGAGAGCAGATCAGCGAGGATGTTTCTGCTTCTTTTGAAAAGCTAAACTCCTTTCTTGCACAGCTTAATGATGTAATGGATGAGGATACAAAAGGAAGAATCGACAGTGTTTTGAAAAACGTTAATTCCAGTTCAGATAACATTTCAACACTGCTTGAAAATAAACGGGCCGAAATGGAATCGACGATAAACCACGCCGAACGCTTTTTTGCCAACCTTGATACGGTAAGTACCAACAATCAATCGCAAATTGATTCGGTGATAACAGGGATGGATCAGACGCTCAATGAGCTTGAACTCTTGAGCAAGGATTTGAATAATACTAATAGCGAACTGCGTTCTATTCTCAAAAAAATAAATGAGGGCGAAGGGAGCCTTGGTAAAATGGTTAACGATCCGGGTTTGTATGATAATCTCGAAAGTCTTACTGGCGAAATGGATTCGCTGATTAAAAATATCAACGAGGATCCACAAAAATATCTCAAAAACATGCGACTTATTGAGGTGTTTTAGACAACCGGCTAAGAAGGTGCTGTTACAATCTTATCTTATATAAGCACGTTAATATTTTTCGGCTTTGTCAGATTGCTCTTAGTACTGCCTTCTTGTATATTTGGAGGCTTATAAACTGTTGAAAGAATTTTTATTTTTGAACCAATTTAGACGTAGATAAGAGGATTTTATGGGTGTAATGGACAAAATGAGGAATAGTACCGGAGCTATTCTCTGGATACTTATTTTCTCATTCGGAGTGTTATGGATGCTGGCTGATACCAATATGTTTGATGTGATACAGCAGGGGCCACGTAACCTGGGAGCTGTAAATGGTGAAAATATCGAGCTGGAAGAGTATAATAATCGCCTGCAGTATTATACGCAGCAATACTCTCAGCAAACAGGTAATTCGATGACTCCGGAAGTTCGTGCCCAATACGAACAGCAGGCATGGAATGATTTGGTAAACAGCCGACTGTTGCAGCAAAAGATGGATGATCTGGGCATTAATGTTACCAATCAGGAAGTGGTGGATATGATTACCGGCCCGAATCCCGATCAAATTATTCGTGAAAACTTTTCGAGTGAGGATGGAACGATTGACCGGGTAGCACTGCAATCGTGGGTAGAAGCGCCTGAAAATAAAGAAATGCTTATTTCCATAGAGCAGCAGATGCGTCAAAAGCGTCAGCAGCAGAAAATGAATAATTACCTGCAGTCGGCGATGGATGTAAGCAGTTACGAGGTTGAGCAGGAATATGTCCGCAATAATACCCGGGCTGACGTTTCCTATATTCGGTTTCCCTATTCTGAGGTTGAGGAGGGTGACATTTCTGTTTCCGATGATGAGCTTCGCGAATATTACGAAGATAATCAGGATGAGTATAACCGGAAGGAGTCGTATCGCATTAGGTATGTGACGTTCGATAAGTCGCCAACAAGTGAAGATACTACCCGTACTTTTGACGAAATGGAACGGCTTAAATCAGAGTTTGCGGATGCAGAGGAGGATTCTTCATTCTTTAATCGCCACCAGTCGAGCACTGAATATAGCGTAGAGTCAACTACCAGCGATGAGATAAACGAACTGTATAAACCGGTGTTGGATGTTGCAGAAGGAGAAATAACGGATGTAATTCAAGATGGCGGGCGTTTGTTTCTGCTTAAAAGATTACCGGATGAGGCGAACGAAGTTCGCTTCCTGGTGTTTAGTCGAGATATTACCGCCGATCCTATTGCTACTATTGATGCCCAGGCTGAAGTAGCAGATGATTTTAGCTTTTATGCTGAGGAAGATGGTTTTGATGAAGAAGCAGAGCGTAGCGATCTCGAAGTTAGCGAAGGTCTTGCTACCAAAGGTACTGATTTTATCTCCGGAATCGGACAAAGTCAGCAGGTGATGACTTTTTTGGAGTCTTCTCATGAGGGACAAATTTCAGATCCTATAGAGTTAACCGAACAATTTGTAGTGGTTAAAGTGGATGAAATTACTCCTGAAGGTCCCCAACCTTTTGATGAGGTTAAGGAACAGGTTAGGACGGAAGTGACCAACAAAAAGCGCAAGCAGCAGGTGGTTGAACGCATTAATGAGTTGCGCCAGCAGCACGATGATATGGAAAGCCTTGCCGAGGCTGCCGGTAAAGAAGTAATGATAGTAGAGTCGCTGGAAAAAAGTGATAATTCCCTTGAAGGGGCAGGACGTGAACCCAAAGTGGTAGGTGCAATATTTGGTCTTTCTGAAGGGGCCCAGTCTTCACCCATTGGAGGCAGCTCAGCAGCCTTTATTGTTCAGTTGGATAAACTTTATGAGGCTGATCTTGATGAATTGAGCTCTGATCAACGGCAGGAAATTCGTCGCGAGCTGCAACAGAAGAAAAGTGAAACATTTATGAATACCTGGATCGATCAGCTTAAGGAAGAAGCGGATATTGATGATAACCGAGCCCGGCTTTTGCGCGGATAATAATTAGTAAAAATGTTATTGAAAAGGGCAAGAAGGAACGCTTCTTGCCCTTTTTTGTTTGAGAATATTTTGCAGCCATCACAAATATAGGTTAATGATATATGAGCAAGTCAGATAAAAAATGGATGCAGCTCGCGCTTGAAATTGCCGAGCGTGGTGCGGGTTATGTTTCTCCTAATCCAAAGGTGGGCTGCGTCATTATTTCTGCTGATGGGAAAAAAATCGGGCAGGGGTACCATGAAAAGTACGGGCAGGCACATGCCGAAAAAAATGCTGTTGATTCTGTACAAAACCCTGAGCAGCTTAAGGGAGCCACCGTGTATGTTACGCTTGAACCCTGTGCCCATCACGGCAATACTCCTCCCTGTTGTGAGATGCTTGCCGACTTGCCTATTGCTCGGGTAGTGGTGGCAATGGAGGATCCTACTCCCAAAGTCGCCGGTAAGGGAATACAGCATCTTCGCGACCATGATATTGAGGTCGAAGTAGGATTAATGGAAGAAGAAGCTGAACGATTGAATGAGTTTTTTCTGCATTATCAAAAGCATAATCGTCCATTTGTAACGCTGAAAATTGCCCAAACGCTGGATGGGTATATTGCCGCTCCCGACGGTGATTCAGAGTGGATTAGCGGTCCGGAGTCGCGGGCTTTTGTACACCAATGGCGTAGTAGGTATGATGCGGTGATGGTAGGACGCAATACAGCACTGTTGGATAATCCACGGCTGACGGTGCGCCACGTCGAAGGACGTCAGCCCAAGCGCATTGTTATTGACGGACCGTTGGAGTTGCCGAAGGATTTGAATTTGTTTACCGATCAGTATGAGGAGAAAACGATTGTACTGACCCACAACAAACAGAAGTTCCAGAATGAAGCAGACCCGATGTTAAGCATGCTGCAGTCGGATTATTTTCGTGGGAAAACACTGTTGGTAGGCGAAAAAGAGGGACATACCGATTTGGATGAAGCTATGCGTGAGTTGGCCCATGTACCGGTTACTTCTATTTTGGTTGAAGCCGGACAGAATCTGGCATCGGCGTTGTTACGCCGGCGGCTGGTAGATAAAGTGGAATGTTTTATTGCTCCCAAAATACTGGGCGGGGGAACTAAATCTGTTATGGGTGTTGGTATCAACCGGATGGCGGAAATAATGGAATTCCGTGATGTGCAGTGGCGTCAGGTCGGTAAAGATCTACTATTTACTGGGTATCTGTAGTAAAATTTAAATTTAGCAAACAACATCACTTTTTATGTTTACGGGGATTATAAAATCAATTGGAACTATTGAGATCATAGAATCATTGAAAGGCGGCAAGGAAATAACCATTGCATCTGATTTTGCGGAGGAGGTAAGCATTGATCAGAGCATCAGCATTAACGGGGTATGCCATACGGCCACCGCCTGTGATGACAAAACATTTACTGTGCAAAGCGTGGAAGAAACCCTTCGAAAAACAAATATTGGGGATCTAAAGAAGGACGACTACGTAAATTTAGAGCGATCACTGCGACCGGATCAGCTACTCGACGGACATATTGTTCAGGGGCATGTAGATGCCACGGGAACCATCCAAAAGATAAAACAGGAAGGCACGGACTGGTTGCTTACGATTGAATATCCTAAAGAATACAGCAATTTGATTGTGGGACGAGGTAGTATTGCTATTGATGGCATCAGCCTTACAGTGGCAAATGAGCAGGATAATACCTTTACCGTGGCTATTATTCCCTACACCTATGATCATACCAATCTGCAATCTAAGGAAGTGGGAGATACGGTAAACCTGGAATTTGATGTGCTGGGTAAATACGTAGTGAAATATCTGGAGAATCGGGGAAATTAAAAACCACTGGGACGGCGACCACTGCTGCTTGAAGAGCGCTCGAGGTTGTTGAGTCCGGGCAACTTCTGGAAGATACTTTGTAATTGTCCCGCATTTACACGCAGCGAAAAGAAATAATATTGATCATCCCCGAAGGGATTCATGGTAAAGGATAGGTCCCAGCAGTGCAGATTACGATTTAGCGAAAACTGAGAGGGAGTAAATTCTCCGTCAACGAGATCGTATCCAATTTGGGTGCGGAAATCCCATTTGGGAGTCAGCTTAAGATTAATATTGCGCGCATTGATGGTTGCTGATTTATTATTTTCGCCGGTAGGATTCAGGTTCCAGCGATAGCTAAAATCAACAGAGAAGGAAAGCGGAGAACTGAAATCACGGACCGGCTGGGTGTTAAAATGGGGATCAACGGGATGGAAAATATTCTGGTTCAGCGGGTTGTAGTTTTGGGGATAATGCGGTTCTTTGTCGTTTGCCTGGAATCCACCTTCGCCCCAATTTACCGAATAGCTGGTGCTGGTAGAAAAGGAGGTAAGTTCGAGTGGTTTTTTATCAGTTTGTATAAGAAAATCGTCCACCTTTGCCCCTTGGTCGTCTCTGTCGTAAAAGTTAAAGTTAGCCTTGGCATTAATGCTAAGGCCGGGCAAAATGCTGGCCCGTAACGAGGTGTTGAGGTCAGCAAGCTTTACGCTGTCCGCGGCAAAGTTGTAGCTAGAGCTCATATTGAATTGATCTATCAGTCGAATAACGTCTTCTTTTTTTTCACCGGTAGAATCGCGCTCTACTTTTTTTGCCTCGAAAACATTATCCAGGCTAAATCCTATAGATCGCTGCTCACGCTGACCGGGACCGCTAAAAACTTCGTTTTCAAAAATAGAATACTTTTCAGTATTACCTGTAGTGTCGGTTTGCACCTCGCGGTAATATCCCCAGAAATCAGTGCTAAAATCAGGACGATAATTCAGAGATATCGAGGGGCGCAGGGTGTGACGAATTCCTTCAATATTACCAAGCTTGGCATTCATCATCCCGTAAAGGGTCGTAGAAAAATTGAGGCTGGTGTTAAAATCACGTGCCGTTGTAAATCCACGTTCCTGACGTTCCTCTACACGGTTAGAATCGGGATTAAATGATTTTCGGGTGGTAGTAGGCACCCAGTACTCTGTGAGGCTGCCACTGGCACTTACATTGAGAAATCGGCTGGGAATGATCTGATTCATGCTCAGGTCAAGATCTTGTTGAAAGCCGTATTTGTAATGGTCTGTTTCCCCGGTTGCTTCGCGATATTTAGTGGGATCGAGCAGCGCTTCGAACCAATTGACGTCGGCAGAATCGCCGGCGGTGGGTTGAAAGTCATAATTAGAGTCAAAGGTGTTTTGATAGCGAACCGAAATGGTTTCGTACCACTTTTCATCCTGACCGGTTGTTTGACTATCCGAAAAGGGAGAAAACCGTTTCAGACTAAAATTCATATCCGGACCGGAAAAACTTGTAACATTCGTGGCAAAGTTTTGGTTTTGGCGGACCGAAACATCGAAATTGTACAGGCCTTCGGGGTGGCGATAGCGATAATTTAAGTTAGACCGGGTACTGGTTTCTGCCCGTTCATCAGGATCGTAGGAGTTACGCCTGTTAAAATCCTGTGTTCTAAGATTAACATTGGTATTAAAGCTGGCATAGGGCGAAAAATCCTGTTGGTGCGAGATGCTCAGCTTTTTTTGGACATTGGTACTAAAGTCGGGATCTGTAGGTTCCAGTCCGCTGTTTTCTTTGGAGTAGCCAACCTCAACATTACCATTGAGTTTGTCGCGAATGCGGTAGTTGGTGCGGGCATCGAGGTAGTACGATCCCGAGGTGAAAATATCTGCTGAGGCCTGCCCTGTAAGATAATCGTTAAAATACTGGAACCACCCGAAATTCTGTAGACCAACCCCCCTTGTTTCGCGTTGTTGATAGGCGTAAGTGGGTTCCAGCAATCCCGATTGCTGCTGCTCAAATTTCCCGGGCAGATACCCGAAGGGAAAAATGAGTGGATAGGGGATATCCAAAATAAATAACCGGGCCCGCTCAAAGAATACTTCCTCTTCATCCACCACTTTCATTCTGTCGGCCTGTATGTAGTAATGGGGATGATCGAGCTGACAAGTAGAATAGATAGCATCTTCGAGGAAAACGACATGCTCACTTTCATTTTTTACTTTTGTGCCGATTAAGTTGCCATCTTGAACGCCCACACGTGCCACTTCAAACCGACCCTTCTCGGTTTTATAATTAAAATCGATGCGGTTGCTGCGTACGCGGTCATCCTGACGAATGAGCACCGGTTGGGAGAGGGTGTCCTGCGGGGTTTGGGTGTTGGCGCTTACCAGACTACTGTCAAGATTCATGGTTACTTTACCGGCTTGAAGCTCACCCGAGGTGTGAACGACACTGGCATCCCCAAAAAGTCGGGCAATGCGATTTGTTTCGAAATCGAAGGTGAGCGAGTCGCTGGCCTGAAAGTTTACCTGTCCCTCTTGTTCGGGCTGTTGGGCGGACGATTGCCCTTGCTCTGCACCCGGCCGGCCTTCGGTGGGCATTTGTTCTTGCAACGTATCTTGAACGGCGGTGGTATCTTGGGCGAACATCGGTTGAGAAAATCCCGATAGCATAACCAGCATCATGCCAAAGCATCCAAAAAAATATTTAAATGTCGATTTCATGCAGTTGATGCCGGTACAGCGTTAAATATTTCGTGGGATTTTAGCCAACATTCGGCTTACCGTAGTATAAGGCAGAAGTAAATAGAAATGAAGTATTGGAGCTTAGCAAACAGCTTAGTCAATCTCTTTAACTTTATAAACCGTTTCGCCATCCTTTTTCATCCCATATTCTTCACGGGCAATACGTTCCAACAGAAAGGGATCTGTTTCAAGATTTTCAATATCCTTTTTCAAAGCCTCGGTTTCGTTTTGGAGCTGCGCCTTTTTTTCTTTGAGTTCGGCTTTGCGCTGGCTGAGTTCAATGCGCGTCCAGACGCTGTAAGTGTCAATAAATGCAAACCATATCACCATAAACCCGCCCAGAATGAGAACGAGAAACGACTTGCGCCAGCGTAATGGATTTAGAAGTTGAAAATTCATTGGTAAAGTTGCTTAAGGCGATATTAATGCCGAACATTACGCCCGAAAATACCACAAAATATAGATCAAACACAACCAAATGAAGGGTTGCTTCTGCAGGATTGGCTTTTACATTTTTCTTTTGGGGCTATGGGGGCAACCTGCAGCAGCACAGCCCGATACCAGCGCTACCGAATGGATTAAGGTTTATTTTAATCAGCCCTCAGATTACTCCAAGGCGCTGCCGGGAAATATGAGTAAAAGTAATGTTGATCTGATGGGGACCCTGGAAACGCTCATCGGTGAGGCTGAACACAGCGTAGATTTAGCCATATATGATCTTGAACATCCTCGCATTGGCCGGGCGCTGGCCGAGGCGGCTGAACGTGGCGTTCGGGTGCGGGTGGTGACGGATAATTATAACCGGACCGACGCGGGTGAAATTGATTCCACGATGTGGGCAACCTTACGCGAGGCGAATATTATTTCTATTGATGATGATGGCGACGTCTATGGCCCAGATGGTGAAATCGATGATAACAATCTGACAAACTCCGGGGCTGATATGCATCATAAATTTGCCATTATTGATGCCCAAAGTTCCACCCCCAATGACGATAAAGTATGGACCGGATCTACCAACCTGACTTATACCGGGGCTTATAATACCAACAATGCTATTGTGATCAAAGACAGCGATGTTGCCGGGGCGTATCTCAATGAGTTTGAGCAGATGTGGGGGGATGATGATGGCACTCCCAATCCACGATCGGCCAAGTACCACAAGGATAAGTCTTATGTGGGGGAAAACACCTTTTGGGTGGGAGACACGAAAATGGAGCTCTATTTTTCTCCCATAAATCGCTCGGGAACGAAACCCAGTATCATGGACCGGCTGGTGGAGGTTATCAAAGCGGAAGCGCAGCACGATGTGGTTTTTCAGGCATTTGCCATTACTCCAAGCATTCCGCTTAGTCGAACGATCTGGCAGATGTCGGCAACAGGAGACATTGAGCTCAATGGAGTTATTGACCCGCTATTTTATTATCAGTACAGAAACAAGGGCGAAATTTGGGCATCCCGAGAAGCAAAACTGTCGAATCGAAATATTTTGCCCGCTAACGAAATGCGTAAGTTGCACCACAAAGTGATGCTCATTGATGGCAACAATCCTGATGCAACAGATCAAGGAGTTACTATTGCAGGCTCGTATAACTTTTCAAAAAATGCGGAAGTTAATAACGATGAAAACCTGCTTATTATCCATTCCGATGAAATCACTAACCAGTTTTATCAAGATTTTAGCGGGGCTATGGCACGGGCCCAAAATGAGATGGAGGTCCCCGCACCGGTTATTGATACCGATGAGTGGTACCAAGTGAAAGAGGTTTCGGATGGCAGTAAATTTGCCATAGAGGTTGAACCGGGATTCAATTACGATGTGGAGTTTTTGGGGATTGATGTGCCACGTATATACGCGGGCAGAGATTCCTCGGAGTATTACGGAGCTGAGGCCGCCGAGTATCTGCGTAATTTGCTGTCTGGGGGCAGCGTCAGACTGCAAGGTGCATCGGGGGGAATTCCCGATGCTGGTTACGGAGCTTTCCAGAGTTATGTGACGCTTAAAACCGATAAGGGCAATATGGTATCCCTAAACAAAAAGATACTGGAGCAGGGACTTGGCCGGCACGAGGATTATTACGCGCAGCATCCCGATTCGGTGAGAGCATTTAGGCAGTATGCCCAAGAGGCGCACGCAAAAGGAGTGGGAATGTGGCGCAATGGTGAGCGCATGGGCGAAAAAATTGCCCGCAGTGATACCTCCGGGGCAGATGAGGAGCCGTCGGATGCATTTCCCATTAATATTAATACGGCCGAGGAATCGTTATTGGAACTGCTGCCGGGCATTGGTCCGGCTTATGCTGAGCGTATCATTGAGCACCGCGAGCAGCGGGGAACGTTTTCGGATGTGGATCAGCTGGAGGATATTCGGGGCATTGGAGCCAAAACGATGGACAAGCTTCGTCCCAATGTGGTTGTTGATGAAGATGAATGAGAATTGATTGCGGTGAATATATTCAGGTGAACTATGAGTGAATCTATTGATGCCATACGGCTGAATCTCGATGATAGCGGGCTGATGATCATGAACATATCACTGGCCGTTATTATGTTTGGTGTAGCGCTGGAGTTGACAGTTGAAAGCTTTAAGCGGATTGCCAACAATCCCAAAGCGACGATCATAGGTATATTTTCACAGTTGGTTTTACTGCCGGTTATCACATTTTTTATGGTGTTGGTTTTTGAGCCCCATCCCAGTATGGCGCTTGGGATGTTTATGGTTGCCGCCTGTCCTGGGGGAAATGTATCAAATTTTTTCTCGCTGTTGGCCAAAGGCAATGCGGCTTTGTCGGTAAGTATGACGGCCATTATTACAACCACAGCTATTATTATGACCCCCTTCAACTTTACGCTCTGGGCCAGTCTGTATGAGCCGACCAATATGATTCTAAGAGATATCCATATCAATTTGTGGGAGGTTTTTAAAATAATCGGACTCATCTTGGGAATTCCACTTTTGCTTGGAATGACCGTTCGTCACAAAAAGGAAAAGTTAGCCCAACGAATTTCGGGATGGATTAAAGGATTCGGCATTCTCTTTTTTGCCGGATTTGTGCTGGTAGCTTTTGCCATGAACTACGAAAACTTTCTGAGCTATGTACACTTGGTAGTTGTACTGGTGTTCTTCCATAATGCTTTTGCCCTGACGGGAGGTTATGGATTAGCTTCGGTATTTAACCTTCCCAGCAAGGATCGGAAATCGATAGCCATCGAAACCGGTATCCAAAACTCCGGATTGGGACTGCTGCTAATTTTTAACTTTTTTGATGGACTGGGCGGCATGGCACTGGTAGCGGCCTGGTGGGGCATTTGGCATATCGTAACCGGACTAACGCTCGGCTGGTATTGGTCAATCGGAAAATCAGCATTACAACAGGTATTTAGCAATGCGTAAAAACTACTTATGGTATCAATTTTGGCGGTATGGAATAATTCGTCCGGCGTTACATTTATTTTATTCGGATGTAACCGTGGCAGGGCAGCATCACATCCCCGATGAAAAGCCCGTGCTGTTTATCGGCAATCATCAGAATTCGTTTTTGGACGCCTTGCATGTGGTCAATAATACCCGCCATTTTGTTCATTTTTTGACCCGTGCCGAAGCGTTTGGAAATCCTGTGCTGGATAAGTTTTTCGAATCGCTGAATATGCTGCCCGTATATCGTGCCCGCGATGGATTTCGCACGATCAGCAGAAACCGCGATATTTTTAAGGATTGTTTTAAACGCCTTCACCAAAACGATGCCGTTTTGGTATTTGCCGAGGCAAGTCACGCTTTGGAGCGACGCGTTCGTCCCCTTAGCAAAGGGTTCACCCGCATCGCCTTTGGCGCAGAGGCAAGCTATAACTGGCAACTGGATCTGCAGATTATTCCGGTGGGCATCAATTATGGGGATCACTGTAAATCACAGACGCCGGTACGCATCATTTTTGATGAAGCTATGCCGTTGGCAGAATACAGAAAGCATTATCAAGAAGATGAACGTGCTGCGGCACAAAAACTAAAGGCTGATGTGGCCCGTCGATTGAAAAAACTCACGCTGCATATACCCAGCAAATCCGATTACCCGCTGTATCGGTTGCTGCTGGATGAGCTCGAACCCAATCGAAATGTGCTCTTGTCACCGAATCTAATTAATCAGCGGGCACAAAAAATTAAGGATCAGCTTAACGGCGAGCATGTCGGTGATGCCAAGGCGTTATTGGTAAAAATGGATGATCTTAACATAAATCTGAAGAAGGTTGTCCATCCACCGAAACCCACAGGCAAAGATTTGCTGCTGAGTCCTGCTTATTTGTTTTCTTTGCTCAATAATTTTATACCCTACCAAGCTGTTCGCTGGCTGGTGAACAGTTATTTAGAGGACGAAGCATTCGAGGCCTCCGTAAAGTTTTTGGTGGGATTATCGTTGCCGTTCTACTACCTGCTCATAAGCATAATATTACTAATGGCCGGATTAGGCTGGCCTGTAGCTGCCGGATATTTTGTGGGAAGTTTGGCTACGGCCCCCCTGTTTGTTCGCGGTAAAGACCTGGCCGAGTCAATGTTTTTCGGTAAGAAAAAAAGGTCGAAGCTGCTAGACAGCAATGATTTTGAGGAGCGGTTAACTAAATTTAAGGATCTCCGAGTCAGCTTATTTTCGCATCCGGATAAGAATAACAATGAAGATTAGCTCTGGTTAGCCGCGCTGGGTAAAGGCGTTTTCAAAATGTTTGATATCGGGCGCTTCGTTATTTTTCTGCAGGATGGAAATCACATCAAAACGGACGGGTACGCCATCCATTTTACGTTCGTAAATCCACGCCTCTGCCGCCTTATACACATTCTGGATTTTGTTGTCGTCAACGTAAGCTTCTGGCGGCCCATAATTATTTGACGAACGCATTTTTACCTCCACAAAAACGATGCAGCTTTCATTATTGTAAGCGACGATATCCACTTCGGCGCGCTCGAAATGATAATTGCGTTCCATAATGGTATATCCCTTCGATTCGAGGTAGGCCGTTGCCAGTTCCTCAGCCTCATTTCCAATTTCACGGTTGGACTTTTTACTCATGATGAGAAGGAGGATTTGAATCGGGTTTCTTACCGGTAATGGAATGTTTCATTTCGGCCAGTTTAACCAAATGCTTTAAAAACTTGAGGTTCTTTTTATTGATGTAGGGCAGAAGTGCCTCGGTAAAACGCTCAAACATTTCAAGGAATTCGGTGAACTTTTCGATGCGTTTTTTGAAATCCTTTTCCTCTTCGGAAAGGGATTCCTGATCCTCAAAAAGATCCAGCGTCTTATTCAGATTTTGGCGAATGGGCGCCACCTCGCGCTGCTGGCGCTCCCTGATAATCGTAGATACGATATTCCAGACGTCCTTTTCGGCGGTGTAAAAATCTTTGCGATTGCCCTTAAAGTGTACCTTGTGGATAAGCTGCCACTGCAAAAGATTCCGCAGGTTCATGTTGGCATTTCCACGGCTAATTTCCAACTGATCCATGATGGCGTCGGTATCCAGCGGATCAGCCTCGGCATATAGCAGGGCGTGAATTTGTGCCATTGTTCTGTTGATACCCCACGCCGATGCCATCTCCCCCCAAAGCAAAACAAATTGCTCTAACGCTTCTTCATGGGTTTGGGAGTGCTCGTTGGTCACTATTTAGCTGCTTTCAGTGGATTTTGATGATGACGCCGCTGCTTCTGTTGCGGATCCATTGGCTGAGCCGTTTGTCCCATTGTCTTTGTTCTTATAGTCGGTAACGTAAAAACCGTCGCCCTTATAGACGACTCCGCCCCCGCCACTGATGACCCGTTTTACCTTTTGCCCGGTTTCGGGGCATTCGCTAAGGGCGTCGTCATTAATACTTTGTCGAACTTCAAATGTTGTACCGTCTTCGCGCTTATACTTATATGTTGGCATAGTCTGTGATAATTTTATTTCATTCTGATAGCATCGGATATTAGCATAAAATGTGCCAAAGTCGTTCGGTTGTACAAAATTACAGTATTATGACAAACTTTCGAGTCCGGCTTTCAGGCGTTTGATAGCTTCTTTGAGATCTTCCATTGCAGAAGCGTAACTCAAACGAATGCCGTTGGGTTCCCCAAAAGCGTCGCCCGGTACGGCGGCCAATCCATGTTCTTCAATAAGATACATGCACAGGTCGGTGCTCGATGTAATGGCGTCTCCGTTGGGAGCTGTTGATCCAAGGTAATGCGAAATGTCGGGAAAGACGTAAAACGCACCGGAGGGAGTAAAGCACTTGAGTCCCTCAATGGCAGATAACGCATCGACAATAAAATCGCGACGCTGCTTAAAGGAATCTCGCATGGTATAGACTGCATCGAGGCTTCCACGATAGGCCGCTTCGCCAGCTTTTTGGGAGATGCTCGATGGCGCCGATGTTTCCTGACTTTGAATTTTGGCAACGGCATCCGCAAACGACTGTGGTGCGGCCAGGTAGCCAAGCCGCCAGCCTGTCATGGCAAACCCCTTCGAAAATCCATTGATAAGCACCGTACGATCTTTGAGCTCCGGCGCTACATTAAGGATGCCGACGTGCTTATCCCCAAAAACGATATACTCATAAATTTCATCCGAAATAATATTTACCTGGGGATGGTCAGCCAAAACATCGGCCAGCGCTTTTAGCTCCTCAGCAGAATAGCATGTTCCCGTGGGATTCGAAGGCGAACAGAGCATGATCGCTTTGGTATTTTCGGTAATGGCATCTGCAAGCTGATCGGGGGTAAGTCGGTAATTGTTTTCAAATGATGTTCGGATTGTTACGGGGGTCCCGCCGGCTACATTGACCATCTGCGGATAGGAAACCCAATAGGGTGCGGGAATAATCACTTCATCGCCTTCGTCAATCATAGCCAACATGGTAAAGCCGAGTGCCTGCTTGGCGCCATTGGTGCAAACAATTTGCGAGGGATCATAATTGAGCTGGTTGTCGCGCTGCAGCTTATTCGAAATGCTTTCGCGAAGTTCGGGGGTGCCGGTATTCATGGTATAACCGTGAAAGCCATCGTTAATCGCTTTAATAGCGGCATCACAAATATGCTTTGGGGTGTTAAAATCGGGTTCGCCGGCACTTAAAGATATAACCGACTTGCCTTGTCGAATTAATTCTTTGGCTTTTGCAGAGATGGCCAGAGTTTCGGAGGGGGAAACAGCTTGCGCTCGTTTGGAGATCATAACGCTTTACAATCGGTTGCTTGAGATCAGTTTAATAAAGTACTGAAAATAGCAAAAAGCGCGCTCTATTTCTAAGAGGATATGAGG
>JBNJFP010000023.1:0-30934 GCA_051746985.1 Bacteroidota bacterium
GGCTGGATGTGGGGTGGATCCGACGACCGCCTTGCAGTAGATACGGTTGTTGAAGCACTTGAAAAAGGCGTAACGACTATTGATACGGCTCCGGTGTATGGCTTTGGTAAAAGCGAAGAATTAGTCGGTCAGGCTGTTAAGGAGTTTGGTAATCGAGAAGAGATTCAGATTGCTACAAAATTAGGTCTGGAATGGGATGATGATGGTAACGTTCAGCGGAATTCATCCCGGGAGCGAATTTTAAAAGAAATAGATGATTCGCTTAACAGATTACAGACCGATTATATCGATATCTACCAAGTGCACTGGCCGGATTTGGATACCGACTTTGCAGAGACAGCTGAAACCCTGCAAGCACTGCTGGATAAGGGAAAAATACGAGCGATTGGCGTTTCTAATTATTCTCCGGATCAGATGGATGAGTTCCAAAAGACAGCACCAATCCACGTTTGTCAGCCTCCCTATAATTTGTTCGAGCGTGGAATTGAAAATGATATTATCCCTTACTGCAAAGAACATAATATCACATTGTTAACTTATGGCGCTTTATGCCGGGGATTATTATCCGGAAAAATGAGTAAGGATCGCACGTTCAACAAGGGAGACCTTCGCCGTAATGCCGATCCCAAGTTCCAGGGAGAAGTCTTTGAAAATCATTTAGAAGCTGTTGAAAAACTTAAAGATTATGCTGATAGAAATGTAAGTAAAGAAGTCATTCACTTGGCCGTTCGCTGGATTTTAGATAAAGGCATAGACTCAGCCATCTGGGGTGCCCGAAGGCCGGAGCAGGTTACTTTTGAAGAGGTGTTCGGGTGGAAACTCACTGATCAACAGCTTCGGGAAATTGAAGAAATTGTTGAGGATACGGTTGAGAATCCGGTAAGTCCCGCTTTTATGGCGCCCCCTGAGTAATAATTAGTGGCCATGAATTGATTATGAAAAATATTAATAGTGATCGTGTTTTTAAGCGAAATGATAAGGATCCCAATCCCGATGGAGATTATGTGTTGTATTGGATGCAAATCAATCGTCGTCTCCGGTACAATTATGCGCTCGAATATGCGGTGGGATGGGCGAACAAACTGGGTAAACCCCTGCTCATTTATGAGGGATTAATTTGCGATTATCCCTGGGCCTCTGATCGCTTCCATCACTTTTTGATGGAGGGAATGGAGGAGAATTTGCAAATTGCCCGGGAAAATAATCTAAACTACCATTCTTATGTAGAAGATGAGCCGGGAGCTGGAAAGGGATTGTTACATGCACTGGCTGAAAATGCATGTGCAATTATTTCAGATGAGTTTCCGGTCTATATCATTCGCGAGCACAACGAAAAAGTCGGTCCAAAATTAGAAGTGCCCTTTATCACGGTAGATTCGAACGGGATTATTCCATTGGGATTAACAAACAAAGCGCCATACAATGCCTACTTTTTCCGAAAGATCATGCAGCGCAATTTTGTGGAGTGCTTTACGCATCCACCCAAAAAAAATCCGTTGGAAGATCTTGAAAATCGGTCAACGGTTACGTTGGATGATGACTTTCTGGATAAATATCCATCGGCCGAAAAAAAACTAAAAAGCAAAGACGTTTTCATTGATTCACAGCCCATAAATCATGAGGTCGGTAAAATTGAGTTGCAGGGTACGCGTCAGGCGGCACTGGGAAAGCTGGGCCAATTCATTCAGCATGGGCTATCAAAATATGACGACCACCGCAATGATCCCGATATCAATGCGACCAGTGGATTGAGTCCGTGGTTGCATTTTGGCAAGATCTCTGAATACGAAATTGTAGATGCCGTGCTCGATCATCAGCCGGAAGGGTGGAGTTTGGATAACATCACCTTTAACAAGGGATCTACGGGCGGATTCTTTAACGGCGATTCCAATGTGGATGCGTTTTTGGATGAGGTAATTACATGGCGGGAGGTCGGTTTCCATTTTGCGCATCACGAATCGAATTATGATCAATATGATTCATTGCCGGACTGGGCCCTTGAGACGCTCGAAAAGCATAAAGATGATCCCCGGGAATATGTATATGAACTGGAGGAGTTTGCCCAGTCACAGACCCACGATGAGATTTGGAACGCTGCACAGACGCAACTTCGTGAGGAGGGAGTCATGCACAATTATTTGCGGATGCTATGGGGGAAGAAAGTGCTGGAGTGGACGCCCAATCCCGAGATAGCATTGGCGTATTTGATCGAGCTCAACAACCGTTATGCGATTGATGGACGCGATCCCAATAGTTACTCAGGCATTTTCTGGATTTTTGGTCGTTTTGATCGCGCCTGGCAGGAGCGTCCCATTTACGGCAAGGTGCGTTATATGACAAGCGATTCCACACGCAAAAAGTTGAAGCTGAAAAAATACTTAGAGAGGTACGGTTTACAGAAAACATTGGAGATGTGATTATTGCGCCAAAGGTTTGCACCGATTAAAAAAGAAAAAATCAGTCTTAGACCTGTGTAGATCTGTGGCCTACAGTTTTCCAATTAAAGCTTTAACCAGCTTGGCGAAATCTTCTTTGCGGGCGTCAGCGGCTTCTTTCACTTCTTCGTGGTCGAGTTTTTCTCCTGTAACGCCGGTGGACATATTGGTGATAAGTGAAACGGCAGCACTTTTCAGATCCAGTCGTGCAGCTTCAAAAAGTTCGGTAGCTGTGGACATCCCCACGGAATCTGCGCCCATCTTGCGGAAAGATCGAATTTCAGCCTTGGTTTCATAATTGGGACCGGTAACGTACATGTAATTTCCAACCTGAGTCATAAGTCCAAGTTCGGCAGCAATTTTTCGTACTTTAGGTACCCACTGATGGTGGTTATATCGATGTCTTTTGTTGCCACGTGGAGAGATGGCAATATTGTTACGGAGGACACTTTCAATAACCATAAGATCGCCTACCGAAAAAGAAGTATTAATCGCCCCGGCAGCATTTGAAACGATAAGTTTATTGGCATCAAGGTAATTTGCGATATAAACAGGTGTAGCCGTTTCCTCGAATGGAAATCCCTCATAATGATGAAAACGTCCCGAGAATGCGACAATCTTGTGACCATTTACACTTCCAACAATGAGTTCGCCAGCATGTCCCTCTACCGATGAAACCGGCATTCCCGGAATATTGTGGTAAGGAATAGTCGAAGGGTTATCAATCTGATCCGCAAAACCACCCAGCCCTGAGCCTAAAATTACGGCCGCCTCGAGGTTTTTGGGCAGTTCTTGTTGGTCAAGGTAGGTGAAAATTTCTTGTGTGAAATCGGGGTAAGACATTATCAGAGAGGTTCAATTTTGTAGCCTTGCTGTTCGTTGTAGTCCGTCAGGTTAAACAGGGGATGATGCGAATCGTGGTAGCCCATGATCGTGTAACCTTCCTCATAGGCTTTTTGCGTTAGCTCTTTGCGAACTTTCATACTTTGATCGGCATCAAAATCATATTTGGCTGCAAATGTACGATTTACTTCTCCTCGCGTAGCCAATACGTCACCGGCCATCAGGTATTTTTGATGGCCATCATCAAAAAGCAATACCTGCGAGAACTCAGTATGGCCGCCAATTTTTTTTACCGAAATTTCGGGATAAGGTTGCTCTTCTTCATCTAAAAAACGAAGAGTTGCTTTGGCATCTAAAAAGTGGGCAAAAGCTGTTTTTTCCTCATCGTAATATTCATCCATATTCATCATTTTATCCCATCCCTTTTCAGAAACCCAAAGGTTGGCGTCGGGAAAGGTAAGTTCCCAATACCCGGATGATCGTCCGGCTAATCCACCAATATGATCATAGTGCAGGTGGCTGGCGAAAATGTCGGTAATGTCGTATTCCGTTAGGCCGTGTTCATCAAGATTATTTTTGATGATATTAGTATTCGTATCTTCGCCAAAGTCGCCGATTCCAACATCAAAAAGAATATTTTTATCCCCAGACTGAATCAAAAATGGATTCAGCGAAATTTTAAGAGCTCCTTTTGCGGGCGGATCTTCGCGATCAATACGGTTAAATTTTTTGTCTAATCCAACGCTAAAAGTCCCTTCGTAAAGGGGATGGGCAATCATCTGTTTGGTCGCCATCTTAAGATTTTTTGTTCTTCTTATTCTCGTATTTGTCGTAGGCCTCGATAATATCGCGTACTAATTTATGGCGAACCACATCGTTCTCATCCAAATAGACGAAGGAGATTCCATTGATATCTTGCAGTATTCTTTGAATAGAGATAAGTCCCGATTTTTGCTTATGAGGAAGGTCGGTTTGCGTGATGTCGCCAGTGATAATAGCCTTACTGTTAAAGCCAATACGCGTGAGGAACATCTTCATCTGCATATTGGTGGTATTTTGGGCTTCATCTAAAATTACAAAAGCGTTGTTGAGCGTGCGCCCACGCATGTAGGCCAATGGTGCAATTTCAATGCTGTTTTTAGCCAGGTGCATCTCCAGTCTGTCGTATTCGATCATATCTTCAAGCGCATCATAGAGGGGACGAAGATAGGGGTCAATCTTTTCGCGTAAATCGCCGGGTAAGAATCCAAGTGTTTCACCGGCTTCAACGGCGGGACGTGCAAGCACGATCTTTTTCACCTTTCGCTCTTTGAGGGCCTTAACCGCCAGCGCCACCGACGTGTAGGTTTTACCCGTGCCAGCCGGACCAATGGTAAATACAATATCGTTCGAAGCGGCTGCTTTTAGAATCTGTTTTTGTCCTGGCGTTTTAGCCGTAATGGCTTCGCCGGAGTGTGTATTTAAAATGAAATCGCCAGAAATACGGGTATCGTGTAGGGGATTGGGCTTTTGGGTTTCGCGATTACTACTTTTGATTGCCAGCACCGTTTCAATATCCCCCTCGGTAAGGTCATCATTGCGCAAGGCCATTTGCTCCAGCTCGCTAAAGATCTCCATCAGTTGCAAACAGTCTTCTTCGGGTCCGGATATTTTAATAGAGTTACCCCGCGCGGTGATGGTAGTATCGGGGTAAGCCTGATCAATCTTTCTCAAATATTCGTCTTGGAAACCTAAAACAAGAACGGGATCAACGTTCTCAATCTGATATGTTTCTTGACTAACAGTGGATTGTTCTGCGATAAATGGCCTCAGTTTTGGTTAGAAATCTATATGTCAAAAATAAGGAAATTCTGTAAAGATTTTGTAAATCTCTCAATTATCTAATCAAAAGTGTTTCCGTATTCATAACTGGACAGTTAACGTTCGGACTACCGTTTTTAGGCCATCAGTCCCTTACCCACTTTGGCTTTCTGTACCAGGTTTTTGATTCGTTCGGGAATGTTTTTTGCCTTAAAAACTGCACTGCCGGCTACAAGTACATCCGCGCCACTTCGGGTTACTTGCTGGATGTTATCCAGGTTGACGCCCCCATCTACTTCAATAAGAAATCCAGCACCCTGTTCGTCGCGCATAGCACTTAACTTTCGTAGGCGTTGATAGGTGTTGTCAATAAATGACTGACCGCCAAAGCCGGGATTAACGCTCATGAGCAGCACCAAATCGATATCGGTTAAGATTGGCTCAAGGGTTTGCAAAGAAGTTCCGGGATTGATAGCCACACCAGCCGTAATACCGTAATTATGGATATTCTGAATAGTGCGGTGCAGATGTGGACAAGCCTCTTGGTGGACGGTAATCTGATCGGCGCCGGCATCTACAAAGCGTTCAATATATTGGTCGGGGTTTTCAATCATCAGGTGGACATCTAAAAAGGCATCGGTGCAACTGCCCGCCGCTTCTACAAATTTGGGTCCATAGCTGATGTTGGGTACAAAATGGCCATCCATAATATCACAGTGGAGCCACTGTATTTCGGCCCGATCACACTGGTCGATATCTTCACCGAGTTTCGTGTAATCAGATGCTAAAATTGATGGTGCTAAAATGGGCAGAGTAAAATCCATAATAAATTATTAGTTGTCGGTAGTATCGGGAGCAGAAACATTGGTAGTGTCAATGACGGCCCCTGATTCAAGTTCTTCTTTGGCTTCGTATCGTTCGGCAACAACAAGTTTTAGCGTTTCTCCTTCCTGAACTTCTTCTTCGTCAGGTTCATAGCTAATAATGGTGTTGGGATCCGCTTCTCTGCTGGGCTGAAACCGAATTTCTCCAATGCGGAGGTTTGCCTCTTGCAGTTTTTGCTGGGCTTCAGAAAGTCGAAGCCCAATAATATTCGGAACTTCAATTGTTTTTTCTCCCAATCCGTCGCTTACAGCCAAATCAACCAAAGTGCCAGTAGGTACTTCCTGATCGGCCGAAACCGACTGACGAAGTACGCTGTTTTTGAATCGTGAAGACTCATAGCTGATCGTTCCGACGCGCAACCCATAATTTTCCAGCTGGATGCGAGCATTGCGCAGCGAAAGGTTTACAACATTGGGTACTTGCACAGTTGGATTAGAAATCGTGTTAACCGTTAGATATATTTTTCTCTCTGGTTTAACGATTTCAGCGGCATCGGGCATCTGTTCGATGACATAATCGGCCGGATACGCCGAATTTGATCGGCGTTCGGCGACCTCAAATCGAAGTCCATATTCTGTTAAGCGCTGTTCGGCCTCTTCAAGAGAAACCTGGGTAATATCGGGCACCGTAACCCCTTCGTTATAGTTGGTGTAGGCGGGCATAATAACGTAATCCATCAACGTTAGAAAAAGGGCACCTGCAGCAATCAATGCTGTTACAGAGAGGTAAAATATTTTATTTCTAAAAAGCGATTTTATTTGTGACCACATACCTTAAAAATATGATTCTTTAGCTATTACTTAAAAATGAAATTTCACTGAAAAAGTACGGTGAGGATTTAACAAATTTGAATCAGTTTCGAGTTTTTTATTTTTCATTTTGACTGTTAGAAAAGCCTCAAAGGCCGATACAATATGGTTTAATATCAAAAGTGAAACCATGTTCCCGGCCAGTCGATAGCTGTCATTAAAATCCTCGGCCAAGTTTGCTCCCAAAACAAAGTTTTGAGGCATCCCCGAACCGTCCCAATGTAGCTGATATTTCCTTTCAAAATCGTTCCAGCCGGGTCCATATTGATAGTATTTGCTAATCAACTCATAATATTGCTGCGACCCATAATCGGGCATCACGTGCGAAAATTTATTACCGACATCTTCGGGATATACAAACGGGGTATTTTCTTCTACATTACGCAGCAATTCGATATCTACTTTTTCCCAGTCGCTATTGGGATTATAATCAGCTGATGCTTCATCAATGTGCTGACGCAGCTCATCAATATAACGGTTTGACAAATCATTTTGTTCATGATAGTCAACCAGCCACTTAGCATAGGTTACGACGCTCCAGTGATTGTCAGCAAAACGCTGGTACTGCTGCTGTTTTGCTTTGGCATCGTGGTAACTTTTGATATGGATGCCTGTTATCACGGCCTCGGCCAGAAAATAAAGTCCGGCACGCACCCACTTTTTGTTCGCTGCTTGACCGCTGCCCGGTACAATAGCAGAGCTGATAAGGGCCCACCCGGCGTTATCTTTTAGTGGTTGATGGATGGGGGTGGATTCAGCATAATTTGCCTTGGGTTTCAAATCATCCATAGTGATTTTTTCTGATGGTGGATGATCTACCTGTGTAAATGCTACCTCTCCCATCACCAATAACATGCTAGTTGTGAGAACGATGTGTTTAGTCATGGGTTAAGACATCAAAATCAAATGTGAGACCAAAGTGGAAGTATAACTCCCAGCCGTATTCTACCGTAGTACCCGATCCCTCGGTAATAAATTCGGTGGGTAAAGTAACATCAAATTTGTTGAATCCATAGGCGCCGCTGACAAATAGTTTGAGTGGAAACAGGTGGAAGCTTTTGAATGAAAATCGAAGTTCATTGCCGATACCCGTGTTCAAGTTATTTCCAATCTCGAGTGGTCCCTGCCAGCTACAATGGTGAGTGTATTTGGCACATCGGGTTATGATGCTATATGCTGGGTCAGTCGTGAGTGCGTTGCAGGTTAAGCTGTTGGCCGAAAGCGTTATGGAATCCCAAAAACAAAAACATGCTTATGAAAAGCATGCTTTTGTCAGAAAAATTAAACAGGGTACAAAAAATCATTGGTCCATGGTTGGGTGCTCGGTTAGAAGTTCAAGAGCAGACCAAAGCGGGTAGTATTGGCAAGCGGATGATTTTCGTCGCCAAGGGTATTAATATAGCTAAAATCGACCCCCACAAATTTATAATTAATCCCAGCTCCCAGCGTCATATACTGTCGATCGCCATTATTTGGATCTTCGTAATAATATCCGCCACGTACGGAAAACAATTTATTGTACCAGTATTCTATTCCCGTGGCGTACATCAACTGTTGTGGCAGCGAGAGTGTCACTTCTTCGGTGCCGGTATTGCGGGTAAAGCTGTCCCATGATGTGAAGAGGGAGTTTATTACGCCTTTTGGACTTCCGTCATCATCAAGCCGAGCCATTACTTTAGATATATCGTTGGCAAAAGTTAGCGTGTGGATGCCGTCGTTATCGAGATTCGTGTTGAGCGCCCATCCAATACGAAATACTGTTGGCAGAGGATCTTTTTGGGCATTATCAGTGTAGTGAACGCCGGGACCAATGTTGGAGATGTTTACCCCGGCATGAATGTTGGCCTCATTACCCATAAAATTAAAGGCGTTGGATTGGTATTTTGTGGCGACATCGACTCCTACACTTGAGCCGGGATTAATTCGTTGTTGCCCTACGCTACCTTCTGCAAGACTACTGTATATAAAACGAAAACCGGTGCCCAGTGACCAGTTTTTGTTGAGCTGTAACCCGTATGATAATCCCGCAGCAAGTTCATAACTATTAAATCGGCCCTGTTCTAATCCCGATTCGTCGGTACGCATCTGTTCTCCTAAATTCAAATAAGTGATGTGTCCACCAAAAGTGCCAATATCTTCCACATGATATTTGCCAACCAGATAGTCGTAAAACAGGTCTGCATTAAACTGTGGCAGCCACTCGCTGTGCGTTATGCTTACTTGATTACCCTCCTGAAAAGCAAGACCGGCAGGATTCCAGAATACAGCAGAGGCATTATCGGCAATAGCCACCCCTGTATTACCCATACCCGCAGCTCGAGAATCTGGTTCGATTTGCAGGAAGGGCACCGAAGTTATTCCCACCTGAGCGTGTGATATTCCAGACCAGATAAAAAGAAGGGCAAAGAGTGATAATACTTTCTTAATCATAGTAAAACAATTGGTAAAAGTAGGTTTGTCTAAAACAGAAAAATAAGGACGGAATTTGATTATATCAGCTCCTTATTTATCTATATAAATTTATCAGAATTAATGTAAAATAAAAAAGCGGGATGAAATAGTTCATCCCGCCTTACTTTTTTAAAAGAATCTAATTAAGCATCTCAATAACCATGGCAGAAGCTCCTCCGCCGCCATTACAAATGCCACCACATCCGTAGTGTCCACCGGTTCGTTTTAAAGCATGAAGTAGCGTAACCATGATTCGTGCTCCGGAACATCCAATAGGATGGCCGATACTTACGGCACCACCATGGATATTTACTTTCTCGGGATCAAGTTCGAGGATTTGTTCGTTGGCCAGTGATACCACCGAAAAAGCCTCATTAATTTCAAAAAGGTCGATCTCGTTTTTATCAAGATTCGCTTTTTTCATGGCTTTAGGTATGGCATCCGACGGAGCGGTGGTAAACCATTCGGGCTTTTTAGCTGCGCTGGCTTGACTAACAATGCGCGCAAGAGGAGTGAACCCCAGCTCCTCAGCTTTTTCTTCGCTCATTAAAAGCATTGCTGCTGCTCCATCATTAATACTGCTGGCATTGGCAGGGGTAACGGTACCGTCTTTTTCAAAAACGGGGTTGAGCTTGGGTACTTTTTCGTAGTTGACACGCTCCAGCTCTTCATCCATAGTCACCTTAGATACATTGCCCTTGCGGTCTTTTACCTTCATTTCAATGATCTCATCATCAAAATATCCTTCTTCATGGGCTTTGATAGCCCTTTTGTAAGAGGTAATGGCATATTCATCCTGCTGCTTACGACTTATGTTACATTCGCGGGCACATATTTCGGCCGCATTACCCATGTGGAAATCATTATATACATCCCATAACCCATCTTTGATGATACCGTCTTCAGCTTGGGCATGTCCCAGTTTAGATCCAAACCGGTGTTTACTTAAGTAATAGGGGACGTTGCTCATACTTTCCATGCCACCGGCGACAATAATATCAGCTTCGTTAAGCTGTATTTGGTTAGCGGCAATCATGATAGCTTTCATGCCCGATGCACATACTTTATTGACTGCAGTTGCAGGCGTAAGCTCAGAAAGTCCGGCTTTTAGTGCTGCCTGCCGTGCAGGCGCCTGACCGATACCGGCCGTAAGCACATTGCCAAATACCACTTCCTGAATCTGCTCGGGTTTAATTCCTGATGATTTTATTAACTCCGTAATGGTAGCTGCACCGAGTTCGGGGGCTGAGAATGAGGATAAACTGCCTCCGAAAGAACCTAAGGGTGTTCGCTTTGCACCAACTATAACTACGTTACGCATAGAAGTATGGGTTTATAATTAGAAATTTTGTTTCGAATAACCGCTATTCAAAAGCCTGACCGAGATCTTCAATAAGGTCGTCGCTATCTTCAATACCAACCGATAGCCGGATCAGGGAATCTTTAAGTCCCGCTTTTTCACGTACTTCTTTGGGGATAGAACCGTGGGTCATTGATGCGGGATGGCTAATTAATGATTCAACTCCTCCTAAACTCTCGGCAAGGGTAAAGATCTTTGTTCTACTCATAAACGCTTGTGCCTTTTCCTGGGAATCATCCTTCAGTGAAAAAGAAACCATGGCGCCAAAATCTTTCATCTGCTTTTTTGCGATTTCATGTTGCTCGTGACTTTCAAGTCCTGGATAAATGGTTTGTGCTACATCGGGATGATCATCCAAGAAGCTCGCTACCTTTTTGGCATTTTCGACCGACTGCTGCACGCGTACGGACAATGTTTTTATGCCCCGCAAGGTAAGGTAGCAATCCATGGGACCTGGTACAGCCCCCGTTGTTTTAACCTGAAATCGCAGTTGTTCCATGACTTCAGTATTGGAGGTAGCAACGGCACCTCCGATGACATCGGAGTGTCCGCCCAAATATTTTGTTGTTGAGTGCAAAACCATATCGGCCCCTAACGCCAAAGGTTGCTGCAGATAGGGTGAGGCAAAAGTGTTATCCACTACCGATAAGATGTTGTTCTTTTGAGCAAAAGATGTTAGTTCCTCAATATCAACAACGCGCAAGAGAGGATTCGTAGGAGTTTCGATCCACAGCAGTTTAGCCTTTTCGGTGGCGGCCTGTTCCACTTGGTTGATATCGGTCATATCCACAAAGCTAAACTCAATTCCGTACGGGGCAAACACCTTGGTGAATAATCGGTAGGTGCCCCCGTAAAGATCGTTCGAGGCAATTATTTGATCTCCCGGACGAAACATTTTGAGCACAGCATCCATGGCCGCACAACCGCTGGCAAAGCAGGCGCATTCATCGGCATCTTCCAAGCCGGCAATGAGTTTTTCGAGGGCTGTTCGGGTTGGGTTTCCTACTCGGGCGTAATCATATCCTTTGTTTACGTTTGGTGCCTCCTGGGCATAAGTCGAAGTTTGGAAGATAGGAGGCATAACGGCGCCCGAGGTTTCTTCGGGTTCTTGTCCTGCATGAATGGTCTTGGTATTAAATTTCATTCCTGAAAATTGTTAGAGGTTAGCCTTTGCATTTTCGGCTTCCTGTTCCATTCCCATGATAGAATAGGCTTTGTAAAGATCTTCCCACGCTGTTTTGTTACTGGGATGTTGTTCAACAATAGTTTCTAATAATGGGATTGATGCAGAAAGATGTTGTTCAACTTGATCTTCTAATTTAGTAGTGTATTCCTCAGCTGCGAGTGGGATAAGTTGTTGATAAGTGGAGGCACTGTTGTAATAAAATCGGGCAAAATGACTCATCAGTTCTTCATCACCGGGATTAGCTTCTACAAGGTTATTAAAGTGTTCTTCAGCTTTCTTCAGCAACGAATCCGCAGCTGTAAAGTTAGTATCTTCAAAATCACTATCGTTTTCCAGCTCTGTGGCTACAGAATCCATCATATCCTTTCCAGCCAAGTAATACTCGGTAGCAAGAGATTGGCTATAAATAATATTTTGAGGTTCATTTTCCAAGAGCTGCTCCAACAGTTCGATCGCCTTTTGATGTTCTCCCGCACTAATATAGGCGTTAGATAAGCCATGAAGCAGGTTGGTATTTTTATTCGAAAAGGATTCTGCATCTTCATAAACAGCAATAGCTTGTTGGGAGCTATCGGTTTCGAGATATAGAAAAGCCAACTGTTCAAGTAATTTTGGCGGTGGATTATCAACATGTTCCCGGCCACTTGTCAGTACTTGTATTGCCTGATCGGGTTGCTCGTTTTGATATAGGGCTTGCGCCTGCATCGTATAAGAAATAGCACTGTCAGGGATAATAATAGTAGCATTATTAAAATGCGCTGCCGCATCTGCATAATCAGGATTATCTGACGTTTCTCCTTGTAGCAGTTGTACGCCTTGGTTGTGTTCCAGACTCCATGTGACGTTCAGTAAATCCCGTATTTCTTCTTGCTCTGCCTGCTCTGAATTGGAGTAGAGATCCAGAGCGTTGGTAAGAGCCGTTTCGGCATCAGAATAGGGCGAAGATCTTTCGGACGGGTCGTCAGTTCGCTGAGCCAGTTTGGTCAGTAATTTTCCTTTTTCGAAAAATAACTGCGGCATTTCAGGGTTGTCGTTGAGATCGTCATCAACGGCATCAATTCGATTCTCAAGTTCCTTTTTTGTTAAGTCTTGAGAAGATTCAGAAGATTGGTTAGTTGATTGAAATGTAGAGCAACTAATAAATAACCCGAATGCAAGCACAAAGCTTGCAATTCGGGTATAAATGTTAAACATAAATTAAAGAGCTTTAAAAAGTTTGGCGTTCTTATTCCTCCAGTCCAGCTTTTTCCATCGCTTCCTGGGCCTTTTCGTCTTCACCTAAGAAGGTGTAAATTTCGAAAAGGCTTCGCCAGTAGTTCTCATTTTCAGAATCTAATTCTACGGCTTTTTCGTAATAGTCTCTTGCCTTGCGAATTTCTTCCTGACCCATTTCGTCGTACTCTTCAGCCTCTTCGTTATCGTTGGATCTGTTCCGTCTATCAAAATACGATTTTGCTCTATTTTGATAGATCACGCCAAGCGTTTCATAGGCCGGAGCCTTTTCCTCGGGGTCATATTCTAAAGCGGTTTTAACCTCTTCTTCGGCACGATTCGTTAACTCATCCATGCGCTCGATAAGCTCTTCATTTTTCTCACTTATCTCATCAATCTCGCTTTTGATTTCTTCCTGCTCAGATTGCTCAGCTTGCTGGAACTCATCCTGAAGGTCCATGATATCCTGTGAATTAGAGGCGAGCTCATCCTGAATTCTCATAGCTTGTTGGTAAATTTTCGTTCCCATTACCAAGCGGTATCGGGGATTTTCAGGATCTTGCTGAACCAGCTCTTCTAACGTAGCAATTGATTTATCTTCTTCACCAATTTGGCCATAAGCGTCAGCAAGGCTGGAAACAATCTGCTCATTTTCAGGATATAGTTCCTGCCCCTTTTCCAACGACTCAACTACTTTTTCATGGTCTTCAAGGTTAAAATAGTAGTTGCCGAGGTGTAAGAAGTCGATCGTATCTGCTTCTGATTCCGGAATCATTTCCATATACCGTTCCTTGGCAGAAACAGCTTCTTCAAACTCTTTGTTTTGAGCGGCTATCTGCGCAAGAACATTCCAGGTATTGGCACTGTCGGGCTCAATTTCAGTGGCATTTCGCAGATGGCTTAAGGATAGCTCCATGGGGTTATCGACCGTGCTCATAACGCTATCGTTGGTGGCAAGGTCAACACCGCGTTGAAACTCGTTTTGCCAGAGTGAAACTCTCACATCATCAATGCGGTCAATTTCTCCCGGTACATTTTCAGACGTATCAGCAACACTACGTGCTATTTCAAAAGATTCATTCATTTCCTTATAATAGTCGCCACGATCGGAGGGATCCTCTTTGGATCCTGCAAGTTCACCTAACGCAACGGCTTTGTAATAGTACCCTAATGGATCACCAGGATATTGGTCTATTGATTTTTCAGCTGATTCAATAGCAGCTTCAAAATCTTGACTTCTTAGATTATCTTCGGCTTCACCAACCATAGGATTGGAAGAACCGCATCCTATCAAAATCGCCGTAAGTAAGGTTACAAGTAAATAAGGTAATTTTTTAATAAACATGGTTTTTGATTCCTATAAATTCAATGTTATTAGAATATCCATTCATGATTGCAGAAAGTAATCATATATAGTCCTTTCTGCAATATTATTGCTTAAATTTATTATATTACCAGCTTAAAAATAATAGTCTATTAACCCAGTTATCTAAATAGTATATGTTCGGAAACAGCCATTTCGAAAGTCAGTACCACAACGGTTTTGAATACCTGAAAATTTCAAAGGGGAATGAGGATTCCGATACCCTGGTTTTTCTACACGGTATGTTTGGTGGATTAAGTAATTATGATGCTCTTGTTGAGTATATAGATGGTTATAATATTTATGTTCCTTCTATTCCACTTTATGAGATGAAAGCTCGTAAACTAACATTTACTAATCTTGCTAAATGGCTGCATTCTTTTTTTGATGCCCTGGAAATCGAAAACCCTATCTTGTTGGGTAACTCCATGGGCGGGCACCTTGCTCTTGAATATACGGTGCAACACCCTGAAAATGTGAAGGCGTTGATTTTAACAGGTAGTTCAGGGCTTCAGGAACGCGATTTTGGATCTACATTTCCGCGCCGCAATGACCGTGATTATGTACGGCAACAGGCCGCCATCACATTTTATGAGGATGATTTCGTTACCGAAGAGCTGATGGATGAAATTATGGAAGTCATCAACGATCGCTCTAATTTATTGAATGTGTTAGCGATAGCAAGACAAACCCATGAATATAGCATGGAACAGTTCTTGGCAGATATAAAGCAAGAGGTGTTACTCATTTGGGGTAAACAAGACGAGATTACACCGCCAGATGTTGCTGAAGAATTTGACGATCGTCTGCCCAACTCTCGTCTCAAGTGGATCGATCAATGTGGCCACGCTCCCATGATGGAACATCCCGAAAAGTTCTCTTTTTATCTGAATGAATTTTTAACGGATCTTAAAAACAAAAACGCAACTTCAATCCAATAATAGACTATGAAAAAGATTGTTCACACCTCCAACGCACCCGAAGCAATTGGACCTTACAGCCAGGCTGTTATTCATGATGACATTGTTTACTGCTCAGGACAAATAGGGTTAGATCCCAATAGCATGGAGTTTGCAGGTAATGATGTTAGCTCTCAGGCCAAGCAAGTGATGAAAAATTTGAAAGCCGTTTTAGAAGAGGCTGGCTCGGGATTCGATAAAGTGATAAAGTGCAGCATTTTCCTGGATGACATGGACAATTTCGGGACTGTGAATGAGATTTACGGAGATTATTTTGAATCGGACCCACCGGCTCGCGAAACGGTGGCCGTAAAGACGTTACCCAAAAATTGCAAAGTTGAGATTGGTTGTATCGCACATCTCTAAAAATCTCAAAACGACTATTACCAGGGAGAAGCTGTTAGCAGTTTCTCCCTATTTTTTTGCATCAAGTTGTTCGAGCGTAAATGTACGTTCGGTTTTATTTCCCATCTTATCACGGGTTGATATTGTTATTTCCATCTGTTCTTCTGAGGGTTCGAAACGGGGATGGTAGTACACAAAGCGATCATCTTCAGGTTCAAATTCAGCTATTCCCTTGGTGCCATCCACCGATATTTCGGTGCTGTTATAATCAATTCCTGAAAGGTTATCGGTGGCATCGATAAGGACGATCCATTTGCCATCGGGACGTTCTTTAAGACGTGGATTTTTGACCTCAGGAGGCACATTATCCTTCATGAGCATAAAGGTACCCAGTGATTCTGCCTTGCTGCTGATATAGTCCGAATCAAAAGTGGTTGGTACCAATTCCCATTCTTCGTCATCCCGATCCCAATGATAAAATGAACGTTTGGCTGTATCGCTCAAAGTGGAATCTCGCTTTACAAAAAGTGTGTAGGTTTCTTTGATAGGAAAGGCATCGGGAATTATTTCTACGGAAACGGAATCGCTGGTATACTCATTCACGCTCATACCCACTGATACCGTATCATAAAAAGTGCTTTTGGGAAAGCGCACAAATCCCTTCAAATCCGAAGAAGAGATAAACGTTCTTTGCTCGGGATTGATGCGATAGAAATTCAGGGCACCGGTTGCAGGGGTATGGATGAACATGCGATTGCGACTTCGTAAATCAACAGCTACTCCATTTTCGTGAAAATGCAAATCTTCTTCACCCATAGCCAGCGTAGTATTTATAAACTGTTCGCCCGAAAGGGTAACCCAATTTGCAAACCAGTTCCACAGATGCGGTGAATCTATATTTTTAGTTCCCTCCGTATTTTTTTGATGATATACCATTGGCTTGCGATCCTGTTGATTATCTTCTACCTCAAGGGTCAGCCGGGCAGTCGTACTGTTACCGAAATAATCGTTGGCCTCGATGGTCACCTGATGACTGCCCGGTGGCAAATTGAGGATCCCTTTCTGTCGGGAGGTATTGTAAAAGGACAAGGTGTTTCCGTCCGCTAAATACAGCCGTTGGTAGCCTTTGTTTGATTCCTGCAAGATTGGATAAACCCGATCAATAAACATCTGGTCAGAATTGTGATATGAGAAGCTATCCACTTGTGAGCTGAACAGTTGTTGTCCATTTACCGAGAGGTTGAGCTGATAAACGGCATAGGTGTTGTGCACTCGGTTCGATTGATCAAAAGCATCAACACCCAGCCCAACGGGCCCCGAAACCTGTATTGATCCCAAATCATAGTCTCCATTATCAAGTTGTGCTCTTTTAGTATAAATCGCATTTTTACCTTCAATAGAAGAGCTGGGACTTAAAGGTTCAATCGAAATTCCCTGTATTTGGGGAGCAATGTCATCAGTGACTGATAAATTGGTCAGCAGTGGATTAAAGGGTTTATGGGATGGAGTGCGAAGCTCGAAATGGAGATGAGGTGGTCCAATGCCCGAGGCACCGCTATAACCGATCACTTCACCTTGTTTTACAGGGATATTGCGGTTCCCCAAAAAGCGTTCCAACTCAAATTTGTGGCCCTCCTTAAAACGAATGGAATCAGCAAGTTCCTGGAGCTGATCATTAAATGAAAGGAGATGGGCGTACACAGAATAGGAGCCATCAGCATGTTTTAGATAGATGACTTTGCCGTATCCACGCGGACCAATAGCAATGCGATCTACGATGCCATCGCGGGTAGCATACACTTCATAGCCGCGTCGGCCCCAGGTTTTGATATCCAGCGCCGCGTGAAAATGGGCCGATCGTGTTTCGCCAAAAGTGGAAGATAAGTAATTGCTGGCTTCGGTTGGCCACGTGTAGTGAACTTTAGAGGGATCAAAATCCAAGGATTCCTGTGCGGAAGTTGGCGAAAGACCGATCCCAAATAAAAAAGTTGCGAGAATAGTAAATCGAGCAATCATCTCATTACGGTTACAGAAATTGTTGTAATGTCATCATTAAGTGAAGCGTGTATGCGATCTCCTTTTTTAATGGCAGAAACGCCCTTGGGGGTGCCGGTAAGAATGATGTCACCGGGTTGCAGGGTAAAGATGGTGGACAGGTAATGGATTAGCTCGGCGACGGGGAAAATCATTAATCGCGTGTTATCAGACTGTCGCACTTCCCCATTTACAGATATTTTTAGATCCAGGTTTTGTGGATTTGCCACTTGTTCTTTTGGTAAAAACGTGCTAAATGGGGCAAAAGTATCGAACCCTTTGGCGACTGACCACGGATGCCCTTTTTCTTTGGCCTGTTGTTGGATATCCCGCGCGGTTACATCAATACCAATGCCGTACCCGCCAACGTGATCCAAGGCTTGTTTGGCTGGGATATTCTTGCCTTTCTTGCCAATGGCTACTGCCAGTTCCACTTCGTGGTGCACGTTTTTGCTTTGTTTGGGGAGTTGAATCTGGTCACCATCAAAAATAATGCTGCTGGTTGGTTTGAGAAACACCAGCGGTTGATCGGGCACTTCGTTGTTGAGTTCTTCGGCGTGCTCAACATAGTTTCTGCCGATGCAAAAAATATTTCTGAATTGTAGATGGGGCAGGCCCGGGATCGTTTGTTTTTTCATAGGGCGTAATATAAAAAAAGCCTTGGTCTCGTGAGAAACCAAGGCTCAGTAAATTTGTTAAAAAACTGTTTTAGGAGGCAGGTTCAACACTTACATATTTACGACCGCCTGAGCGAACGCGAAATGTAACCTGTCCATCAGCTTTAGCAAAGAGAGTATCATCGCTGCCACGACCCACATTTTCGCCCGGGTGGAACTTGGTACCACGCTGACGTACGATAATGTGTCCGGCTTTAACAACTTCTCCGCCATATTTTTTTACACCAAGCCGCTTCGATATCGAATCGCGACCGTTTTTCGTAGATCCTTGTCCTTTCTTATGTGCCATAACTATCTAAAATTTCTGAATTATCCTTCTTGCTTCTTAGTCCATGCATCTAAAACGGTAACCCGCTCTTCATCTTCAGGGACAAACCCTTTAAGATCTTCAAGATCAGTATTGCGGATATGACTTATCGCATCTTTTGCCGTCATATCGGTTGATACTTCAGATGCTTCAGTTGGTTTTTCAGAATCGGAAGTATCCTTTGTCTTCTTCGCCTTTTTCTTGCTCCCGCCGCCGGAAGTAGAAATGCTGTTAATCTCAATTTGCGACATCGGTTGACGATGGCCGCGCTTTACGCGATAGCCCTTGCGGCGTTTTTTCTTGAAAACTATTACTTTGTCTGATTTTACATTGTCGAGCAAAGTAGCTTCAACAGCAGCGCCTTCAACAACAGGCTGACCTACTGTAACATTGCCATCATCATTTGTGAGTAACACCTCTTCAAAAGTGAGGGTTTGATCCACTTCATCACTTTGCTTGTCAACAAACAGGACATCGCCTTCTGATACGCGATATTGATGCCCACCTATTTTTACTACTGCGTACATCTAATTGTGTAATTTTGTGTTGTAAATTCTTTTGGCTACAGAATGCCAAATATAAACTTTTCGATGCTGAAAGCAAAGCCAAAAATGTTATGAATTATAGTCATTAAAATTGTATCATTGTCAATGAATTACATCCAACAGAACCAACTTTTTATGGATAAGAAATTACCCGATTTACACGAACAGGCTTTTATGTTCAAAAATAGCAAACGTTTTCAGTACGATGGCGGACGTGCCTGGATCAAGGATTCACAACTTCATGAAGCGCGAAAGGATGGCAATGGCCGATTGGAGACCATACGCCGCAAAAAAGAAACCGATCGCGTAGAAGAGCCCAAAGATCATAATCCATCGTTGTAACTAACGGTACCAACTTTATTCTTTTCTGATGAAATATATCCGACTGCGTGCGTGGCTGACCATCCTTGTAATCATAGTCGGTGTTATTGTGATGCTGCATTACTCAACGAGCCGTTCTGGTCCGTTTAAGAGTAGTGAACCGATAACTGATTCCTCATTGACCAGTACTTACCCTGAGCTTTACCAAGCGGTTACTGAGCGTGATGTCGAGCAGCTAAAGTCTTTTTTGTCTGATGACGACCCCGAAATTCGCACGCAGGCTTGGAGGGCTTTTGCCACTACGCCGGTGGATTCGGAGTCGGTAGCGGATTTTTTAACCTTGGCGAATGAGCAAAATAGCGAAGCAGCATGGTTTGGAATCAGTCAGCAGGAGCTTACCGAAGAGCAGGTTAGAAATCTCGAAAAGAGATGGTTGGAAGCAGATTCCACCCGAGCGGGCATTGCCCGGGTGCTGGGTCATCAGGGAGATGAGCAAACACTCAACTTTTTGCTGGATCACCGTGATGAGATTAATCCTCAAAACGAATACCATTTTGCATTGGCGATAGGGCGGCTCACAGAGCAGTTTGAAGTGGACAATCAGCAGCAAATTCAGATCATACAAAAGGCGTTTAATACCCGAAATTATGATGCAACCAAGGCCTATTTGTATGGATGGTATCGGGGCGATGAATCGCGACTTAGCTCAACGGCTCAGGATAGCCTTTTTGGCCGTTGGGATCTGATGGGTGCCGGGCTGAGCCGTGATGTCGATCAGTATGTAAATAAAATTTTGCCGGAGCGGACTACTTATAAACAAACTATCTTTTATAACGGCGAACAATTATTGAATAAGAAGATTCAACTTGCGTATGAGCTGGCGAAATCTGTCGAACATATATCGCTTTCCAATCAAAATGCGCTGGCAGCTAAAATATTGCTGACCAACGAAAATCCCCATGTGCAGATACGTACGTTGGAAAGTATTGAAGGCCGCCTGCAAAAAGGGGAGGATCCCTATGGATACATCCGGGATGAAATGCTCGCAGAATCAAAGCTGGCCGATGCTGTTTGGGTCAAAGCGTTGAAAGCGATGTTGACCGTTGATGCTGATCTATTTGCTGATCACGAAAACAGGTTGGAAGCTGTTCCGGAGCAAAATCCCTACCTGTGGCCGGATGTTCTCGAAGTATATGAAGAGGTGGAATCACCAGCTGATTACCTGAACCGCATTGAAGAGTTGGTTGCCAAAGAAGATACTCTGCCAGCAATGTATGCAGTACAGAGGTTGAATAATTTTGTAGAAGGCACAGACGACTTAGAAGAAGATCATGTTCAGCAGATCCGCGATATTGTTTTTGATGTACTTGAATTGGGCGATCGGGGAACCTCGTATATGGCTGCGGGAGTACTGGAACAGGAGGAATTATTCAGTGAAGATGATTTTGAACAGATCAATCAGTCTTTGTCGGTTTTTTCACTTCCCGACGATATTGAAGTCTATCAGGCATTTGGATCCCTGTATAAACAGCGCTTTGAGAGCCAGGCCGAAGAGGTGATTGATTCATTGGCATCTCTTGATCACGCCCCATTGAATCGGTCGCTGGCCAGCGACGGCTGGGATGTCGAAGTACCGGAGGAAAGAAATACCGAATTTCGTTTGCCCGACTGGGATCGGCTTTGGGAGCTCGGGCGTACTCCTACCATGCGGATAAGAACGAACAAAGGTCTGATCGATATTGAATTGCAAACATTGTCGGCACCTTCCACGGTGGCTATGCTGGATAGTTTAAGCCGCGCCGATGCCTACGAAGGAGTACCTTTTCATCGCGTGGTGCCTAATTTTGTTGTGCAGGGGGGCGATATTGAACGTCAGGATGGGTTTGGCGGCCCCGATTTTGTGATACCCACCGAAACATCAGAGAAGGAGTTTGAGCGAAGTGCAGTAGGGATTGCCAGCGCCGGACCCGATACCGAAGGGAGTCAATACTTTATTATGCACCAGTGGATGCCACACCTAAACGGTAATTATACACGCTTTGGCGAAGTGACCCGCGGCATGAAGATCGTGGATAAAATAACGGTGGGTGATCGGGTGATATCAGTATCGTGGCGCTAAAGGCTGATTGGTAGGCTTATCCCGACTATTAAATATTACTTTGGTATGAAACTCTCCTTTCTCACCCATCGGATCGATTTCCTCTAATCGTTGAAGTTGGGTTACCAGTTTTTGATCGTATGGTTCGCCCACTTTTAGCAATGATTGATACTCTTCTTTTACGGCGCTTATTTCTATCCTGATGGGTTGTAAAAATAAAATAGACAACAGCTCCTGCAGATCCTTTTTCCAAATTGGGAATAGGCACGAATATCCCATATCCCCAAAAACCTTTTTGCGCCAGTCGCGAATATCCTGCAGGTACCAATCACCGAATATCAGATTATCAATGGTGTCGGAAACATTTTGTAATGCTTCTTCCACTTTTTTTAGGTAAATAGTATTGGGACACTCCTGCGGCAGGGCAACGGTTATTAAATCCATACCTAAATATTCTGCCTGCATTTCTATTTCATCGAGCGAAATATGTTGATGAGGCACGATATTACTGGATTCCTCATAAGTAGTTAACAAGGTGATGTCTGCATCGGGATGGGATTCTTTGAAAAAGTGCAGGGCCAGATACGAATCTTTTCCCCCGCTCCAAAAGAGGATGTTCATTTTACAAGTATTTAATTGCCGATTCTATGGACTGGAATTAGCACGGATCAATTCTGAATTCTGATTTTTGAATTCCTATATTAGGACGCAACTTTGTGTACTCAAAATAAGATATTCATTAACGTTTAATCTAATTTAGATTTGATGAGCAGCAAGATTCAAAAAGTACATCTGCGGACCAAAGGAATATTACCTGTTCAGAAATTGCGCGTGTTGGCTAACGCCGGCATCATTTCTCATGCGGATGGGTATCCGCTGCAGGATGATCAGTTTCAGCCCAACTCGATTGACTTGCGCCTTGGAGAAAAAGCGTATCGCGTTCGGTGCAGCTTTTTGCCGGAAAATGAGTCAGTAACACAAAAGCTGGACAAGTTAAGCCAGTACGAATTTTCGATTACTGATGGGGCGATCCTTGAACCCAACTGCGTATATATCATCCCGCTGCTCGAAGAATTGCATTTGCCCTCTCATATTTCTCCACAGAAAACGCTCTTTAATGGCAGCGAAAATGGCGTTGATTACCAAATAGTATCCGGAGAACACCTTTCAGCCAAAGCCAATCCCAAAAGTACAACCGGGCGGCTGGACGTTTTTACACGCGTCATCACCGACCATTCGCATCGTTTTGAAGAAATTCGATCGGGCTACAAAGGAAAACTGTACTTGGAGGTAGTTCCAAAGTCATTTCCTATTAAAGTCAAAACGGGGCACCGGCTCAATCAGCTTCGTATTCGTCACGGCTATACGGTACTCTCTGATCAGGATATTTTGCGGACCCACAGCTCCGACCCGCTGCTTTTTACCGAAGATGGTGCACCTGTTGATGTGGATGAGATTAAGGTGAACAGCGGCTTGTTTTTGAGCGTTAATCTGCATGCCTCGAAGGGTAAAATTGTAGGTTACAAGGCTAAAAAGCACCGCGACTATATCGATCTGGATAATATTAACCATTATGAGGTTACTGATTTCTGGGAACCTATCTACCACCAGCCTGATGATCACCTAATATTGGAGCCGGAAGCGTTTTATATTTTTGCTTCCAAGGAGCGGTGTCGCATTCCCGAATATCTTGCAGCCGAAATGATTGCCTATGATACGGGATCGGGTGAGTTACGCACGCACTACGCCGGATTTTTTGATAGTGGTTTCGGTGGGCGTGTTGAAGATAAGGGCGCACGGGCAGTGCTTGAAGTTCGCTCGCACGACGTACCGTTTTTAATTGAAGACGGGCAGACGTTTTGCAGCATGAAATTTGAGCCCAATACCGAAGTGCCAAAGTTTGTATATGGTGAAGACATCAAAAGTAATTACCAGGGACAGGAACTGCGTTTGGGGAAACATTTTAAACAGTAATAAGAGCTGATATTATGGCTCGTACGAATGTCACACAATGCATCTGCCATAAGAAGACGTTTATCGAGATTAGAGAGCATGCTAAGCGAAATAATGTGTCTTCTGTTGAAGAGTTGCAAGAGGTGAATTTTTGCAGCAACAGCTGTGGATTGTGTGAGCCGTATGTTGAATTAGTCTTGGAAACAGGTCAGACTGAATTTGTACCCGGCGAACCGTTTCGAAAAAAGCGATAGGTTTATGAACATTTTTTACGCCCCGCCATCCCAAATAAACAATGGATTTATTGAGTTGCTCGATCAGGAAGCCAAACATGCTTCCAAAGTGATGAGAGCCCGTGAGGGGGATACCCTTACTGTGGTTGATGGTAAAGGAGGACGTTACGGGGGAATAATACGACGCATTACCAAAAAGTCGGTTCAGCTCGAAATTAGTGATCAACAGCATGTAAAACGTTCGAGTCCCCAGCTTATGTTAGGGATGGGAATTATCAAAAAAAGAGATCGCCTGGAATTCGCTGTGGAAAAAGCGATTGAGCTGGGAGCTTTCCGGGTATGCTTGTTTCGTAGTGAGCATACGATAAAGGAAAACGTACGGATGGATCGTTTGGAGTCGATTGCAGTATCGGCTATGAAGCAGAGTTTACAATCATATTTATGTTCGATAGACCTCTATTATTCTTTAGATGAAATGATGAATGATATCAATGCGGATACCACATTGGTAGCCCACGAAAAAGTTGAGGAGGGGGAAGGACAAATTAATTTGGAGGAAATTGAAAAGGGAGACAAGGTGTTGCTTTTGGTGGGACCGGAGGGAGGTTTTTCATCTCAGGAAATAACACAGTTTTCAGATAAAGGGGCCGAGCTTATATCCCTGGGGAAAAACAGGCTACGTGCCGAAACAGCGGCTGTAGCTTTTATGAGCCAGTTTCTAATACAAAAGCCCGACTGCAAGTAGCCGGGCTTTTGTACTCATCCAACAAATATCGGTAGGTTAATTAATCCCTGGAGGTATGCTGGGCGGCATATTCTTTAAGTTGGTGAACTTCATCCCACATACCCTTAGCGGCATCTATGGTTTCATCGAGCTTATTTCTTACAGGATAATATTTCTTAAGACCCCATATTTGCCGCGCCAGCTCTGCTTTCATAAGTCCAAGTGCCATATCTTCTACTTCCTCGTAGTGGCCTTCGGGAATATAGAGCGTATCGGATTTGAAATCTGGAGTGGAAAGGGTGTCAGAGACCACCATATTTTTATCCTGGAGTCGCGAATATATTTCATCCGAGGTTTCTTCCGGCCACTCAAATTCATTATTAAATCTATCGAAATCTTCTTCCCACTTTTCGCGGAATTCTGAGCCGCCCTTATCCAGGAAATCACGTACATATTCGAACCCGACTCTGTGGCGCAGCATAAAGTTGGCTACTATGGCAGACTGGGCCGTATCGGGTTGAACAATATGATCCGGCACAATGCCCCCACCGCCGTAAACCGTACGTCCGGCGTTGGTAGAGTACTGAAGCGAATCGGGGATATCCGAAATGAATTCGCTTGCATCGCCTTCGGCATCAACGCCGCGCTCATAAATTTCATATGCATAACCTTCACCGCCATCTTTGTCATACGGTTTTTGGATCAGGCGGCCCGAGGGCGTATAGTATTTTGAGATGGTAACGCGAATTTTACTGGAATCGACGAGTTCATACTGCTGTTGCACCAATCCTTTACCAAAGGTACGTCGTCCAACAATCCAGCCGCGGTCGTGATCTTGTACTGCTCCGCTGACAATTTCGCTGGCTGATGCGGATCCCTCATCAACAAGAATCATAAGAGGCTTGTCTTTGAAATAGCCGTCGCGACGTGAAAGATAGGATGAGGTGAAACGGGTATGTCGGCTTTGGGTGGATACCAGTTCGGTTCCTTTCGGAAAAAACTCCTCGGCAATGGCCACAGCCTGACTCAAATATCCCCCGGGATTGCCCCGAAGATCGAGCAGCAGTCGCTCCATTCCTTGGTCCTGTAGCTCTTCCATGGCTTCCATAAACTCTTCGTGGGTGGTCTGGATAAATTTATCCATTTTAATATATCCCGTCTCCTCGTCAAGCATATAAGAAGCGCCAATAGAGTAGAGGGGAATATCATCCCGAACGATGGTAAACTCCATAGGGTCTTTCACATTGGGTCGTTTTACGGTAACATCCACTTCTGAATCTTTCGGCCCCCGTAAACTGTTGGTGACATCTTCATTGCTGTAACCAACGGCATCTTCGCCATCAATTTTAATGATGCGGTCTCCTGATCGGATACCCAGCGCGTCGCTTGGACCCCCGGCAATGGCCGTAATGACAGTTATCGTATCTTGTATAACATTAAACTGCACGCCAATACCTTGAAACTTGCCCGAAAACTCATCGTCAATATCATCGCTCAGCGAGGGCTCTATATAAACTGAGTGTGGATCTAACCCCTTAAACATATGTTCCAGCGCATCTTCGACACGCGCATTCATATCCTCATCCGGATAATTATTATCGATATGCAGATAGGCTTCTTCAAACTTTTCTGCTGATTCCCTTATGCTACTGATACTTAAATCCTCTTCAAAAGTAGTGTCGGCAGGGGTGTCTTCGAGATCAGCGGTACTGTCTGATAAATTAGTTACCAGTCCCCGCACGCTATTTTTGTATAGGTCGGTTACATCAACCTCATCAACATAATTATCGACAATATGGCGTTGGGTTTGCACATATTTTTTGATGTTCTGTTGCAGGCTGTCATCTCCAGAGACAACGCTTTCAACACCGGCAAACCAGAAAAGGGATAGTACTAAAAGCGTTAATATGTTGGGGATTATAAACTTTTTCATACTCATGGTGCAATGATATTGAGAGTGTTAGGTATTACTTTAAAAACGCATTTACGCAATCGTGAAAAGCGGCAAATGAAATTTTTAGCTGTAAGTAGGTGATTAATTTGAAATATGTCAACGTATAGTTACAAAATATATTGACTTAGATCTTTGTCCTTAACAAGATCGTCGAGCTGTTTGTTCACATATTCTTGGTCGATAGTGATATCGCCCGAGCTAATATCATCGGGCACAGCAAATAACAATTCGTCAAGCAGCGAAGATAAAATTGTGTGTAGACGTCGTGCGCCGATATTTTCTACGCGCTCATTAACCTGGGCTGCAATGGAAGCAACCTCTTTGAGTGCGTTTTCGGTGAATTCAATATTCACCCCTTCAGATTTTAACATCGCCTGGTATTGCTTGGTTAACGCATTCTTAGGCTGTGTTAGGATATCATAGAAATCATGTTCGCTTAGTGAATTAAGTTCCACCCGGATCGGGAAGCGTCCTTGCAACTCGGGAATTAAATCCGACGGTTTGGAAACGTGAAAAGCCCCGGAACCGATAAATAGCATGTGATCGGTTTTTACCATGCCGTGTTTGGTGGATACGTTGCTACCTTCCACGATAGGGAGCATATCGCGCTGCACACCCTGACGACTTACATCAGGTCCGCCGCCTCCGCTTTTTCCGTTGCCGGATGATTCAGCTACCTTATCGATTTCGTCAATAAAAATGATACCCTGTTTTTGCACACGTTCCAAGCCTTCTTGTACGGCCGATTCGTGATCAATCAGTTTTTCGGCTTCTTCCTCCAGCAAAATTTCACGAGCTTCTTCGATGGGAACTTTACGTTTTGTTTTTTTCTGGCCGCTGAGGTTGCCGAGCATATCCTGCAGGTTAATGCCCATCTCTTCCATACCACCTTGGGGACCAAAAACCTGCATCATAGGTGATCGGCTAGATTTTTTTACTTCGATCTCAATTTCGCGTTCATCCAATTCGCCATTACGCAACTTATCCCGAAACTTTTCGCGTGTTCGCTGATTGAGTTCCTTATCACTGGCCGATTGCGGATTAAAGTTTTTATCATCAGCGTTAAATCCGGGCGAACTATCGTCCGGTTGATTCTTTTTAACGGGCGGGATCAGGATATCCAAAATACGTTCTTCGACAATTTCTTTAGCCTCTTCCTGCACGCGGTCGCGCATCTCCGTTTTTACCATATTGATGGCAATGTCGGTGAGGTCGCGAATCATTGATTCCACATCGCGGCCCACGTAACCCACTTCGGTAAACTTGCTGGCTTCCACTTTGATAAATGGAGCTTCAGCGAGTTTTGCAAGGCGGCGGGCAATTTCCGTTTTACCAACGCCGGTAGGACCAATGAGCAGAATATTATTGGGCAAAATTTCGTCCCGGATATCTTCATCGGCGTTCATGCGTCGCCAGCGGTTACGTAATGCAATAGAAACCGATCGCTTGGCATCATCCTGGCCAACGATATATTTATTTAATTCCGCTACAACTTGTTGCGGCGTAAGGTTTTTCTGTTTCACAGTTTTTTGTAGGGTACTCATCAATCTTCAATTTCTAAAATACTCAGGTTATGATTCGTATAGATGCAGATATCAGCGGCAATGTCGAGCGCTTTTTGGACCATTTCGCGAGCCGAAAGGTCTGGGGCATTTTCTTTTAGCGCGCGTGCTGCAGCCAAGGCAAAATGTCCACCGCTGCCGATGGCCAATATTTGATCATCGGGTTCGATAACATCGCCCTGACCTGATATCATCAGTGCTTGATCTTTACTCATTACAACCAAGAGTGCTTCGAGTTTTCGCAAAAACTTATCCTGCCGCCACTCCTTGGCCATCTCTACGGCGGCTCGTTTCAAATTGCCGTTATACTGCTTCAATTTTTCCTCATATTTTTCAAAAAGGGTAAAGGCATCTGCTGTTGAACCGGCAAATCCGGCAGCAATTCTACCCTCATACAGGCGGCGTACTTTGTTGACGGTCGCTTTCATTACGGTATTCTCCATGGTAGCCTGTCCATCGCCACCGAGCGCCGCTTCTCCATTATGGATAATACCCAATACCGTTGTTGCTTTGATTTCAGGTAAACTCATGTAATATTAATCTGTTTCGAAAATTCTGTTATTAGATAGTTAACCAGTTAGGAGTCGGATTTGTAATATTTTGACTTGGAACTTCCTCCCGAACGGGATGGACGTGGCTTTCGGCTATCCCTTTTTTTACGTTCGCCAGAAGATCCATTTTCTTTTTTGTAGTAATCTAAGTCTCCCCGATCGGGACGATTATCCAGCTCATCTAAATCACTATTTTCATTTTTGATAAGTTCGTCAATATTTTTTTCCTGCATTACCACATCCGTAATGTCAATATCCGATCCGGCAATAGTCGCTTTGTATTCGTTCAGAGAAACAGTCTCATCTTCTACAAAGGTGATCTTTAACCAATAGCGCCACATCCATTTTCGGCGGATACTAAAGAATCCTTTCTCCAGGTAAGCCTTTAAATAGGGGTTGATATAAATATCAACGGCGCGGTAGTCAGTGGTCGTACGGAATTTACTGAGCCATGCATCGAGGTCGGCAATGATGGTGTTTTTGGTAACAACACTGCCTGACCCACCGCAAGTGGGGCATACCTTTGATACCGAATTGACCACGCTTGGGCGGATACGCTGCCGCGTAATTTGAACTAACCCAAAATCACTCATGCCAATAACATTGGTCTTGGCGGGATCTTTTTTGAACTCTTTCTTGAGTTCATCATAAATCTTTTTGCGGTTTTTATCGTTGCGCAGATCAATAAAGTCAACAACAATAATACCGCCGATGTCGCGTAGACGAAGCTGTTTAGCCACTTCACGAGCCGCTTCAAGATTCGTTTTCAGGGAATTATCTTCCTGCTTTTCTTTGGCCGCATAGGGACCAGAGTTTACATCCACTACGTACATCGCCTCGGTCTGTTCAAAGATGAGGTATCCACCGGAAGGCATGCGAACACGTGGACTAAAAATCGAATCCACATCTTTGGCCACCTTCATAAAGTCGAAGATGTGCTCACGACCCTTATATAGCTCCACATTGGGAAGCATTTGCGGGGCGACCTGGCTGACATACGATTTTATTTTCTTGTGCATTTCGGGATCGTCAACCAGCACGCGATCGTACTGTTTGGCAAACAGATCGCGCACCAAGCTTTCGGTCATATCCAGATCGTTGTACAGCAGTTCAGGGGGGCTGGCTGTTTCCAAGCGTTCCAGAATGCGCTCCCATTTTTTGAGCACATCGCGCATATCGTCTTCAATAGCCTGCTTATCCTTACCCTTGGCAACGGTTCTGATAATCACGCCAAAACCGTCAGGAACCATAGAGCTTACCGTATTTTTCAAGCGGCGACGCTCCTTGTAGTTATTGATTTTACGGGATACAGCTACATAATCGCCCATGGGGATAAGCACCAGAAAACGACCGGCTACGGTAATATCCGTAGAGATGCGGGGACCTTTTGACCCAATAGGCTCTTTGACAATCTGCACCAACAACTTTTGACCGGAATTAAGGATTTTTCCCGCCCAGTTTTGCTTCTCGTAGTTGGATATTTGGTTAAAATCGGTCTTTTTTAGCTCTTCGCGGACATTCTTATGAATGGCATTACGCCCGTTAAGCATCTGAACATATTCCTTCAGATGGTCACCGGCATCAGAAAAGTGCAGAAAAGCATCTTTGGGCGTGCCCATATCAATGAAAGCTGCACGAATGCCGCTCATCACCTTGTGGACGTTTGCCAAGTATATATTGCCTACCGTACGTTGATTTTCATCAGATTCTATAAAAAGTTGGGCCAGTTCGCCATTTTCGAGCAGCGCAATCCGGGTCTGCTTTCCCGAAGCGTGAATAATGATTTGATTTTTCATTGAAATATTCTTCTTTCACGCAGTTGCTGTCCACCGGACGTATAATCCTGATCAGTAAATCAAAAGGGTTCATAATAACAACAGTCTTACAGTTCGTTCCTCTTAGCGGGGATTCAGCAACCGCTAAATTAAAATTCCTATTAGGAGAAAAATTTGTTTGTGTATAAAAAGGGTATTCAGAGGGGGATGTTTCTTGCAGAGATTGTTCACAAGAAATCAGCGTATCAAAAAATACCGCTGCCTTTTTCAGAAAGAAATTCAGTTGCTTCTTAAAAGCGAATAAAACCTTTATAAAAACTTGTGAGCTAATAATTTGCTGCAAAAGATAAACCTAAATGTTGATAAAATCTCTGAATACGTGCTTCATAGTATCACGCTAATATACAAGTAGTTTAGCTATTATGTAAACGGTAAATTGGGAGACTTAGTTCGTTAAACATTCCAAAAAAGAAGGGCTTGCCAGTAAACTGTCGGACGGTTGAGTTCGGCCCCAGCGATTCAAACATTGCTCGTGCAATTCGTCCGACCACA
>JBNJFP010000023.1:31034-47803 GCA_051746985.1 Bacteroidota bacterium
CAGATCCTCGTAGCCGCGGTCGAGGTGGTAAATGCGCAACACATCCGTTTTGCCTTCCGCGACCATTCCGGCCAAGACTAAACTTACGCTGGCGCGCAGGTCTGTACTCATCACCGAAGCTCCTTTAAGCTTTGTTTTTCCACTGATGTGAGCCACATTTTTCTTGACGTCAATATCGGCCCCCAGACGCACTAATTCCGGTACGTAGCTGAAGCGATCATCATAAATAGTATCTTTGACCTTGGATTCTCCTGTCGCCTGTGTCATCATCGTGGCCCACTGCGCTTGTAAATCGGTAGGAAAGCCGGGATAGACTTTCGTTTTAACAGACGTGGGATTGATATCCTCGGGCGCTTTAATGTGTATGGAATCACCATTGATGCTCATCTCAGCCCCGATTTCGCGAAAGGTTTCGGGGAAATAGCCGAGATCATCCACATCCACGTTGGTAAGCGTAATATTGGACTGCGGATGCATGGCTGCGGCAATCATAAAAGTCCCGGTCTCAATCCTGTCAGAAGCATTTCGCGCCACGATGCCTTCCAAACTGTCCACTTTTCGGATCGTCAGCGTTCGCGTGCCAATGCCTTCAATATCGGCACCCATCTCGGCCAGTTTTTCGCATAGCAGAACCACATCAGGCTCTTTAGCCGCATTTTTGATGGTGAATTCTTTAGCTCGTAGTACGGCAGCCAGCACTAAATTGACTGTCGCACCTACACTGCTGGGTTCCAGTTTGAATGTACCTCCTTCCATTTCTTCGGGGGTGCTGGCAATTACGTATCCTTCTTCGAGCTGGATATCGGCTCCCATTTCGCGCATGCCGTCAAGATGCAGATCAACGGGACGCGGTCCCCATGCGCAGCCGCCGGGCAGCGATACTTTGGCTTCGCCATATTTGCCGAGCAGGGCGCCCAGCATATAAAATGAGGCCCGCATTTTGCGAACGAGCTCGTAGGGAGCCTCATAATGGGTTAAATTTTTGGAATCGATGGTAAGCACGCCCTCATTCTCATCAAAATCGACGCGGCAGCCCGTAACGCGAATAACGTTGTTAAAGGTATATATATCGCGCAATTTGGGCACGTTAGTAATGGTCGTCGGAGAATCACCTAAAATAGCCATTGCCATCAGGGGCAGGGCCGCATTTTTAGATCCGCTGATTGGTATAGTGCCTTGGAGAGGAGTAGGTCCTTCTATTACAAATTTATCCACTTGCTTCTATTTCTAAGATTAGAGCGTCTTTTTCTAATGAATCTCCCTGGGCTACAGCAATAGATGATATTGTGCCTTTGATGGGAGCCTTAAGTTCGTTTTCCATTTTCATGGCTTCTAAAATCGCTACAGGATCGCCGAGTTCTACTTCATCACCTTCTTCAACTAAAACTTCGAGAATTTTACCGGGCATGGGGGCGTTGAGTTCACCTTCACCAATTTCACCAACTGTTTTAAAACCCATGCGATCCAGCAACAGATCCTGTTCATTGCGAACATCCACCGAATGCCAGTTGCCGTTGAGGGTAAAAGTTACCGTATGTTTGTCGTATGATACATTATCGATTTTATAAAGTTTTGTTCCCACCCGCAGCAGGTAGCGACCGTTATCCTGCCGGTGGAATTCATAGGGTTGGGATTGCTCATCAAAAATGACTTCGTTGGCATCTTCGACAAGTTCCAGCTCTGTAGTAGCGTCGTCAATTACAGCTTCAAATTTCATAATTTAGTGCGATTTTATTTCTGTAAGTCCCTTGCTGGTTGCCTGGAAGGTGAAATCCTGCAAGTTGTCGGTATCATAAAAACTGGTAAGGGAAATTTTATTTCCCGTTTGCTCGTAGGCTTCAATAAAACCAAAACTTAGCAGGTTAATAAGATCATCGCGCAACTCTCCTTGCATTAGTCCCGTTTCATCCAAAATAACCTGGAACTTTTCGGGAAAAATGAGTCGTTCTAACACGCGTTTTTCGGTTTTGGTGATTTTATGCTTCCCCATATGCAAATCTGATTTCAGAGAGCTTTGAAAATAGGAGAGACAGTTCTTTTTAACAACTCAGTTTGTGCCGATTCTAACATCCCCATAGGTAATTACATTGAGATCGCCATCAAGGATGCGAATACGGTAGAGTCCATTTGCCTGGCTACCACCGGACTTGCCGGAAATCTGCTGGCCATCTAAGCGCAGGGAAACCAAAGATGGAGAAGAGATATCGTCGCGAACGATGATGGGCGACCTTCCGGCATCCGAAACAAACTCAAAAGCATAGACTTCGATGCGATCGAGGTTGTCGATGTTGCTTAAATAGATCTGGATATTCAGATCCTGGTTGTAATCCATGGGGTTGGGGTAGGGGGGCTCAAAGCTGGATAGCCCGGTGCCAACGTTGATGAGTCCCTGGTACATGGGACTGATACGCCAGTCGTCGGGATCTTCGTTGGTGATGTCCCCCTCTGATTGCGTCTCAGTTATATTAGAGGGCTCCTGCAGCGATTCGTTTTCAAACTGTCGCTGGTCGTCACTTTTGGAACATCCTGTGGCAAAAAGAAATCCCGCAAAAAAGATTATTACTAAAATTAGGGGGCGCAAATTTAGCATGAACGAAATTCCTCTGAGATGCCTTCAATTATATTTCAATTTAACCTATATAATAGGGAACTTTGGAGGCTTATATAAATGCAATTTTTCAAGAATATTTTGACCATTATTAGATACAAGTTTACAATCTGTTTTATACTGTTGGGCCTACTGTTTGTTGGTACCAATGGTCAGTCAGCCAAAGCCCAGGATTCGCTGCTTACCTTTGATCAGTCTGAACGTCCGCCCACGATGGAGGAGCTGTTGGAGTGGAAAGAGGTATTTACCTACAAGGTGAAGTTCGGATTTTTCAAGCTCGGTGAAGTGGAGACGACGATCGTGCGGGATACCACTTACCAGGGAAAAAAGGCCTGGTGGCTGAAAACCGTTATTACATCCAATTCGAGCGTTCCCTTTGTGGGGGATGAGGAAAATCACTACAACACCTTTATGGTGGAAACCGACAGCACGCCTTACACCAAGCTGTATTGGCGCGATGATATTGATGAGGATGAATTTGAGGCGGAATTGTATGAATTCGATTACGAAAAGGGAAAGGTTTATTTTTCAAAAATGGGTGAACCCGTTGATACCCTGGCGTTGACTGAACCATCGAGTTCTGGACAGCTTATTTTTTATTATTCCCGATTGTTTGCGGGCACGGATAAGGATTATCGCTTGCCGGTGTACCTGGAAGGAGAAAAAGGATATATCAATGGTACCAACAGCACGGAAATCAAGGAGCGCGACTACGACGCCTTTGATGATCCCGTTGATACCTTTTTCAGCGAGGGAGACGCCGATATTGATGGCCCCTTTGGCTTTAAGGGCCGGTATAAGGCGTGGTATATCGCCGATGATTTACGGGTGCCCGTCGAAGCTCATGCCAAGGTGTGGCTGGGAAATGTTAAAGTGCAACTTATTGACTATAAAAAAGAGCGTCGAACCCAGTAGTATGATTTCGTTTTTTATGCTTAAATCTCAAAAAATATTCCAAAATTAAATATGACAAAAGAGTTCAATCCACCTGACCTTCCGCCGGTAGTCAGATAAGCTCTTCTGCAAGGAGAAACTCGTTGCGTGGAGAAGTCTTGAAGTCTCTTTTGGAGAAGAGGAATATTGGAGAGTTGATCAAGCGATCTATAATATTCAATCCTTCTTAGGGAGATTGATCTTTTTAGATATGATTTGAAAACCAATTTTAAAAACAATCGTCAATGAATATACAGTTTAAAAAATTACCTCATGCCGAGGATTTACCTCTTCCTTCGTATGAATCAGAATTTGCGGCCGGAATGGATATACGAGCGGCCCTCAAAGAGTCTATTACGCTACAGCCGGGAGAACGAAAGCTTATTCCATCGGGACTAACAATGGCTATGCCCCGTGGCTACGAAGCTCAAATGCGTCCCCGCAGCGGGCTGGCCTATCGCCACGGAATCACCATGCTTAATACGCCCGGCACCATTGACGCCGATTACCGTGGTGAGCTAAAAATGCTGGCGGTTAACTTGGGTAACAAAGAATTTACTATCAATCACGGTGACCGTATTGCCCAAATGGTGATAGCACCTGTTATTCAGGCTAAAGTAAATGAAGTTGAAGTACTGTCTGAAACCGAACGCGGTGATGGTGGCTTTGGCAGTACGGGGGTGAAGTAGCATTTAGTTAATGGGTATTAGTTATTTGGGGTTTGCCAATAACTAATACCAAATAATTCTCATTCCGCCGATCTGCTGCGGAACGTTTGTACAACCAGGATTTTGCTCGATAATTTATTGACCCACTTTTGATTTCTCCCTACTCTGCAGGGAGAAAAACTCCCTGATCTGGATGAAAAATTGTTCAAATAGCTTTTCTCCTCAAATATCAGGGATACTCTTATTCCGTAACTCTGCTGCGGAACATTATAATAGAACTCTATTTTCTTGATACAACATTGCTACTGATGGTATAAGATTATCTATTAAATCAGTGTAAATCTGTGGCAAAAAGAATTTATGCTCGATAAAATACAACCATACATAGATCTGGTTTCCCAAAACCAGAATTACCGTCGCCTGTGGCTAAGTCAGGTGGTGTCTAACTTTGGGGATTGGTTTGGGATTTTGGCCGTATATGCGCTTATCACCAAATACTCTGATTCCGAGTTTTTACTTGGGCTGATCATTGTGGTAAAAATGATGAGCCTGGCCATCTTCTCACCTTTTGCCGGTTATATTACCGACCGCTTTAATCGTCGTCGGTTGATGATGCTTTGCGATCTGATACGCGGGGCCATTGTCTTGGGGCTATTGCTGGTGGTATCCTACGAAACCTTATGGCTGGCCTACGTACTTACAGCGCTGCAGATGATGTTTTCGGCTATTTTTGAGCCGGCTAAAACCTCGTCTATCCCCAACGTTACCACCGAGAAAGAACTGGTGGATGCCAATGTGCTTTCGGCTGCCAGCTGGAGTGTCATTTTTACGATTGGGATGGGCTTGGGGGGACTTGCCACAGCTTGGCTGGGCACCGATCTGGTATTTATTATCAACGCCCTCAGCTACATGTTGTCGGCCTGGTTCATCTATCGGGCGGTTATCCCACAAAAGAAAATGGATGCCGCAGAACGCAAGCGAACACGCAATCCGTTGACGGGCATCAAAGAGGGTTTTCAGTACCTGCTGGATAATGACCACGTGCTGCGTCCCACTTTGGCCAAAGGCTGTTTTACAATGTTGTTGGGCGGTCTTACCTATATGTTGATTCTGGTTTCCGAGGAAGTGCTGTTAATGGGCAGTGTGGGACTGGGGTTACTCTATTCCGCAAGAGGGGTAGGTACGGGCATTGGTCCCGTTATTGGCCGCCGCATATTTAACCGTGAACGCGACTGGGTGCGGGCGATGGGGTACTGTATGATATTTGCCGGAACGATGTATTCCGTGGTGGGGATGACGACCAGCCTTATCGTAATGCTAATCTTTGTTTTTATCGCCCATGCAGCCTCGGGAGCCAACTGGGTGATGAGCACCGTGCTGCTACAGCGTCGAACGCCCGATACCTACCGCGGACGTATCTTTAGCACTGAATGGCTGTTATTTACGCTGACGCAATCGGCCTCGGTGGTAACGGCCTCCTGGATATTGGAAAACGATTGGCTAAGTATCCAGCAAACAATGATTGTTTATGCCTTGTTGCTCTCCGTTGCGGGAATCATTTGGCATTTTACCATTACTCAGCAAGAGAAAGCCTACCAAATAACTCGTAAGGATAATCAACAGTTTGCAGCTGCGAATAGGGTAGAAGTATAGCGTAGTAAGATTTATATGTTGCGAGGTGTCCCTTTTACCTTGATGCAAAAGGGACGAAAAGATCAAGACTTTGGATTTTGTAAGCACTGCGTTCATCGGATTGGATAATTCTAATGGTCCGTCACATTATGAGGTGATTTCTTGGTGTAGTCCGGTATAGAATTATCCTGTTCATCCGCTTTCACTTCGTACAAAATCCAATGTCCTGGAGAAAACCGTGAAGTTGGCAGGTAGCTATGGCCTCTCAGAGAAAGAAACAGTTTTAATTTATTTTAGGTATGCATTAAAACAAAATCCCTCAGGGTTTTGCATGCCCTGAGGGTTTAATAATTAGCGGATATTATTCACCGGTATAGACAATGCGCCAAATTTTTCCTTCGATAGAATCAGCAATATAAAGCGATCCGTCCGGGCCGATGGCCAGTCCGGTAGGCCGGTGTTCGGCATCGTTGGGGGATTCTATCGTATCAGTTCCGGCAAAGTTGTTGACAAACGTTTCGTGTTCACCGGAGGGATTTTCTCCGTCAAAGGGCAGAAATGAAATACGATATCCTTCCTGGTTTTCGGGGGCGCGGTTCCATGATCCGTGGAAAGCTACAAAAGCGCCATTGCGGTATTGTTCGGGGAATTGCTCTTGGTCATAAAAGAGTAGATCGTTGGGCGCCCAGTGGGCCGGAAAGGCGTAAATAGGATCTTTAAAATCTTCGGCACGACCAACCTCCTCACCGTCACCGCCATATTCAGGAGACAGTACCTTTTGTTCCTGGGCGGGATCGTAATAGCTGTAAGGCCATCCGAAATCGTCTCCTTCCTCAACAGCGAAAAACTCTTCGGCCGGCAGCCTGGCGTTATCCTCTTCATCAAAAAGATCTGACCAGAGTGCATTCAGTTGGTCACGGCCATGCTGTACCACATAGAGTTTATCTGAAGCATCATTCCAATCCAGCGCTACCGCATTCCGGATTCCGGTCGCATAACGCCGACCGTCATCTTGTTGGTCCTGGTCGAGATCATCGGCTGAAAATTGCCAGATGCCGCCCTGGCGCTCCAGTTGCGGACACGGATCCTGGCCCGGGGATTCGGGGGTACGGGCATCTTCCTGGCAGGCGTTCGATGGGCCGCCTATATTTACGTAGATGTTGCCGTCATGATCAAAAGTGAATGACTTGGCGGCATGTGAATTTTGTTCGGGGAGTCCTGTTACAATGGTTTCAGCTTCGGAATCAGGAACTAAGTCTTCTTCGGGAAGGCGGTACCGGAATACTTCCAAATCTGAGCTTCGGTACAAGTAGCCGTTACGGATGTCAATGCCCGTGCCAGTATGTTCGCCGAAATACTCGGTCTGGTCGGCAACACCATCGCCGTCGGTATCGCGCAAGGCTGCGATACCACCCTCTTCCTGCTCTTCGCTCAGGGCTACATAGATATCGCCGTTATCACGAACGGTAATGTGTCGGGCCGGGCCCACGCTTTCAGATACAACAACGGCCTGGAAACCGTCGGCCAGTTCCAGCCCTCCGTTATTTTCATCAAAAGCAAGGCTTGGAGATTCATTATCTGAGCCCGGTTCTGACGAACAGGCCAATAAGCCAAAGCTTATCCCTAAAATAATGCCAATGAGTGCAATTCTATTCATGTGAACCTCGGATTTATTTTGATTTAAAAAATCTGCATGCACGTAATATGCTACTGATAATTCATCCTGTTAACAATAATAAAAATTTAAAAAGCATAGTAACCATTCCGACCAGCTTTTTTTAGGCAAATTTTTGACAGTTTTGAGTCCTTTTTGAAAAGTAAATGCCCCATACCAAGTCCGTATCTTCTCCGTACCTCCTCCGTACCTGCTCCGTAATTTTGGGGAGTTGGTACGGGTTTGTCCCGGAGAAGTCCCAAGCAAAAGGCAAAAGAGAAGAATAGGTATTTGCCTAAATGAATGACATCTCATAGATTGGTTTTGATCGAGAGCAAATCAATAACTTGGGCGTAAGTTTTTATAATTCAAGAAGTGACGAAAGATGGCAAAATTCGGGGATGGACTTTTTGGAAAAATTGGAAATGTTGTTATTGCTCATTGGAAAGGAAAACAATATATCCGTTCACGACCTTCCGGCAACCCATCAAATACGAAAGCACAGCAAAACCAGCGAAGCAAATTCGGGATGGTAGTCAAATTTGTGGGACGGATTCTTCCCGTTATTAATGCCGGATTTAAATGGCGAACTGACGAGATGACCGAGCGCAATGCGGCTATTTCGTACTTGATGAAAAATGCCGTAACCGGGGAAAAGCCTGATCTCAGCATTATTTATCCTAATGTGATGGTAGCCCGTGGCGATCTTCCTCCACCCAAGCAGGCTACTGTTGAGCGGATGGCCAATCATCTGGTTTTCTCATGGGTCTATTGCAGAAACCGTCCCGCTGACCGGGTATTGGCACTGGCCTACAGCACCGATTTAGAAAAAGGGGTATGGTCGATTGGGGCCGCCCGGCGTGCTGACGAATCTGTTGATCTGGAATTGCCTGACAACTGGGCGGGAAAAGAAGTGCATGCCTACCTTGCTTTTGCAGCACTTGACGGCAGCGATGCCTCGGATAGCGTGTATGTGGGAAGGGTGTAGGTAAAAGGTAGCCTTGGTTGAATTTAATAGCACTTTACAGTTATAGAAATATAGTAGGCCGTACATTATAAATCCCTTATGGCGTCTTTTAATAGCACTTTAGAGGAATTGGAATTGCAAATGTATTCATTGCTTTGAGATACTGATCCACTACAACAAGGATTAACCTACAAAACAAAACCTATCAGGTTTTGGAAACCTGATAGGTTTAAGTAACTAATGGAACTATTCCTAATCTTCAGGAATATCATAATCAATATTATCAGGACGATAATCCCCAAGCAGATGTTCGGCGAAGTAGCGCCATCGGAGGCGCTCAAAATAGGGGGAGTATTCGCCAAATCCGTGGCGCTGCCCGGGCAGCATCATAAATTCGAATTGCTTGCCATTTTCAATGAGGGCATTGGCCAGTTTAATCGTATTGGCCGGATGCACGTTATCGTCGATGGCCCCGTGTACCAGCAGTAAGTGGCCCTCCAGGTTTTGCGCCAGGTCGATGTTTGTTTCAATTTCGGATTGAAAGTCGATTTCGGTTTTGGCCGAATCCGACGAAGAGCTGTCGGCTTCTGCCTGCTTTTCCACGCCTTCAACACCGTGGTGAATTTCGCTCCACCACAGATTATAAATGTTATTGTCGTGATTACCGGCCGAGGATACGGCTACATCATAAAAATCAGGATACGTCAGCAGGGCGGCGGTGCTCATAAATCCACCACCGGAGTGCCCGTAGATTCCTACTTTATCGAGGTCGATAAATGAGTGGCGGGCTGCCAGCTGTTCCAGGGCGTATTTATTGTCCTTAAGCGGATAATCGCGTAAGTCTCCGTATCCATAATTGTGGTAATATTTGCTTCGGATGGGACTTCCACCTCGCTGACCCATGGCAACTACGATAAATCCAAGTTGCGACAAGGCCGTCTCATCTTCGTGGTTAAAGCCAATAGGGAAGGGTTCGGTCTGCGGACCGGGATAGACATAGGTGATGATGGGATAGGTTTTGGTTGAATCAAAGTCAAACGGTTTCCACATCACCCCATAAAGATCGGTGGCATCGTCGTTGGCCTTCACCTTGAACGGATCGGGCGCCTGCCAGCCAGCTTCTTCCAGTCTGCTCACATCAGTTTCTTCAAGTGTGGTGATTACGTCACCGTTTTCGTCTCGAAGCACTGAGCGGGTGGGTTGATCCACGCGGGAATAATTATCGACAAAATAGTTACCTTCTTCCGAAGCACTTATTTCATGCGTAGCATTTTCGGGTGTGAGCCGCTCTAAGCCTGTACCGTCAAAATTGACCTTGTAGAGCTGTGAGTAGTAGGGATTCATTCCATCTTCACGTCCGTATCCCTCAAAATAAAGGGTGCGGTCGGTGGTATCAACTTTTGCGATATCGCCGGCCACAAAATGACCGTTGGTAATTTTATTTTTAAGATTTCCGTTCTCATCATACAGGTAATACTGTCCCCAGCCTGTGCGCTCTGACCACCATATATATTCTTCGCCTTCGTTAATGATCGCCAGATTTGCCAGCATTACATTGAAATAGGGATTACTCTCTTCGCTAAAGAGCACTTCCGTTTCTCCTGTTTCGGTGTTGGATTTTAATACGTCAATGTTGTTCCATTCTCGATTGCGCCGCAGCATATAGAGGTGATCTGATCCCATTCCGGTATATACGCCTCCGTTATTAAAATAGGCACCGCCAATCACCTCGTCGGTCCATTCTTCTTTGTCGGTGTCCAGTTTAACGCCTTCGGTATCATCGAGAGTATCGGCTTTGAACACCCATATTTCATCTTGGGGGACGTTTTCTTCACCCGGCATGGGATACTTATAGGTTTCGAGCTCGGGACGGTCGGTTAAGGAGTTAATGACCCACAGTTCTTCGACATCTCGCTGGTCGGTACGCTTGGCGTATAGCTTGTTGGAATCTTCAAACCACTCAGCCTGCGAACGCAATTTTTCGTTGCTGGTGGTATCACCCGCCTCTGCCTGATAACTGTACCAGCGTTCTCCGTCATCGGTAAGTTGATATTCGGTACTATCGGGATCGTCACCTTTCATTAAATATAGGTTGTGATTCTTGGCATAGGCAATCCAGCTGCTGTCGGGTGAATAGGTGGCCCACTCTTCTTCGGGCTCATCCTGCAGTGAGTCGCCTTTGACGAGGTTGTTGGTATCAATTTGATATTTGAAATTGATGCTATCAACGTGGAAGGTAAACACTTCATCGCCGACGTTATACTCAAAGTCGTTGAGCTCTAAATCCTTATGGTTAAATGTTTTGCTAAATGTTTCTGAGAGCTCGGCGGCCATAGCCTTGCGATCGAACAAGGGACGTTTTTCTCTCTCTTTGGCATCCACAAAAACCCATTTTGTGCCGGATTGATCTTTATAGCTGTACCAGAAGCGATCTTGTTCTTCGATCCATTGAACATCGGCGCTTACATCACCGGTCATTTTTTCCATGCGATCTTGCGTAAATTGCTCAGCAGCTTCAAAATTGGCCTGTTGGGCAAAGAGGTTGGTTGAGAAGATGAGTGTAATTAGTAGTAGAAATAGCGTTCGTGATAGATGTGAAAACATAACTTGATTTGTACCTGTCTTTAATTATCGGGCGATAATTTATAAAACAAACGGTCAATGCTAAATGATCAACCGTAAAAGAACGTAAAATGGGAGGGAGTATTTAATGGCATTTCATGCTGTTACGGTAGGGAGGTCTGCGCTGAGCATAGGAAAAAGGTTGGGGAGAATGGGTATTTTAAAAAAAATGCTCGTTTGGTTAATTCCACTGATCCCTTTCTCCAAAGGGAACTTTGTTGCCACTCACAAAGCTATTTGCAGAAGCCTGTCTTTTACTCGAAGTGCTTTTTCTCCTTTTCAAAATCATCATCCGAAACAAGTCCCTGCTGCCAGAGCCCTGTAAGATAATCCATGCGTTCCATAGACCCTGGTTTTCGATCGGGTTGTTGCGGTTTTGTTTTTTGCTGCTGCATTAATCGCTCTTTTTGAACGGAGATAGCTTTTTCAAGCGTATTCTTTAAGGTATGTGGGTTATCCATCCCACGAAGAGTCATGGAGGTAGCGGTGGTTTTCATGATAATATTCCCAACGCCAGCCTTTTCTTGCAACCAACTTTGTTGGATCGAAACGCTCTCAATGTTCACCAAATCGATATTTCGCTGGTATTTATCATCCTGCGAAGAAATCTGGGTATTGCTGAAGGTATAGGTAAACTTTTTTTGACGTTTATATACCCAGTAAAAACTCAGTAATCCAATCCCAAAAAGAGGAATTAATAAAATCGATACAAAATAGCCCAACAGGTGATTTTTCCAGTGGGGCTGCAGGGTAATCGTTTTTTGGGGAGATAGATTGTCCATGAGACTCAAACTTTATGGCAATTTTTCACGCTATTGTAAAGGTAGGTAAAATTCAGGAAATACTAAGGTGAAAAGACTAATTTTTCCAAAACAGATTTCGTATATTATCACGCTTTGTAATAGCCACCCCATGATTTGGGAAACAAGACTTTTTTTTAATGAGCCTCAAGCCCTGGAAATACGTAGTTGCTGTTTGGATGACGACTGTAATATCGGTTGGTTTTTTGATTCCCATCCCCGATATCCCCGTTCTTAAAGAGTCGGCCCGGAACCTGTTTTTGCATGTGCCCATGTGGTTTACCATGTCGGTTTGTTTTGCAGCGGGCTTGTACTATAGCATTCGCTATTTGAATGATCAGCAGATAGAGTATGACCGCAAGGCCGAAACGGCCACCCAGGTGGGACTTATTTTTGGGATTTGTGGATTGTTGACGGGGGCAATCTGGGCCCGTTTTACCTGGGGCACATGGTGGACATTTGCCGAGCCCCGGATGAATCTTTCGGCATTGGGCATGCTTATTTATGTTGCTTATTTTGTATTACGAACGGCGTTCAACAATCCCGAGAAAAGAGCGAAGATTGCGGCCGTTTTTAATGTTTTTGCGGCAACGACGATCCCGTTTTTGTTGTATATTATACCGCGTCAGCTGCCCAGCTTACATCCCGGTGCCGAGGGCAACCCGGCATTTAGTGAGATTACGGCGCCAGAACTCCGATATATTTTCTATCCCGCGGTAGTAGGTTTTATCGCACTGGCCGTTTGGATAAGTGATATTTTGAATCGCTACAAAACTGTAAAGCATTTAACTGATCGACAACATACATGAAATTTTTATCCATTCAGGCACAAGAAGATACCGTTGCTGCCGTTGATACATTGACGGAAAATTACTCTGACAAATGGGATGGCGCTGCCGGACTCGATCAGGCAAGTCCGCTGATTCAAACGGCCGCTTCCTATGACTTGATTTTCATCGTACTCGGAGTGAGCCTGATTATCTGGTTTGTACTGTTGTTTTTCATCATCCGGGTAGATAAGAAAGTGAGCAAATTAGAAGAAGAAATCCAACAACCTAATGGTAAGGAAGCATCATGAAACCTAAACTAATTATTGGAATAATCGCTATTGTCGGGTTTACATCGCTGCTGATGTACAACTTTGGAAACAGTATCAGTACTTACGTAAATTTTGAACAGGCTGATGGTATGAATGGTGCTCATGTTGTTGGTACCTGGGATGATTCTCAGGATTACGGCTTTTCGATGGAAACCAAACAGTTTTCATTTTTCATGAAAGATGAAGATGGAAATGTTAACCGCGTGGTGTATCCCAAGCCCAAGCCCAATAATTTTGAAGAGGCCGATAAGCTCGTTGTTATAGGAGAGATGCAAAACGGGGTATTTTACGCCAATGATATGCTGATGAAATGCCCGTCGAAATACAACGATGCCGACGGCGCGGAATTTGAAAGAGCAACGGCTTCAAAATAGGTAATATTCGATGATTCAATTCTTAGGTGAGCTGTTTGTCAATGCCTCTCTGGTAAGTGCAATTCTGGCGGCTATTGGCTACTACATTTACGCACAAAACGATAGGTTCAAGCATTTTAAGATTTCGAACTGGCTGTTTGGCCTGCAGGGATTGTTCTTGCTGGCCGCCTCGGGATTACTGCTTTATATTATCCTGACCCACCAGTTTAATTTCTATTACGTTTACAATTATACCAGCAGCGATCTGCAGCTCAAATACCTGATATCTGCCTTTTGGGGTGGCCAGGAGGGGAGTTTTATGCTCTGGATTTTGTTCTCGGTCATCATTGGGCTGGGACTTATGAAATGGACGCGCGATCCTTATCGCGGCCCCGTGCTGTTTTTCCTAACCCTTACACAGATTTTTCTACTCTCGATGATTTCGGGAGTTTCGCTGGGTGATTTTAAACTGGGGGCATCCCCATTTCGATCATTGGCCGAGGCCATGCCCAACGCCCCCTTCCTGCAATCCAATCCAGATTTTGTTCCGCAAGACGGAAAAGGGCTTAACGACTTACTTAAAAGTCCCTGGATGATGATTCATCCACCTATTTTATTTGTTGGGTTTTCCATGATGACCGTGCCGTACTGTTTTGCAATGGCAGCTCTTTGGAAACGAAAATACAACGAGTGGGTTGGTCCCGCTTTGCCGTGGACATTAGGCGCCAACGTCGCATTATTGACCGCCATTTTCCTTGGGGGATACTGGGCGTATGTTACCCTCTCATTTGGGGGATACTGGGCGTGGGATCCCGTAGAAAATGCTTCTTTCGTACCGTGGCTGTTGGGAACGGCAGGCATCCATACGATGATCATCCAGCGCAAAAGTTCAACCTCGCAAAAGGCGTCTATCATTTTTGCGATCCTGGCGTATGTGATGATTGTTTACGAAACCTTTTTAACGCGTTCAGGGATACTGGCAGACTCTTCAGTACATAGTTTTGTTGATCTTGGTTTGTATGGGCAGTTGGTGGTGTTTATGGCGGCTGTTACCATTATAGGACTGGGGATGTTTTTCTACCGATATAAAGAGCTGCCCTCACAGCAAAAAGAATCCAAGTTTTTGAGCCGGGAGTTCATGACCTTTGCCGGGGCTATGGTCCTTTTTCTAATTGGTCTTGTTATCATTCTGGGAACAAGTTCACCGATCATCGGCAAGTTATTTGTCGCCAATCCAACGCCCCCGGAAATTAGTTTTTACAACGAGTGGACGATGCCGCTGGCTATTCTGGCCGCTATTATGACGGTGCTCGGGCAGATGCTGTTTTGGAAACGTCAGGATGCCGAATCACTGGCTGCCGATTTGCTTTGGCCGGTAGCAATTTCGTGCGTCATAACGCTGGCAACGATCATTATTGGGGATGTCCGTAATCTATATTATATGGTGTACTTGCTGGCCGCCTGGTTTGCAGTGATAGGAAATTCGGTCGTCATGTATCGATTGATCAGAAAAAATACCATGCTGATTGGCGGTACGCTTACCCATGTTGGTTTTGGGATTTTATTGCTTGGAATTTTGGCTTCATCAGCCTACAACGAAATGCTGCTCGATGATTCTGTACGTAATTACAACGCAGCTATCGAGCGGGGGGAAGTGACCGACGAGCAGGGATTCCAAAAGACGCAGAAGGTTGATTTTCTGGAATTGAAGCTGGATCAGCCAAAAGTTATTGATGATCGCTACAAAGTTACCTACGAAGGATATACCCTAAAGGATCAGGAGCGTCCCGGGCAGCAGGAGTATCGCATCAAGGTTGAGCCGGCCGATGGAAACGGAGAGCAGTTTGTGCTGAATCCGCAGGTGTATCCCATGCTTTCGTCTTCGTCTCAATCCGAAATACAATGGTCGGTAGATCCAGATGTGCGCACGGGCTGGCTGAGTGATATCTACCTGTATGTGGCTGGCAGTTCGTATGTGGAGCGGAAAAATGAGGAGGCCAAGGAATCGTCTGCCGAACAATCTGAACTGGTTACAGCCGATGAGGATTCGATAGAAGTGCAGGATGTAAGTATCGCCCGGGGTGAGACCATTCGCCTGGGGGCTTTTGATCTTTCATTCGAAGATTATGCCGAAGTTGATGATCAGGATTTAAAAGACAGTACTTCGGTTGCTATACGAGCTAATTTAGAGCTCTCCGAGCGGGGCAGTGACTCCTCGGTACCCATTCGACCGTTATTCTCAATATATACCCAGGATGGTGACAACTGGACCTATGCACCGCCGGTTTCCATCCCGGGTAATGATGATGCAAGTATTCAGTTTACCAGCGTAGATCCCACAAATGGTGCTATTGATCTTAAAATTCGCGGTATCGATACGGAGGTCGAGGAGCAATGGGTGTTGCTGGTGGCCGAGGAAAAACCGTTTATTTCAGTCGTTTGGCTGGGCACCTTTTTGTTGATGGCTGGATTTAGCATTTCTATTTTCCGGCATTGGGATAGGGAACGAAAAAAGGCGTGACTACAGTAGAGAAATGAGATGCCGCGATATAAAATTGCCATAGAATTTGAAGGTACGCGTTATAGCGGATGGCAGAAACAGCCCAACAGCAATACGGTTGAAGAGGAAATAGAGTCGGCCCTCTCACAGATTTTAACTGAGCTGGTTGATGTGATCGGTCAGGGGCGCACCGACAGCGGAGTGCATGCGGAGGAACAGGTAGCCCATTTCGATTATCCTGATGAACTTGATCCCCCAAAAATAAAGTATGCGCTTTTGGGGGTACTGCCGCATGATATTGCCGTGTGGGATATGGAAAGAGTAGCCGACGATTTTCACGCCCGTTTTGATGCCACGGCACGACGCTATCGATATCAGATCGTACGAAGGCCGGCCCCGCTGCTGCGATCGGTTTCGGAAATGGTGCTCGACGATCTGGATCTGGATGCCATGGATTTCTGCGCACAAAAAGTGAGAGGCACGCATAATTTTGACAGTTTTACCAAGCCTGATAATGAAAACCCTGATTCGGTATGTGAAGTAATGGAGTCTTCTTTTACTGGGGATAGTTACCAACTTCGTTACCATATTGAGGCCAACCGTTTTGTACGTCACATGGTGCGTAGATTAGTTGGTACGATAATCGAGGTGGGTAAGGGAAAACGAACAGTGGAAGAGTTTGAAGATATGATTGAACATCCAAGTAAAAATAAAAATGGCCACGGGGCGGCTGCACAAGGATTAATCCTTGAAAAAGTGCGGTACAAAAAAAGCTAAAAAAATTCTTGACTGGAGTTGGTCAAATCTATTATATTTGTCCTCTCTTTGAAACGGTTGAAAGATTTTCAAACGAGTTACATTCCTCGGTAGCTCAGCGGCAGAGCAATCGGCTGTTAACCGATGGGTCGTAGGTTCGAATCCTACCCGGGGAGC
>JBNJFP010000024.1:0-17104 GCA_051746985.1 Bacteroidota bacterium
AATTACGATCCGGAGTAATAGAACACAGATTACATTAAGGATTACGAAACTCCGGCAATTTCATCTATCCATGTGTTCCTAAAAATAAAAAAGCCCGCAAGCTTTCGCCTGCGGGCTTAAGATCTACTAAAAAAAGCGGAAATTATTATATCTCTGGATTTTCTGGTGTATTGGGATTATTTATCCGCTCCTGTTGAGGATAGGGATAATAATTGCGATTCCGTTCGGAGCTGAACCCTTGCTGAGGTGCCGGACGTCCCAGCCTGCGGGCATCCTCAAAGCGCATCCCGCTCAGGAATAATTCGGCTGAACGCTGTCGATAGATCTCTTCCTCTAATGAAGCATCATCCGTTGCGCCCGTATAGGCACCGAGATTAGCCCCCACGCCAAAAGCATCTTCCGAAGCTTCTTTAGTGCGTACCTCGTTGATCTCATCCACGGCCAGTCCCGGTTGGTCCAATCCGAGATATGCCTCTGCACGGACCAAGTACATTTCGCCCGGCAAATAAACGGGAATAGAAGCATCGGCGGCGTCAAAGAAACCTGCCAGTAAATCTGACTCAAAAGCGTTAGGCTCACTTTCCAGGTCTTCCTCAATCAGATAAAAGTCGAGGCGCTCATCTCCTGCTTCCGTCAGCGTGGACCCAAAGTCATCCTGCGGCAAGTAATCTTCGCTCACATACACATCCTGATAAATGGGATTTCGTGAGGAAGTTCCATCGTAGTTAAACACAGACTGCGCACTTAAGTCCACAGCGTCTGCATAATCGATAGCCGCCTGGTGGTTACCAGCGAATAAATTATACCGCGCCAACAGAGCATTAATGGTGTTGGGAATATCAAATCCCGGCAGCGTTACCGTAAGCGTTCCCGGCAGATTAGCCGTTAGCGCCTCGGCCTCCTCAAGGAGGCTGATGGCCTCAGCAAGAACGTCATCACGCGATTGAAACGCAGCATCCCCCTCAATGGAGGTGGTAATGGGAGCCTGTTCATAGTTTTGAATCACATATCCCAGCGCCATGGCCTTGTAAATATGAGCCAAAACCTGAACTTCGGTCAACTCTTCGTCAGAAAGCTGAACGTTAGGAGCATTTTCGATTAACAAATCGCCCATCTCTACCACCCGGTATAGTCGCGACCAGAGCTGCAGGATACTGGCGTTTTCATCGGGAATAGCATTGCCACCCTCTTCGAGCTCCTGGAGATTGGCAAATGTTGTGTTGATGGCAAACTCCCGGGTACTTACAGCGGGAATTCGAATAATTGCCGGCAAAGCCGTTTCTGCATAATATCCCTGCATTCCGGTGGCAAAGGTCAATATTCCTTCTCGAGAATTTAGCACGTCCTCATCAGTTCCCGCATTGGGGTCTGACACCTCGAGGGAACACTGCACCAGAAACAGCGACAACAAACCTACCAGTATAGTGTGTTTACGTATCATATTTTTAAATAATTTCATATGTGATTCCTCCTAAAAATTAGCCGTTAAACTGAACTGAACGCTTCTCGGAATCGGTACTTCAACAAAGTCGAAACCTCGAACGGCGGTGCGTTGCCCGGCCGTATTAATTTCCGGATCGTATCCGCTGTAGGAATCAATGGAAAAGAGATTCCGGCCACTCAGTCGCAGTCGCAAGCTTTCGAGTCCGGCAAACTCTGTAAAAATAGTACGAGATACCGAAAGTTCACGAAGCTTCAAATACGAGGCGTCTTCAACCCAGTTTTCAAAGATACCCGAAACACGCTGACTGTATCCTTCGGGGAGATCCCCTTCGAGTTCACGTCCATAGGGATCGTGAAGGGTTCCAAAAACTGGAATGGCAGCCAAACGGCGGGTAAAGTTCAGCACTTCGTTGCCATAGGAGAAATCCATTTGGGCACGAATGTTCCAATGCTTGCCTATTTGCAATTCATTGATGAAAGAGCCCGTAAAATCGGCATTGGCATCACCAATTACTTTTGCCTCGGATGCAATCGGTAAATCATTATCGTCATATTGAATGTTTCCATCATCATCACGCTCAAAACCTGCGCCATAAAATGCACCAAGCGGCTCCCCATTAACGGCTGCCACAAAGCCACCGAACGAATCAGGTAACTGCAGTACATCCTCTTCGAGACCGTCCACTTCATTCTCATTTCGAGAATAGTTAAAAGAGGTGGTCCATTGAAGGTTTCGGCTATTTACCGGAACGGCTTTTACCAATAGTTCGATACCCCTGTTGGTAAGTTCGCCAAAGTTACCGAGTTGAGAACTGTATCCTGTTGTGGGCGCAATAGAACGGTTTAACAGCAAATCGGTGGTTTGCTGGTCGTACCAGCTAAATTCTACCGACATACGATCCTCAAAAAAGCTCGCATCTATACCCAGTTCCAGTTCTCGCTGGCGTTCGGGCTTAATATTGATGGCCCCGCGATTACTTGATGGCAATAGGGCTGTTTGTCCGGATACGGAGGTAGGTGAAAACCGTGTAAAGCGATCATAGGCTCCAATAGCCGTAAGTCCGCCCGACTCACCCAACGATGCCCGAAATTTAAGGCTTGACACATAGTCGCCAAGCGATGAATTCTGCCAAAAGTCCTCTTCAGAAATCAGATACGATCCACTGACTTTGGGATAAAATTGCCAGCGTTCATCAGCTCCAAATGATGATGAAGCATCAAATCGGCCGGCCACGGTTGCAAAAAGCTTGTCTTTCCATCCAAGCGTTTCCTGGCCAAAAATTCCATAGACAACCAACTCTGAACGCGATTCGCCCGGAGCGTCATAGTCAGCACCGCCGGAAACGGTTTCTACGAAAGGACTCAGTTCACGCGCCTGAATGCCAACCGTTTCAACATCCTCGTACTGCATGGTTCCACCAATAAGTGTGGTTGATTCCAGATCAGCCGAGAGATTGGTAGCATAGCGAAGGTTTAAATCATTATTAAGCTGCAGGTTTGTTCGCTCTCCTCGTCGAGAAAACCCTTGTCCTAAGCCCGGCGCTGTGGTGCCCACCGGAATATAGAAAGTGGAATTCTGCGAGTATGAATCCAATCCCAGCGTATAGTCGATAGATATTTTATCGGTTGGAACCAAGTTCAGCGAAGCGTTGGTAAGCACGCGACTTACGTTTTGTTTGACCTCATATTTATCAATAGCCTCTACTGGATTTACCAAAATACCATCGGTGGGGTACTCATTGGTTTCGGGATCGGGACGAGGATCATACGTATTTGGACCGAAAATAAAACCGGTTAATACCCCGTAATTATCATTCAATCCACCATTCGGAACTTCATCGGTATCACTATAGGTATAGGTCGTATTAAAAGTGAGCGACGCCCAATCATTTAACTCCTGGTCCAGATTAAGGCGGCCATTTGCACGGTTATACTTGCTGCCCTCAGTAACACCTTGGTTAGAGTAGAATCCACCTGACGCATAGTAGCGCGTACTTTCGGTACCGCCCGAAATGCTCAAGTTTTGCTCGGTACCGTAAGCGGTACGGAAAATATAATCCTGATGATCAAATCGCTCAACCTCATTGCCGGCAGCATCAACGGGAGATTCATTGACCTTCAGCGTTTCACGAACATTATCGCGATTAAATTTTGTGCTGTAGGTAATTTTTGGTTCTCCGGATTCTCCCTTTTTAGTAAAGATCTGAACAACCCCGTTATTCGCTCGGGATCCATAAAGCGCAGCAGCAGCCGCTCCTTTCACGACCTCGATGCGTTCAATATCATTGGGATTGATATCGACCATTCGGTTCTGGGAATATCCTCCCAAACTCAGCAGCTCAGGCGAATCGTTATTGACGATCACCCCATCAATAATATACAGCGGGTCTGCCGAACCTAACAGGGTTCCCGTTCCGCGTAGTCGTACACTCATACCACCGGCGGGATTACCAGAGTTTTGTTGGATAGTAGCACCGGAAATTTTCCCAGATAGTGCCCGATCTACCGATAAGGCTCCAGAAGCCTCTAATTCATCCGCTGAAACCGTGGAAATGGTATTTCCAAGCTGACGCTTTTCCGTCAAAGCTGATGCACCGGTAACAACAATCTCTTCTTGACCGATGATATCCTGATCCAGGGCAATTGTACCCAGATCTACGTCTTGCTCATTGCCCAGCTCAACCTCTTGGTTTATCGTCCGGTATCCTACAAAAGAGATGCGCAAATTATAGGTTCCGGGTTCAAGGTTAGCAGTAAATTCGAAATTGCCATCTACATCAGCAGAGGTACCAATGGTGGTCCCTTCTACGCTAATGTTAGCTCCCGTAAGCGGGTCTTCTGTGCGTTCGTCTATCAATGTACCTGTAATAGTGTACTCTACATCTTGCGCCTGCATGGCAAGCGGCAAAAGCAGCAGAAAGACAAACGATAGTAATCGTATCCGATTTGTCATAAATGAGCCTTCTTTTTATTAATTGTTAGGGTTTATTGTAGTAAAAATCACTGTGCTACAGTTTGTGCGTTAATCTTTTTCCATACTTCGGGGTCTTCCTGGCCCAGTCGCCAAACTGAGATCCCCCGCAGCTGGTACTCTTCTAAGAGATCCAGTTTCGGCTCGATGGATCGGGCATCTTCAACAAAAGCGTATTCAAAAACGCCATCGTGATTCCAAAGCGCATAATGTGTTTGATGATCTTCGAGCCACACCAATTCGGCGTCGTAGCGTTCCGCCAATCCCATCACTTTTTCATAGGAAGCTCCTCGTCCGTTCACAAATCCACCTTGCTCATCATTATAATCAGCAAACCAGTAGTTGGAATAGAATGGAATACCCAGCGATATTTTTTGGGGATCTATCTGTAGATCCAACATATATTCTACCATTTCTCGGATCCAGCCAACGCTTGCAACGGGGCCGGGCGGCGTCCGTCGCGTGTGTTGAGAGTATGTCATCAGCGAAAGAAAATCGCCCGCTTCAGCCATCGCTTTTAAGTCATAGGCACCGCGCCAGTATTCGTATAAAAACCGATGATATTCTGTTTTCAAATCGAAATGGGTGTTGGTAGGTACCACTGCTGCCGAAAGCGACAGATCTTGCTCATGAAAAGCGTGGGCCGTTTTACGATAAAAATTAGTGAACGCCTGCCGATCGTTGATATGAATATTCTCAAAATCAAATTGCCAACCAGCATAGTCGTGCTCAAGCGCCAAATCAACCATCATGTTGATGGTCCGTTCCTGGGCTGACGAATCCTGTAAAAAATCATGGAACAGCTCACGATCGAAACCAGGATTTACAACCAGCGGGATTACCTCAATATCTTTTTCTCGCGCAATTTCCATCACCCGGCTATCTACCTCTCCCCATAAAACCCCGGTTTTAGATATTGAATAGGTCTGGGGAGCTACTATCGAAATAGCATCACTATTCGCTTTAAAACTTTGAAAGGAGTCCTCGGTATCAACGTAATAGAAGAGATTCTCAGCATTATATTGGGCATGCAGATCAGACGAAGCGAAAAGAAATAATCCCAATAATCCAAAGAAGATCCAACCTTTAGTACCTTTGTTAGTCTCGTATCCCATAAACCATAGCCCTCATAGCTGTTAGAAAATGTCCTTTCTCTAACCTACTAAAAAAATACGAAACCACATATAGTGAACTTATTTTTTCACGGCCTCATCAAAGATGGCCTGACGCAACGGTCCTAAATTAAAATACGAGCCGCTCTCATCGGGACCTACATGCTGCCGGTTGGTAAGCAAAATTATGGAAAGCGAATCTTGCGGCACTATCTGGATATTGGTGCCCGTAAAACCGGTGTGCCCAACCGTTCCCTTGGGACTCCCTTCCGCGGAAATAAAACCCTTATCCATGGCCCAACCCAAGGCGTTGCCAAAGTCATCTTCGGTCAAAAACGTATCAATGACATTTTTTGAAATGAGATGCTGGTCTTTATATGTCCCATCGTTTATCAGAAGATCAACCAGCACTTGTAAATCATCAATAGTTGAAAACAATCCCGCATGTCCTGCTACACCGCCATTAGCATACCAAGCGTTGCCGTCATTGACCTCCCCGTGTAACGTATATTGGCGCCAAGCATCCCACGCCTCCGGATCCTCATCCACGCGGTAGCCAAAGTCATCATCATATACCATCTTTTTTTCAAAGGGATTTCCATGCGAGGTTGCAGTAATTTTGTCGTATCCCTTTTCCAGTGGATTAAATGCCGTATGAGCGAGCTCCAACGGCTTAAAAAGTTGTTCCTGCAAAAATTCATCGAGCTTTTGACCTGAAACATTTTCGATGACATCCCCCAATAACATAAATCCCAGATCGCTGTAATGCCGCTCTTCCCCAACCCTCCATTTCAGTGGCAAATCGACAATATATTGGTACCGCTCTTCTTTGTTTTCGGCGTGATAATAGGTCGGCACCCACTGCGCCAACCCCGCGCTATGGGTTAGAAGGTGACGAATAGTGATCTGGGATTTTTCCCCTTCCTGAAACCCTGGCAAATACTCATGTATCGGATCATCCAGCGCCAGTTTTTCCTGATCGGCCAACAGCATCACACCAAAGGTCGTGGCCATCACTTTCGTCAGCGACGCCACATCAAACAGATGATCGGTCGTCATTGATTCGGGGTTGTCGAGCCGTTCTAAATTGTAATCATATTTTTCGGCGTGACCATAAGCTCCCCGATGCAGAACAGAATCACCCCTCTTAATCTGAATCACTGCTCCGGGAATATTTCCGGCATCCATTTCTTTCTGGATCAGGCTGTCGATGGCAGGGATTTGCCCGACCTTTTTAGGCTCTACATCGGAATCGGACGTACATCCAACAAATATCGTTAATAAAAATACCAGAAATAGTTTGCGCATAGTTCTTTTGATGCGCAGCGATACGGCGCGCCGTATCACTGCGTCAAGTTATATAATAAATACTTTTTGAACATCTTACTTTAATTATTACGTACCCAATGCGACAGATTTCCAACAATCAGAACAATGGCACTTCCTACCACCGTATATAACGGCCAGGCAATAACCAGCGGCTCACCGGGCAAAATACTGTGGATCGGTCCCTCCACCATAAATAGCAGCGAAACCAATCCCACAAAAAAGCCAATCATCGCATCCGTTTTATCTGGCATCTCAGAAAAACGTCCCAATAAAAACGCTCCGAGCAATCCGCCGTAGGTGTAGGAAGCGATTCCAAGTCCTAATTCAACAACGGCTGGACGTTCGCCCTCCTGAAGCTGCAAAAAGGCAAAAAAGAAGGCCGAGCCTGTTAAAATAACAGCCCACACCATGGTAATAATTCGTGATATCCGAAGATCTTCGGCCTGGGTATTATCCTTGCCAAAATAAGGTTTGTAGATATCCAGCGTGGTGGACGAAGCCAGGGAGTTAAGCGAAGAGCTGAGACTACTCATGGCCGCGGCAAAAAGGGATGCAATTATCAATCCTGAAAGGCCCACTGGCAACTGTTCAACAATAAATTTAGCAAAAATTTCATCGGTTGTTGCCAATCCTAAGGCCTCAGCTGATTGCGCATCATAAAAAGCATACAGCAGTAAGCCAATAAACAGAAACAATCCGAACTGTAGGGCTACCACAACTCCACTCCAGACCAAGGCACGTTGACTGTTATCCACGTTGCGGGTGGTAAGCAGCCGCTGCACGATCAGCTGGTCGGTACCGTGCGAGGCGATGGAAAATATGGCGCCACCAATCACTGCAGTAAAAAAGGTGTAGGGACTGGCAATAGCATCGGCAAATGGCTGATCAAATCCGAAATCCAACAACTGCAGCTTTCCAGCGTCCGCAGCGGTAGCCATTGCACCACTCAACCCATTGGGTAGATCAAACAGCATAATACCAATGGCCAGAACTGCCCCGCCCACATACACGCCCATCTGCATCACATCCATCCAGACAACGGCTTTAATTCCGCCTATAAGTGTATAAACAAGTGTGAGCACGGAAATAACGGCGATGGCAAGTAGGTAAATTTCGAAATCGGCCCAGCCCGTAAACGCACCACCGAGACGCATAATAATGGCCAATGGAATGGCCGTGGCAAACAACCGTACGCCATCGGCAAGTAAGCGTGTAACCATAAAAGTGGTGCTGGTAGCATTACGCATAGAAGGTCCAAATCGCTGCTCCAAAAACTGGTAAGCTGTAGTCTGCTTTCCCTTAAAATAAGCCGGCAGCAGAAACTTGCTCACCAAAACACGTCCAATAATATAGCCAAAGGTAATCTGCAAGAATGTAAGATTACCGCCGTAGGCCACTGCAGGAATGCTAATAAATGTAAGAGTACTTGTTTCGGTTGCCACCACTGAAAACATCACGGCCCACCAGGGTAATCCTTCTCCCCCCATAAAGTAATCTGAGGTTGATGACTGGCGGCCAGCGGCATAAATACCCAGTCCGGCTACCCCCAACAAGTAAATAATGATGACGATGTAATCAATGATGGAAAATTCCAAAAAGACCTCTTTTTTGAGTTTACTATTACAGACTGTGGCTATTTCTCATAAACTGAGCACGGCTTCTCAAAAATCAGCGGGCAATATTATAGCGATTTATTTTTACGATTCCACCAATCCAAACAAACATTTACATTGCCTGCTACTTTCGGGTGGCACCAAAAATATTTGGTGTTTGTTTTGCATTAAGCCACTAAGAATAATATCTATCACCTGACTTTTAAGAATTACGGTAATACATGAATCCTTCTATTAAAAAGCTAATTGAAACCGCTTCCAAAGATGCAAAATTAATTGTCGGGTTGATGTCGGGCACTTCGCTCGACGGGCTCGATATCGCCCTGAGCAAGATTTCAGGTTCGGGATCAAACACCTCCGTTGAGCTGCTTCATTTTGTTACAAGGGATTATGAGGACAAACTTAAAAAACGTCTTAAAGCCATCACTTCGGTCCCACAAGCTTCTCTTGAGGAGGTTTGCCTGCTACATTCCAAACTTGCCGAACTACACGCCGAGTATATTTTATCGGCTTTGGATGATTGGGAAATCTCTGCAAAAGAAATTGACTGCATCGCCAGTCACGGACAGACCATTTACCATGCCCCGAAAATTCAGCATCAGCAGAACGATATGCCCAACGCTACGCTGCAAATTGGGGATGGGGATCACATTGCTCGTAAAACGGGTATTCTTACCATCAGCGATTTTCGTCAGAAACACACGGCGGTGGGTGGAGAAGGTGCCCCCATGGTTTCGTTTGTAGATCGTGCTCTTTACAGCCATGAGTCCGAAGATCGCGCTTTGCTGAATATCGGTGGCATTGCCAACTTTACGTACCTGCCTGCACGTCAGAAATCAAAAGCAACGGTTACCACGGATACCGGTCCCGGCAACACGCTTATCGACGCCGCCATGCAAAAGTATTTCTCCAAAGCATTTGATGAGGATGGAGCGGTAGCCCAACACGGGTCAGTGCATGAACCAAGTCTTAAAAAGCTAAAAGAAGATCCCTACTTTCAGAAGCCCTTGCCCAAAACCACCGGTCCCGAGGTATTTAACCTCGATTGGGTGCAGCAGATACTTGGCCCATCAGCGACAGCGGAACTTATGCCCCAAAACCTTGTTGCTACTCTTACCCATCTGTCGGCTGAAACTATTGCCGAATCCCTAAAAAAAGTGATCGCAGAACCCGCCGACACCACTATTTATGTGAGTGGCGGAGGTTTTCATAACCCTGCGCTCATGGAATCGCTACAGCGTTTATTACCCGACTGCACGATCTCCTCTTTTGCCCAAATCGGTTTTAATCCCGATGCCAAAGAGGCGGTGCTTTTTGCGGTACTTGCTAATGAAATGTTATCCGGAGAGGGGTTTCTGATAGACGGAGCGAATAAAACTGATCAAAAGATCAACTTTGGTAAAATATCATTTCCGTCATAACACATTAAACCACCTTTTATATTTTGATAAAGATCTTCCGCTTGTAGAAGATCCACATAATCCACAGCCAAAATAAAACGTACAGCAAGGCAAACATCAGCGAGGCCACCGTGGGGCTGGCGATAGGAAGCAACAGATTCTCGTAAATAAATCCCTTGATCGTTGTTTGTCCCTCCGAGGTATGGATGGGAATCAGATAAAACAATTTGGCTGTTAGGCTTGAAAGCACATACACAGCCAGTGCATTAAGGCCGTAATTTTTAAACGGCTTAGCCCATGCCCGGTATTTTTTAAGATCAATAAGCCAATAGCTTAACGCCAGAAAATGCAGTGCGAAACCACCGGTAAAAAGCACATAACTGCTGGTCCAAAGTCCTTTGTTGATGGGGAACCATTGATCGATAATCAATCCAGCTACCAACCCTACATTCCCATAAATAAACATGTAGATAGTCTTGTCCTTGGCTGATTTTTCTGATCGCAGCAGCTGCCCTGTCAACAATCCAATTATTACCGTACCGATTGCCGGAATCGTGCTCAGTAACCCTTCCGGTTCCCAGCCGTCCTGCCATAAATGTCTATTCATTACCAGCTGATCGATGTAGGCAGCAAGATTTCCTTCTTTAGAGAGCACTCCAGCGCCATATTCTGGTACGGGTACGGTCACCATCAACAGCCAATATCCTCCCAGTAAGGCAGCCAGCCAATATAGCTGATAACGTATGTTTCGAAATTCGATATAGATGATGGAGGCAAAAAGGTAACAGAGCGCGATGCGTTGCAGTACGCCCATGATTCGCATAGAGGAAAAATCGTAAAGCTGGATCGGGTCGAAACGTATGAGCGGAAATATGGCCATAAAAAGGCCGATCCCAAATAGCATAGCCGAACGCTTTACCACCTTCCTGTAAATTTCTGCTTTCGTCATCCCCCTCTCAAACATCTTGCCAAAGGAATAGGTCATGGCAACACCAACTATGAAAAGAAAAAATGGAAATACCAGATCGGTGGGCGTCCATCCGTGCCATTCGGCGTGTTGAAGCGGACCGTAGATATGCGACCAACTGCCGGGATTATTGACAAGTATCATTCCTGCAATAGTAATTCCCCTGTACACATCCAGCGAAACCAACCGCTCTGTTTGTTTAACCATACACTCTTAGGAATTACATTTTAAGAGTTTCATAAATCCATCTTATTATTTTGATCGAGTAGTTACGCTAAATATGCCAATATTTCAATCTGTTTTGGTCAGCAAATGGCGTTTGTTGACTCAAGTGTTATCACTACCAACACCATTAAATGGTACTTTACCCCCTCCCAAGGGTGATTATTCAACGTTTTGGGGTATTGCCTAAAACCATGACCTCGAATTTAATCCCACTTTTGGAACCCCTTCCAAAATTTTTCGTTGGCTGTAATTTGTATATTGCTTTTTCAGGGAATGTTACCCAGGCATCGAAACGTTAGCCAGTTATTATTTTAAAAATCTTATCAAATTTAGAAGTCAAATGAACTATTTCGACTCGGAACAACGTCTCTCCTATTACGAAAACATCCCAACGAAAATATTCGAACATGCCAGCGAGGCTTCTGAAAGCGTAGCACAAGAAGTGGCCGACTTGATTCGCAGCCGCAATGGCCAGGGCAAAAAAACTGTTCTCGGCCTTGCCACCGGATCAACCCCAACAAAGGTCTATGACGAACTTATTCGGATGCACAACGAGGAGGGGCTGTCGTTCCAAAATGTGATCACTTTTAACCTCGATGAGTATTACCCAATGAAGCCGGACTCGCTGCAAAGCTATGTCCGTTTTATGAATGAACATCTTTTTGATCATATCGACATTCCTGAAGACCAGGTGCATATTCCCGACGGCACTATTCCCGAAGATGAAGTAGCCCAGTACTGCCAAAACTACGAGCAGAAAATTGCCGCTGCCGGCGGACTGGATATTCAGCTGCTGGGTATCGGACGTACCGGCCATATCGGCTTCAACGAACCGGGCTCTCGTCCCGATTCCCGCACGCGTCTGATTACCCTCGATCGCATTACCCGCAAGGATGCGGCCAGCGACTTTTTCGGCGAAGAGTATGTGCCCCGACGCGCCATAACGATGGGGGTAGGAACCATCTTAGATGCCGACCGCGTTATTCTGATGGCCTGGGGAGAAGGAAAAGCGCCCATCATTAAAGAAGCCGTTGAGGGCTCGATTCGAGAGAATGTTCCCGCCACCTACCTGCAAGAACATGAAAATGCACAGGTGATTCTGGATGACGCTTCTGCTGAGAGCCTTACTCGAAGAAAAACGCCTTGGCTGCTAACTACTTGTGACTGGGATGATCAACTTATTCGAAAAGGTGTAGTTTGGCTCTGCCAGAAAGTAGATAAACCTGTATTAAAACTCACCGACGAGGATTACAATGAGCACGGGATGGGCGACCTGCTCACGCAATACGGTCCGGCTTATGACATCAACCTAAAAGTCTTTAACCAGCTGCAACGTACTATCACCGGCTGGCCCGGAGGCAAACCCAATGCCGAGGACCATGACCGTCCGGAACGCGCCGAACCGTTTCCAAAGCGTGCAATTGTGTTTAGTCCTCACCCTGATGATGACGTCATCTCTATGGGTGGTACGCTTATTCGGCTGGTAGAGCAAGGGCACGATGTGCATATCGCCTACCAAACATCGGGTAATATTGCCATTTTTGACGATGATGTAATTCGGTTTGTGGATTTTGTTTCTGATTACAACGAGATGTTTGATATGAATCAGAAAGAAGCTAACGCCATGCTGACCGACATCAAAAAATTCTTGAACGAGAAAGAGCCCGCACAGGTTGATTCCGATGAAATAAAACATATCAAAGGGCTTATTCGTCGGGGCGAAGCAAAAGCTGCAGCACGATACTGCGGAGTACCTGAAGAGAAGCTCCACTTTTTAGATATGCCATTCTACGAGACCGGCCGCGTTAAGAAAAAGCCGCTTTCTCAAGAAGATGTTGACATTATCGTTGATCTTCTCCGGGAGATAAAACCACACCAAGTGTATGCCGCCGGCGATCTTTCCGATCCGCACGGAACCCACCGGGTGTGCCTGAAAGCAATATTGGATGCCCTCAAGGAATGTGAAGACGACGACTGGGCCGACGAGTGTTATGTGTGGCTATATCGCGGTGCATGGCAAGAGTGGGAAATCAACGAAATAGAAATGGCCGTACCGCTGAGTCCACAAGAGCTAAGGAAAAAGCGACGCGCCATCTTTAAGCACCAATCCCAGAAAGACCGTCCGCTATTCCCGGGTGCTGATGAACGAGAATTCTGGCAGCGATCAGAACAGCGAAATCGGGGAACGGCCCAATTATATGACAAGCTTGGTTTTGCCGAGTATGAAGCCATTGAGGGATTCGTGCGGTACAAATCGCTTGATCTGTAATTTACCAACTACCACTAAGTCACTAAGAACACTAAGTATTTAACTAATACGTACTTTGGCATCACTTTTTACTAAGTGGGCTTAGTGACGTTATGGTACATGTCAATCAAATTGCGCCACAGCTTTCACGGATAATGAGTTCCGGCTCCAGGTTTTCATGTAACACTTGCTGCTCATCATTCTCAATCTGCTTAATTAACAGCTGTGCCGCCCGTTCCCCTTTTTCTACAATCGGTTGCTTAACCGTTGTTAGGGTTGGCGTAGTATATTGGGCAATGGGTAAATCATCGAACCCAACAATTGCCATGTCATCAGGAACCGATACACTTTCTTTATGAAGCAGAGATAACGTCCCCATTGCCAGTGTATCACTGGTACAAAAAACGGCCGACAGATCGGTATTTTTCTGAATCCAATTCTCTATGCTCTCATATCCATGCTGCTGAGAATAGTCTCCAATAGAAATTAAATCGTTATCAACAGAAAGGCCAGCATCCTCGTGCGCCTTTTTATATCCTGCAAGACGATCTGAGGATTCCTGCATCTCAAGGTCAGCCAGTATAATTCCGATCTTTTCATGGCCCAATTCAATAAGGTGTCTGGTCGCCTTATATCCCCCATCAAAATTATCTACATCAATCGAAATCAAATCAGGGTTTTCGGGCGCATGACCCACAAGCACCAACGGGGTATCACGTTCAACAAGCTTATTCGCAAACACATCGGTTACCTCCTGGGTAAGCAAAATAAACCCATCGAGGCGCCTGTTATCAAGAACGTACTCCTCAATATCGGCCTCCAACTCATTGGAAATAGGCGACATTGACACGAAATAACCTTGCTGGATACACTCCTCAAAAATCCCCAAATGTAACAGCGACCAGAAACCGTTGGCCAAGGCCTCATCGCATCGGCGGGGAGCCAAAATGCCAATTTCATAACTTTGATTGGTTGCCAGTCCCCGGGCCACCGAACTGGGTCGGTAATTATATTTTTCCACCACCTCCATAACGCGTTCACGTGCTTCATCGCTCACATTCGGATGATCGTTAAGCACCCTCGATACTACCGATCGCGAAACGTAGGCAAGTTTGGCGACCTCATCGATACTCAATTTACCCATAACTGAATTTTACGTTTAATATGCTGATAACCGTGATAAATTTATGAAATATAAGCGATTCTAACTCGACGCATAACATTTCCGGACAGTACGGAGCAGTCCTATCACAGCTGATTCTAACTCCCGCCCCTCATCAAACGATAGCCCTTAATCGTCCAAATACAAAATAGTCCAATAATATGGAACCGCTTTCACAATTAAAAAAGCTTGCCGAACATACTCAACCTCTATAGATTTGTATTCACGTCTTTTAATACCAGCACAAACGTGGCTTTCACTTTAAAATTTAAACCAAACCCGATGAATTTGCTCCCTTTCAAACGCCCTATGTGGTTTATCATGATGATATTGGAGACTACTCAACAAACGAGCCAACCATGGACGGTACGGCAGGTGCCATATATCTGATGGCGAAGTTTGGGGCACTGGCTGAATAACCTCCCCACCACTTGGTCACTAAGCACACTAAGTGGCGAATCCCAAAATGCTTGGAACTACTACTGAAAAGCCTATTTATTCTTCGCGGTAACCGTCCGACTTCCCCGTCCATCGGTGCTAAACGTTCGCAACTTAATTTCATCGCTATTGCTTACATCTACAGGCCCGGTATATTCTTCCGAATTCTCGGTGGGTTTACTGCCGTCCAACGTGTAACGAATCGTCAAACCGTGGTATGCCACGTTGGCTTTTAGGGTGTCATCTTCAACTACAGCACCCGGTGGAGAAAGCCGATAGTTCATCCCCCCATGGAAAGAATCCATTCGTGGCAGCTCCCGCTGACCCAGCCGGTTGGCAAATTCGTTCCAGGCTTCGATCAAGGCTTTATTGCGATCAGCCCGATCATCAATAGTAGCCCATTCCGGCTGTTGTGCCCAGGCACGCTCGGCTAACCCAAATATGCGGGGCATTGCCATATACTCCATCCGTTTAGAACTGACTAACTTTTCGCTCCACAGCTGACCCTGCAATCCTAAAATATTTTGCTGCCCCTCCTCGGTTAATACAGTGGCATCCTCATAAGCATCTTCCGAAATGGCATTACCCAAAATATTCTCCTCGGCATTTTTGTACAGGTCAAAAGGAATAAAGGCGAAGGGATATTGTGACTCCATAAATCCGGCCCAATACAAGCCCGGCTCTTTAGGGTGATTGTTATATGCCAAGTCAAAATAAAAATTTGAGGCCTGCGACATCACCACTTCATACCCAGCGTTGGCAAACTTGTAAGCGTGATCTTCGGTGCCTCCGCCCCAAGTATTAATCCACATGTGTGGTCGAACCTTGCCGGCAAAGTCGGGATTTGGCTCAGAACCTTCCTCATCTTGGGCGATCTCTTCCCAGCCGGCCATCGTTAACCCACGTTCAGCCAGCATTTGTCGCACACGCTCGAAAAAGTAATTCGGCAGATCATCTGTGCTATCCAATGCTGTATTACTTATCAATTCTTCACAAGCCGGCGACTTCTCCCAAACTCCGTGCGGTACTTCATCACCGCCCATATGAATAGTAGTTAGCGGAGCTCCGGCCTCATCATACATCGCCACAATCTCATCAAACACCGTTTCCAGGAAGCGATAAGTCGAAGGTTCACATACGTTGATCACATTATCATCCCAGTATTGTACCGAACGGTATTGCGACTCGTCCTCCGGTTCATGCAATCGATATTGGTTAGCTGCTTCTAAATTCCCCCGGAGCCTCTGCTTTTCATATCGGGATTTCATTGCCACAATCGCCGCCCGGGCATGTCCCGGTACATCAATTTCAGGGATGACTTCAACATGACGCTCATTCGCATACTCCAATATCTCCACAAAGGTCTCCCGATCATACGATCCGCTGCCCGGCGCTTTTTCGGGATCCGGGCCGGAGCCGTAGGAAGGCATCATATAATCTTTTTCATCGAGCGTATGTCCACGCCGACCACCAACCTCAGTCAATTCCGGCAGCGATTCCACAGGCAAGCGCCACCCTTCATCATCGGTGAGATGAAAGTGAAAGGTGTTAAGCTTATAAAATGACATCACATCCAACAGTTTTTTTACCGCAGCAGCATCGTGGAAATTCCGGGCCACATCCAAATGAAGACCCCGGTATCCGAATCGAGGGTTATCGTTGATGACCTGATTATTGATTTCAATAGATGATGACCGCTCCGAATACATCTTGGGAGGAAGCAATCCGCGAAAACTTTGAATGCCGTAAAACACGCCCGGTTTATTGGCACCGGAAATTGTAACCTGATCCGAGGATACCAACAACTCATACCCTTCTTCATGCGGGATATTGGAATCCATCCCCAAAACAATATTGCTTTGTGATGATTTTCCCGCAACAATTTCAATTTCACCGCTATACACAGCGTCCAACTGCTCGAACAGAAACCAAGCTTCGTTTTCCAATCCAGACTCATAGCCAATCGTAAGAGCACCACTCAGCTTTAGCGTACCCTGTTTTTCATCTATAGAAACCGGGGTAGGAACAATGGGATTTAGGTCGGCAGCGCTGATTGACTCCAGAGACTTATTGTTTTGATACCTCCATTCCACGTCGCGGTGCGGCATATTATCATCCGGACCTCGTTTTCGCTGCTCTGTTTTATCGAACGAGCCAACTTCTACATCCTTAACCGAAATAATTTCATCGTTTCGC
>JBNJFP010000024.1:17204-37027 GCA_051746985.1 Bacteroidota bacterium
CGGTGCGGCATATTATCATCCGGACCTCGTTTTCGCTGCTCTGTTTTATCGAACGAGCCAACTTCTACATCCTTAACCGAAATAATTTCATCGTTTCGCCGATCCACAAAATAAGCTCCGACCGGGGCATCGCCCTCCTTTATTTTAGAGCCGGCCCCCTCAAATGGGATAGCAAATTCTTCACCCGCTGATATGCCGTTAAAATATTTGGTAGGTTCAAGCTTGTAGAAATTACCATTTATCAGGGTTAGCTCAATCTCCGAGGGAATAGCCACGGAATCAATAACCCCGAGGTAGTTGAAATACAACGCCCAACCGGAATCCGGCAATGCTTTCTTCCCTTCATTTTTTAACGTAAATACCGATTTATAGCGATCGCCATCCTCCAAAAAGTTTGTTTCAACATCCCAGTGCATTTTCATTTCACCAGGTATCATCGACTTTTCCTTTTGTGATGTTGACTGTGCTAAAATTCCATCAGACCAAATAAAGATTAGAACAGTCGTTAGAACGATGCGCAATTGAATATCCATATTACAACTGGTGTTGATTTGTTGTGTTTTCTATAGCGCTAACTGCGTTGGAATCTAAATAGAAAATTCCTTTGGATCGTGGGGAATTGCTTCGGCATCTTCCAATTCTTTCCAAATAAATGCAGCCGATCCCAGTATTGCCGCATTTTTGTCGGTAAGTGATGAGAGAAATATATCGACCTGTCCTTTAAATATATCCAGCAGCTGATCTTCCATGTGCTTTTTAGCCGGATCAACAATCAACGCACCGGCCTTGGATAATCCGCCGGTTAAAATAACCGCTTCGGGATTAAGGCAGGTGACAATATCTGCCAGCTTTAACCCCAAAATTCGTCCCGTAAATTCAAATGCTTTCAAAGCCAGCAGATCATCATTTTGTGCCGCCTCCGTAATCCGTTTTGCATTTAGCTCCGCGGCTGACAGCCCTCTGAGCTCACTCTTAATTTTGGTCGATTCAGCCAGTTCGTTTACCGTCTTTATTAATCCCGGGGCAGAAACGTAGGTTTCAAGGCATCCCCGGCGATTACACGTGCAATGCCTTCCATTATAGAAAACCGTGGTATGACCAATTTCGCCGGCATGCCCATTTTGACCAACTACCAGTTTTTTATTGAGCACAATCCCACTTCCAAGACCAGTACCCAATGTCAGTGATATAAAATTGGTAAGATTTTTTCCGGCCCCATATAGCATCTCTCCCATCGTTGCTGCGTTGGCATCGTTCGTCAACGCTACCGGCAAATTGGCCAGCGACTGCAAGGTTTTTGCGACTGGTACCGAGCCCGACCAACTTAAATTCGAAGCATTGTCAATAGTACCAGTCAGGTAATTTCCAGCGGGCGCCCCAACCCCAATACCTTTTACGTTAATGGGACCATCGAGCTTCCCTTTAAGCCTAACAACTTGATCGTATAGCTCCTTGAAAAAAGACTGGTATGAATGGTCAGAATTGGTTGGTATCACATCAGAGGCCAACAAGTCGCCGGAACGAGTTACAAATCCATATTTCGTACTTGTACCCCCTACATCAATCCCAACGACAACGTTCTTCATTTATGTATGCCCATTCATTTGAGTTAGTATAAAACAATGCTATAGATCCCTAAAAAAATTTTATCAAACAACTTTCTTGGGATATTTAACGCCTAAATAAGGTGTGGAAACGGTTCCATTTTTTTGAACAGTATAGCTCACTGTCGTTCTTTCAGAAACGCTATCACTTTCCGGATCGTTTGCGCCCGGTGACTTATCTCATTTTTAATTTCAGGATCCAATTCTGCAAAGGTCTTTTTGTAAGATGCAGGTACAAACACGGGATCATATCCAAATCCACCGGTGCCCCGCTCTTTCGTAATAATGGTACCGCGACAAACTCCTTCAAAAGTGTAGCTGTCATCTTCGGTTACCAAAGCCGCCACGGTGCGAAACTGTGCCCCCCGACGTTCCATAGGGATATCCGCCAACTCATCCAACAACTTATCTACGTTATCCTGATACGTCGAATCTTCACCCGCATAACGGGCCGAATACACCCCGGGGCGTCCGTTAAGGGCATCCACCTCCAGTCCGGTATCATCAGAAAGGGCCGGCAATCCTGTCTCCTCATGTACATATTGCGCCTTTTTGAGGGCGTTACCTTCAAGGGTATCTCGGTCCTCGATCACCTCTTCGAGTTCAGGGAAATTGTAGGTTGATTTCAACTCAATTCCCAATGGCTTCAAAGTGGCTCGAAGCTCTTCAATTTTATCTTTATTCCGTGATGCTAAAACAAGCGTATTCATTTTCTGGCAACTCCGTTAATCTACATCTTTCACTTCGTTTAAAATATCTTGCATCTGATGCCACTTTAGACGCGGGCCAAACTGCGACACCACCTTTGATCCCGCCAGACTTGCCAGCTTTCCGGCGCCGGCAAAGCCAAAGCCATTGGTTATCCCATATAAAAACGCTCCAGCATACATATCACCAGCCCCGTTGGTATCCACAGCATTCACCTCATACGGTTCGATATCAATAAACGTATCGCCGTCGTAAATAATGGCACCGTTGGCGCCCTGCGTAATCACAAAACGTTTTGCATCTTTTTTGAGCACTTCCCGTGCCTCCATCAGATCATCCTTGCCAGTATAAATTTTAGCCTCCTTTTCGTTGCAGAACAACAGGTCAACAGACGCGCCAATAATTTCTTCAAATCGTTCTTTGAACCCTTCGGCTATTGCCGGATCGGAAAGCGTTAAAGCCGTTTTAACATTATTCTCTTGGGCAATCCTTTTGGTCTGTTTCATCGCTTTAAAACCGCTATCTGAGGTAACAAGATACCCTTCGATATACACGTATTGCGAATTGCGAATCGCCAATTCATCAACTTCCTTCACAGACAAGTTCTGGGTGATTCCCAAATAGGTATTCATAGTTCGTTCGGCATCATCAGTAACCATCACCAGGCATTTACCCGTAATCCCATCCTGACGCTCTTGACGATCGAAGTTAGTATCTATGCCCGCCTCTTTCATATCTTCAAGGTACAAATCGCCAAATGCATCATTGGCCACCTTGCAAGAATAAAATGCTTTTCCTCCAAATTGGCTAACCGCAAAAACCGTATTTGCGGCCGACCCACCGGGCTTTTCTACCGTTTCATTTCGGTTGATGTCTTTAATAAGACGAGATTGAGTATCCTCATCAACGAGAGTCATCACCCCCTTTTCGACATCGTGCTTTTTTAAAAATTCATCACTGATCTCAAATTCCATATCCACCAGCGCATTACCGATGCCATAAACGTTGTACTTCTTTTTCATAAAGACTTCAAATTATTCAAACTGCAGTTCATTTTTCAAAGTGCAGAAAATACGAACTCTTGACGGGGCAATAAAGTTCATACTAAAATAAAAAAGCACCTGCCCTTTCGGACAGATGCCTTATAATTCAATAACAAATAGATTGTTACTGCGATACGATGGGATCAGAATCTCCATCGGGGTCGTTGGAGGCCGTTCCATCGCTGGATGGATTTCCTCCCGTTACCAACAATACACCAGCAACATGCGGACTTGCCATCGAGGTTCCACTGATAGTATCCGTTCCGCCATCATTCCAGGTAGAAAGAACATCCACACCGGGTGCAGCGTACTCAATGGGGGGATTCCCATAGTTAGAAAACGATGCAAAACCGTCATTTTCGTCGGTTGCTGAAACGGTCCACACGTTATCATACTCAACACGCGCCGGAGAATAATTGTTTGCATCATCGCCGTCGTTTCCGGCAGCTACCGCTAAGAGTACCCCTTCATCGGCAGCATTGCGAACGGCATCATCAACAGCGTCTGAAGTACCCCCGCCAAGGCTCAAGTTAGCCACATCTCCGGCCGATGCATTTTGAGCAACATAATCAAGGCCTTCAATAATCCCCGAGTACGAACCACTTCCACGACTATCGAGCACCTTAATTCCTACCACCGTTGCACCTGCAGCAACGCCTACAACGCCACTATCATTGTCGAGGGCTGCAATAGTTCCGGCTACGTGAGTTCCATGACCATTACCGTCATCGGCATCTTTAGAATCCTTACCATTGGTGATAAAAGTTTCACTTCGGCTTTCGTCAACATTCAAGTCTGGGTGATCTAAATCAACGCCGGAATCAATAACCCATGCCGTACCGTTACTTGCAGTAGCACCGCCTACGCGATCAATGCCCCATGGTGTTACCTGCCCATCACTGTCATCACCATCATCGCCGTCATCATCATCGCAATCACCGCCATTTGGTGATCCACAAGGAGGCGCCAACGTAACCATCTGGTCTTCTTCGATATAGTCAATACGATCGTCATTTCTGAGATCAGCCAACTGACCTTCAGACAAGGAGGCCGCAAAACCTTGCAGCGCTACATCATATTCACCACGTACTGACTCGGCATCGATTTTGTTGTCCGAAAGAACCTTGCTACGAACTTCTTTGGTTCTTTCGACATTGCCGGCCAAAGTTTTACCCTGTGTATCTTCATCCTTGAAGACCACAATGTATTGTCCCTCGATGGGCTCAGTAGTTTCTGATTTTAATTCTTCTTGTTGTTCTTCTTGATCGACATTAGTAGTTGGCTGATCACAAGCAGTGATTCCAAAAACAACTAATGCAGCAACCAAGGTCGACTTGAAAAATGCATTTCGCATAGTTTATCCCTTATTTTATTGAAGTTATGTCCGCTATATGCGGACTTGAAAAAGCAGACATTGATCCGTTACCCTAAAGAACTTAACCGATCATTCCGTCCTGCCATATATTTTAAGACTGTCAACCACCCCATTCGTTACGAATTAATCAAATAATTTTAGTTAAAATATTTTAATGTTAAATAATTAAGTGATATATCAATTTACTTTTAAATATTCATCCAAAGTAGATCCGAAAAACTCACCATTGAACGATAAATATTGCCCTGAGCATCCTCCTTTTAATTTGTTAATTTTACACTATTCAGTTTCATTACCTATTAAGAAACAAGAATCTCTTGCCATCACGAATGGCCATCCATTTGATGCCCCATGCACGAACTGATCCAATTTTTAAAACAACGCTTATCCCAAAACCTACCGGGCCGAGAAGCACAAATTAGGATGGCACCAAAACCGGTTTCCCAGGGAGAAATGCGTGAGATGCCCCCCCCGGACGATGTCAACAAAAGCAGTGTTTTAGCATTGCTTTTTCCCAATGAGGATGAACATCCCGAGCTTGTTTTAACACTTCGAAGCAGCGATATCGATCATGGCGGACAAATTAGTTTCCCGGGTGGACGGCAGGATCAAGGCGAATCTCTCGATCAGACGGCACTTCGCGAAGCTAACGAAGAAATTGGCGTTTCACCGTCATCTATCACCATCATTGGTCAGCTCAGCGATCTTTATGTGAGTCATTCAAATAATTTGGTAACGCCCTTTGTGGGGTTTACTTCTGAACGCCCCCAGTTTAATTTAAATCCCGCCGAAGTAGCCGAGGTTTTTTCGGTTGAACTGCAATCTCTGGTGCAGAAAAAAAATATCACGGTCGAAGATTGGGACCTGCATTCGTACACCTACAAGGTTCCCTACTGGGATGTACATGAAGTGCCACTATGGGGGGCAACAGCAATGATGCTTAACGAGTTTTTAGATATCTACAGAGAATTTCTTGAGCTGCAAAATTGACGATTTAATTACTGATGAGTAACTCTAAGTGTATCCTTTGCGAGCTGGAAGTACCCGACGATCCCATTACGGATGACAATGTAGATGGCGTTTTCTGCTGTACCGGCTGCAAGCATGTTTATAATATTTTACAGGATCTGGACGACCAACAAGCCGAAGCGCTGAGAAGGCAGACCATCCAAAAAAGGCGGAGCGAACAAAACGGTCAGTCCCTCCCCGAAGAATACGAGGAGGCGTTTTTCAAGGTAAGCGGTATGCACTGCACAACCTGCGAATCGTTTCTGGAAACTCTGGCTGATCGTCAGCAGGGGATTTATAAAAGTGAAGCCAGTTATTCCTCCGAAATGGTCAAGGTTTATTATGACCCTAAACAAATTGAGGCTGATACCCTACCCCACCGCCTAAGCAAACTTGGATATCGCTTCAGCAATGTGGCATCCCAACAAAAAGAGGAGCAGCTTAACGAAGTAGCACGCCTTATCATCGGTGGATTTTTCGGGATTATTGGATTGCTGCTTTACGTCTTATTTTTATATCCCAGCTACCTTGGAGCTGGAGGATTGGTACCACTTACGGAGCAGGAAAAGCTGTTTTTCGTTTCCAACATTTTTGTAATGACCACCTTTGTGCTTGGCTATACCGGCTTTCCCATTTTGCGCGGGGCGTGGGTCTCCATTTCGGTGGCCAAACCCAACATGGATCTGCTGATTACCATCGCGGCCGTCAGTGCTTATTTGTATAGTGTTGGCGCACTGCTTACCGGCTCCAGCGAAGTTTATTTTGATGTTACCATGGCCATCGTGCTGGTCGTTTCTATCGGGCATTATTATGAAAAAACGATTCAGGCAGGCAAACATGACCTGCTCTCACGACTTACCGAAAAACGTATTTCACAGGCGCGTCGAGTCGAGAATGAATCACTAAAAAAAGTTGCACTTGAACAACTACGTCCGGGGGACCGAGTGCTGGTAAAAGCCGGAGAACGCATCCCCATTGACGGTACGATTATAGAGGGTAATGGCGTGGTAAATGAGGCGCTGATGACGGGAGAATCGATGCCGGTTGAGAAGTCAAAAGGTGATAAAGTCATTAGCGGCACCATCCTTAAGCAAAATGCCATCACACTCGAAATTGGAGATCGTGTCGAAAGCACCATCGAAAAATTGATGCGCATGATGTGGAACATCCAAACGGCAAGAGCGGGGCAGCAGCGACTGGCCGACCGCATCGCCTCGTGGTTTGTACCCGCCGTGCTTGTATTGGGATTGATCACGTTTAGCTATCACCTACTCACGGGTGCCACTACTACTGAGGCCATGCTAACCTCGCTTGCGGTGCTCATTGTTTCTTGTCCCTGTGCGCTTGGGTTGGCAACTCCGCTGGCTATTGCCTCGGGTATCCGAAGTGGATTGCAGCACGAAATCATCTTTAAGACGGCCTCGGTCTTTGAAGACAAGTCGGAGATTGCCACTGTAGCATTTGATAAAACGGGCACGCTCACCACGGGGGAAATGCAGCTGCTGGATAAAGGCACCAACGATCAGGCCCTTACATATGCTTCCTCTATTGAGCAGTATTCTTCTCATCCTATTGCTGAACCTATTGCTTCTTTTAACAGCCCAAAACATACAGTTACCAATTTCAAAACGCATTCCAAGGGCGTATCTGGCACCATTGAGGGCAATCAAGTTTTTGTAGGTCATCCGGAATGGATTTCTCAGCAAGGATTTGAGTACACAACATCTCAGAAGCAAAAGATTAGCGAAGCTCAAAAAAATGGTTATGTACCGGTGGCTGTAGGCTGGGATAACAGCATTAAGGACATTCTCGTAGTGGGCGATCAGCTACGGCAAGAGGCGGCGCAAATTATTGCAGATCTACAACAATCTGACAAAAAAGTGGCCATTATTACCGGCGACAGCAAAGAGGCCGGGGAATCCATTCAACAGAAACTGCATCCCGATTTTCTGTTTACAGAAGCACGTCCCGATTCGAAATCGAATATCATTGAGGAGCTCAAAAAAATGGGTCGTATTTCTATGATTGGTGACGGCAGTAATGACGCTCCCGCGATGGCCAACGCCGATCTGGGAATTGCTTTTGGAAATCCTACGGCTATAGCAACGGAATCTGCTCCCATTATAATTACGCGTGACAACTTGGCGTTAATTCCGGCCGCTTTTAATGCAATTAAATTGACAAAAAAACGAATACGACAAAATCTGGGATGGGCTTTTCTTTATAATATTATAACTATCCCTCTTGCTATTGTAGGGTTAATAAATCCTCTTTTTGCGGCGGTGGCTATGGCCACAAGCAGCCTTCTTGTAGTGGGAAATTCATCAAGAGAGATGAGGCTTATTTAACCCTGAGTTACTGCCCGTACCGTACCGGAATTTTATCAAGGGGCACCTCTTGCTGAATGTGCGTTAAAGAATCAGAATCTACCGCTTGCCACGAACTAAGATAAAGCGCGGTCGGGATGTCTCCGTCCGGGAGATCCCATGATCCGTAAACCCCGGCGGGCACCTCTTCCACGACTTGCCAGAAAGAAGCATCTTCTGATGACATTATTTTGTCGCTTTGCAGTTTTAAGCTATCAACCTGCAGTTGAAATGTTTCCTGACGAACACTATCAACAGCACGCAACCCCAATTTAAAACGCCAATCTCTGCCTCTTACATCTACGCGAAGGGTATCAATAATCACGGGAGAGGCCTGATCCTTAAAGAGTGAATCGCCCTGACTTATCTCCCGAATTTCGGCAGCTTGCTCCTGTTGCTGTATTTCATTTTCATCCCCACCAAACATCTGTGAGTCGATGAGATTAAATAACGTCATAAGTTCTACCAGCACCGGAATTCCAATTCCAACGATAACTAATATTTTGACCAGCCGCTTGGTGGAACTTTGGGATTTTTCTTCAGCCATAATTATAGATCAGGATAAATAAAACACGTGTAAAGTAAAAAGTCCCTGTCCAATTTACGAACGTAAATAGACAAGGACTTTCTTCATCTAACAAGTTTCTACTAGTTACGAACCTCGAGGCAAGGCTCCCGGTTCAAATATTCCGTCGGCAACCATATCCCAAAGTGGGAAAGCATACGCCAGAATTACCAGTATAAGCGCCAGCGCAAACCAGAGCTTCATATTATCCAAAATGGCTGGTGTGTGCTCCACACCCGACAGTGGCTCGGGAATATGATCATCGACCGGCTTGTCGGATTTTTCTCCGGCCAGCCACGAGGCTATCACAACCCAGAGAAACAGTACCAGCGATATCGTAAGAATGGTACCGCCGATTGCAATTTGCCAATTCATTTCGGCCATAGTCCCAAAAATAGGTTCGAAATCGAATCCCGAATATTCAGGCTCTGCCGTACGTCGGGGGACACCTGCAAGTCCAGCACGGTGCATCGCGTTTGACATCAGCGTCATCCCCAAAAACCAGGAATACGGCTGAATAAGTGCCAGCGTTTTATGCTTTAGCTTTCTGCCGGTTAGCTGTGGAAGCAGCCAGTATGTTATGGCCATAAAGGTAAGCGCTACGGCTGTACCTACGGTAAGGTGAAAGTGACCCGGTACCCACAGTGTGTTGTGAATGAGAATATTGATATTCATTGAGGCATTAATCATCCCGCTAAAACCGCCGGCGGCAAACATGATTCCGGCCAGTGCACAACCTACAAAAGCAGGACTATCCCACGGAAGTTTGCCAATCCATTTCAGGTATCCTTTCCCTCCACGCTGACGGGCTCCGTGTTCCATACTGGCAACTACCGTAAACAACGTAATTAAACTTGGCAGCAACAGTAACAAGGTTGTGGCCATCGCATAGAACTTAAAGCCTACAGATATGCCAGCATCAGCATACTGGTGGTGATACCCTACGGGAGTGGAAAGCAGTAAGAAGATGATAAACACAATTCGGGTCATCGAATCGCTGAATAGACGCCCCCCCGATAGTTTCGGCAGGATCGCATACCACACGTAGTAGGCTGGCAACAGCCAAAAATATACTACGGCGTGACCAAAGAACCAGAAAAGGGTTCTCGGTAATAACGGTTCAATTTCAACAACCCATCCAAGCGACCAGGGAATTAGCAGCCCGACCACTTCCAGCGCAAGGCCGATGGTGCAGACATACCACATAAGCATGGTAAAAAGAGCCATAAAGGTAAGGATGGGAATGCGCTCACTGGAATTTTCTGCCCGCCATTTCCGATACGACCAAAACCAGTCGGCCCCGGCCATCCACGAACCAACCAACACCAGGGCTAACCCGATATAAAACATGGGATGTGCCTGCAGGGGTGGATAAAAGGTGTATAAAACGGCTGCCCGTATGGAACTGTCAGGGACGAGTCCGCCTAAAATGGCCACCGTTGCCATCACCAGACCAATGGTCATCAGCCAGAACCACGACCAGGTAAAGGCCATGTTTTCCGGCTCTCGGTCAAGACTTCGGGTAACGCCCCAGACAAACAGGCCGGCGATAAAAAAGGTGGTAAATATAAGTGCCAATAATACGCCATGACCTGTTAACAGCGTATAATATTCGCCGGAGTTGAAAAACCCTCGAAATACATCGGTCCGGTGGAGGGCCTGAACAAATCCAAAGAAACCCCCAATGGCCAGCGCAATAAAAGCAACGATGAAATTAGCTTTGGCAACTTTTGCAGCTTTCGGATACTTGTGTATAAATGTCATTCTACCAGATTACTTTTATCAAACTCAGATTTAGGTACTACCTCTATTTTACCCTCCATAACATGGTGGGCCGGTCCGCAATACTCATTACATACAATGCCGTACTCCCGTGACTCGGGAAAGATGGTCGTCATCTTTGCCACCTGTCCGGGGATAGCCATCGTATTTAAATTTGTGCCAGCTACATCGAAGCCGTGCAGCACATCGGGGCTTGTGATATAAAATGTAACCCGAGTGTCGGCCGGAACTACAATAGGCTCAGAAGTTCCCGGCAGATATGAAAATTGAATGGTCTGCACGTAAACCTCGTATTCGGTTTCTCCATTGCGGGTAACTTCATACACACCCGGATCCCCAAACTTGGTGTCGTCCAGATTCTGCGGATCAATGGTAGCATGATCTCCGATCACCTTTAAATCCATCACCACAAAACCATACACCACCGTGGCGATAAAAAAGGCAATCAGTACAAAGGATAATTTTATCCAGAACTTTTCGAACTTATGTATATGCATATCTTTCGGTTGTTAATCTATGATGGAAGGTGCATTGCCGGCAAACTCAACGAAATACATGAAAACCCACATCAATGCTACGATAGCAAAATAAATTAATGTGAGCGTCAACGTGCCATAGGGTTGATACTCGTCGATAGTAATTTCGCGCTCGATCTCCGGATTGCGCTCCTCCCAACTTTTTTCAGCATCGGAGTTTGCTGACGATTGGTTGTTTTTTTCAGACATAATTTGAAGGCTTCTATTAAGGGTTTTATGCCACACTATTTTATTAGGACAAAAAAGTACTAAATCTTAATAACTTCAAGTACTTTATTTTATTTAGATTTATTTTTTTATCGGGATGATAAAACCGGGAATAGTATCCAAAAAAATCATTACGATGCCCAATTTTGTGCATCTATCAGTTGATTCTCATCCGAATTACGAACAGCAAAACTAAACCCCTCATGGATGCTATAGGCTCCATGAGCACCATCTTTATTTACGGCAATAAAGCCTACCTGAATATCTTCGATGGAATCATTCTTATTGACGATCCGCTCTACGGCGTGTTTGCAGGCTATTTCTGGCGATTCCCCACGACGCATATTTTCTACTACCAAGTGACTGCCGTTAACCCGAATAATTTCTTCTCCAAGTCCCGTTGCCGCAGCAGCCCCCACTTCATTGTCAACAAATAAACCGGATCCAATAAGCGGAGAATCCCCCACACGTCCGTGCATTTTCCAGGCCGCCCCACTGGTAGTACAAGCGCCCGAAAGGTTACCATCTCTATCAAGAGCTACTATCCCGATGGTATCGTGATTTTCAATATTTATTTTGGGTTTATAATCCGCATCTTCCTTCCACTCCTCCCAATCACTACGCGAATCCTCAGTCAACAGATCTTCTTTTTCAAATCCCTGCGATAATGCAAATTGCAGGGCGCCATCACCCACCAGCATTACATGTGGGGATGCCTCTTTTACTTTTCGAGCCACCGAAATGGGGTGTTTAATATGCTGGAGTGCTGCAACAGATCCACACTCATCATTCTGATCCATAATACAGGCATCGAGCGTTACAAACCCATCACGATCGGGACGTCCACCATATCCCACCGTTCGAATATCCGGATCAGCCTCCGGAACTCGGGCCCCGGCTTCCACGGCATCCAAAGCCGAACCATTATCTGATAAAATATCCCAGGCCGCCTTATTCGCTTGCTTGCCAAAATTCCACGTTGATACCACCACAGGTTTACTACCTGATAGAACTCGCGGACGGTCTTTTGGCGTCCACTTCGCGAGGGAAAAAATTCCGCCAAAGGCACCCAGTTTTAAAAACTTTTTCCGACTGATCATAAAAAAGCATTTAGACTATTGAAAAGAATGTATGAAAAAGAGTACAAAAAATGCATGGAAGTTACATCTCCCCATCCTGATCAAAAAAAGTATAAATCAACAGTTTTTATACTGGCAACATTTTTATATGATTGATAAAATTAAATGCCGACTTAATGTTTAAAATGGGGATTATAGTGCTATGGGAAAGTCAAAAGATCCAGCAAATGAAGGTAGTTCGATAAACTACCTGGAATCTAAAGTTAATATTTTTTCCCCTTCTACACCGTTTATGCGTGAACATCTTAGAGTGATTTGGTGGCTGTTTACAGCCTGGACAATTATTGTATTTGGTCCCGTCACTGTAACCCTTTTTGCCCCCGAAACAATGGCAAATATTACTTTTCTGGGCTTCCCTCTCCACTATTTTTTAACGGCCGTGGGCGGCCCGATGGGTGCGCTTATCCTTTCAATTATCTATGCCCGCAAGCGTGATCAAATGGATATTAAATACGATATTACACATGATAGACCGCCAACCGACGAAACAAAAAAAGGTAACTTGAACACGGGGACGAAATGACTATTTCACTTCTTCAACTCCTCCCCGAGGCACTCGACTCTACGTTTAAACTAATACCGGCACTCATCAGTATTGCTATGCTGGTGCTTTTCTTGGTTATTGGCTACCTATACCGCATTGCCGACACCGATAACCTGTGGGTAGCCGGTCGTTCTATTGGCATCATCGAAAACGGGATGGCGATCGGCGCCAACTGGATGTCGGCTGCCTCATACCTGGGCATGGCGGCCCTAATTGCACTCTCTGGCTTTTACGGTTTGGCGTTTGTCATCGGCTGGTCAACCGGCTACTTTATTTTACTGATTTTCCTCTCCTCCCAGATGCGTCGATTCGGAAAATATACCGCTCCCGATTTTGTGGGCGATCGCTTTAACTCAGACACCGCCCGTGCCATTGCCGCACTAACAACCATGCTTATTGGCTTTGTATATGCCGTGGGACAGGCACGTGGCATGGGACTCGTTGGCATGTATATTTTCGGCGGAGATTATACGATCATGGTTCTACTTTTAATGGGAATTACTGTAGGATATGTTGCCCTATCGGGTATGTTGGGCGCCACCAAAAATATGGCCGTGCAGTATATTATCCTCATCGTCGCCTTTTTAGCCGGACTTTACGCCGTAGGATATTCTCAGGGCTACTCCGTTTTTCTGCCCCAAATCGAATACGGTGCACTGTTCGATAAACTGGGGTCGGAATTTTCTGAACCCTTTGCCAACGAAAGTTACTATTTGTGGGTAGCTACCGCCTTTTCCCTCATCATCGGCACCTGTGGACTCCCACACGTTCTGGTGCGATTTTATACCGTCGAAAATGAGCGCATCGCCCGCTGGTCAACCGTTTGGGGACTGTTTTTCATTTGCCTACTCTATTTAAGTGCCCCGGCCTTTGCCGCTTTCGGCACCGATCTATACAAAGAGACCGTGGGTAATGTTTATGGAGCCGATGGCATGAGCGGAGCCGAGGGGGATGTCATTGTAGTATTGGCCGCCCAGCTGGCCAATCTCCCTACTTGGTTTGTGGGGTTCGTTGCTGCAGGTGGATTTGCCGCCGCCATTGCAACCACGGCCGGATTATTTATTGCCTCCTCCTCGGCAGCCGCCCACGACATCTATACCAACATTATAAATCCTGATGCAAGTCAGAAACAGCAAGTCTTTGTTGGGCGCGCCGTTATTGTGATTCTCGGAGCTTTTGTCACCGTCACCGCCCTTAACCCCCCAGCGCTGGTAGGCGAACTTGTTGCCTATGCGTTTTCCCTGGCCGGTCTCGTACTCTTCCCCATGTTCTTTTTGGGGATGTGGTGGGAGCGCACCAATAGACAGGGCGCCCTGGCTGGCATGATCACCGGTCTTTCCATCTGGTTTGGCGCCATCTTCAACGAAGTTATGCCCAGCTACATTGGCTTTTTGAGCGAACTTACCGGTCAAAATGGGATGGTATTTTCTGGATTTGGAAACATCTTTCCCGCAATCGGGGCTGCCTTAGCAGGCGTTGTTATTGTATTTCTGGTAACCATTTTCGTATCACTGATGACCGAAGAACCTTCGGATCGCATTAAAAAGATTGTGCGTCAATGCCACAGTCCGGAACCAATGGGGCAACAGCAAACCGCCGAAGAGGTGGTTGATGCCAAAAGCAATCAGACGTAACACAGAGATCCGCATTTAGCTCATTAGTCCCACGGTCGTCTGACCTACTTCCATTCCAATAGCGATGCCCATGCCGCTCAATCCCGCGGCCACAAACCGATGATCATCAACTTGCTTTACGACCGGTGTTTTGGTGGGCGAAAACCCCATAATGCCCGACCACTCATATTCAACGTTCCAGCTTTTACCCAGTCCCAGAGTGCCTGAGACAAAATCCTTTAAATGTGCTTTTATCGCTTCATTAGTGCCAAACTGGTCGGTCTGTTCTCCCTCAATATCTAAATTTCGCGCCCCACCAATTAGCAGGCGATTACCCACATTCCGAAAATAAATATACCCTCTATCGTGATGAAAAATACCCTTCCACGGCAAATACTCCTGCTCATTAGTAACCATTACAAATCCCCGGGCAGGCTTGATATCGACCTTAGGAAGCAACCGTCGAATGAACCCATTTGCCGCGAAAAGCACTTTGTTTGCTTTCAACTCGGGTCCCCCTTCAATAACAACAGTGCCATATTCGGACACCTTTTCAACCGGGCAATTCCATTTAATCTCGACTCCAAGCTCGGCAACTTTCTCAACCAGTGCCTGCATCATTTTTCCGGGATGTAGCGCTCCCTCGATCCGATTTCGAATAACAGGATAGCCTTCCAGTGTATCTGCTGAATAAACCTTCCTTTCTCCCAAAAGCTCCTTCATCCATCCATTAAAGCGGTCAATTTCAACGGCTACTTTTTCAAACTCTTTTTGGGATGTAAAAAACTCGAAGCCCCCACAATGTTCATAGCCGATTGCTTCTTCACCGAGTGTTTCTTTCAGCAGTTCTAACCCATCATATCGTTGTTTTATTCGCTTTTTAATGTTTCCCTTGGACTCTTTCCCCATATCGGCCAAGTGTTCCCCGATTGATCCCACACAGGCAAATCCAGCATTGCGCGTACTGGCCCCCTGGGGTAAAAGGCCACGTTCCAAAACTATCACTCTGGCTTTGGGATTTTTTTTCTTATAAAATAGCGCGGACGACAATCCCACAATTCCTGCACCGACGATGATCAGATCATACGGCTTTAAAAAGGAATCCCGCTCCCAAAAAGATGACGAAAAACTCATGGAATAAATATTTTTATCGAATAATTTTTAGATCCTGAAACAAGTTCAGGATGACACATTTGGAATATAAAATACACCTATTCTTTTTTAACAGGCCTAAACACCAGTGAGGCCATAAGCGCGGCTCCCGTTTTAAGACATTCCTCATCAACATTGTACTTGGGATGGTGCCAGCTATATGTAGAGTCGGCCTGTTTGCTTCCGCATCCCAAAAAGAAAAACGTGCCCGGAAACTCTTGCTGATAAAACGCAAAATCTTCGCCCGCCATAATGGGATCATCCAACACCTGGACATTATTATTTCTAATTAACTTTTCAGCAGCATCAATTACATTCTGGGTGGACCAGTCTGTATTAATCACCGCCGGATAACCATAGTCAAAATTGAATTCATAATCGCCACCTGCAGCTTCCGTAACGCCTTTAATAATGCCCTCAATACGATCCTTAATCGTATCAGCGGTTCGCTGTGAGAACGTGCGCACGGTACCTAACATCTCCACTTTCTCTGGGATAATATTGTGAGCCGATCCCCCACTAATCTTCCCAACCGTTACAACGGCCGGTTCGGTAGGATTCACCCCACGGCTCACGATGCTCTGCAGTTGCGTAACAATCTGCGATGCCATAACAATGGGGTCCACGGCCTTGTGCGGCGCTGCGGCATGGCCACCCTTTCCAATGACCTCAATTTTAAACTCATCGGGACGCGCCATCAGCGGCCCTTCCTTCACCGCAATCTGCCCGGGTTCTAATTCCGGATACGAATGCAGCCCATAAATAACATCCACCCCTTTGGCTTGCAGATAACCCGCCTCACAAAGCAGGCGTCCGCCCCCAGGCAGCTTTTCTTCCCCGGGCTGAAAAACCAGCAAAACTTGACCTTCAATTTCTTCGCGCATATCCGATAAAATATATGCGGCCCCTAACAAATTTGCCATATGGGCATCATGTCCGCAACAGTGAGCTGCGCCCTCATTTTCAGATATAAAATCCCTTTTGTGATCTCCCTCCTCGGTAATGGGCAACGCATCGATATCGGCACGCAGAGCAATCACTCTATCGGATGATTTGCCGCCCTCAATAATACCAATACAACCTGTATCGAGTGGACGATCTACTGAAATTCCAAGATCTGAAAGCTGCTCGATAATGAATTCAGTAGTCTTATGCTCCTTGTAGCTCAACTCGGGATGGCGATGCAAGTGGCGGCGGATCTCCACCATTTTGGGGTAAACCTCTTTCGACTTCTCAATTATTTTATTTGTTTCCATTGGCAGTATTTTTATGCGGATAAATTGAACTCAAAATAGAAATTTTATTGGATGTCTGTGAGCAAAAATACGAAACCAAAGTTAAGCTTACTCGTAGAGTATTGGAGTTCTATTGATATACCACTCACAGATTTAATAAGACGATATGATAAAGCGACAAAAATCTTGGGAAATAATAATAGCGGGCCTCGCTTTTATTGCTATTGGCGTTTACCTGATTAATAATACTTCATCTGATGCTAACTCAAAAAGTGCCGCTGTTTGGGGGTCTGGCGTTGATACCCCTCCGCATCCCGCAGCTCCTTCTCTGCCTGGAGCAATTGTAATTGATTTACAAGATTTGGAGTCGTTAAAGAATCTTGAAGGGCTTCGTCACCTAAATGAACTAAACAACCTTGAAGAGCTGGATTTCGAAATAAGAAATATTGATAAACTTATTCAGCAACATACGCAAAGCAAAATAGAATCAGAAAGTTTAAACAAAGGGCTCCAACAACTGGAAAAAGAGCTTCAAAAAATCGAACAAGGTAATTTCGACGTCAAACTCCAAGACAAAAAGTTATACATCAATAAAAAATACGATGTCAATGAAGCCCAGTGGACAGAGATCAATTCCGGAGAATTTATTTTTAGAGATACCTTTTCAGCTTCTGATCTAAGCTCATTAGAATTTAATATTGATTTTGGCAACCTCAATATTGTAGGTCAAGACGGCTCTGATGGGGATATCACCCTGCGGGCCACCGGTGATATTGACGATTCCCAAGACATAGCGGAGCTGCTAAATATAGAAAAGGAGTTATCTTCCAATGCCTCCTATAATGTTTCTGCCAAAAGAGACGATTTCAGTTCCGCTAATATTAATTTAGAAGCCACACTTTCCATTCCACAAAATCTTGCTCTTACTGCCAAAACATCAGGGGGACATATAACGGCAAGCAATTTAAACAACAACCAAGAATTAAATACCTCTGGAGGACATATTACTATAACAGAGTTGAGCGGGATTACCGTTGCAGAAACCTCCGGCGGACATATAACCTCCGATCATATTTCTGGTGATATAAGAATAAGCACTGGAGGAGGTCACATTAAAATAGACGAACTGGACGGAATCCTCGAAGCCAAAACCGGTGGCGGCCATATTGAAATACAGGATGCCAAAGGTGGCATTACGGCACGCACCTCCGGAGGAAATATCTCGACATCGATTATTGAAGCCACCGATCGGCTTGCATTTAAAACTTCGGCCGGCAACATATCCCTTACTCTACCACCCAATATTAGTGCTAACCTGGATGTTTCTGCTACTTCTATTGACCTTGACGAGGTGTTCAATTTCTCCGGCAATAAAGAGCGAAATCAAATAACAGGTACTCTAAACGATGGCGGACTGCCTATCGTTATCAATTGCGGATACGGAAATGTAACGATTAACGCACAGGATTAATGTCTGACGATATCCCAACAGAACCAGAAATAACAACCACCCGCGACGGCTCCCACACATTATACTCCCAGCAATTCGATCAGCATTACCATAATCCCAACGGGGCCGTAGCCGAGAGCAAACACGTTTTTTTCAAACAGTCGGGCTTGCTGAATGCCCTCACAAATCGCGACTCCATCACTATTCTGGAAATTGGTTTTGGTACGGGGCTAAACCTTCTTTTGCTGATGGATTACTGCCGTAAGTTAAAATCCAACGCCACCATCCATTACTATGCCATTGAAGGCTTTCCTATCGATATAAAAACAGTCCATAACTTAAATTTTGATCAACACCTTTCCACCCCCGAGTTCGCCAACCACCTTTCTACAATTTTTGGAGGATTAACTGATGGGATGAACTATTTTCAACTCTCTGATTCTATTACTCTTCATCTTTTCAAGGGACTGTTCAAGGATTTTAGTGCCGAAAACCTTCAGGCAGATTTTATTTTTCAAGACGCTTTTTCACCCGATGTAAATCCCGAATTATGGACCGGCAATTTCTTTAAAAGGATAGCAAATCTAAGTACGCCAAACGTGATCCTATCAACCTACTGTGCAGCATCAAAAGTACAGGGCGCATTGGCCTGGGCGGGATGGAAAGTTGCCAAAACACAGGGTGCGCTTGGTAAGCGAGAGATGATTGTAGCTTCGCTAAGTGAAGAACCTTTATCCCATTTAAAACGCATCAACGAAGAACACTATGCCCATCGCTACAAAGAAGGTGATTTCGATTAACATTCCCCAAGCTTACAGATGATAAAACCCCGAATAATCTGTACAGCAAGTTCAGCATTACACTTCTTTTTGTTTGCAGGAAGCTAAATAACACGTCTTTTAACGAATACCTTTTTTGACTGTTGGCACTCCGCAGCAGAGCTACGGAGTGAGGTGAAAGAAGCTAACTTTAACATAAATTCTAAGTCTTAGATCTTTTGGGCTTGTCAAACTGGCATAGTGAATTCTGTGCGTAGGCCGAAGGATGCAATGGATAATTCTATACCGGTGTCTTTTTCGTACCTTTTGTGTCAAGACAAAAGGTACACTCTAATTAGCCTTTTTAGCGAAAAAATATGCAAAAGAAGCATTCAAGCAGATCTTTGCCATGCCGTAACAAAGTTATTAACGCCTGGCACTTTGGAAGTACCCGACATTTGAGCATAGCTATTGCTCGAGGATATAACCCTCTCACAACTTAGTTGGATTGGTTTCCGCTTTACCCGTCCGACTGCAAAATCATCATTTGGACGGGTTTATTTCATCCCTCGTTCCCTACCTTCGGTGCGGAACATCCCAGCATTCGGACGGGCTTATTGCTTTTTTTCTTGGTTTTGGAATCGCCGCAACAGACGACCCAAAAACTTATCGGTGTACACCCTGTTAATGTGTCCCATATCCGCCAGTAAAACCAAACGCTTTTTACTGCGAGAAAAG
>JBNJFP010000024.1:37127-43626 GCA_051746985.1 Bacteroidota bacterium
AATCGCCGCAACAGACGACCCAAAAACTTATCGGTGTACACCCTGTTAATGTGTCCCATATCCGCCAGTAAAACCAAACGCTTTTTACTGCGAGAAAAGGCTACATTAAGCAGCCGGGGCACCGCCAGACCATTTTTCTCCTCATCGAACGGACGCACCGAATAATGGCGACGTCGGCCATATTGCTGCTCCCCGCTCATCACCGTATCAAAAATGATAACATCTTTTTCGCGTCCCTGGAACGTGTGAATCGTCCCAACTTCAATCATCCCAAAATCATTTTCGTATAACTCGTTCCGGATATCATAAACCGTACTTCGAAACGGCACAATAATCCCAATTTCCTCAACCGGTACCTGATTTTTCAGCACCAACCGTTTCACCATCTTGACCACAATATGCATGTGCACTTCATTGACGGGACTAAATCCACGTCCCTCATCTTTCTGTGTTAGCACCGGGCCATATTTTTGACTATCAATCACATTCACCGTTGGCGTGCTACTTTCCTGTGGCGTGATAGCGGGATCAAGCGGCTGTTCTACATCAGCCGTTTTCAATCGTCCCTCATAAAACACCGTGCTGAGCACCTCAGCTAAATCCTCATTTAACCGATACTGCGTGTCATAAAACGTAGTGAGCGGACGATTTTCATCATGCCATTCAAACAATCCCTCTGTCGTATCGGCCTTGGATGCAAAAGTAAAAATATCATCCTCTAAAAATTTCCGGGCATGAGCATCATCAGTCAACGCAATGGGCGGCAACTGCATGGGATCCCCAACGACGACAATATGCGATTTCGCTTTAGCTGCCAACACCATCAGGTAGGGCAAATTCGCCATCGAAGCCTCATCAATCACGACGGCATCAAACATTTGTCCATCAAAAAGATCCGAAGTGCATACCTTCGCAAGAGTCGTTGCTACAAGCTGCATTTTCTCCAGCTCCACGCGCTCATTAACCGTAACTAAGCGATCAATCTTTTCCTCCAGCGCTGCTTCGCCGCCATGCTCATCGACCCGTTCACCCAGCATATTGATGCGTTCGTCCAGCTCCTCGGGCACCGATTCTCCGTGCTCCATAAGATTATCGATCTCCTGCTGTAACTTTTTGTATTCACCCAGCAGATTATCCAGATTCCCAGCCTTCTCCTTTCCTTCCTGAGCCTTCTTTTCCACATGCTGATCAAATAAAACCTTCGTCAGCCGATCGCTATCCAATGCCATCTCCCCAAACCGAGTGACCTTGTCTTCGAGATGCTCTTTTTCTATGGATGTCAGCGCCTGCAAAGCACTCAGCAATCCCACATCCACCGCCCGATTCGTATTGGCTGCAAAAAGTACGCGTTTCCCCTTCACCAGATAATTAGCAATCATAAATCCGAGCGTAGAAGTCTTGCCCGTACCCGGTGGGCCCCACACGTATAAAACCTCATTTTGCAGCGCTTTAATTAGCGATTCATGCTGTGAATTATTTCGCTTACTGTCATCCAGCACACGGGTATTTTCATCTGGTATATGATGCTTTTTGGTATCCGGATAAAAAAGGCGTCCCATTTTCTTACGTGCTTCCTTATCCTTCGAATCGTGCAGATTTTCCAACTCCGTTCGCAGACGCCTAAGCACAAAATCATTTTCCCACTCCAGCTGTACCTTAGGCAGCGTTGCACCAAAATTATGCGGAAAATCGAGCACTACCTTTTCATCTTCTACTGTCACCGGATACAGTTCCAGCTCGTCATCGTGATCCTCCATTTCTCCCTTGATGACCTCGGCAAAACGGAGAGAGGTATTGCGCGACTCAAATTCATAGTAAAACTGATTTGGGGGATGATCCTCACGCCGCTTTCCATCAAATAGCACATCCCGGGCCGGCTTTTCGCGTACGGTCTCAATCTCAGACGTTACGGCTTCGATAGCACGATTTAGCAGCTTCTTAATTTTTTTATCAGTCATTTAATTAGTTCCGATTATGGATTTTCCCAATCTTTATTAAAAGAGATGGCAAACGTGAAATGTGAGATTAATTCCTTTTTTCACCTCTTACTTTTCACGTCTGCCTTCTGCCATTTGCTTACTCATACAAATCATCCAAATCCGCATTGGCCAAATCGAAAAACAGGTCGGCCACTTTCTGCGTTACCGCTTCAAAATACGCTTTCCCTTTCTCAGCGCTCGCTTTTTTGGGATTTCCAACCCCGGTATCCTCTGTTACTTCCGACCACTGGCGCTCGGCCCAAGCCCAGTTTTCTCTCAGTGCTTTGATTCGGTACTGCTTGGCTTCCCCATCGCCCGCCTCATCAAGAGGACGCACCAGCTCTGGACGAAGATACATCACCAAACTCGTCTCCATTTCATCAGCGTGATCACCTTCCGGATGGTCGAAGAATTTATTTTTATCCACGGCCTGAAACCAGTTACAGAAGCTGATAAACATATCCGAATATTGAACGCCGAGCTCCCGAATAATTGGCTTAAAATTATTGCCTCCGTGACTGTTTAGAACCAGTAACTTATTAATTCCCTGCCTATTCAATACTTCAATAACATCATTGAGCACCGCCGCCTGCGTACTGGGATGCATATTGATATCCAAGGTAATATCCGTCTGCCCCGTATTTACCCCAAACGGAATAGCAGGCAAAATCATAATTTTGGCACCCCGCTCCCACGCTATTTTACCGGCCTTTTCGGCAATCGCTTTTCCTTCAATAATATCCGTGGCATAAGGCAAGTGATAGTTGTGAGCTTCGGTCGCGCCCCAGGGCAATACCGCCAATTCGATCTCCTGCGCTTTTAACGACTTCCAATTACTTTCAGCCAGAATATATGGTCGCATAAATATTTACTTTTTACTGACAAGTGAAGTTAGGAGCCAAAAAACTTCAGCCGAATTCCTAATTCTTCATTTATAATTCTTAATTCACTATTGATCCCAAAGCTCGGCCCTAATGGTATCTGCACTTTGTTGCGATATAGTGTACTCTAACTTAATTCGCCGGCGCTCGGGGATTTTCTTTTCAACCAGCTTGGCACTTTCGGTGGTATATAAAATCAGGTCCGTTTCTCGAACAAACAACGGTAGCGACTCCCCATACGTTGCACCTGCCACAAACGATCCGCCAAAGCCCACGCTGGACTTCAACTGATCAATAATTTTGGGAATTGATTGATCGTCCGCCGTCACCAGCCCGATAGTATCAATGGCCGCACGATCAACAATCGATAACAGCGTATCGGGATTTATGCTATAAACTATGGGCAGCAGGCGTCCCTTTTCTCCGAATTCTCGAAACTTATTAACCAGCTGTACCGGAACAAAAAGAGCATCAAATTTTACGGTTTCGTTATACTGGGTATCATTAAGTACTTTACTACGAACCCCTACCTCTGTTTTGATGGCACTGGCAAGCATGGCCCCAAGCTCATCGGTTTCACCGATGCTGGCACAGCTTTCGATACGGTCGGGCCAATCCATAAAGCTCAATTGTTCCTGAAATAGTTCATCAATCTCCGATTCATCCAAACCATAGCCAATCAGCTCTTCCAGCAGCTTTCGCATCTTTTCGGCGCCAATTTCAAGCCGGTCGGCTTTATCCAGATTCGTATTTTGGCGCTCAACGATAAACCCCTTGCCCCGCTCCCCACGAATTAGTCCCTCATCAGCTAAAATATGATACGCCTTGCGAACGGTATGAAAACTCGATTCCAGCTGCTGACCAAGTTCTCTGGTTGAGGGCAGCATTTCCCCGACCTGAAATTGCTTGGTAGCAATCATCAATCGAATACGATCGGCAATATATTTGGCAGAATTTTTCATCTAAAATTAGACCTAAAAAATGACAATGCTCAAAAGATAGGTGTTTCGATACTCTTTCTCATTGATGAATTAAAATAAAAAAACCCACCCCATCGCTGGAGCAGGCTTTCATCGAAATGCGTTACAGAATTAGAATTCTAACCCATCAAAATTATACTTGACGGATAGCCAAAACGTGCGTCCCAGTGGAGCAGTACCCAACTGATCCACTTTTTCGGTATCAAAAATATTATTGACGCTGGCCTGCAGGGCAAGTCCCGTATCCGAAACATCGAAACCGAGCGAAAGATCCAGCTCAAACTTGGAAGAAATCTCCTCCTTGTCGGTCAAGTCGCCATCATCATCCAACAGTACATTGGAGTTCCAATATCCCGACAGGAACTGGTAACTGTCCTGCCAACGACCATTAATCTTAAAAAACGGATCCCGGAACATATCATTATCAAAAAGCTGCCGTGCCGTAAAACCTCCCTTAATTTTAGTAGGGGGAGTATTCAGTGGCAGCTGCGCATCCGTCGTTTCATTGGTAAAATCAACCAACTTAATAGTGGCAAAATTCGCATTTACGCTGTAACGGTCGTTAAAGTAATAATTCAATCCCAAGTCGAATCCCTGGACTTCGGCCTCACCAAAGTTGATGTAGGTTTGCAGCGCCGTCAAATCACTGCCTTCTACCTCAACCTGTTCCCCATTTCTGTAGGCAATAGTTGTAGCTCCATCGGCCACAATATCAGTGCCAATAAAGTTTTTGTACCACGAATAATACCCAACGATATCCACAAATAACTTTTCACCAAATGCCCCTTTATAACCCAATTCCATGGAGTTTACCTCTTCGGGAGCCGTGGGGTCGATCGTATTAACGATACTACCCGTCGGATCTTGAATTTCATACCCTTCTGTGTTTCCCCGAATCAACAAAGCATGGTCTAAACCGGGGGTGGGGAATGCGTTGGGAACTGGGATATAGGCATGACTTTGCAGAATCGTAGGTGTGGTGTACGCGCGGTTATAGGTCGTTCGGATATTATGTCCGGGGTCAACAGTGTAAACCAGTGATCCTTTGGGACTAAATTGTGTATCATAATCACTGTTTGCATCGACTCGAGCAGCAGCTACCAACTGCAATCGATCGGGAACTACATCATAGTCAAGTTGGGCATAACCGCCAAAAAGCTCGCGGCTGATATCCTGTCCCTGGCCATCTTCGAGGTATGTCCCCTCCGACTCGGGTAAATAGTTACGGTAATTAAAACCGGCAACCAGCTCAACGCCACCAAAATTATTATTGTACTGAAGCTCACTGTCATAGATTTCAGTATCATCAATAAAGGCCACGCTTTCCCGGATACTTGCAATATCAATTTGATCCAGCGACATGCCCGCATCCACCATCGCCTGCACCGCTGGCACAACTTGGTTCAGCTGATAGCTACCTGCCTTATTTCCGGTTCGCGTCACCTGGGCAAACCAGTTGGAGTGACTTAGCTGCAGCGTCTGATAATCAACCTGCCAATCTTTAATACGGTTACGTCCGTTGGCCGTAAGCGAAAACTGATCCGTCGATGACCAGCCATATGTACCGCTTACTTGCCAGTCACCTAACTTGTAGTAGAGCGAACCATTAATCTTAGTAGCTCCCACATCGTAATCCTCAACCACATCGGATTCAAATACAGTATTATCCGCGGTAGGCTGCGTACCGGCCGCCTGATAAAAATGCAGGCTGTCTTCGCGCTGCGGTTTAAAATCAGTAGCCTGCATATATTGACCCGTGATTTTGTATCCAAAATTTTCATTCACCGTACCGGCAATTCGATAGTTGATATCGCGCATCGACTGATTCCCTGCCCGCGCCTCAACGGCAACGCCCGACTGGTCCCAGGGATCCTTGGTCGTCACATTAACAACGCCCGATCCTGAGTTCGGTCCATACAACGCTGCCGCAGGACCTAAAACAACCTCCATACTTTTCAAATCAATCTTACTGGAGGGTAAAAAATTACCCTGTGGTAAGCCCGTACCACCAAGCGTAGCAAGACGTCCATCAATTAAAAACAACATGCGCGTATTAAAGCTGCTATTGAATCCACGCGCCGAAATAAGCTGCGTATTGATTCCCGCATTCGTATAATTTACGCCCTTAAGTCCCGAAAGTGATGACATAAACGTCGAACCTCCAGACGTCTCGATATCCTCCAACGAAACACGTTCAATAGTCGTCGGCGATTCAAGCAGTTTCTCCGGACGTCGAGACCCCGAAACCACCACCTCATTGCCGCGCCAAACCGTCTCATTCATGTTGATATTCAGCGTAATCGTTTCCCCTGCCTCAACCGTCAAGGGATCACTTTCAAACGTGGTATATCCCAGATAAGTTGCCTCCAACCTATACGTGCCCGCCTCAATGCCCGAAATTTCATATTCGCCGGCTTCATTCGTAGCTGCTCCTTTGGTAGTACCCAGCAACGCCACATTCACGCCCGGCATCACATCGCCCGACTCCTGCTCCGTTACCGTACCCCCTATTGTACCTGTGCTTTGTGCCACCGCTCCCATCGCAGAAAACAGCACCACGCCACACATCGCTATTAGTGATTTTATCTTCATATCAACTCCCCTTTTAAGTTGGGATTTATTTGTTAGTTAAGATTGACCATCCGATCCTTATCGTTCT
>JBNJFP010000025.1:0-42677 GCA_051746985.1 Bacteroidota bacterium
GAGCCGTCGTGACGTTCAAAAAGTTGTGCTACTCTGTTTTCTGTATCAATCATTGAGTATCTATGCTTACAGCATCCTGAAACAAGTTCAGGATGACATAAAGTTTTAATTTTATTAATCGGGACTAATCAGCTAACCCCGTCTTTTCAGTGTTCTACATTCTTTGAAATTGTGCCCATATCTTTATCGCCGCGGCCGGAGCAATTTAGCACAACGATCTCACCTTTGGATGTCTTTGGCATCAGTTCATCCAAATAAGCCACCGCGTGTGCCGTTTCCAATGCGGGAATAATACCTTCGGTTTCAGAAAGCAGCTTCACGCCCTCCATCGCCTGATCATCAGTAATAGCTTTATAATTGACCCGCTTGGTCTTATGCAGGTACGAATGCTCGGGACCAATACCAGGGTAATCCAATCCGGCTGAAATAGAGTGCGCCAGTTGAATTTGCCCCTCGGAACTATGCAAGAGATAACTCATTGATCCGTGCAATACGCCGGGTTGACCGATAGTCAGCGTAGCTGCTGTTTGATCAGTATCAGCGCCTAAACCCGCAGCTTCAAGTCCAAACATCTGCACGGACTCATCCTCAATAAAGGGATAGAATATGCCAATGGCATTCGATCCACCGCCTACACAGGCCAGCAGATAGTCAGGCGTTTCTCGTTCCTCGGCCTTAGCCAACTGCCGACGGGTTTCATCCCCTATCACCCGGTGAAAATTACGCACCATTTTGGGATAGGGATGCGGTCCTACGACCGAGCCAATGATGTAAAATGTATCCTCAACATTGGTCACCCAATCGCGAATGGCTTCGTTGGTTGCATCCTTAAGCGTTTGTGAGCCGCTGGTAACGCGACGTACTTCGGTACCCAACAGCCGCATGCGCTCGACATTCAACTGTTGGCGCTCCATATCTTCAGCACCCATATAGACGATACAATCCACGCCAAACTTTGCGCAGGCTGTTGCCGTAGCTACGCCATGCTGACCGGCACCCGTTTCAGCAATAATGCGATCCTTGCCCATACGCTGAGCCAACAAAATCTGTCCAATCGCATTATTGATTTTATGGGCCCCCGTGTGACATAAATCCTCACGCTTTAAGTAAATTTTGGCTTTCCCATAATGTTCGGTCAGCCGATTGGCATAGGTTAGTTTTGTTGGACGTCCCACATATTCATTTAGCAGCTGATGATATTCTTGCTGAAAAATATCATCATTCCAAGCTTTCTCATATGCTTCTTCCAATTCTTCCAAAACAGGTATCAAAATTTCGGGGACAAACTTGCCACCAAAATCGCCGTAATATCCTTCCTTCGTCGGTAAATCGTACTTCATTGTTTGGATCTTAATTAAAATGTCATCCTGAACTCGTTTCAGGATATAATAGAATCATTTGTTTTCAGATGTTGAAATAAATTCAGCATGACACGTGCTTTTAAAATCTAATTTAACTAAATGACCATCCGCCAAAAGCTTTAGTGCAGGCGAACTCAATACTCATCACGTACTACTCATGACTATAATTCCCCAACCTCTTGCAGTTCCCAGATATCACGCATCTCCTCCATAAACGCATCCACCTTGTCAAAATCCTTTGTTCCAGGCTCCGATTCCAATCCACTGGATACATCTACCGCAAAAGGATGAACCTGTTTACACGCTTCGCGAATGTTATCGGGATTTAATCCCCCCGCCAAAAAGTAGGGTACGCTTCCCGCAACCTCATCCAATATAGACCAGTCAAAAGCCCGTCCCGTGCCGCCCCATTTGCCATCCACTTTCGTATCAAAAAGGAGATACTCAATATGATTGAGATAGGGTTCAATACGTTTATTAAGGTCCTCAGCCGTATCGCCGTTTTCCACATGGATCGCTTTAATTACAGGCTTTTCAACAAGTGCACAATAATCGGGATTTTCATCGCCATGAAGCTGCACGTAATCGATGCCTGTCTGACGCGCGATCATGTTTACATCGTCCAGGGGCTGATTAACGAATACCCCAACGCACTTTGGTCCATGCAACCAGTTGATTATCGCTCCCGCCTTGGCCGGGGTTACAGCACGCGGGCTATCCTCATAAAACACAAAGCCCATATAATGAGCCAGCGCTCCAGATACAAACCGGGCATCTTCGAGCGAGGTGATTCCACAAACTTTTACTTTTGTTCGTTCTTCGGGATCTGCAAACATTTACTCGACCGTCTTTTCCGTTTTTAATTTTTCCAATTCTGATTTCAACTTCTTAACCGCTTCGCCGGGATCAGGTTGTCGCATAAAATGCTCTCCAATCAGTGCCGCATCGATACCCTCATCCAGAAGCAGTTTTAGATCTTCAGCCATAGCTAATCCACTTTCAGAAACCAAAATCGTCTCTTCGGGCGCTTTATGAAGCAGCTCAATACCGCGGTGAAGGTCCACTTCGAACGATCGCAGATCGCGGTTGTTCACACCCAATATCTCAACTTTTTCAAAGGTAACATATTCGATATCTTCTTCCGAATAACATTCTACCAGCGCCTGAATATTAAACTCTTTCGTGGCGTGCAGCAACTCATCGAGCTGATGCCCATCCAAGACCGTAGCGATAAGTAGCACGGCATCAGCGCCATAAGCTTTGGCCTCTTTTACCTGGTAGGGATCTACAATAAAATCTTTTCTTAATATTGGAATATTCACTTCCCGGGAAGCCATCTCTAAGTATTCCAGGCTGCCTTTGAATGCTGGCTCATCCGTCAATACTGAAATAGCAGAAGCTCCCCCCTCCTGGTACTGTCCGGCTATTTTCTGTGGATCAAAATCAGGACGAATGAGTCCTTTCGACGGAGAAGCCTTTTTGATTTCCGCAATAATAGCCACATCATTTTCAAGCTGAAGGGCATCCGCAAAATCTCGTGGCTCTTGCTCAAAAAGCTCCATTTCACCCAAGCCATTAAAACTGACTTTTCGCTTTCGCTTCTTGAGGTCAATCTTGGTCTGTTCAACTATTTCTTCGAGAATATTCGCCATAACTAAGTCGTCGATTCCATGATATCATTCGTCGCTTCACTCATGTGTTTTAGAACCTCCAATGCGGCACCCGAGTCAATGCTTTCTGTCGCCATTTCTTTCGCCTGCTCAAGCGAATCTACCTTGCCCGAAACGTGAATACCAAAAGTCGCATTCAACAGTACGATATTGCGGTGAGCCTCTTCGCCCTCACCTTCGAGCACCGATCGAATAATATTGGCATTATAAAATCTATCGCCCCCTTGCAGCTCTTGCAAACTCACCGGATCAAATCCTAAAGAAGACGCATTAAACTCTCGTTGATCAACAAAGGTATTATCTTCAATTTCATGAATAAAAGTGGGCGCACTTAAACTAAACTCATCCAATCCATCACGAGCATGAACACTATACACACGCTCCGAATCCAGATTTGATAAAATTTCAGCAATCTGCTTTGCCGTTCGCTTATCGAACGCACCCACGACCTGTCGACGTACACCAGCTGGATTCACTAATGGACCCATAGTGTTGAAAAATGATCGAATACCTAAAATTTGACGGGCCGGCATCACGTGCTTCATCGCCGGGTGAAAATTGGGCGCAAACATAAAGCAAGCCTTAACTTCGTTAAACACCTTTTCGATCTGTTTTTTATGAAGTGTGGCCACAATATCGAGAGCTTCCAGTACATCGGCACTGCCACTTTTGCTGGAGACGCTTCGGTTGCCATGCTTGAGAACCGGAACACCGGCTCCCGCAACTACAAACATCGCCGCAGTAGATATATTAAATGTACCAAGTCCATCCCCGCCCGTGCCACATAAATCAACCGCTCCTTCGACGTCCACATCAGGACTTACGGCTACTTCGCGCATTACCTGAACAAAGGTGGTGAGCTCTTCAATGGTTTCACCTTTCGAACGCATTCCAAGCAAAAAGGCTGATGTTTTTTCATCCTCCACTTTGCCTTCCAAGATTGCCTGTAGGGCTGATCGAGCTTCATCAGGGGTTAAATCCTGGCGTTGGGCCAGCTTTTCTAAAATATGTTTAAAATCAATCATTGTGTAGTAGGTTTAAATTCTTTGTCAGTCTGTAGAATCCAGTTTTTTACAATATTGGGTCCTTCGGTAGTGAGGATACTTTCGGGATGAAATTGAATACCCTCAACGGGCCATTGACGATGGCGAACTCCCATAATTACACCGTCTTCACTGTGGGCCGTAACCTCCAATTCCTCCGGAATTTGATCGGGATCCAAGACCAATGAGTGATAACGCGTTGCCGTAAAATTATCCGGAATATTTTGAAATACTGATTTACTATCATGTTTTATTTGGGAAGTTTTGCCGTGCATCAATTTTGGAGCATGAATGATCTTGCCTCCAAACACTTCTCCGATGGCCTGGTGCCCCAAACAAACGCCTAAAATAGGCGTCTGTGCTCCCAGCTTTTTAATAACTGGCTCGGTTATCCCGGCATCAGCAGGACGTCCCGGCCCGGGCGATATAAGTATTTTATCGGGATTTAATTCCCTTACTTCTTCAACTGACAGATCATCATTACGGATGACCTTGTAGTCATCGGTAAACTCCGCAACAATATGCACCAAGTTATAAGTAAACGAATCGTAATTGTCGATGATTAATATCATAGTTTCATTTTTGTGTCATCCTGCCCACCGGCTGGCGGATCAGGATCTATGAGAAAACGTTTTTTCATCTCCCTAAATCCTCCCTTCAAAGGGGGACATGTCAACTTGTAAATTCATACGATTTAAACAGTCCGGTAACTTTTCGAACGGGTTCCATGACCTCTTCGGCACGTTTACGGGCTTTCTTTCCACCTTCTTTGAGGATATCCCGAACTGTATCCAAATCCTGCGACAGTTCTTTTCGACGTTCCCGGGCTTCTGCAAAATACTCTTCAATCATGCCCAGTAATTCCTTCTTGGCATGACCATATCCATATCCGCCGGCTCGATATTTCTCGGCAATTTCATTTTGTTTCTCTTCATCCGCAAAAAGCTTAATCAGTGCAAATACGTTACAACTTTCCGGATCTTTAGGTTCATCCAACGGCGTGGAATCGGTCTGTATCGACATTACCTTTTTCTTCAACTCCTTCCCTTCATCAAAAATACCAATGGTATTGTTGTAAGATTTGCTCATCTTTTGTCCGTCAATGCCGGGCACAACCGCAACGGATTCCAAAATATGAGGCTCAGGCAGCTTTAAATATTCATCCCCGTAATTGTGATTGAACTTACCTGCCAGATCGCGGCATATCTCGATATTCTGCTTCTGATCCTGTCCCACGGGCACTAAGTCTGCATTGTACATCAAAATATCGGCGGCCTGCAAAATTGGGTATGTAAACAATCCAATATTGGGTTTGAGCCCCTGCGCTACCTTGTCTTTATAAGCCACGCCCTTTTCCATGAGGCTAACGGGACAAAAGGTTCCCAAAATCCAAGCCAATTCTGCGTGCTGGGGCACATCACTCTGGGCAAAAAACGTGGCCTTATTGGGATCCAATCCCAGCGCCAAATAATCCAGCGCCACATCTATCGTATTTTGATAAATTTCTTTGCCGTCGTTAATAGAAGTCAGCGAATGATAGTTTGCAATAAAATAAAACGAATCGCCCTCCTCCTGCATCTGGATATGCTGACGCAGGGCCCCAAAATAGTTGCCCAGATGCAGTTTTCCTGACGATTGTATGCCTGATAATATTGTTTTCATTGGTACTTCGTTTTCTAACTTTGTTATTAATTCATTTAAAAAATTATCTGTCATCCTGAATTCATTTCAGGATCTATCAACATTATTCTTTCAGATGCTGAATCAAGTTCAGCATGACATTTTAGTTAGTCCGTTATTGACAAAGCTACACTGAGTGCTTCAACCAGCGCTCCGGCCTTGTTTTGTGTTTCTTCATATTCCTTTTGGGGATCGCTGTCGGCCACAATACCAGCCCCGGCCTGAATATACACTTTGGAATCGGTAACAAGCATCGTGCGAATCACAATGCAGGTATCCATGTTGCCAGAGAAATCAAAATAGCCAACAGCCCCCGCATACGGACCGCGTTTCGTTGGTTCCAGTTCATCAATAATTTCCATGGCTCGGATTTTGGGAGCCCCACTAACCGTGCCAGCCGGAAAGCAATACTTCAGGGCATCAACCGCAGTTTTGTCATCTGCAAGCTCGCCCTTCACATCCGATACAATATGCATCACATGCGAATAGCGCTCGATCACCTGCTCGCGGACCGGTCTCACCGTGGCCGGCTTGCAAACACGCGATAGATCATTGCGTCCCAAATCCACAAGCATCACATGTTCTGCAATTTCTTTGGGATCGTTTTTGAGATCTTCTTCCAGTTCCAGGTCCTCCTCGGGCGTCTTGCCACGCGGACGCGTTCCCGCAATCGGCAAAAGTTGGGTTTCCTCATCCTGCACCCGCACCAGCACTTCCGGAGACGAACCCACGAGTCCAAAATCATCGAAATCCAAAAAGAACAAATAGGGCGACGGATTAACCATCCGAAGCGCGCGGTACAACATAAAGCGATCTCCGCTGAAATCCGTTTCAAATCGCTGCGATAAAACTACCTGAAAAATATCGCCTTCGTAAATATATTTTTTGGCCTGCTCAACCATCTGCTCAAATTCGGGCTGGGGAATATTACTGCTCAACTCATCCGGTCTTATCGAAAACGAATCGTCTGATCGTCCCGGCTGATAGACCAACTCCTCCATCCGGTCGAGGGCCTGCTGCGCTTCATTATAAAGTTTTTCAGCAGATTGATCAGAATCCTCTGTAAATACCGTTTTAATAATTATTACCTGCTGCTTGACGTGATCGAAGGCAAAAACTTCATCATAAAACGCCCAGATGGCTTCCGGGATATTGAGATCATCCCTTGGAGCATCACCCAGCTGCTCAACTTCTCGAACGGTATCATAAGAAGAAAATCCGACCGCTCCACCGGTCAGTCGCGGCAGGTCGGGAATTTCAGGCTCATTGTGCTGGGTTGTAAGCCGTTTTAGGGCCTCAAAATAAGGCTCTTTAAGCTTTCCAATTTCTTCATTGGATTCCAGGGTTACCAGCTGCCCATCATACTGCAGCACCTGGTAGGGATTGCGTCCTAAAAATGAGTATCGGGCCACCTGCTCCCCTCCTTCTACCGACTCCAGCAAAAAGGGGTATCGAGCCTCCTTACGAAGTGATAAAAAAAGAGATACCGGCGTTAACACATCGGCCATGAGGCGACGATGCACTGGCACTGCCGTATAGTCTTTTGCTAATTTTTCAAAATCAGTTAATTGCATAAAATTTCATTAAAGATGCTGAAACAAGTTTAGCATAACACTTAATCATAATTACTTGTATAAAACAAAAAAGCCCACTCCAGTTTCCTGCAGTGGGCTCTCAATAATCCTTTTGATCAATTCAGCTTATAAAAATGCCACTGCCTGTATATGTTGCTTCACAGGCCACCACCAATTGATATTTTTATGAGCTGATTTTTTCATAACAGGCTGAAGATAGTATCCACCGTTGCGAAAATCAACAAGTTTATTCGGAAATCGGCTTCAACTCAATTTTACGAAATTCGGTAGGATGACTTTCCGCCTGAATCGCAATATACCCTTCTTTAAGCAACAGATCTTCCCCCTTGTTCAGAAATTGTTCGGCTGTTGGGTCGTTTTCATCCAGCTGCGGATTATTGTATTCAAAAATTGGTTCTCCATTCATGCGATGTCTAATTACTTCGCTTCCCCGCACTTCAATTTCCAGCGTAACCCACTGGTTACCGTGGTAGGTTTTGGATGAGGAATTGATGCAGTGGTCTGTGATACGCTCTCCATCCACTACAACATGCGTACCCGGCGTACAAACATTGGCAGTGGTACGCTCATTTTCTCCGTCACCGCCAAGCAGCTGGGTTTCCACAGATACCGGAAACTCCTGATTTTGCGACATGGTAGCGGGGTCCTGACTGTGAAGCATTATTCCGTTATTACGAAAAGCCCAATCTTCGCTCCCTTCCACTTGTTCACCGACAAAACGGTACTCAACCCGAAGGATGTAGTGAGAGAAAGGTTCTTTATAAAAAAGATGCCCAAACTCCCCGTCGAATTGCCCCCAATCATCATACGTTACCTTTAAAATACCGTCTTCAACACGAAAGGTATTGTTATAGTTTTCCCCGGCTTCATACCCTGTAAATTTGGGTGTCCAGTCATCCAGATCTTCGCCATTAAAAAGTGAGAGCCACTCGTCATCTATCCCGTCCTGCTCATTGTGATGACGCTCTTCCGAAGCACAGCCGAACTGCAGAACAGCTGTTATAAACAAGATCAAGGTAAGTACAAAGAGCTTATTAAATTTGTGCATTGTCTTTAATTAGGATCATGCAATTCAAAGTGCCACTGCCAATGTGCTACTCCGTAGGACGCCAGTAACTGGTATTGCCTTGAGTATTTTATCTAAACGGCCTGAAGTTAGCATCCACTTTAGCAGATATCAACAAGTTTATTTGGGGATTATAACACCTATATTTGTTTATAGAGAATGATCTATCTGGCTAATTATGCCTTGATAGCATGCCAAAATTTTGCTTGCATTCATAAATATGAAATACATAAAAATATCTATAGCCGTACTTCTACTTTTTTTTCTGATAAACAGCTCGTTAAGGGCTCAAGAGTCGGGCTTAGATATTCTGAGCATCGGTCCAGGCACCAAAGCCCTGGGGCTAAATGAGGCGGTAACGGCAGAACTGCTCGGTCCATCCAGTCTATATTCAAATCCCGCCAACCTGGCGATGGAGGAAAGTTCCAGCCTTAATACCGATTACACCCTTTGGATTGGGGACCTCGTCCACACCCATGCTGGTGTGAACCTTCGGAAGAATAATCGCGCTTTGTCTTTCGGATTTCTAAGTTCCCAAACAGATAATATTCCTTTGCGGGGCAATCAGCCTGGTCCCGCCGACGGATCTTTTAATATTAGCTCCATCTCGCTTAGCGGCGGCTATGCCTATCGGCTGGGAATGATCTCTTTGGGAGCTACAATACAATATTTAAGAGAAGAGTATCACACATACAATGCTTGGGGATACGCGGCAAGTTTGGGGGCCGCAGGCGAATTTTGGGATGAACGTCTTCGGTTTGGGGTAAGCCTGCTAAGTTTGGGGACGATGAACGAGCTCAGAAACGAATCCACTGAATTACCCACTACTTTCAAAACCGGTTTCAGTGCCGACCTTTTTACTTTTGTCCCTCCTAAAAATCCAGATTTGCCCATCGCGGTTTCCCTCAAGAATGACGTGATAGTGCCCTTAGAAAACCGAACAGCTACCACACAGGATAACCGATCGAATAAACTATATACTAATATCGCACTTGCATTTACAGTAGCCGAAATTATTGCCTTGCGAACCGGCTATAAAACGGGTGATACCGTACGTCCCTGGAGTGCCGGGCTTGGCTTAGATATCGATTCAATTTCTGCACAATATGCCATTATTCCTTTTGAGACAGGCTTTGGAACCGTACACTCTCTTGGGCTAACTTATCGTTTTTAACGTTTATTTAGCCCACTTACATTCTACCCTGGTCCATTAACTCCTCATCCCCAAAAGCTTCTTTCCAAAAGAAGAAACCGCCCATAAGAACGCCTTTAAGAATGAATACTGAAAATACGATCATTAGTCCCACTTCCTGAAAAAGCAGGATCAGAATCCCATAGACAATGAAGAGCGAAAACTTAATTTTATGTTTGCGGATAGATTGTTTGTCGAAGCTGGGCATTTTGTCGAATGGAATGGTGCTTACCATCAGAAACGAGAGCAGCACAATTAACGGAATAAGTACCGCATTAGTGCCATATTCGAATCCCTCAAATAATTCGATCTGGTTATAAAAAGTGAGGTAAAATGCGGCAATCATAATAGCCTGCCCGGGGATGGGTAATCCTTTAAAAAAATCCTCTCTGCTTTCCTGCACATCCACATTATAGCGGGCCAATCGAACGGCACCACAAAGCGGAGGAAGGGCACTTAAAATGATCCCCACAAAAGGGAGTTCTGCTAAGCCAAATGAGTAGAGTAAAAATCCCGGTGCAACACCAAACGAAACGACATCGCTGATGGAATCAAGCTCGATTCCAAATTGGCTGGTCGCATTTGAAAGTCGCGCCATAAATCCGTCCAGTGCATCAAATAATCCTGCGAAAACGATAAGCCAAGCGCCAAAGAAAAGGCGTCCCTCGGCAATGCTGATGATCGCCAGAAATCCACAAAATAGATTCATCAACGTAAAAAAGCTGGGAATTACCGTCTTGGGAATCTGTCTTCGCGTCCGTCCGTTTTCTTTTCGTTTACGTTTTCGACGTCGACGAAATCGCTTCCACTTTTGTATGGGATATTTCATCTTATGCGTTAATAGTAGCTAAAATTGTTTTTCCCGCTACGGCCTTTTCCCCTTTAGTGACATTAAGCTCAACCTGCAGCGGAACAAGTATATCCATTCTGGAGCCAAACTTCATCATTCCAAATCGTTTACCAGCTTCAATTTGATCTCCTTCTTGGATATGATACACAATTCTGCGTGCCATAACCCCAGTAATCTGTCGAAAAAATATTTTAGTGCCCGAGGAATGCCTGACCCCAAAATCTGCGCGCTCATTAAGTTCTGATGCACGGTCGTCATAGGCAGCAAGAAACTTACCCGGTTCATATTTGAGGTATTCCAGCTTGCCACTTACCGGCACCCGGTTTACATGGACATTCAACGGGGAAAGAAAAATGCTTATCTGGATTGCCGGACCATCGATATAACGATCTTCATTCACTTCCTTAATTTGAACGATTTTTCCATCAGCAGGTGACAAAACATAATTTTCGCCCTTGGTAATTTCTCGATCGGGATCGCGAAAAAAATAGAGAATAAACGCCACAAGCAAAGCCATAGCTGAATAGATTACATAGCTCATCCAATGGCTTTCCAAAAAGTAATTTGTTATGCCACTAACTACCAATGCAAAAATGATGGTTACGAATAGCGTAGCATATCCATCGCGTGCAAACATAGATATTTATTTAATTAGCCGAACTGTCGTAGAATGTCGTTAAATGTGACGAAAATAAAGAGTGCAATAATTAGCAAAAAGCCAATCTGTTGCAGTGCCATTCGGACTTTGGGAGATGGCTCGCGCCGGGTTATACCTTCGTAAATTAAAAACATCAGGTGTCCACCGTCAAGCACGGGAATGGGTAAAATATTCATTATTGCCAAAGTAATGCTCAGAAAGGCTGTAATATTCCAAAAGCCAACGGCTCCTCCTGCATCGGTTGCTTGCTTCGTTACATTCGCTATAGCAACCGGGCCGCCTAAATTATCACGCACCGAAATATCCCCCGAAAACATTTTTGTAAATCCTTGAATAATACCTGTAAAGGTATTATTTGTTTTTTGCACTCCTACATTCATGGATTGAGCCAGTCCATACTCGAAGTGTTCAACCGCAAAATAATCTTCAGCAGTAGGCTGAAAACCAATACCGAGCTTGTTGTCTTCGTTTGCCTTAACAGTAAACTCTTTGGTTTCGTCGCCCCTTTTTACTGTTACATCCATACTGTCTTTAGAAGATGAAATTTTTGAAAAGAGCTCTTCCAAATAGCGGATAGATTCACCATTAACAGCCGTGATAATATCTCCCTGTTCAATTCCGGCCTGGTCGGCAGGTTCACCAGCCTGCACTTGCGATATGGGCACGCTGGGCATGGCATTGTTAAGGCTGATAAATCCCTGCTGGCCAATATCATCAAGAAGGCTATCTGCTATGGCAATATTCACTTCTTCGCTATCGCGCAAAACGGTGTAGCTAAGTGAGGAGGCCGTCATTTCATTAGGTGAGAATAGATCTTGAAAATATTGCACTTCTTTGCCATTAACTCCCACAATCCTATCCCCCGTCTGAAAGCCTACCTGGGAAGCCAGCGATTGTTCAGCTACATAAATACCTTCAACGCTATCGATCTTCACTTTTGTATCACCGGAGCTGTACGCCAATCCTGCATAAATAAGAACGGCCAAAATCATATTGAAAATAACCCCGGCCGTAATTACAATGATGCGCTGCCATACGGGCTTACTTCGGTATTCCCAAGGCTTGGGTTCTTCATCAAGATAGTCATCGTCCATACTTTCGTCGATCATTCCCGAAATTTTGACGTATCCCCCTAACGGAGTAGCACCAATGCAGTAATCCGTTTCTCCTTTTTGAAATCCCCAGATGCGCGGGGGAAATCCCAAAGAGAAACGTTCCACGCGCATCCCAAAAAGCTTTGCAGCTAAAAAGTGGCCTAACTCATGAAAAAACACCAGTATTAACAGAGCGGCAGCAAAAATCCCAAGGGTTGAAAGTAAACCTAAAATCCATTCCATGAAGCAAAAGTAGTACTTAAATTGTTAATGCGAGTTCTCTGGCTCGTTGATCTATATTTTTCAGTGATTCTAACGTAACTGTTCCCGAATTATTTAACTGATTCAAACATGATTCTATTACCTTCGGGATATTAATATAGGTAATTTCCTTATTCAGAAAGCGCTCTACGGCAACTTCGTTGGCTGCATTCAAAATTGCCGGGGCCAGCCCCCCTTCTTTAATTGATTCAGTAGCTAAACGTAAGCAGGGAAAGCGATCATAGTCAACCGGCTCAAAGGTTAAATCAAATGCCGTCTGCCAGTCAAGACGCGGGGCATCAAGCGCTATTCTATCGGGATAGGTCAGTGCATACAAAATGGGTACCTGCATAGTAGGTGGACCCAGTTGAGCCTTACTCGATCCGTCGGTGAATGTTACTACCGAATGAATTACACTTTGCGGATGAACCACAGCCTCAATTTTTTTAAGAGGCATATTAAACATCCAGTGCGCCTCGATTATTTCGAGCCCTTTATTCATCATCGTGGCTGAATCGATCGTAATTTTTGCTCCCATTGACCAATTCGGATGATCAAGGGCGTCCTCAACCGTAATAGACTGCATCTGTTTTTTCGACCACGTTCTAAACGGTCCGCCACTGGCCGTAATCACCAGTTTTTCTATTTTTTCGATGGGTTCCCCAACCAGGCACTGCAACATGGCACTGTGTTCAGAGTCCACCGGTATGAGCTGATCCCTGTTTCCTTCAATGAGATTATTGATGATTTCACCGCCAACAACCAATGACTCTTTATTAGCCAGCGCTACTTTTTTTCCGGCTTTCAGCGCCTCTATCGTCGGCTCAAAGCCAGCATACCCTACCAAGCTATTCAGAATGATATCCGCATCCGCAAGAGAAGCCAGATGTACCATTTCTTTATTGCCGACAAGAAGCTCGGTTGACTGGGACAGCTCCCCCTTCAAATTTGCAGCAAAATCTTCATTTGCAATCAGCGCGTATTGGGGATGAAACTCCTTCGCCTGCTCCAACATTTGTTGCCAGCTACTGTTGCAGCTAATACCCACTACATTAAATCGGTCGGGATGTTCCCGCACAATTTGCAGTGCTTGCTCACCGATAGATCCGGTGGAACCCAATATGACTAAGTTCTGCTTTTTCAAGAGACCAAATTCCAGTTAAAAATAGCTCTGAAGATAGATAAAATGAGATAGAAGTCAGAATGATTTATCATACGTAAAAACACCTCTAATACGCCATTTCTTTGGCAATTTTAAACATCATGGCATGGGCCAGCACCGTTTCCTTAAGGGTAGGTGCATATCCGCCGGAAAGCAACAGCACCAGCGGGTGATCTTCCTGCACCACTTTTTGGATTATCATCCTGTCCCGCTGCTTTAAACCTTCAACTGTTAATGATAGCCGACCAAAATGATCGGTTTCGAGGGGATCAATTCCGCCCAGATAAAACACCAGATCGGGAGTAAAGACATCAAAAATATAATCCAGCGCATCGCCCAGCGTTTGTAAATAGGTTTCATCTCCGGTACCATCGGGTAAGCCAATATCAAGTGTTGAAGGCGGCTTTTTAAAAGGATAATTTTTTGCCCCATGTAGCGAAAAAGTAAATACGTCCGGATTTTCTTTAAAAATGGCAGCCGTTCCGTTGCCTTGATGAACATCACAATCGATTACCAAAATTTTGTTCGCCCACATAGATTGCTGTAAGACATTAATGGCCACGGCCACATCATTGAAGACACAAAATCCTTCCCCAAAATCTTCCATGGCATGATGGGTTCCGCCAGCTAAATTTCCTGCAATACCATCTTGAAGCGCCATTATCGCCGCATTTATCGTTCCCTGTACCGCCAATCGGGACCGTATTGCCAATCGTTTTGACCATGGCAATCCCAACCTCCGCAACTCCTTTTGGGATAAGTTTCCATTCATAATTCCATTCGCGTATCGGGCACTGTGTACCATCTGAAGCTGAGCCATATCTACCATAGAAGGTTCCACTATATTATGATCGGCTATAACCTGCTGTTCCAGAAGATAGCGATGCAAACCGGTAAACTTTTTCATAGGGAAAATATGCTCCTCCGGAATAGGGGCATAATAACCCGGTGCGTAGGAAACTCTCACAATATCAATCCAATTTTATTGCTCATTGATCCGTATTAGCGCCAGCATGCGTCCGCTTTGGTCCCCCTCCCGGCGATATGAATAAAAATCATCCGCTTCATCAATTGTGCATTCTTCACGAATCTCAATATGATCCGGCTTAACCCCTTCATTGGTTAGCTGATGCTTAATAACATTCTTTAAATCTACGTGTGGTTTTTCAAAATCAATATCGTTCACAAACGCATCAGGAAACTGATCAGCAACTTCCGGTCCCACTTCAAAATTTTTCTGCGAGATACACGGGCTTATAAATGCTTTCAAGTATTCCAACTCGGCTCCCTGCTTTACCATTTTTTCAATGCCACGTGCAACAATATTCCCGGCGGCTCCACGCCAGCCGGCATGCAAGGCACCAATAACATTATTCTTGGCATCCCAAAGTAATACAGCCGCACAGTCAGCTACCTGAATGGCCAGCGTTAATCCCGGAATTGATGTCACTAACCCATCAGTTGAAGGGTAAGTTCCTCCTTCAACAACAAACCGTACCCTGTTGCTATGCACTTGATCAGCATAGGCTGTCCAATTGGGATCAATGTTTAAACTCTCAAGAAGCGCTAATCTATTCTGGGCAACTTGCTCCTTACTTTCAGCTGTGTTGAAGCCGAGGTTAAGTCCCTCAATCGACTGGGTGGGACGACTTAAATCGCTGTTTTTTAATGTAAACCAACCCTGAATGCCGTCATCTTGCTGGAGAAGTACAGGCTTCAGCAAAGAATAATTAGTTTTCAAGCTTTTCATATAAGGTATCTCTGATTTTATCAGCCGGAAAAGAATTTCCTGTCCATAATTTAAATGATTCGCTACCCTGTTGAATTAACATTTCCAACCCATCAATCGTTTGCGCCCCCGCTTCGCTGGCCTGCGTCAAAAATTTTGTTTGGATGGGATTGTAAACAATATCATAACAAATGCGATCTGCCAGCCAATGTTGTTCCGCATCGCGTACCGGCGAACGATCGGTACTGGGATGCATGCCCAAAGGCGTTGCATTAACGATTAGTGCGACCTCATCTAAAAAAGAGGTCCAATTGTGGTACGATACAATCTGAACCTGCTCGTTATCGCGGTAAAAGTTGTTGGTACCCGGCGATCGTGATACCATAAATATTTTTTCAATCCCCATTTCCAATAGTCCCACTACAATAGCCTTTGAGGCACCGCCTGTTCCAAATACAGTAGCCGAGAACCCTTCAATGTGATCCGTATAATCTTTAAGTGGATGCAAAAAGCCTCGAAAATCGGTATTTGCGCCCTTTAGATATTGTCCCTGCTTCAGAATAGTATTTATTGCCCCTATTTGCCGGGCAAAGGGCTCAATCTCATCCATATAATCAAACAGCATCTGTTTATAGGGAATGGTGATATTAGCCCCTTTAAAGTTTTCGGTATATAAAAATGAAGCCAAGTCAGAGAGTTCACTACTTAGCAAATCGATCGCATAATAACGGGCATCCATATTGTAATACTCCAACGCCGTATTATGCATTAAGGGCGACCAACTATGTTCCACCGGATGCCCAAATAACAGATAATAGGGAGTATCGCTTTTCGAGCTGTTTATAAACTCTGAGAGAGTCATATAGGAATGTTTTGACAAAAAAAATGCGCACCAGAAAGTGCGCATTTTACAATTTATATGCTATAACTGAGACTATGCTGCTGCTTCTTCTTCCTCGGCCTCTTCTTCTGCCTTTTCAATTTTAGCAATAGTATCATCAGCTTTTTGTTTAAACGTACCATCTTCCGCTTCTTCTTTAAAGCGCTGCAGATCTTTTTTCATCTGAGCAGGAAGCCCTTGAATAAATTTGGCTAACTCTTCATCGGGCTCTCCATAAAATGTGCGGTAATCCAAACTAAAATCAACCCGTGTACGCTCCCCATTATCAAGAGGTGTAAAACGTATAGTCCCCGTTTGATTTAAATTGCCATTGATGGTGATCCAGGCAAATCGTGTATTGCGTAAATCATCAATGATGTTGGTAGTCCATTCGAACTTTTCTTCACCAAGCGTAGTAGAAAATTCGAAAGTCTGAGAATTTATTTTATTTACTTTTTCAATTCTTTCGAAGAAGTGAGGGAAATAAGTAGGATCACTTAAGTATTCATAGACTTTGGCTAAAGGCAGGTCAACTTCGATTCTTTCGTGCGCCATAATTTATACTTCAGAATTGGTTAAAATTAAAAATTGAAACAATATGTAAGGAGATTTTCAATTTTGTAGTAAGGTTAATCCACAATGCAATAAAGATAAGCATTTTATCTGTTTTCAGCAATAAATTTAACGCTTAATTTTGTCCGTTAATTTTACATACCGTTCTCATTTTCCACATCTGCGCTCTGTAATGGATATTTTGGTCAAGACTTTGCACTGCGTAGAGGATTTACCATACTACAAATAATAAAAAAAGAACCCCTGTCCCCTAATCCTCCGTTAACCTCTTGCTATATATTGATTTTGCACGACGTTCCAAATCTGTTCGTGAACCCAATCCGGAGATCTGGTCGCATCTACGGTAAAAAACCGATTCTCGTTTTTAGCCAGTTCATCGTAGCCCTTAATTACATCATTAAAAAAGGTATCACCGGCCTGTTCCATTCTGTCTTTTTGCGATGCCATTCGTTCCTTGGCATCTGCGAGCGATAGTTTCATATAGATGGTAAGGTCGGGATTACGCTTGTGACTAGCTATTCCGTTCATTTTAGCAATTTCCTCTAACGGAACCGATTGGCGTCCATACCCTTGGTAGGCTGTGGTGGAATCGAAAAAACGATCTAAAATTACAATTCCCCCTTCTTTTAAGGTCGGAAGTACCTTTTCGGCCATAAGCTGAGAGCGCGAAGCCGAAAACAAAAGCAGCTCGGTAACGGGGTCAATATTGGAATCCGAATTAAGTAAAATATCCCGGATCTGTTCTGATACTTTAGGACCACCCGGATCACGAAATACGTTTACCTGTACCCCCTTTTTTTCAAATCGCTCTCGAAGTTTTTCTATCTGAGTTGATTTTCCACTGCCGTCAATCCCTTCAAACGTAATAAACACGTGCACCAAGTTTAATTATTCAATAATAATAGTTTTCTGAATATAACAATCATCTTAGTCTGAACGAATTGCATTTCGGGCAAATTTTAAATCCGTAGCTAATAGTCAAATTCGTCCATCATCTCCAAGGGCTCTTTGTCTAAAGCAATAGCTAAAGCGATGTAAATCAATAGCGATGTACCCCCACCGGCAAATAATGTAATAAGAAAAAGGGCCCTAATAACGCCTGCATTGATGCCGAAATATTTTGCTAACCCTCCACATACACCAGCTATCTTTTTGTTGGTGCGGGATTTATACAGTTTTTTGGATTTGGTAAACGCATAGCGGTCATACCGCGACTGATCAGCCCCGGATTCTTCTTTACTTTTGGATCGGCTTTTCGTACCCAGATCATTTTTTAAAGTAAAATCTTCGGTCTCTGTTTCGGAGGAAAATTCTTCAAAATCATAATTGTATTTATAGGAAGAAGTAGTATCCGAACGTTTCTTTTTCTGCTTTTTCTCTCCCACAAAATATCCCAACCCAACCATAGTTACGATAACACCTCCTATAAGTGGCATAAAGCCAATTAAATCAGAAATATCGGGTCCAATCGAAAGACCTATGAGCTGCACCACGTAAACCATAGCTACAAAAAACATAGCAATACCGGCAATAGTGGCAAAGTTCCAAATATTGGTATTTGCCTTTTTCTCTTCTTCGAAAAACTCATGCATGGTTGCCTTTAGCTCATGAGCTTCGAAATCTGTCAATGGATCGGAATGCTGTTGATGACTACGTTGCTTCGTTTGATCGGTCATAATTTTTAAATGCCCATTTTTTTATATGTGAACATTACGCAATACGTATTCCTGAGGGCGGTGTTACAAAACAAGAACAACAATCAGGAATCAATAATGCGATTTTCGGTAATAATTTTATCTAAGGGAACATCAAATTGTTCTGTGGGAATTTCTTCCAGGATATTACGCTCAAACAGTAACCCAACTTTGGGGGAACTCACATTCTGTAAAAACCGATCATAAAATCCTTGTCCATATCCAATTCTGTTGCCTTGTTCATCTCCCCCAACCATGGGTACAATTACAAGATCTAAGGCATCAACAGATACTTCATCCCCTTTGTTTAACTCAAGTACCCCCCAGCCATTTTTTTTCAAATCGTCAAACGAATGCAACCGGTAATGAGAAAGCGTTCTCTCTTTAATATTTGTTTTGGGGATGACGACTTTTTTTTGCCTTTGAAGCATCTCTTTGATGAGCTCGTGGGTTTCTACTTCGCGCCTGCTATTCATTGAGACATAACAGTGAACCGTTGATGCTTGCTGATATTCACGCAGCCCTTTCAAGCACTCAATAATATCAGCCGACATACCATAATATTCTGGTTCGGGGATAGCTGAGCGCTGTTTTAGCAACCGCTTACGCAGCTCTTCTTTATGCTCTTGCAAACTCAAAACTAAAGATAGACTAATTTATGATGATCAAACCGATCATCTTTTTCTAAAGAGTTCAATAATTTATCCCAGATATCAACCCCATATTTATTCATATAATATATGGCTGCAATCGTACGCTCTTGGAGACCGTTTTGTGGAAATGTATTTGCTTTAATACGCCGGATTCTCTGCAGCTGTGTTTTTTCTTGCTGCTTAACCGACCGATAGACTTTTCCCTTTAATTTATTGATCTCATTCTCATAAATTGCGGTTGCCTTTTCCGTCGCCGCCTCAAGAGTTGGATCAATATCCGCGATGACTCCCTTTTTTTCATTGGTCAACCCGTGCACTTTATAAAGCCAATTACTAAAAATTGCCTCAATATCATGCTGGTCCGTTTTTTCGACATAATCAGATTCCAAATCCTCAATCCTGTTTCCATACTCGTGGAATTCAAATGGCAACTCCTGCATAATTCGGTTGATGGCCGGTTCAATCAATGTGGCGCTTAATCGCGGAAAAATAATCGGCATGGTTAAATCAAAACTTTTATACATCCCTCTCATTTGTCCGTAGTAGGCGGTTTCACCGGGGCCGGCAACGTATCCGATGGTAGGTAAAAGTACATCCTGCAAAATGGGCCTAAGAAACACATTGGGAGAAAACCGTTCGGGATTGGTCTCAATTTCTTGTACCAGTTGATCGGTATTCCATTCCAGACGCGCATCGGCTTTCCAACCATCGCCATTACGACTTATTTTGGTCCTACCGGAATCATCATCCAAATAGAAAAGGTTAGAATCATACAGTGTAACCTGCTGATGGTAGTTCTGCTCAAGTCGCTCGCTTTGCTTTTCGAGTGTGTTGCGTATCTCATTAGCTTTAAGCACCGACTTCCTTAAAAAAGGCTTTGTAATCTCTTTAACGTCCGGGTCATTACTCCCTGCTAAAATCAAACCATGTTTTGAAAACATTCGGCTGATAAATTTTCCAAACGCATCAAAAAAGGTATTCCCTGGGGCAAATGTAGTATCGAGTACAGACCAGAGCTTATCCGAAAAATCGGTATCATATAAATTCTCTTTTAGACTGCTGCTGATAGATTCAATTTCGGACGTAAGTCGCATTTCTGCTACTGTGGAGAGATGATTGGTTTTGGGCGGTAACGAAAATGATTCGACCTCATCGTTATCGAGAATAGTAATACCGCGAACCTCATCGTAGTCATGATCTTCATCGGCAAGCCAAAAAACGGGAATAACGGGACGATCATATTTTTGCTCCAGCTTATTGGCAAGATGGATAGTACTCAATGTTTTAAAGATAGTGTATAACGGCCCGCCGTATATCCCGAGCTGCTGACCTGTAACAACCACGAGAGCATCTTTGGACGCTAATCGCTCAATATTCTCAAGTGCTGCCTCGTGCAAATCAAACCGCTTATTTAATGACGTTAGTGCCTCAATCGTTTTAGCACGATCACCGGCAAACTCAAACGTATTTATTTTTTTTGCAATCGCCTGCTCATCGAACGGATTGATTTCAAAAAAATCCTCCACCTTTGAAAAATCGGCGACATAAGATTGAAAAAGCGACGAAAATGGAAGGTTCTCGAAAGAATAATTAGAAAGCTGCAAGACCCCTACCCTTTTAATTTTTGTATTTCATCTCTTAACCGGGCCGCCTTCTCATAATTTTCCGTATCGATAGCAGTTTGCAACTCATTTTCAAGTTGTTCCAATTTTGTCATCTCTTTGGTTTGCTCCTGGGATTGTGAGGCAGCCGATAATGTGCTTGCTTCTTCTCCTTCCGATACAATTCCCGCTTCTTCCAGAATTTCACTGGATACATAGATAGAAGCATCAAACCGAACAGCCAAGGCAATGGCATCACTGGGACGCGCATCCTGCTCCATTTGCTGACCATTATCGTCATAAATTATTTTTGCGAAAAAGGTACCCTCACTCAAATCATTAATAAATACCTGTTTCACATTTGCACCAAAGTTTTCAATCATATTTTTAAGCAGATCATGCGTCATAGGTCGGGGCGGCTTAATGTGCTCAAGTTCAAGAGCAATGGCTTGGGCTTCGAACGTTCCTATAATAATGGGAAGCCTACGATTACCCTCCACCTCATTTAATATTAGCGCATAAGCCCCACCACTACTCGGGCTTGTTGACAACCCCAATATGTCCATCTTGATTTTATCCAATGCTATCTATTTTTGGTTTAGAATTAATTCTAATTTGGCAAGTAAATTTACTGATTTTTACGGTACCCGTAAACTTTAGAACCAAGTTTAATAAACGTATTTTCAGAATTAAATGTTTGGTAAGGTGAATACAAAACTGAATCGCGTTATGGATACTAAAAAAGAATCGCCAAAAATTAATTCCATTGCTTGGGGTAAAATCATAACCGCAGACGGTAATACCTATAAAGATGCCAAGCTTTTTCCTGGGGGTTCCCGCGAATGGGATTGGAACGAAACCGGCACTCGGCATTCACCCGGTACTCAGCCAACTGATGTAGAGGAATTGATTACGCACGGTGCCCAGCAAGTGATACTCTCACAGGGATATCACCAGCGACTTGGAGTTTGCCAAGAAACAACAGATTTACTTACTAATAAAGGTATAACATTTTATATATTGGAGACCAGCAAAGCCGTCAAAAAGTATAATTCAATTCGGAAAAAATATCCGACAGGCGCTTTGATTCATTCAACCTGTTAGCAGCTAAAAATATTTGTACTTAAATAAACTATATAAACTCATTTTAAATAAGAAAGGGACTTCAAAATTATATGTTTTCAAAATCAGAAGTCCTATATTCTTTGCCTTAATTTCATTGACATTACGAGCCATTGCCACTAATTTCCGACTGACCAAAATATAATTTTATAAAGCGATGTTTGAGAACTATATACCAATTGTAATTCTGGCTGGTGTTGCCGTTGTTTTGGCAATAGCATTGTTAAGCTTATCAAAGCTTTTAGGCCCATTTCGTCCCAATAAAAATAAGCTTGATCCTTATGAAAGTGGTATGGACCCCGTGGGTGATGCGGCCGACCGTTATTCGATAGCCTTTTACTTGGTTGCAATGGAATTTATTGTTTTCGATCTCGAAGTTGTATTTATCTATCCCTGGGCCGTCAGCTTTTTGGAGCATGGTGTAGGAACGCTCATTGCTATGGTCGTCTTTATCTTGATTCTTTTTGTTGGTTTACTTTATACCGTAAAAGTTGGTACGCTCGACTGGGACATAAAAAAAGGAATGTTTAACTAATCAAATTTAGCCTGCACATTTATGGGTATTGAAAGTTCACTTGGTGACGGTTTTCTCACCACAAAAATTGACGCACTCACAAATTGGGCTCGCTCAAATGCCGCATGGCCCATGCCAATGGGATTAGCCTGCTGCGCTATTGAGATGATGGCTTTCGCAGGCCCCAAATATGACGCCGCTCGGTTTGGTTCCGAGGTAATGCGTTTTTCTCCACGCCAAAGTGATGTTATGATTGTGGCGGGATGGGTCAACTATAAAATGGCGCACGCTATTCGCCGTATCTGGGATCAAATGCCTGATCCCAAATGGTGCATCGCTATGGGCGCCTGTGCTTCTACCGGAGGCATGCACCGCTGCTATGGTGTAGTCCAGGGTTGCGATAATTTCCTGCCTGTTGATGCGTACATTTCAGGATGTCCTCCACGACCCGATGCGTTACTTCATGCACTCATGAAGATTCAAGACAAAATTCGTACCGAACACTCCGTAATGCTCGATACCTAATATGGATTTAGAACTCTCCGAGACACTACAAAATACTGTTGATAAGTTAGCCGAACATTTTTCGGATAGCTTCATCGAAGTTTATCAATCTACCGGCGATACCTTCATTCGCGTCGAAGCTGATAACATTGTAGAGATCTGCAAGTATCTCAAAAATGAACTTCACTATATATACCTATCTGATATCTTTGGGATAGATCGCTTTACCTCAGAAGATCGTTTTGAAGTGGTTTACAATCTTGTCTCACTTCGTGACCGCGAAAAACTGTTCGTAAAAGTACGTCTTCCAGAAGAAAATCCTGTAATGGAATCCGTTACCGATGTCTGGAAATCAGCCAGCTGGATGGAACGTGAAGTGTATGATATGTTTGGCGTCAAATTTAACAACCATCCCGATTTTCGACGCATCTATATGCCGGAGGACTACGAATATTATCCTATGCGTAAAGAATTTCCATTGTTGGGTATTCCCGGCTCTATTGAATTGCCAAATACAACGCCCGACACTGAGTAACATTTATTATGGCTAAGAAACATATTACCGACCAACTGGATTCTAAATTTTTTAAAGAGCATCAGAATAAGCTCTACCAAGCACTCGAGGATAAACATACTACCATCGAGATGCTTGACGATGAAGATCCGTTAAGCACCCAAATGATCTTGAATATGGGTCCGCAACACCCTGCTACCCACGGGGTACTTCGGTTGATTCTGCAACTAAACGGTGAGCTGATCGAAAAAGCAAAAATTGATATCGGTTACCTGCATCGGGGCGTTGAGAAAATTGCGGAAAACAAAACGTTCCAGGAATTTATGCCTTATACCGACCGCATGGATTATCTGTCCCCGTACAGCAACAATGTTGCTTTATGTACGGCGGTAGAAAAAATTGCCAATGTAGAAGTACCCGAGCGTGCTCATTATATACGGATGATCGGCTGCGAGCTGGCTCGGATTTCATCGCACCTGCTGTGGCTGGGTACTATGGTTATGGATGCTGGTGCCGTTTCGTTTTTTATCTGGACATTCCGCGAGCGCGAAAAGCTTTACGATATTTTTGATAACATTGGCGGACATCGATTTACCATTTCACACGCACGAATTGGCGGTGTAGCAAATGATTTGACCGATGATGCTCTGGCCATGATTAAAGATTTTGTAAATGAATTTCCCCAAGAGCTAAAAGATTTTCATGGTCTCCTCGATCGTAATCGTATTTTCTTCGATCGAAATAGAGAGGTCGGTGTTTTATCACCTGATGACGCTCTCGAAATCGGAGCTACTGGTCCTACCCTTCGGGCATCGGGTTATGCGTATGATATTCGCGACTTTGCCCCCTATGCCCGGTATGACGAAGTGGATTTTGAAATTCCAACCCGCCTCGAAGGCGATAACTTAGCCCGGTACTATGTTCGGATGGAGGAGATGCACGAAAGCATCCGCATTATTCGTCAATGCCTTGATAAACTTCCCAAGGGCCCTGTACGAACGGACAACGCCAAACAGGCCTACCCATCCAAAGATGAAGTCTATTACTCGATGGAGGGGATGATTCATGACTTTATGATGACTGATACGGGAATTTGTCCGCCCGAGGGTGCCGAAACCTATCACGCTGTTGAAGGTCCCAAAGGAGAACTCGGATACTACATCCAGAGTAACGGAACTGGACATCCATGGCGATTGAAGATTAATTCTCCATCATTTAAAAACCTGCAAGCCCTTGAAGATATGCTCGATGGAGAAGGCGTTGCCGATACGGTAGTAATTATTGGTGGTGTTGACCCGGTAATGGGTGAAGCAGATAAATAAGAATTTATAGTAGTGAGTACTGAGTCCTGGGTAAAACACTCACGACCCATAACTCAAAATGTAAGATTAGATATCGATGGCTGAATTGTCATTTACACAAGAAGAACTTGAAAAGATAGAACAAATTAAGGCCAAGTTTCCTACGGCCAAAGCGGCAACACTGCAAGTGTTGTGGGTTGCGCAACGTAAGTTTGGTCATGTTGAACCCGAAGTTCAACAGTTAGTGGCCGAAACACTGGATCTCCCCGCCTCGCATGTTCATGGCGTAGCAAGTTTTTACACGCAATACTACAAAGAAGAAAAAGGCAAGTTCGTACTCGATGTATGCACCTGCCTCAGCTGTCAACTTTGTGGCGGATACGACATTTTACATCATATAGAAGATGAACTGGGAATAAAAGCCGGTGAAACAACTGATGATGGAATGTTTAGCATTCAAGAAGTAGAATGCTTGGGCGCATGCGGATATGCTCCCATGCTGCAGGTAACCAATGGCGTATATGTCAATAATTTAACCACAGAAAAAGTTGACACGCTCTTAGAAAATCTGAAAAACGGTAACATGCCCGAGTTCGAATCCATGGCAATGCCGCAATTAGAAAAACGAAATCAAGCTGCCTCAGAATAATGGCTCAAGACTGGAAATCATACGAACCGCTGCTTATTCCTGACATTCCCAATCTGCAAAAGATTGAGGTTTACGAGGAAAACGGTGGCTATGAAGCACTCAAGAAAATTTTAAATGACCGCGATACCTGGTCGCGTAAAAGTGTTGTTGAAGAAGTAAAGCAGGCTAATATTCGTGGCCGTGGTGGTGCCGGTTTTAATGCAGGATTAAAATGGAGCTTTATGCCCGACCCTGATGGCGGTCCCCGTTATCTTGCCTGCAATGGTGATGAATCTGAGCCGGGTACCTTTAAAGATCGCAAAATATTTGAGTACAACCCCCATCTGTTTATAGAGGGTGCTTTAATTGCTGCTTATGCCATGACCATAGATACTATTTATGTTTATATTCGCGGCGAATATATTTCCTGGGTAGAAATGCTTGAAAATGCCGTAAGCGATGCCTATGAAAAAGGATATCTTGGTGAAAATATTTTAGGCACTGATGTTTCCATTGATCTGGAAATTACCTATGGGGCCGGTGCCTACATTTGTGGTGAAGAGACCTCGATGCTTGAATCTCTTGAGGGCAAGCGCGGTTATCCCCGCACAAAGCCCCCTTTCCCTGCTCAGAATGGTCTTTGGGGACGTCCCACTACCATCAACAATATCGAGACGCTTTCAAATGTACCTTTGGTAATTAACAATGGAGCCGACTGGTATGGAAACATTGGTGCTGAAGAGCATCCCGGACCCGTACTCTATGGAATTTCTGGACATGTTAACCGTCCCGGTGTGTACGAGTTTCCCAGTGGAATTTCCGTTTTGGATCTTATCAATGATGTTGCTGGCGGCATTCGTGGAGGAAAAGAGCTTAAAGCAATTATTCCCGGAGGATCTTCTACGCCCCCGCTCAGAGCGGACCAACTTGAAGGCGTAACCATGAACTCTGATTCTCTTAAAGATGCAGGTTCTATGATGGGTACGGCCGGAATGGTTGTAATGGATGAAGATACTGACATGATAGATGTGTTGTGGAGAATCTCACACTTCTATCACCACGAGTCATGCGGACAATGTACCCCCTGCCGTGAAGGTACCGGCTGGCTGGAAAAAGTATTGAAAAAAATCAAAAATGGTGAGGGAGAAATGAAAGATCTGGACCTCCTGCTTGATGTTGGCAACCAAATGGAGGGACGAACAATTTGCGCCCTCGCTGATGCAGCTGTTTGGCCAGTTCGACACACCATCAACCGCTTTAGAGATGAATTTGAAGCACGTTGCAAGAAATCAGTACATGCTACTGCGTAATGTTATCATACGTTGGAAGTCGCTTTTTATTGAGATTTGGCTACCAATAATTGATGGCAAAAACTTTTATTGAAAGTAAATTATTTGAAATAATGGTCAGCTGTTAATGATGGCTATTAATTTAAAACAGAGAAACCGATGCCAGAAGTATTTATAGACGGTAAACGTTACGAATTTGATGAAGAAAAAGACGGTATGCTGCTCCAGTTTATTATGGATCAGGGATTGGAAGTTCCGTTCTTTTGTTACCATCCATCCATGTCGATTCCAGCAAACTGTCGGCAGTGTATGGTGAAAGTAGGGACTCCTATGCAAGATCGTGAGACAGGCGAATTTGAGCTTGATGAGAATGGTGAACGAAAAATTCGGTGGTTTCCTAAACCGCAGACCTCCTGCTCTACCCCTCTGCAAGATGGCATGGTGGTGCATACGCAAGAGACTTCTGAAGAAATAGCTCGGGCACAAAAAGATAATCTCGAATTTATCCTTATCAATCACCCGCTCGATTGTCCCATTTGCGACCAAGCCGGTGAATGTCCGCTCCAAATTCAAACCTATAAATATGGGCCAGAAGGCAGTCGTTTCGAAGTTAAAAAAGTACACAAGCCCAAGCATGTTGATTTGGGTCCCCGTGTTACCTTGGATGCCGAACGCTGCATCAACTGTACGCGCTGTGTTCGATTTACGGAAGAAATTAGTGAAACCAATCAGCTTACAATCGTTCAACGGGGAGACAGCAACTACCCAATAACTGCTCCGGGAGAAACATTTGATGACCCCTATTCACTAAATACGGTTGATATCTGTCCGGTGGGCGCTCTTACGTCAACGGACTTTCGTTTTAAGGCTCGTGTTTGGGAGATGAACCAAACCCCAAGCATTGATATCACCAATGGGAAAGGATGCAATATTGATCTGTGGACCCGTGACAATGAAGTGCTACGCATCACGCCTCGTCAGAATGAAGAGGTTAATGATTACTGGATGCCCGATGCTGGCCGAGAGGCTTATAAAATATTTAACGACAACCGTGTTGATCGTCCATCTATTAAACTTGATGGAGATAATCAATCCAACACCTCGTGGAATAATGCCATTGAGACCTTCGCTGAAGTATTAGAAGCAAACGACTCTTCAGATATTGCCGTTATTGGCAGTCCGCATGCATCGGTCGAAGAAAACTACGTATTTAACAAGTTTTTCAATCTTCTGGGAGCAACCAACGCCAAGTTTACCCCTCATGTTGTTCCGGGCTCAGGTGATGGATTTTTGATTACAGACGACCGGGCACCAAATACGAACGGATGCCGTGTTATCAATCTTGATGAGTCCGACGATGCAGCCATAAAATCTGCAGTTTCGGGCGCAAAAGTGGTTATTATTTTATCAGATGATTTAATCGGTCGTGATGTTCTTAACTCGGCAGACTTAGATACGCCATATACTATCTCCCTGGCAACAAATAACAATGATACCACCAAGGCTTCCGATCTCGTCATCCCTATTACATGTGTCGCAGAACATGCGGCCAGTTACGTAAATGTGGATGGTCGCATTCAGCGTTCTTATCCAGCGAAGGAAACAAAATACACAAACCGCCGGCTCAATTTAGAGATGTCGGAAGGCCGTCTGGATCGGTTCGGTACAAATTTTGACAACTGGGTCAGCGAAGAAAACAAGGTGGATTGCGTACCTCTTTGGGAATTCCTGAATAAGTTGGCAGATCGCCTTGGCCTCGATTTTGAATACAATCACTCCCGGGAAATTTTTGCTGAGCTTAGCAAATCATTTGATGTGCTCAATGATGTTTCATACGAGCGTATGGATCAAGAAAAGGGTGTTCAGCTACCAATTAAACAGAAAGAAGTAAAAGCATAAACAACATCTTTAATGGAACCTGTTACTACAACTTCATATATCGTTTTAGGCGTTGCTTTATTTATGCTGCTTAACTCGGCAGCCATAGCGGTTTATGCCGAGCGACGCATTGCAGCTGCCATCCAAAATCGACTGGGTCCCAACCGTGTTGGACCTTTCGGACTTCTGCAACCTATTGCCGATGTAGTTAAACTTCTGCTGAAAGAAGACGTTACTCCGGCTCGCGGTTTTAAAACGGTCCATGCCATCGCTCCTATGATTCCGGTTATCACTGCGCTTATGACCGTTGCTGTTATCCCATTTGGGGATGGTCTATATGCCACTGATATCAATGCCGCTGTTTTGTACTTGTTGGCGGTAAATTCACTGGGTGTTTACGGGGTAACGCTTGGCGGATGGGCATCGAACAGTAAGTATTCGCTATTAGGTGGATTACGTGCTGCTGCCCAAATGATCAGCTATGAATTGCCCATGGGAATGGCCATTGCCTCCTGTATCCTTTTCACGGGATCTTTAAGCATGATTGACGTGGTCAATTCGCAAGAAGTTTGGTGGAACATCCTCCGAAATCCCATTGGAGCTATCATTTTTATTGTTGCCGCTTTTGCTGAAGCAAACCGCACGCCTTTTGACCTTGTGGAAGCCGAACAAGAGCTTGTGGGTGGCTTCCACACCGAGTACAGCGGTATGAAGTTTGGTATGTTTTTCCTGGCTGAATATATGCACGTAGTAATTGGTAGCATGTTAATTACCACGTTCTTTTTTGGCGGATACCACCTGCCCTTTGCCGGATATTGGCTACCAGAAATGGGAGAAACGGCCAAAGCAATTTTAGATGTTTCGGTATTTACTGTTAAAACCTTGTTCTGGGCATTTGTTTACATCTGGGTACGGTGGACAATCCCAAGGTTTAAATATAATCAGGTTATGAAACTGGGATGGAAACGAATGTTGCCCATTAGTATCCTTAACTTTATTGGGCTGGCCATCATCATTTATGTCTGGCACCATTACATTGGATAATACCTTACAAGACAATCTTTTACGAAATTAAGAAAGGGGAAGAAATCGGTCTGATTTCTTCCCCTTTAGTTTTGCGCTAATGCTAATGAGATTGTCTCCCTTTCTCGTTTTACTTAACTACCGCTCTTTTATTCTCTTCTTCTAACAAATAGTATTTAGCATACCACTCAACAAAGTTTTTAATCCCTTGTTTATATCCTACTTGGGGATGAAATCCAATGTAATCAAACAAATCATCTACATCTGCCCAGGTTTTAGGTACGTCTCCCGGTTGCATCGGCAGCATCTTTTTCTGTGCCTTAAACCCTAACTGATGCTCAATTTCATCGATAAAATCCATCAACTTAACAGGCCGACTATTGCCAATATTAAATATCTGATATGGAGCAAAACTGGTTGACGGATCGGGTGCTTGCCCCGTCCACTGTGAATTGGGTACTGGGGGCTTGGGAGTCAAACGATAAATACTTTCAACGATATCATCGATGTACGTAAAATCCCGGGCCATATCCCCAAAGTTAAACACATTGATGGGCTCATTTTTAACGATAGCCTCAGTGAATAAAAACAGAGCCATATCAGGACGTCCCCAAGGTCCATATACCGTAAAAAATCGAAGTCCCGTAGTCGGAATGTCATAAAGATTAGAGTATGTATGCGCCATTAACTCATTGGCTTTTTTACTGGCGGCATACAAACTCATGGGGTGATCGATATTATCTTTTGTAGAGAATGGCATATTGGTGTTTGCACCATATACCGAACTTGATGAAGCATAAATAAGGTGCCGTAATGAATGATGACGTGCAGCTTCAAGAATATTTAAAAATCCCGTTATATTACTATCAACATAGGTATAGGGATCTTCCAGGCTATGTCTAACCCCTGCTTGGGCAGCCAGATTAATCACGACATCAAAATTCTCTTCATAAAAAAGGTCGTTGATAACATCTTTGTTCTGCAGGTCAGTTTTTATAAAACTGAGATTGTCGTGAGTAGGACACGCCACTACAGAATCCGCAATAATAGATTCACGAATAATCCCCAGTTCCACCAGTCGATCGTACTTTAATTCCTGGGAATAATAATCATTAATATTATCAAGCCCCACAACTTGAAATCCTTCTTTAACCAACCGTTTAACAGTATGGAATCCGATAAATCCGGCCGCTCCCGTTACTAAAATTTTCATAATAACTTTCTCTCTATTACTGTGATTTTTTATTTAAGCCAAATACAGCTGTAAGTAGTCAAAAAACGTGCCATTGATTTGGAAACCTGTACAAAGAAGGCTGAAAGTAAACTAAGCACTACTTTACGCTGCACTTTTTATTTTCCTCTCTATTCAAAATAAGCAGTTGAGTAAATTTTACTCCCCTGCTATTGGGATTTCACAATTCTTCCACACCTATTGCTAAAAAGATAATCATGTAGATGTATTAAGACTTTTTAGCTGATACTGATCGGTTTTTACTTTTCAGATGATTAGTCAATGAGGCATCCGTTTTTAAGGTTACACTTCTCAAAACGCTAACAACCTTCTGCTGTTCTTGATGGGTTAATTCATAGAAAAAAGGTAATCGTAGTAAACAATTGGAATAGGTATCACTCATCTTTAATCGTCGAATGCTACCGTTTTGTTTTGCATAGTACCTACTTTTGTGAAGACTTAGATAATGGGAAACAGCATGAATATCATTTTCTTTTAACCTCTCTATAAGATTCTGGCGCTGTCTCAAGTTGTTAAGAACCAAGTAATACATATGAGCATTATTATCAGCATACCATGGCAGCTGTGGCTGTTGCACACCATTAACCTCTGCCCATGCTTTCAGTTCGCTGTGATAGTACATCCACAATTGTTTTCTCCTGTTTTGGATGTCTTCGATATTTTCTAATTGGGCCCATAAAAATGCTGCCGTTATCTCTGAAGGCAAAAATGAAGATCCCGTATCAATCCATCCATACTTGTTTACCTCTCCCCTAAAAAATTCAGCCCTATTGGTTCCCTTTTCCCAAATAATTTCTGCACGCTCCAAAAACCGGGGATCATTAATTGCCAATAGTCCCCCTTCACCTGCAATAATATTTTTGGTTTCGTGAAAAGAAAATGTTCCAAAGTGCCCGATAGTGCCCAGCGGACGACCTTTATAATTTGCATCAATGGCTTGTGCTGCATCCTCGATCACAAACAATTTATAATGATCTGCAAGCTCCATGATTTTATCCATATCACAAGATACCCCTGCATAATGTACTGGAACAATCGCCTTTGTTCGGGGGGTAATAAGATCTTCGATCTTGTCTTCATCTATCCCGGGATGATCGGGATGGCTGTCGGCAAAGATAATTTTAGCACCCTGGCGGACAAATGCCAAGGCCGAAGAAACAAAGGTATAAGAGGGTACGATCACCTCATCACCAGGTTTGATATCAATAAGCAGAGCACACATTTCAAGGGCATCGGTGCAAGATGTTGTCAGTAGCGCTTTTTTGATTCCATAGCGTTTTTCAAAAAATTGCTGGCACTTTTGCGTATAGATACCATTCCCCGAAATTTTTCCGGAATATACCGCCTGATACATATAGTGCATCTCTTTGCCGGTCAAATATGGTTTATTAAATGGAATCATGAGAGTATGATTTACTTTGTTTTGTATGCCTATGTTTTTTCAGGCAACTTTTATGGGTCCTGAAGAGAATGACCTGAGCTCGCTTTTTCTGGACTTTTGCTTCTTACTTTCCAACAGTAATGAATACAGATATTCCCCATATCCATTTTTACTGAGATCACAAGCCAGTCCAAGCAGTTCATTATTATCAATCCATTTCTGGCGCCAAGCTATCTCTTCGGGACATGAAATCTTTAACCCCTGTCGTCGTTCTATAATCTCAACGAATTGCGAAGCCTGTTGCATGGCCTCATGAGTCCCGGTATCGAGCCAGGCAAATCCCCGTCCCAATACCTCTACACTAAGTTCTTCTAACTCCAGATACCGCTGGTTTATCGAAGTGATCTCTAACTCCCCACGTGATGAAGGTTTCACCTGTTTCGCAAAATCAACCACTCGATTGTCATAAAAATAGAGTCCTGTTATGGCGATATTACTTTTGGGACGAACAGGCTTTTCTTCAATACTTACTGCGTCATCATTTTTGTCTACCTCTACTACCCCAAGTCGCTCGGGATCACTTACGCGATAACCAAAAATTTTTGCGCCTGAAAAATTATCGCCAACGCTTTCCAGCAAAGGTCGAAATCCATGTCCGTAAAAAATATTGTCCCCCAAAATCAGGCTCACATTGCTGTCACCAATAAAATCTTCGCCAATTATAAACGCTTGCGCTAACCCTTCGGGACGCGGTTGCACGGCATAACTTATTTTAATGCCCCACTCATACCCATCGCCCAGCAACCGCTTAAAACTGTCTTGATCTTCGGGCGTTGTAATGATCAAAATATCACGGATTCCCGCAAGCATCAGAACCGAGAGCGGGTAGTAAATCATCGGCTTATCATAAATAGGCATTAACTGTTTTGATATGCCTTTCGTTACCGGATACAACCGTGTTCCCGATCCACCTGCTAAAATAATTCCTTTCATTTTTTTTCTCATAGCGCTGTCTCTCTGATGTTTGAACTAATTCCAAATAATTGCCTAAACGAATAGCGTAACCCCTTAACCAAAACGTCAGCGGATAACGTATTCTTTAGTATTGTGCGGTTCTCTTTAATCTGTTTTTCGTTAAGTAATACAAAAGGTTTTTTTGATGCTTTCAGATCCTCCTCAATTAAATAGATATGACATCCCAGCTGCTTAAAATATCGATAGACATCAGTATCATTAAGAAAAACCTTTGCTCCCAGATACAATGAGGCAATGATATTTCCGACAGCCTGCGGTCGGTAGTGATTCATTACAACAATGCCACACTCACTGATAATCTGATTATATTCTTCGAGTGGTAAAAATGTTGTTAGTGACATAAAATTATCCGGTAACATTTTCTTGCCTTCCTTGATGATCGCTTTTGCATATTTAGGGCAGCCATAACTGAGAGGAGTAACAACCTTTCGATCCCCCAACCCTAAATTTTTCAAAAACTCGAAAGCCTCGAGATGATTGTTGGTGGCTGATGAGGAATTGCCTAAAAAGATATGACGTCCGCTGGCTCTGAGCTCATCATTCTTTACCACATACTCTATTGGATAATAAGTAAATGGAATTCGCTGGATCGAAGGATGATATAATCTACTTTCTATTAAATGATCGTAAGTAAAGCCCGGCAAGGAGCCAAAATTCTTTATTTCAAATATCACCTCCGGTAAATTAACTTTAAAATCAGTGTGATTATCTCGGTATTTTATGGAGCGATATATTTCCTTCAATAGATCGTAAAAATTGTTTTTTTGCGTCAACTCATAGATAGCCTTTGTCTGAGGCCCCATCAGCGTATTATTTAAAATCCCACTGTTATAAATTTCGGCGCCGTGCACGATAGCCATAAACCGTTCTTGCCGGTCAGATTCATTAAACACGGCTAAATTGATATCGCCCAGACCGTGCAGCACGGTAACTTGATGCTGATCGCTCATTTTCGTTAGTCGCGAGAGCGTGGCCGGTGATGTAACTTCAAACGTGGCGTTTACAACAAGGTGTGTGTTTAAAAAACGGATAGGTGGATCCCCAGACGGCTTTACAATTACATATTCGTTTTGGCCGGGAAAAGCTTTTTCAAAAAGGTAGTAAGCACCATTTATAAACTTTTCATCTTTGGCAATATGTAGTATCCGAAACTTATTCATGTAGGTATCTTTTCGGTTAGCTTCATGTACTCAGTTGCCTTTGGACCTGTGTTAAATAATAAATCTACCACAGATACGGCATGTACAAAATCGCCGTAGAGTTGTGGATATTCCGGATATCCCTCATAATTCATCCACTCAACTGTAATACCGGCACGCTCAAACAATTCCACATCGAGGTACACTTTGGCAGCCGGACCGCTGACATAAATGTCAGCGCCAGCTTGCCTGCAGATTGAGAGCAAACGCCCCGATCTGTCCCCCCGGGATGAATATTCAGTACTTTGGCTAAGGGGGGTTGTAATCCCCAAAAGCTTGTTTATACCCCTTAAAAAATGGTGGTTAATCTCACTTAAAAACCGATGATTGGCATTTTGAAACAGCAATTCAAAGTCATTTACATAATAATCGAAATGAGGCGCCTGGCTATAAATATGACGGATTGTTTTCCAGTGTTTGGTATTCCAATCGGGATCAGCAATTTCCACTTCATTTATTGCATCAAAGCGGTCAGCTGTAACGGGAATGGTAAGCCACTTTATGCCTTGTGGAGTTTTAATCCTGTTCCTATTTCGCCAGTCGCGCTTGGTATATTGTACTTCATCATAAATGACAAACTCATCGACCAGGTCAATCATATCAAAATAGCCTTTCCAAGGAATATAATTTGACTGTGATATGGCAATTTTTTTAGGCATAGACTTAGCTATTTGTGATGAATAATTCGTTTGACTGATTTTTCAGAGTTGTATTAGACTCTCTCTTTGTGTGAATAGGTCGGGCTGGAATGCCTACTACCGTAGTGTTATCAGGGATATCCTTCGTCACTACTGCCCCCATCCCAATAACACAGTTATTTCCAATGGTGATACTATTTCCAATTAGAGCTCTGGCCCCTATAAATGTTTTCTTTCCCACCTTTACATCGCCCATAATACCCACGCCAGGTGCGATCAAACATAAATCTCCAATTTCAGTTCCATGACTAATGTTAGACTGTTGTTTGATAAGCACATTCTTTCCAATGGATACATGCGTACCAACAAACACGTCGGGAAATACACAAGATCCTTCTCCTATGGAAACGGTATCGCAATCAAAATTTGGTGGTTGGGGGAATATTAGAGTACACATCATGGCCTTGTATCTTGACAATTTTTGAGCCACGATTTCCATGGCATCTGTTGAAGACGCTACATTATTAAAAAAGTAATACCCCTTCTTAATGAATTTCGGTATTGATTGCTCATTACCTACAACGGGACAACCAAAATATTCATCAACTTTCCCAAACTTCACATCATCGATATAGCCTGCAACATCCCATTGTTGATCCTTCTTTGTATTCCAATATTTTATCAAACTTGGCATTGATGGATATCCACAGCCGTAAATCAATAAATTTTTCATAGCCAACTTGATTTTAAATTAAGAGATATTTCTCATGCCTCCCCAACAAATTAGTAACCCACCTATGTGCCTGACATTAATTAGAAAGGTTATTACCAACGTTTTCTGGTTATTCAGAAAATATTTGTTTAAAGTATTCTTTTTATGTTTATCAGTATATGTCATGACGCTCCCCTTGAAATAATATTTTCAACAACTGATCTGCTTATTTACCAGTACAATAGCTATGCCAAATTAGAACGAAGTTATTCTGTAACGTTCTCGGAGGCATAGATTTTCAATTGACTAACTTAGGAGGCACCATTGTTAATCAATTTACTTTTTCTGGAAGATAGGTTTCTCAAAAAAATAAAACGCCGGACGTTTATATTTTTCTTCATCCGAGTAATTATTACTCGTAGCAAAACTCTTTAAGATAAACAGGAACAAATAGTTACGATAGCAAGAAACAGGATATTTTACGTTGCTCAAATATCCACATATAATTGATTAATTAACTGTTCATTAGTTGCTTTTCCCAGATCTTGCGGAGTTCCAATATCCAAAAAAAGTCCCTCATCAAAAGTTACATATGAAGTTTTTATTCCAGCTTTAATGGCATCACGCACTACATCGCCGATATGTAATTCTCCAGTGTCTGTTGCATTATTTTTATCAGAACGGTTTGCTGTTTTATTAGTTAGAGAATCATGCAAAAAGTGAGTAAATAGTGGCGACCACGCAGCCATAATCCACGTATAAACTAAATGTGTTTGCTCCGGCTTTATGACGATATCTTTGAGGTTTCCAGCACCATCAAATTCTACCATATCTGCCTTTTCGGGTTTGGCAGTTTTAAACAATCCTAAAATAAGATCTGCTCCAGAATTTTGCTGGTGCTCAAGCATTTGTCGATAGGCATTTACCGGCTTGAAGATAATGTCAGGAAATCCTAATAACACTGTACTTTCTTTTATAAATGGGAATGCTTTATCAATGGTAAATGGCACACCGGGAGTGGGTTCACTTACAATATATGCAAGCTGCATTTCTGGTTGGTACCCATTGCTAAAATATTCTGGAATATCCCATTTCCCACTCCTCAAAATAACGTAGGATTTATGAGCATTGGCATATTTCAAGCTCTCCATAAGAAAAGAAGAAACAACACGCGAGCTGCCATCAGCCAATGTGATGGGATATATTTCTTTGCTGCAATCCAACAGCGAAGCTACGCGTGTAGCAAAACCGGCAGCGGGTATAATTCCAACGATATCTCTGCCAAGATTCTTGCTCATTAAACGTCTACCGTACTTTTTTGGGTAAAATATTTTCGCTGTTCATCAAGTAATTGATCAATAAACCTTCCCGCGGGGACTTTTACATCATTGTACGTCAATACTTCATCTTGCTTAATATCTCTCCTTAAAACACATCCCCCGGCAACACCCAGCGGCAGTAAATTTTCTTGCTCTGCTATCTCGGTATTCTCACAAGTGCCGTACACCATATAACCTCCGATACCATCAATTCTTTTTCCGGCTTTTAATAAAGTCTTGGCCGTAGCTAAAACTTGCACTTTGGGAACACCTGCAGGTGTAATAGCTGCGTCATCAAACAAAACCGCCCTTGCAACGGTATTTGGAACCTCAAAATGACAAAGATGAAATGGCGTATGGAAACAGTAATACGGTCCATCTCCCATTTTATAAAGTTTCAAATAATGCCGCTGCAGTGCATCTTCACATGTACCAATTATAAAAACACCGGGACCTGGTGAAGCCCCCACAATATAATCTACAATCCCTTCCTCAGTTTTGAGCACCTCATCGGGATAAGCGTCAATGGCCTCTTCAATGGGAGTACCAGGTTCCACCGATGGGCCATACATTCCTCGTTGGCCTACCTTCATGCCAGTAGCATTAGCAATAATTGCTTGTTCAAAAGAAATTTTACTCCCGTCGGCAAAGGAAGTCACCATCACCGGATTCTGTCCCCATTTTTGGGCGAATTCTTTCTGTGTATCGGGATTTCTATATGGATCATGTAGTCCCTTAATATTTCCACACAACACTGGCTTGATCCCAGCCCCCTTTAGAAACCGGTACAAATTCATTAGTACTCCCGGTTGATCCCCATCAATATTGCTAATAATTATCCCATTCAGTTCCGCATACACTTTTAGAATAGGTCCAACAGTACCATCAAGCTCAGCGCTTATTATCACATGTTTTTTATGTTTAATAGCGGCAACAATAACCTCTGCACTAAATTGTACTGCGCCGGTTGCCTCAATGATTACATCAATTTCAGTAGATTGGCAAAGCAAGAATGGATCAGTAGTGATACCTACCCTCTCTTTACGAATTTGAAAATCTAATTCATTTTGCTCCGTCACTTCCATAACATCATCAATCCCTGCCTGTGCAAGCATGTTCTTTGCTTTGGACAATGTTCTGTTCGAAACGGCAACCAACTTCATCCCTTTTGCAGCTTTGTTAAATTGCAAGGCGACACCGCGCGCAAAAAAACCGGCTCCAATCATCCCCACCTTGATGGGAGTTCCTTCTCTTTCGAGGTGTGCCAATTTCTTATCTACAATGATCATCTTCTTTATCGATTGGTATTTCAGGCTATGAGCGTTTCAGAAGTCTCTTTGTTCAAGATATTCTGGGCTATCCTGTCCCCGATTTCAAGCGATGCTGTTGCCGCGGGCGAAGGTGCGTTGCAAACATGTATGGTTCGCCCATGGTATTTTATCAGGAAGTCATCAACCAGGCTTCCATCGGGATTTAGTGCCTGCGCCCGAACTCCAGCAGAAGATGGAACCAGATCTTCAGCTGTTATTTTAGGAATCAATTTCTGAAGGCTTTTGACGAATTCTGCTTTAGACAAAGATCGGTGCAATTCCCGAAATCCCTCTTTCCAGTGTTTGCCAGCCAGTTTCCAAAAGCCAGGATACGTCAGTGCACTCCATGCATCCACAAAATCAAAAGAATATTTAGAGTAGCCTTCTCTTTTTAGACTTAATACGGCATTCGGTCCGGCATGGATGCTTCCGTCAATCATCCGGGTAAAGTGAACACCTAAAAATGGAAAGCTGGGATTAGGTACCGGGTAGATCAGATTCTTTACCAAGTGGCGACGCTCTTTGACAAGCTCATAATATTCGCCACGAAATGGCACAATACGATGCTTTATTTCTGTACCCGCTTTCGATGCCAAGCGATCGCTATGCAAGCCTCCACAGTTAACCACATATTGTCCTTTGAAATTGGAGGTTTGAGTACTAACCTCACAAGCTGTGGGATAACTGTTTATAGATTGGACATGCTGATTAAACCCAATTTCGACCCCCATTTCTTTTAGTATATCGATCAGCGTTTCGGCAACTTTTTTGTAACTCACAATACCTGCTTCAGGCACATGTAGTGCCGCTGTTGCATTTACGTGCGGTTCCAACTCGGCCAGTTCTTCCCGACTTATTTTTCGAACTTTTAATCCATTTTTTATTCCACGTTCATGCAGTGTATCGAGATATAGAATTTCAGAGCTATCGGTTGCAACAATTACTTTGCCACATTGTTCAAAGGCAATGCCATGTCTCCGACAAAATTCCATTATGCGGACACTACCACGAGTAGTGAGTTCAGCTTTTTTACTGCCCGGACGGTAATACACTCCGGAATGAATAACCCCGCTGTTTCGACCCGTTTGATGGGCAGCCAGATGACTTTCTTTTTCCAGAATCAGAATAGATGAAGCGGGGTTCTTCTTTTTAATACTGTAGGCCGTAGCCAATCCCACAATACCTCCCCCAACAATGATGTAATTATACATATACTTTCTCTGATGGTTGTTCCCATATCTTCCAGGGACAATCTTTTGAATTCCACAAATCTTCGAGGTGGTTTTTATCCCGAAGAGTATCCATACACTCCCAGAACGAATCATGACGAAATGCACAGAGTTCACCTTTTTTAGCGAGTTGTTCCATCGGCTCTCGCTCAAATACTGTATCATCTCCCGCTATATAATCAAATATTTCTGGTTCAAGCACGAAAAAGCCGCCGTTAATCCACGCGTCATCCTGTTTTGGCTTTTCTCGAAATGAATTGATCTTGTATTCTCCCGAGCTCAATCGGAAAGCACCAAATCGACCCGTAGGCTGTACCGCCATCACAGTCGCAATATTCTTGTGGGCCTGATGAAACTCAACAAGGTTTTTGATATTTACATCACTAACTCCGTCACCATAAGTCAAACAAAATGTTTCATCTCCAATATAATCTTTTACTCGCTTCAGACGTCCACCAGTCATCGTTCCATCTCCTGTATTTACCAGCGTAACCTTCCAAGGCTCAACATCATTTTGCAATATTTTCATCTCATTATTCTTAACATCGAATGTAACATCGGATCGGTGTAGAAAATAATTCGAAAAGTACTCCTTGATAACATATCCCTTATATCCACAGCACACGATAAAATCATTGATACCGTAGTGGGAATAAATTTTCATTATATGCCATAAGATTGGTTTTTCTCCAATCTCGACCATTGGTTTAGGCCGCACACTGGTTTCTTCGCTGAGTCTGGTTCCAAATCCCCCCGCAAGTATCACTGCTTTCATCACTAATCTCCCTTTTGTTTTATTTTTGATTGTTTTCGATTACTAATCCAACCTGTACATTTATTATCTATTCAAATAATATGCCATACAATTCATACTCCGCTCGATGTGTTAAACTACCTTCTTATCTCTCCTTTTGATCTTTGATACTTTATATCTGTGATAGATAATGAGTAAATATTACTCCCTCAAAATTTAGCTTTACACAAATTATGTCTCTTTTTTTAACCAATTCTCTATGCCTCCAAAGCCATCTCTCTAAATCTGATATTTGAATCTACGAGATCTTCATACGTACCCTTCTGGATGATTCTACCTTCCTCCATGAAATACAACTGATCACAATTTCTAACTGTTGTGAGGCGGTGCGCAATCATGATCAATGTGCGTTCTCCTCTAAGCGATTCTATCGCATCAGTAATTAGTTTTTCAGTAATATTGTCCAGTGCAGATGTGGCCTCATCCATAACCAATACATCGGGCTCATGGTATAAAGCCCGGGCAATACCCACGCGCTGACGCTGTCCACCGGATAATCGAGTACCGTGTTCCCCGATTTCAGTATCCAACCCTTCGGGTAGCCCTTGCACCATGGTGTCAAGCTGTGCAAGCTCAACCGCATTTTGAACTTTTTCCTCATCAATGTCCTCTTTAGGCAATCCGAATGCGATATTTGCACGGAGTGTCTCATCAGCCAAATAAATAGATTGCGGTATATAGCCGATATTTTTTTGCCAGGCCGAAAGGTTGTTACTGATATCAATACCATCAACAAGAATACGTCCCTCTTGCGGATCAAGAAGTCCTAAAATCAAATCTACCATAGTCGTTTTACCGGCCCCCGATGGTCCTACAAAAGCTATTGCCTGTCCCTTGGGAATTGTAATTGAAACGTCGCTTAATGCCTGTATTACACTGCCGGGATAAGAATAACTCACATCATTTATCACAATTTCCTTTCTGAGCTGAAGCTTATGGTTACTACCCCGATCCTTCACAAACTGAGTATTATGCTCAGAAAGCTCTTTAAGATCATCATGAATGGGGTCAAGTGATACAATATTATATCGTAATCTCGTATACATCGTTACCAACTGTTGTACCGATGGCATAAGTCGAACCGTGGCCATGGCAAAGAGTGTAAGTATGGGGATAATGGCACTGATAGACCGATCTTGCCACACCATAAAAACAGCGATAAGCAACATTCCCAGTACCGCTGTTGTTTCTACCACCGGTCGGGGAATCTGTTGGATAAATCGCAGGTGAGCCATCAGGCGGGTACTTCGGTAAGCCTCGAATCGGAACTTTTCGATAAATTCATTTTCGCGATTTAGTACACGCGCATCCTTAATTCCGCCTAACCCCTGATTAACGGCTTTAATCATTTCCATTCGCCGGAGTTGCTCCTCTTCACCATACTCTCTCATCTTCTTTTTGGTGAGTGCAATAAAAGTGCCTGCTCCAAATCCTGAAAGGATGATTACGAGAAGGGTGATAAGCGGCTCCATCGTAAAAAGAAATATCAATATAGCCAGTGTAACAACGCCTTCACGCCCCATCATTAAAATATTAGTAATTACATTATTAGTCAGCACATTAATCTCTTGACTAATATTACGCAACAGCTCGGCTGTATTTCTGCGGAGATGAAATATATAGGGTGCCTGCATATACGATCGCATCAACCTAAAACTAATAGTATAACGACGATTGAAGATGAAACGCGCCTCGAAGTAATTAAAAGTGATTATATAAGCGCCTTTAATAATAAAAATGCCAACCAATGCTATGGACCCCCATATTAAAAGATCTGTGGAGTTTGTAATATCGAGCATAGCCAACAGAGGTTGCAGCCATTCTGTACTTAATACTCGTTCGGGATCGGCAACAATAGCTACGAAAGCGGGAATCATTCCGATTCCGGCAACCTCCAATACTGCTGCAACAAGCATCAGCATAAAAAGTACAGAGATCTTTACCGGATCACCCGGGGGCAGAATGTAAAATATTTTCTTAAGCGTTTTATACACTTTAATTCACCATTTATTAGAAATGAAATACTGTTATTTGAGTTATCTGTTACCTCTGAGGTTTTCAATCAACAGGAATGATGTGGCAATTACCCCAACGACCGGGGCTACTACACCTACATAATCCGTGAACGAAGGCTTCCGGCGTACCTGTACGCTAACCAAATCATTATTTTGCAGATCAAATTCAAACATCTCGACCGGCTCGGGATCATGGTACCGATATCTGAAAAAGGCAACATCAACTAATTTTCGTTCT
>JBNJFP010000026.1:0-42636 GCA_051746985.1 Bacteroidota bacterium
AAGAAGTGAGTTGTACCTGAGGGGGGACTCGAACCCCCACGACCGCAATGGCCACCGGATTTTGAATCCGGCGCGTCTACCAATTCCGCCACTCAGGCAAGTAATTTAAGAAACTGAATATAACAGATAAGCGTATATTTCTACAACTCAAATTCGACTTTTTTAAAGGAATAAAAATTGATAATCCATACGCATCTTTTTTTTACGCTGAAAGAAAGATCAAAGCTTGACCCATAACAGCAAAAATGGGTTCAACAGTGGTAAATTTCGGAGAGTCAACCATAAATAAGGAGCTGTTCGTAATCACAAAATGTTTCCATAGATTAAAATAAGCGGTTTTTATTATCCCTGCTGCAAAAGTTAAACTGAACCTAACATTAGTACATGTACTATGTCACAATATACTGCAACGGTAACGTGGGTTCGTAATCACGAACCTTTTATCGATAATAAATATAAGCGCGTGCATCAGTGGCAATTTGATGGTGGACAATCAATTCACGCTTCGGCTTCCCCCTATATTGTACCTGCTCCCCTTTCTGATCCAACAGGCGTTAATCCGGAAGAAGCGTTTTTAGCAGCCCTTTCGAGCTGTCACATGCTTTGGTTTTTATCCATCGCAGCCCAAGCCGGTTTTATCGTTGATCGGTATAAAGACCAAGCCAAGGGCATCTTATCTAAAAATGAGGAAGGAAAGGAGGCAATGACTTCCGTGACGCTGCGTCCCAGAGTTACCTATCCCAAAAACCATCATCCAACCGAGCAAAAAGATCGTCAGATGCACCACCAGGCACACGAACGGTGCTTTATAGCAAATTCTGTAAAAACAACGATCAGAATAGTCTCTACAATGAAATAATGGATGTAGTTTAATCTGCAAAATTGTCCCATTAAAACGAATGGTTTTGACAGCTATTTGTTTATTTTAATGTGAAAGTATATTGCTAAAGAAAATATCATCGTATGAAAGTCGAAATATGGTCAGATGTAATGTGTCCCTTTTGCTATATCGGTAAGCGACGCTTCGAAAGTGCACTTAAAAACTTTGAGTATTCGGATGAGGTTGACGTCATTTGGCGAAGCTTTCAGCTGAATCCCAATATAAAAACAGATCCCGATACCAACATAAACGAGTACCTGGCCGAAACAAAAGGCTGGTCGCTGAATCAGGCCCGACAAATGAATCAACGCGTTACCAATATGGCCGCCGATGAGGGATTGGAATACAACATGGATCAGGCGGTCGTTGCCAATTCTTATGATGCCCACCGGCTGGTACAATTTGCCAAAGAGCATAACAAAGGCGACGAAATGGAAGAAATGTTATTCAAATCGTACTTCACCGACGGTAAAAATATTGCCGACCACCCTACCCTTATTGATCTGGCTGATCAAATAGGATTAGATACGACCAGTGCAAAACAAGTTTTGCAAAACGATCAATATTCAAATGCTGTAGATCACGACATCCAGCTGGGCAAAAACATCAATATTACAGGCGTACCCTTTTTTCTTTTTAACCGCCAATTTGCTATCTCTGGATCACGAGAAACCGACGTCTTTTTAAAGGCTCTCAAGCAAAGCTGGAATGCACAACTTGAAAATTCAGCTCCGAAAAATTCCTGATACGTTTTTCCCTCCGATTCTCGTTAATACAATGTGCGACAGTTGGAAAGCTTTTTCAAAAATTGATTGGGAAAGCGCTTCCTTTTTGGATCAGATTTGTTATAATTGAATACGGAATCGGCTATAATTTTACAGACGGAAAAATGATGACTTCTCACCTAAAGGCGACATGGCTTTGTGCAGTACTGATGCTAATTGCAAATTCTGTTTTTGCGGATAAAGCCTCAGAACCTGAAAACCTACCTTCCCTCGTTAATTATTTACAAGATCGCGGCTTCGATATTGAATCGCTGATGGATGACCCTCGCTTTGAGATCTATGAAGATATCGCCGATCGATTCACTAAATCGGCAGAGCGAAAATCCCACACTCTCGACTCGTATAAACGCGTGCTTGGCTTCGAAAAAAAAGCAAGTCAGCTCAATCAGTTTATGGAAGAGCATGCTGATCAGCTTCATAAAGCCGAGCAGGAATATGGTATTTCACCCGCTGTTATCGCTGCAATAATTGGCATAGAGTCGGATTTCGGCAAAAACACCGGCTCCTATAATCCCTTTAACGCCTATGTATCGATGTACGCCAACGGCTATCGGCAGGATTTTGCCCGAGAACAAATTGTGGAGCTGTTAAAATTTACCGACCGCCATGACATCGATGTGTTTGAGTTAAAATCGAGCTACGCCGGCGCTATGACCTACGCACAGTTTATCCCTTACTCGCTAAACAAATGGTTTGTTGGGGATGACATTTTTGATATGAACAATAATATTATGTCAGTGGCCAACTACTTATCTCACTTTAAAGAAAGAACCGGCAGTATCGAAACGGCTGTACTTCGTTACAATCCCAGCGATTTATATACCCAGGCAGTGCTCGACTTGGCCAAAAAAGCCAACACTGCATCCTAAAAAACAGGTAACTTTTATTTCCTTTACTGCATTTGGATATTACATTTACCATATAATTTTCAGTCAATGTGATGATCCGTGAACACAAAGATCCTTTTAGCAGTTTCTTTTCTTTTTCTTGCCGCAGGCTGGGTGATATACAGTGACGGGTTTTCGATAGAGGTATCCGAACCCAATGTCCCCTGTCAGACCTCTCTCACCTATCAGCTGGGTGAAATCCATTCCCAATACAACATCAGCCATGAAGAGCTTACAAGCATCATGAAAGAAGTTGAAGATCTCTGGAGCGATCCGCTTGATAAAGACCTTGTTGCTTTTTCGGAGAATGGCAGTGTTACTATAAACTTGGTGTACAGCGAAAATCAAGAGTGGACGGATGCCGAGCGGCAGTTTTCGAAACGAATTTCTGTTAAAGAGGATGTGGCCGAAACCTACAGAAAGGAACATGGACAACTATCGCAACGATATCAGCAGAAAGAAAAAGAGGTTCGACAGGTTTTAGATCAATATAACAGCGCAGTGGATGGGTATAATGCGCTGGCTGAAAAATGGAAATCGAGGCAGGCACCAGCAGATGTTGTGGACGAATTTGAACGAGCAGAAAAGCAGATAACTAAACTAAATTCCCAACTTCAGCAAAAACAAAATAACCTCGAATCATTACGAAAACGGACTAATGATAAAGCCACACAGCTGAATGATCTCGTTGAGGAACAAAATGAATTGATTGACGAGTATAATGAGCGCTTTGGCCAGCCTCGGCAATTCGATCAGGGACGATATATCAGAGAGAAAGGCAGTGAGCAGATAAATATCTATCAATTTGCCAACCGAGAGCAGCTTAAAACGGTGCTGGCCCACGAAATTGGTCACGCTATGGGGCTGGATCATGTCTCCAATCCGAAGTCAATAATGCATAGCATGATGGCCGAGCAGAATATTTTTGATCTTAGCCTTACCGATGAAGATATCATGGCTATCAAAAATCGTTGCAACTAATTATTACCAACAATGGTTCTCGAAACCCAACGGCTTATTTTGCAGCAGTTTACCGAAGCAGATGCCAGCTTTGTTTTAGAACTGCTCAATGAACCGGCCTTTCATAAATTTATTGGCGACAAGGGCGTCCGTACCGCAGATGATGCCCGGAAATATCTTCTGGAAGGACCGATAGCCAGCTATACAAAAAATGGGTATGGATTGTGGCTGACAAAAATTAAAGAAAACAACCAACCTATTGGTATGTGTGGGCTAAAAAATCGTCCTGTTCTGGATATTCCCGATTTGGGGTATGCTTTTTTAAAGCAGTACTGGTTTAAGGGTTACGCTACAGAAGCCGCCCGCGGGGTACTGGAATATGCCCGCCGGGAGTTGGCACAGCACCACATTGCTGCAATAACACATCCTCAAAACGAAGGGTCGGTGCACGTACTTAAAAAACTTGGTTTCGAATTTCTCGGAAACGTGGCGATCGATGGGTTTGAAGGCACAAATAAACGCTTCCAAATCGATTTCAGCTAAAATCATTTTTGCAGTTTTACTGTAGTACGTTACATTATTCATTGTGCAACAATCAAGATTAATCAAAAAATACCGTTATGGCCCAGCGTAAAATAGCCCCCTCCGAAGTCATAAACCTGTATTCTCTGCCCAACGATCTGCCCGATGACGCTACCCTGGCCTTAATGAAGACCCGGGATATGGAAGTCATTAGGATGATACTACCCAAGGAAAAAGACATTACCGAACACAGCGTTGATGGACAAATTTCGGTGCAGTGCCTGGAAGGCAAAACCGAGTTTTACGTCGAGGGTGAAAAGCACATCCTTACCAGTGGCGACTGGCTGTATTTAAATCGTAATCAGCCACATGCCCTAAAAGCCATAAGAGATTCTATTTTGCTGGTCACTATTTTATTTGTCAATCAAAGTTCCGAAGAAGAGTAACAGAATTTTGTTACCTTAAGCGTCAATTTATAAGCAATAACCGTTACAGATGGATCCCGTTACACACGGACTTATTGGCGCTTCGGCAGCCCTGACATTTTCTAAAAAAGAACACCTCAAACCTGCGGCCGTTATTGGATTGACATCCGCGATGCTGGCCGACCTTGATGTTTTTATTTCTGATCCAAATAATCCTCTTCTCAACATTGAACTTCACCGACAATTTTCTCACTCCCTGATTTTTATTCCTGTTGGTGCCCTCTTTGCCGCGGCACTACTCTGGTATTTTTTCCGGGACAAACTGTCTTTCAAAAAAATATACATCTTTAGTCTGCTGGGCTATGCTACCTCAGGCATAACAGATACGTTTACCAGCTACGGCACCAAACTACTTTGGCCTTTTTGGGATGAACGCTTTGCCTGGAACCTGATTTCTGTTTTTGAACCCCTCTTCTCGACCGTTATTCTGGGGCTGCTCTTTTTTGGACTTTACAAAAAAAATACCCACTTAAGCTGGATGGTATGGGGATGGATTGCATTATATCTCACCTTCGCCTTCATTCAACAACAACGCGGAATTTCGGCTGCGAAGAACATTGCCGAGCAGCAAAACCATCCCATAGAACAGCTGGTGGTAAAACCTACGCTGGGCAATCAACTGTTATGGAGCATTCGCTATGAATCGAGGGATACGCTTTTTGCCCACGGTCTTCGGCTCGGTTTGCCTGGGAATTCCAAGATATACCACGGCGAAACAGCCCCATTGCTTGACTGGAAGCGACAATACGAAAATTATAAAGGCACAACCTTGTACAACGATATCAAGCGGTTTGATACCCTCTCAGAAGGATTTTTGATTGCCCATCCCCACGAAAAAAATGTTATTGGCGACGGACGTTACGCCATGCTTCCCACCGAAATGAGTCCACTCTGGGGCATTCGGGTAGATACGACAAATACCGATAAAAACCTGCCTTTTGAGACGTTTCGCGAAGCTACACCATCGGTAAAAGAAACCTATTTAGAAATGTTATTAGGCAGATAATGCAAGTAAATTAGCATTGGGGAATCAGGGTCACGGCCCTTATCTTTACCGATTCAACGAACCTCTTCAATATAACCATTTCCATGTTTCAGCTTGGTACCTATCAAACGCTCAATGTAGCACGCATCACAGACTTCGGATACTTTCTGCAAAATACCTCCTCGCGTGGAGATGAAGAAGTGCTCTTGCCCAATAAACTGGCTTTTCGGGAATTAAAGAAGGGAGAAAATGTACGTGTATTTATCTATAAAGACGGTGAAGAACGTATTACAGCTACCATGCAAGATCCCAAAATCACCTTAAACCGGTTTGCATTTCTTGAGGTGAAGGATGCTCCCAGCCATGGTGCATACCTCGACTGGGGATTGGATAAGGATCTCTTTGTGCCCCATCGCGAGCAAGTGGGGACTATGCGTAAGGGGCAATCGTATCTTGTTTACATGTACCTCGATAAGACCACAAATCGTTTGGTCGCCAGTGCTAAGCTCGATAAATTTTTGGATCACGAGAATATTTCCGTTGAGGAGGGCGAAAAGGTTGACCTGTGGATTTGGGATAAAACCGATCTGGGATATAAAGTCATCATCAATGAAAAGCACGAAGGCTTGGTTTATCACGACGAGTTCTACCATGACGTCTTTACAGGAGAACAAACAACGGGATACATCAAACAGCTACGGGATGACGATAAGATTGATGTCACCTTGCGACCCATCGGTTACAAAAAGGTAGAGCCCAATGCCGAGTTTATCTTACAGCGTTTAAAACAACTCGGCGGATATCTCGATCTGCATGATAAAAGTGATCCCAATGAAATTCACCGGCGACTGGAGATGAGTAAAAAAACATTTAAAAAAGCTATCGGAAGACTTTATAAAGAAGGTATCATTCGTATCGAAGATGATGGTATTTACCTCGCTGATTAACAGCTAATAAATTTCCCTTTTTCCCTCTTTGTTTTTCACAACAGGGGAACTTTTATTTTTGCCCACCCTATAAATGCAGGTATTCCTTTATCCTAAAATCATCTGCATTATGATCGACGAAATAATAAATCTGTTAGAAGCTTATATTACATTAGCGTTGGAATTTCTTGCCACTCATCTAATGACTGTAGAAGGAATTGTTGGTATTGTTTTCGGTGTATTTTTTTTGGGATTACTCTCCCAAATCCGATCGTAAAAGTACTTTTATTATAACAGTTAACCCAAATTTCCTTTTGCAAATCATCTTATGATTTCATGGGGTTTCTATCCTATATTCATATATCTATAATTTTTATAGGTTAAGATTGTTATACCACTGGTAATAAGTATTTTAAATAAATATATTTAAAATATAAGTTAACCCTTGAAATTGTGTTTTACTTAAATTTAAGTAATTGTTTTTATTTTACTTAAATCAATTGTAGATAGCCTGCCCCAAAATGAGTAAAATTGCGGCATTAAAAATAGCACCACTCCCCCCTTTTTGCTTTGTAGCTTAAGAAAAGAATGATGCTAATTTTTTATAGAATTATTAACTGTCAGAAACAGCACCTAAATATCTTCACTTCTTATCGTTTCTTAGGATTGCTGGTCTTGGTTTCTTCCCGCGTTGGCGTAACGGTTTTTTGAGCTTTTTTGCTCTCGGCTTTTTTTGCCTTTTTTCCGGTCTTAGGGTCCATTGATACTCTCGTTTATTTTTTGGTTTTGTCCATAGCCATACCGACTACAGCACTTCCCTCAACAAAGGCATCCTTACTTAACCTCTATTGATTAGCTATAAGTTAATCAATACCGGATATTTCCCTATGTAGAATCTGACCAGGAAGTACGTTTTGAAATGTAAGGATTACTATTACGACAACATCTAAAGGGTTCCCCCAATCAGAAAGGCTACGGCCATGGCCAGTAATGCTGACAGCAACGTTCCGATGAGCACATACTCTGCAAAGGTACGGCTTTCAAAATCCTTAAACCGGGTCACCCCCTTGGCCGCCAAAATAAACCCAATAGCCCCATATTGATTCAGCAAAACAAATAGAAAAACAAAAATACGCTCCAGCAAACCAATAACACGTCCAGTGTTATATTCTTTTTGATCTACCTCTTTACTGGCCCCCAGTGATTTTAATCCCATAACCTTCAAAAGGTATCGCAATACAATATTGGCTTCATTTAATACCAGTAAAAAACCAAATAGTACAAGCTGGAAAGTAAAAAATATTTCTGCGGTAAAGGTGCTGCTGGGAAAAAAAAGATCACCGCCCCAATCAATTACACTATAAGCAAATTCATTTGCCGATAATGAAAATAGCGGGCTGCACAACAATCCAACTACCAACACATGCAACATCATCGTGGCTATACGACCGCGATTGATCCATTGCTTTTCCCTTTCCCACCGCTTCAACAATATCGGAGATATCACCAAATAGACAGCTAACAACACCCAGCTGAGACTAATTTCCAAAAAAGGCAAGCAGAAAAGTGGAACGACGATCATCACCCACATATCTGATCGATTCATCCCTTCATCCCGCGTTATAAGCCGCAACCTTGACAATAAAATGAGGTTGATAATCCCTAAAAAGACCGCATAACTCATTGTTCTAACCTTTGATTAATAACTGCAGTAATATTTTGGCATAATTCACCGACGACATCCAGCATACCCGCCTCTTTATTTTTATAAAATGCAGGCTGAGAGATTTCCAGCATTTTTGAAATCTCTTTGTAATCATATCCCTCTTTAATCATGTGTAGGATGATTATACGTCGCTTGTTCCACCCACCCATACGTCCCGATAGGAGCTGCAAGCTATTGTTGATGATCTTTAGTTCGAGCGAAGCTTCCTCATCCATATCATCAAAAAAAATATTAAAAATGTAGCCGCTCTCTTTTAGCAAATTGATACCGTGCCTTGCCTGGTGAAAAGCCGGACCATCCATCCCTATCGCCTGCGTGTTATTAATGGGCGTATCAATGCCTCCCACGGCCAGCGAAAATCGCACCCGAATGGGATGCAGCGCCGCCATTATTTTCAACATTTGTACAAAAATGGCATTCCCGCTGTTAAAAACCGCCTGAAATTCATCTCCCAACGTTATGGTATAAGGTGATAGAAGTTTCTCCTTGTACTCATTATTCAATTGTTCCAACCTTTCCACGAGCGCTCCTTGGAGGTTCTCTCGTTCGTGTGATTTTAGCGATTTAGAATCCTCAATATCTCCAATTATTACCAAGTATTTCTTCATCATTACCTCCGTTTAAACTATTTCTTAAATATATAACCATTTCGGTATAAAATTTCAATTTTTAACCAATTGGGTTAAATGATATGATTTTATTCCAGTACGGTTAAAATGATACGTGAGACATAATTTTGTGATCAGACAAATTCTTATTTCTACAAAATGGTTACTATTTTAAGGATCTGTCTATTCGGGGTAAACTAAACCAACGTAATAAAACATCATGGCCAAATCGTTAGGATCATCAAAGTTGTTTCGAATTATAATTCCCCTGCTGCTAATCATACTGGGAGTAGGCATCTTTTCTGATTGGATTATAGAATGGATGTGGCTCGACAACCTGGGCTACGACCAGGTTTTTTGGACGATTAAAATCACACAGGCACTGCTACTGTTGGCTGCATTAGTAGTTGCCCTGTTATATGTATTGCCTAACATGGGTAAGCTTGGAAAAAAGTTCAGTACCATGCACTTTGGACAATCACCGCTGGCGCAACTAAAGCTGCATGAAATAGATCCCAAAAAAATAAAAACGGTGTTTTATGGCGCCGGAGCAGCAATAAGCGTGTTCTTTTCGCTGGCCTTTTTTATGCGATGGGATACCTATTTCCGTTTCCACTGGAGCGAAATGTTTGGCGAAGTGGATCCCCTTTTCGGTCATGATATCGGCTTCTATGTTTTCCGTCTGCCCTTTATCGAGCTCATCCAAAACAGCTTGACCTCGCTGGTATTTTTCATCACCATAGGAACCATCATCCTGTATATTTATTCTGGCGCCCTCTCCCTGCACTCCATACGTCAGCTAAGTGCCAGCAAAGACGTTAAAAAGCACATCTTCATTAACTTGGGGATCTGGTTTTTGCTGCTTGCGTGGGGCTATTACCTGGAACGCTACAACCTGCTGTATAATAGCAGTGGAGCTATTTACGGGGCCAGTTATGTAGATGTAAATATCAAACTTCCGGTTATTTGGCTGATGTTTGGCCTGACCTCTTTGCTGGGTATTATCTCATTCCTGCAAATTTATAAAGAGCAGCTAAAATGGGTTATTTATACTGCCGGGGCTGCCATCATAATCGGAATCGTAGGTAATGGCTTTTTGCCAAGTATCATCCAGCAATACGTGGTACAACCCAGTGAATTACAACTTGAAGAACAATATATTGAAAACAGCATAGAGCAAACACGAAAAGCGTATGCTCTTGATAAGATGAAAACCCAGCCGTATAGTGCTCAGCCAGCTGAAGAATTGGATTGGGATACTATCGATAAAAATGAAGAAACCATTGAGAATATACGCCTGTGGGATCCGCGGCTACTAATACAGACCTACCGGCAGCTGCAGGAAATAAGGTTGTATTACCAATTTTATAATGTGGATGTTGACAGATATTACACCGATGAGGGCTACATGCAGATGATGGTGTCGGCCCGTGAGCTTTCCGAAGACCTTCCCGAACGATCGGACACGTGGGTAAACCGCCGGCTGCAATACACCCACGGCTATGGATTGGTAATGAGTCCGGTTGCCCAAGAAGGCTCCCAAGGCGACCCCCGCTTGTCTATCAAAGATATCCCCCCCATTAGTGATTTAGGTATGGAAATTACCGAACCAGCTATTTACTACGGAGAACATAATAATGATTACAAAGTTGTAAATACCGATGTCCGCGAGTTAAACTACCCCAGCGGCGATGAAAATGTATATACCCATTACGAAGGCAGCAGCGGCGTGCCAATCGGTAATTTATTTACAAGGTTATTATTCGCCTGGAATTTTGGGGATATCAACATTCTTTTAACCGATTATATTCATGATGACAGTAAAATTATATTCTGGAAGCGGATTCAGGATCGCGTAAATAAAATAGCGCCCTTCCTTCAACTCGAAGACGATCCTTACCTTGTACTCGATGATGGCAAGCTTTATTGGATGCAGGATGCGTACACCAGCTCGGCAAACTACCCCTATTCCGAACCATATAACAACTCCTACAACTACATCCGCAATTCGGTAAAAGTTGTGGTGGACGCCTATAACGGTTCGGTGGATTTTTATGTGTCGGATGAAGAAGACCCCATCCTGGGAATGTATCAGGATATTTTCCCCGATATGTTTAAACCGATGTACGAAATGCCGGGCACACTGAAACAGCACGTGCGATATCCTATCCACTATTTTGAGGTACAGCTGGATAAGTACAATAAATTTCACATGACCAATCCGCAGGTATTTTACAACAACGAAGACTTGTGGAAACGGCCTAACGAAAAATATGGGGGCCGTACTATGACCATGGATCCCTATTATGTATTAACAAAACTGCCCGGTCAAGATAAGTTGCAATACTTGCTCATTAGTCCACTTACTCCGGATAATCGTGATAATATGATTGGCTGGATGGCAGCAAATTCCGACTATCCTAATTATGGAGAAGTTTCGGTGTACCAGTTACCAAAAGACCGGCTCATTTTAGGTCCGGCCCAAATTGAGGCACGGATCGATCAGGATACCGAAATTTCGCGACAGCTTGCGCTTTGGGATCAGCGGGGATCACGCGTAATACGGGGTAACTTGATGGTCATCCCTATAGAAGATTCATTTATCTACGTGGAACCGGTATTTCTGATCGCCGAAGGGGTTGACATCCCCCAACTGCAGCGGGTAATCGCCACGTCGGGCGATAAAATAGCGATGCAGCCAACGCTTTGGGAATCGATCGAGGCGCTGTACGGCAAACGTGATGAGCGCATCGCTACTACCGAAGTGGATACTACGACTGCGCTGCCTGAACAACCTGATGCTGAAGTTTCGGAAGAGTATTCGCAACTAAAACGATTGTGGGATGAGGCGACGGAAGCACTTCGCGATAACGACTGGGAAGAGTTTGGTCGTAAAATGAAAGAGATAGAAGATGCCTTGAATTAGCCGTAACCGTGGTCGGTGCCCAAAACCGACCACCCCTTTTCCATTAGTTATTACTCCTGCGTAAAATGTAGCGAAAACGTTGTTCCACCATTAGTGGTAGAAAACTCCGCATCAGCATTTAACTGTCTGGAAAGCGTGCGTATTAATTTAATGCCTAACGATTCCGGATTTTCAAGGTCAACCTCATCGGGAATTCCTACCCCGTTATCGGTAATAGACAGATAGATATCATCTGCCCTTTTATCGAGGGTTATTTTTATTTGCCCCTCATTTTTATGAGGATACGCATGCTTAAAAGCGTTGGTAATAATTTCGTTAAGAATGAGTCCACATGGAATGCCCTGGTTTACGGTTAACATAACCGGATCAGCATCAATATTAATATCCATCTGGATCTGTTGCGATGACATCGAAGCAAGAATAATGTCCGTAAGTTCTTGCAGGTACTGTTGAAAGCAAATCTCTGAGAGATTTTCGTTTTGATACAGTTTCTCATGGATTAGCGCTATAGAATTGATGCGGGTTTTACTTATTTCCAACACATCAGTAGCCTCTTCAGAGTCCGTATTATAGGCCTGCAATTCAAGTAATCCGGTGATGACGGCCAAGTTGTTTTTTACGCGATGGTGTATTTCGGCCAGCAGTACCTCTTTTTCCTTAAGCGATTTCTTAACCTTTTCCTCGGCTTCTTTTCGGTCGCTGATATCCACATAGATCCCGAAAATCGCAACGGTTTTACCATTTACAGTTACCGGCACACCATAAATTAATACTTCAACCATCGTTCCATCTTTACCGATTCGGGTACCAGTATCAAAAATGGTTTTCCCCTCAAAAATGGTTTTTGATATTTCTCGGGCCTCATGTTTTTGATGTTCAGGAACAATCAGCTGATCTATATTTAGTCCTTGTATCTCTTCAGTCTCAAACCCAAAGGTATCTCTAAACGCATCATTGACCGAACGAATCTCCTGCCTTTTATCCAACAATGCGATGGCGATTGGCGAATTTTGGAACAGCTGTCGGAACATCTCCTCGTTTTTACGAAGCTGCTCTTCGGCTTCATATCGTTCGCTGATATCACGGGCAATAGTGATAACGACATCCTCACCAAAATAACTGCCTTTGCTGATAACGATTTCTTGAGGGAAAACCTCTCCATTTTTGCGTTTGCCCCACCACTCAAAACTCTGCGGGGTCCCTTTGATAGCCTTTCTGATATACTGCTGCATCTTATCCATATCAACCTTTCCGGGTGCGGCCAAGGCCTGGGGCATTTTATTGATAAAGAAAGAAGCATCGTGCCCATACATTTTTGTAGCGCCTTTGTTTACCTCTAAAAAACGACCGCTACTATCTTGTATGTAAACGGCATCACTAATGGAATCGAATAAATTCTGGAATGTCTCAACACTCGACCGATATTTTCGAAAGATCTCTTTATCCTTGGTGATGTCAACCAAAGTGCCCACAATAGCCGGCTTTCCCTGGTACATGGTTTTAGATCCATACAGGCTGGCATCAATGACCCGGCCGCCTTTGGTAACTCCTTTTATTTCGTATTCCTCTTCTGCTTCAGGATTGCCGTTTAAACGATCTTTCATATTGGCCAGAATCAGTGGCCTGTCGTCTGGATGGGCTAAATCCTGCGGTTCAAAATCATCAATAATTTCTTGCTGATCGTATCCAAATATTTCTGCAAACCGTGGGTTAACGTATTTGAATTGGCCATCCTGAATAAGAAAAACCCCAACCAACGATTTTTCGGATAGCTTGCGAAATAAATCCTGAGATTCTTTGCGCTCGGTAATGTCCTTAACCAGCGAATGTACCGAGTACAGATCGCCATGCTCATCATAAATCAATGAGTTATGCCATTCACAAATAATCGTTTGACCATTTTTGGTGGTGGATTTTCCTTCCACCGAATAATGGGTCTGCTGATTATAAATAGCTTTTTGTAAATTTTGCTCAGCTTGGCTAAGCTCATCTTCAGCAATTAATTCTTTGAAAAAGTCATCCCAGCCCACCACTTCATCTTCTCTCCATCCAAACAACTCTTCGGCCTGTTCCGACCAATTCTTTATTTTTTTATCAGCCCCCCATTCAACCCTGGCCAGCGGAAATTTTGACTCGTGCGTAATGAATTTCGGAAACTCTATCCGGCGTTTTTCATTCCTTCGAACCTGCTCGGTAACATCGTGTGCAACAGCAATTTTAACAACCTTACCATCTTGATAAAAATCATGATACGTGAATTGCACATACAGCTCCTCACCCTGGCAGGCTTGCTGCCTCCATATTTTGTCCACGCTGCTATCACTCTCAGAAGTACCATCAATAAGCTCAACACGCTTTTTCTTTTCTCCGAGATCATTAACATTCATCGTTAATAACTGATCTCGAGAATAGCCATAACGCTCAATAACTGCTTGATTGACATCTAAAATATCAAGCGTTTCGTGATCGAGGATAAAAATAGGTTGGACATCAAAAAAAGAGGTAGCCGAAAAATCCATTTTTATAAGACTGAACTTTTATATAACTGATCCTTCCTTAGTTATCGGCTGATAATCTATAATTCTTAATCAATAAATAAAACCGGCTTTCAATTTTTTTATTTATACCCAAAATGTATCTGTGCCTCTTTTTTAATTTTTATATCTTTACTTGCTTCAAATAACGAATTAATAAGCACCAAACGAACTTCATAATCTGAATGGCTGAACAAATTACCATCACTTTTCCCGACGGAAGCGAAAAAAAATTCCCAAAGGGTGTAACTGGACGCGAAGTAGCTGAGTCAATTTCGAAAGGGTTAGCTCGAGAAGCACTAAGCATAACACTGGACGACGAAATCATGGATTTGGATCGTCCCATTGATCGCGATGGTACAATTACTATCAATACCTGGGATAGCGACGATGGTAAATATACCTTTTGGCACTCATCCGCACACGTGCTGGCCGAAGCCATTCAGGAGCTGTATCCCAATGCCAAGTTTGCCATCGGTCCCCCCGTTGAAAATGGCTTCTATTATGATATCGATTTCGGAGATCAAACTGTTGGTCAGGATGATTTGGAAGAAATTGAACACAAAATGATTGAGCTGGCCCGTGAGAAAAATGAATTCACTCGCAAGCCGGTGTCAAAACAAGAAGCCCTCAATTTCTATAAGGGTGCCGATAACCAATATAAGATCGAACTTATTGAAGATCTTCAAGATGGAGACATCACCTTTTATCAACAGGGCAGTTTTACTGACTTATGCCGGGGGCCGCACATCCCCAATACGGGACGTATTAAAGCAGTAAAATTAACCAGTTTAGCCGGAGCTTACTGGCGCGGCAATGAAAAAAACGAGCAGCTTACGCGTATCTACGGGATTTCCTTTCCCAAGCAAAAGCTTCTTAACCAATATATTGAGCGGGTTGAGGAAGCCAAGAAACGAGATCATAAAAAGCTGGGCAAAGAGCTTGGCATCTATATGATCGATCAGATGGTAGGTCAGGGCTTACCGGTATGGCTGCCCAACGGAACGGTATTGCGCAGAACGCTTGAAGCTTTTTTGCGGGAGGAACAAAAAAAGCGCGGATATAAAGAAGTTATCACACCGCATATCGGAAACCTTGAACTTTATCGTACATCGGGGCACTTCCCCTATTACCGGGAGTCGCAATACAATCCCATTGAGATGAACGAAGATGGTGAAGGATATCTGTTGAAACCCATGAATTGTCCGCACCATCACCGTATTTACTCGAACGAGTTACGCAGCTATCGCGACCTGCCGTTGCGGCTGGCAGAGTTTGGCAGCGTCTATCGCTACGAACAATCTGGTGAATTAAACGGACTTTCGAGAGTCCGCGGCTTTACTCAGGATGACGCTCATATTTATTGTACTCATGATCAGCTCAAAGATGAGATTGTCAACGTAATTGAACTGACCGAACTTGTGTTTGGCACCTTCGAGATGCCGGTGGATATCCGTCTCTCCTACCGTGATGACAACGATGAAAAATACGGTGGTGCAACAGAGTTTTGGGATCGGGCCGAGCGAGAAATTAAAGAGGTTGCCGATGAAATGAAGCTCGACTACAAAATCGCCCGCGGTGAAGCCAGTTTCTATGGACCCAAAATCGACTTTATTATTCGAGATGCCATCGGTCGAAAATGGCAGCTGGGCACCATACAGGTCGATTATGTGATGCCCGAACGTTTTGATTTGACGTATGTAGGTTCTGATAATAATAAGCACCGTCCGGTTATTATTCACCGAGCTCCTTTCGGATCTATGGAGCGTTTTACAAGTATTTTAATTGAGCATTTTGCGGGTGACTTTCCCGTTTGGCTGGCGCCTAAGCAGGTTCAGATTATTCCTGTTTCGGATGATTTTAATGAATACGCTTTTAAGTGTGCCTCACACTTAAAAGAAAAAGATATTCGCGTTGAAGTCGATACACGCAGTGAACCTATTGGCGGAAAAATCCGAGATGCTGAAACGAGCAAGATTCCATATATGTTAATAGTTGGTGGTGATGAGGAATCAGATGGAACCGTTTCGGTTCGCCGCCACAAAGAAGGTGATATTGGCACCTTTGATTTTTCTGAATTTCTTTCTAATCTCACAGACGAGATTGATAACAAAGAAGTACCAAACCATTAGTTTAAATTCTAATAAAAATACAGAGGTAACTTATCGCAAGAAGTAGAAGACCACGACCACGGGGCAACAAAGATCGCCCTAATGCTAACGAAGAGATTCGCGCATCCAAAGTACGGGTTATACATCCCGAAGATGTTGAAAAGGAGCATGAAATTGTGCCCATTGATCGTGCTATTGAAATAGCCGAATCATATGGGTTAGATCTTGTAGAAGTAGCACCCAATGCCAAACCCCCGGTATGTAAAGTGCTCGACTTCGGTAAATATATGTACAAGAAGAAAAAGCAAGAGAAAGAGGCCAAAAAGAAGCAACATACTGTTCAGGTTAAAGAGCTCCGGTTTCGACCTAATACGGATGATCATGACCTTAATTTTAAAACGCGTCATGCCCGTGAATTTCTTGAAGGCGGAGACAAAGTAAAAGCTACTGTTCAGTTTCGTGGCCGAGATATGCTATATACCGAAAAGGGAGAAGAACTGCTCCAAAATCTTGCCGAAGAACTGGATGATGTTAGCGAAATTGAATCCAAACCAAATATGGAAGGTCGCCGGATGATTATGATGCTGGCTCCTACCGGTAAGGGCGGTTCATAGTCTACCACAAGATATTCCCAAATAAATGATGAAGATACCATCTCTTTTAAGGGGGCGGTATCTTCTGTTTATATGAGGATACAGAAATATTATCTTTGATTTAATTGTTTAATCTGTATCCGTAATTACTTATCTTCCAAGCCATAATTCCAAGAACTACACAAAGGTATTTTATCATGCCAAAGATGAAGTCACATAGTGGGGCAAAAAAACGTTTTAAGAAAACCGCTTCCGGCAAGTATTTGCGTAAAAAGGCTGGGAAACGCCACATCCTCACTAAAAAAACCAGAAGAAAGAAGCGTAAGCTCGGCAAAACCACTACGGTTAACGATACGCAGAAAGATCGCGTTGAGCAGATGCTTCCCAATAGCTAAATCATTAATTATTAACTCTTAAACATTAGACAAAATGCCACGATCAAGAAACAAGGTGGCTTCCCGTCGCCGTCGCCGTAAGATTTTAAAACAGGCGAAAGGTTACTGGGGCAAGCGAAAAAATGTTTATAAGTTTGCGAAAAACACGGTCGAAAAAGGGATGCTCTATCAGTATCGCGACCGCAAAGTTCGCAAACGTGAATTCAGAAAGCTCTGGATTACACGCATTAACGCTGCTGCCCGTCAAAACGGTACTACCTACTCACGACTGATGGGAGCCTTAGGACAAAAAGACATTCAGATCAACCGCAAGGTCTTGGCTGATCTTGCCGTCAATGATCCAGAGACATTCACCGCTATTGTCGAAGAAGCTCAAAGCTAATAGCGTGCAATGATTTTTAAAACCGGTCCCCTCGTATCTTCGGGAGGATCGGTTTTTTTTATTTCCCATTGAAGGGTTCCCGCTAATTAAATAGATTCCACGTGTTCATTACGCAATACGCCATACGCTGCTTATTCGAAAGCGTAAAGCGTATTGCGTATTTCATATATAGCTGAAATCATTCCCGAACAACGCTCATGCTTGACGATATACAAACACTACAAAAAAAAGTAACTGAATTCAGTATCTCTAATAAGAAAGAGCTCGAGGCCTTTCGACTCGAATTTCTTTCCCGCAACGGCAAAATCCAGTCGATGTTTTCGAGGATGGGTGAAGTGCCTAATGAGCAAAAAGCAGAAGTGGGACGAGCTATGAATGACGTTAAGAACCTGGCTCAACAAAAGTTTGATGACGCTCAGCAGCGATTAGAGCGCGAAGAAGTAGCCGATTTGAAGGCCACTGATGATATTACGCTTCCCGCTCCCCCTTGTGCAGCAGGATCCTATCATCCCCTTACACAGACCATGGAGGAGATGAAAAATATCTTTTACCGACTTGGATTTTCTATTGCCGACGGACCGGAAATTGAGGATGATTTCCACAATTTTACCGCACTCAATTTTCCACCTAACCATCCGGCTCGGGACGAACAGGATACGTTTTTTGTTGAAAAAAATGAAGAAGATCAGGATTTGGTATTGCGAACGCACACCTCTCCTGTTCAGATTCGGCTGATGCAAGAAAAAGAACCGCCTATTCGCGCCATCATGCCAGGACGTGTATATCGTAATGAGGCCGTATCCCCAAAATCTTACTTCCTCTTTCACCAAGTAGAAGCACTTTACATTGATACCGATGTAAGCATAGCGGAACTCAAGGAAACGCTCATAAGCTTTGCCAAATTAATGTTTGGTTCGGATGTAAAATATCGCCTGCGTCCCGGTTATTTTCCCTTCACCGAACCGAGCCTGGAAATGGATATCTGGTGGGAAACTAATGATCCCAATGACAACGGCAAATGGCTTGAAATTCTCGGTTCGGGAATGGTAGATCCCAACGTGCTAAAAGCCGTGGATATTGATCCTGAAGAATACACCGGCTTTGCATGGGGTATGGGCGTGGAACGAATTGCTATGCTTCGCCACCAAATTGATGACATTCGCATTTTTTACAATAATGATGTCCGATTTTTAGAACAATTTCATTAAATAGAATACTGATAACGCGGTCCAAAAGTCAGATACTCTTGCGCTGTAGGTACCCGTCTTATCTGCCTAATCCGCGTTCTACTAAAATTATTTATTGCTAAATGAAGATTTCATATAACTGGCTTAACGAATTTATCGATCTTGATTTATCGCCCCAAGAAACGGCCGAAAAGCTAACCCTCATTGGCTTAGAGGTCGAAGAAGTCGTTCAATACGGCAGCAAACTTGATGGCGTCGTCGTTGGTGAGGTTTTGGAAGTTAGCGACCATCCCAACGCTGATCGCCTGCGCATCTGTCAAGTCGATATTGGCACCGAAAAAAATCAAATTATCTGTGGGGCTGATAATGTCGCAGCTGGACAAAAAGTACCGGTTGCTACGGTAGGCACTACCCTGCCCGTCGAAACGGACAATGGGGAACCGTTTACCATCCGAAAGGCAAAATTACGTGGCGAAAAATCCAACGGGATGATCTGCGCCGAAGATGAGCTTGGCCTGGGCGACGATCACAGCGGTATTATGGTGCTCGATAGCAATCTTAAAACCGGCACTCCGCTGCATGAAGCCATCGACCTGTACCAAGATTTTATTATAGATATTGAGCTCACACCCAATCGACCCGATGCCACCTGTCACATAGGTGTTGCCCGCGATTTAGCTGCGGCACTGAATCTCACACTCCAAAAACCTTTTTCTTCTGATTTTGACGAAGCAGCTGACTTAAAAGACATTCAAATTGAGATTGAATCCCCAGAAAAATGTAACCGGTACGTCGGCAAACTGGTTAAAGGGGTAACTGTTGAGGAATCCCCGGCCTGGCTGCAAAATAAATTAAAAGCGATTGGTGTGCGTCCGGTGAATAACGTGGTTGACATCACCAACTATGTGATGTTCGAGCTGGGCCAACCCCTTCACGGCTTTGATGCCCACACCATTAAGGGAAATAAAATTGTGGTTAAGGATTTTGATGAGGAAGTCGAATTTGAAACTCTCGATCATGTCAAACGGAGCTGTTCGGCAGGCACGCTTTTTATTTGTGATGCCGAAGAGCCTGTTGCTATTGCCGGTGTTATGGGCGGAGTGGATTCCGAGGTAAGCGAAAAGACCTCCGATGTACTTATCGAAAGCGCCTATTTTGACCCCGCTACTATTCGTAAAACAGCCAAAGAACAAATGCTGCAATCCGATGCCTCCTACCGATTCGAACGTGGCGTGGATCCACAGCTACAGCGCGCTGCCGCCGAACGTGCCGCCGAACTTATCGCAAAAGTTGCCGGGGGTACCATTGTTGATGCCTGCACCGATGTACATCCCGTAAAAACGGAAGAAGAGGAGTTAACGCTGCGCAAATCATACGTAAACCGTCTGCTGGGTACTGATTTTTCTATCGACAAAATAGAAGAGATTCTTGTAGGACTGGAGTTTACCCTTTTGGAAAAAGATGAGGAAACCCTCACCTACTCTATCCCCACTTTTCGGCCGGATTTGGATCGCGAGGTTGACCTCATTGAAGAAGTGGGTCGCCTGTTCGACTACAACAATATTCCCACACCCAAGCACGGCAAATTCACCTCTCCCGAGCCGCTCACCGACTGGGAACAGCTCCTTACCAAAGCCAAAGATCTGGCTAAAGGAATGCAATTTCGGGAAATCTACTCGAACTCGCTGATGCCTGAAGAAGATGCCGCCCTGCTGGGTGATCTTGATACCATGATTCACACGCTCAATCCAATCTCTACGGACATGACTACCCTGCGGCCTTCTCTACTCTATGGATTTCTTTCATCAGTGGCCTATAACTTTAATCGCAAAGCCAAACAGGTACGCTTTTTTGAAGTGGGACATGTTTTTGAAAAAGCGGATAAGGGAACTTATCACGCGAATATCAAAGAAGAAACAACAATTTTGTTTGGAATAGCAGGATTTAAAACGATTGAGCATTGGAAAACAGAACCTCAGCACTTTAATGTTTTCGATCTTAAAGCACATGTAGAAAGCTTTTTAAGTCAGCTCGGCCTCCTTGATGAATTGGATGCGAATTCCAACGAGCAGAATGAACTTTACTACCAGTTTCAGGATCAGGAGATAGGTCGCATGTTTAAAGTTTCCAAAGAAATGCGCGCACATTATGATATTGAGTTGCCAGCTTTTGTTGCAGAACTTTCTTTGACCAAAATTGCTGACATGCTGCAGAAGATTCGCAGGGAGCAATACAAGCCGGTACCTAAATACCCAGCATTCGATTTTGACTTTGGCGTTGTTGTAGATACTCACATCAAAGCTGGAGAGCTACTTGATGCCATCGAAGAAACTGCTGGCAATTCGCTAAAAGAACTGGATGTGTTCGATGTTTTTGAGGGCGAATCCCTGGGCAAAAACAAAAAAAGTATTGCTTTTAGACTTTCTTTTATTGATGAAGAAAAGACTTTGACTATCAAGGATGTAGAACCTATAATTAATAACGTTCTAAAGGTTCTTGAAGAACGGTATTCAGCTAAACTTCGACAATAATATTGGATCGTGTTATCAAACGAAAGTCCATACCAAGAGCAATTTCATGAGCTGCTTGACCAGATTCGTGAGGAGATTAATACGCTCAATAACGAGATCAAAGAGCTTAAAAAAGAAAACAGCGATCTCCGCTCCAAACTAAAAGAAATTCAGGATGGTCAGACCGATATCTATTCTGCTATTTCAGAATCGGAACGTCTCTCCCTGCGTCACCAGGTACTGGGATTGATATCAAAAATTGACAATCATTTGGAGGATGGACAATGAAATCAATTAAGGTAACTATACTTAACAAAGAGTTTCCGTTAAAGGTCGAGGATTCTGAAGAAGAGGCGATGAAACGCATTGCCGGGTATGTAGATGACAAATTCCGCCAATATAAAAAGGAGCTCAACAAGCAGCCCGACACTACGATTATGACGCTTGCCGCACTGAGTATCGCTGAGGAACTCTTTGAAGAACGCAAACGTAATCGTGAGCTCAATCAGCAAGAAGATAAAATGCTTCAAAACGTTAATAAATCTCTTGAGAGCTTTATCGAGGAAATTCGGGAATAGATTGGCAATTCGATTCTGATAAGGATGTTATTTTCCTTACTTTTACAGCTTCATTCTGGAAGCTATTTTTGGTTTTTAACTATCGAGCATGTCTAAGAATTTATTGAATATACTTTTTGTAGGTGATATCGTTGGCGAACCCGGATTAAGCCTTTTGGAAACGATTTTGCCCAGTCTTATTGATAAGCACGAGGCTGACTTTGTAATCGCCAATGGAGAAAATTCACACGAAGGTAAAGGAATTAACCGATCCATTATCCAACGCCTTTACGACTTGGGAGTCCATGTAATTACGGGCGGAAATCACTCTTTTGCCAAATGGAAAGTGTTTGATTACATGAAAGAGGACGGCAACATTTTGCGTCCCATGAATTACCCAAGAGGTAACCCGGGCTACGGTTTTGGCACGTATAATATTCCCAATACCGAATTAAAAATCGGTGTTATTAATTTACAGGGACGAACGTTTATGCAGGATATTGATTGTCCCTTTAGCACCGCCGACTGGGTCATCGAACGCATACAGGACGAAACAGACCTTATTTTTTTGGATTTTCATGCCGAAGCTACCGCTGAAAAACTTGCCTTGGCCTGGCATCTCGATGGCAATATCTCCGTGATGGTTGGAACACATACGCACATCCCCACCAACGATGCCCGAATTTTTCCTGATGGCATGGGATACATCAGTGATGTAGGGATGACCGGCTCATTTAATTCTGTTTTGGGAATGGACAAAAACACCTCAATGAAGCGATTTAAGCTCGGAACCCCCCATCGCTACCGGTTGGCAAATGGAAACAATCAAATGTGCGGACTGTTGGCCAAAGTCGATCCTGAGACCGCAAAATGCGAACATGTAGAGCCTATCATCTATCCGGGATTCAATTTAAGCAATACCGAAGAATAATAGTTGCCCATGACGATCATTTTGGAAGGAAAAAACATCACGAAAAAGTACAAAACGGAGTCCAGTACCGGCACGTTAACCGTACTGGATGATACTTCTATCCAAATAAAAAAGGGATCAATATCAACGGTGGTTGGCGTAAGTGGCAGTGGTAAAAGTACGCTGCTACACGTTTTGGGAGGACTTGATAAACCTAATACGGGATCGGTGCTTTGGGAGGATGAATCCATTTATGATATGGATTCAGAGTCGCTGGCGCAGTTTAGAAATCGCAAGCTGGGATTTGTGTTTCAGTTTCACCATCTGTTGCCGGAGTTTACGGCTTTGGAAAATATTATGATGCCTTCTCTCATTCAGGGAACGCCCCCTGAGGAGGCCAAAGAACGAGCCCATTACTTGTTAAAAGAGTTTGGTATCCCGGATCGGGCTGAACACCGTCCTACTCAACTTTCCGGTGGTGAACAGCAGCGTGTAGCCATGGCGCGAGCCCTGATGAACAACCCCGATCTGATTCTTGCCGATGAGCCTACAGGTAATCTCGATGAAGATAATACCGACGTTATTTTGGATTACCTGTTTAACCTGAGAGAGATTGAGGATGTCAGCATTCTGCTCATCACCCATGAAAAAGGTATTGCCGAGCGATCTGATACCATCTATCAGCTTTCAAAGGGGAAATTAGAGACTCTTTAATTTTACTATCAATTAAAACAATCATATTTTCAGCTACCTCTGAAATTAACCGACAACAAGTTTTAAATCATGAATAAGAAACGAGTAAAAGAAGAACTGGAGCAAGACATACTCCTGGATACTTTTTCTAAAGCACAAAGTTTTTATGACCAAAATAAAAGCTCTGTAATTGGTGGCATCATTGCCCTTATCCTAATTATCGGTGGGTCGGTAGGCTATTACTACTATACCGATATCCAAGAAACGGAGGCCCAGGAGCTTATGGGTTATGCTACCCAGGCATACCTGCAAGGTAATTATGAGGAGGCTCTTTATGGTTCCGATGAGGATTTCACAGCTGGCTTTCAGCAGATCATCAACAATTACAGCATCACCGATGCCGCCAACCTTGCTCAATATTATGCAGCGGTAAGTGCTTTTAAACTTGGAAATCACGAAGAATCACTGCAATACATTGAGGGATATGAGATCCCTGAAGGTATAATGGGCGTTGGTCCCCTTTCCTTTAATGCGATGGTTCATACCGAGCTTGGCAATCATGTTCAAGCCGCTGAATTATATGTTAAGGCAGCCGAATGGGATGTGAATGACACAACCACACCTTACAACTATCTCGAAGCTGCTAATGCGTATCATGATGCCTCTGATAAGGAACGAGCGCATGAATATGCTCAAAAAATTATTGATGAATATGATGACAGTGACCAGGTCACGGAAGCTGAAAAATTGCTGGGAATGTTGGCAGTGAGCAATAGTTAAAAGACCTTCAAACAAATTACAAAAGCCCGAGCACATCAAACAATATGCTCGGGCTTTGTTTTTTAATCCTACTTCATTAGCATATTGAACTATTCATCGCGATATTCGAATTCTGCTTCTTGCACATCTTCGGAATTTGTCCCAATGAATACCTTAAATTCACCCGGCTCAGCTGTCAAATTCATATCTATGTCATAGAACTCAAGATCTGTGCGATCAATAGTAAAGCTAATCTCTTTGGTTTCTCCAGCATCGAGACTGATTTTTTCAAAGGCTTTGAGCTCTTTTACCGGACGCGTAACACTGGCGTTCATATCCCGGATATAAAGCTGTACCACCTCTTCGCCCTCGCGATCTCCGGTATTCGAAACCTCCACTGTGGCCTGTAAGCTATCCGTTCCTGAAAGTTCGGATTTATCCAACGCAATATCAGAATACTCAAATGTGGTATAACTTAATCCATATCCAAACGGATAGAGCGGAGAATTGGGTACGTCCAGGTATTTAGAGGTATATTTGTTATCGCTTTTGGGTCGACCGGTATTCTTCATGTCATAATGAATGGGAATCTGGCCCACCGATCGTGGAAAAGTAACTGGAAGTTTTCCAGAGGGGTTATCATCCCCAAAAAGAATATCGGCGATAGCCGGACCTGCTTGCGTTCCGGCAAACCAGGTTTCCAGAATGGCCGGCACGTTCTCATCCTCCCAGGTCAAATCAAGGGGTCGTCCATTCATAAGAACCAACACAACAGGTTTGCCTGTTTTCTTAATTTCACGAATCAAATCCTGCTGCACACCCGGTAGATCAATTTCCGAACGGCTGGCTGCTTCCCCACTCATCAACTTTTCTTCGCCAATGGCTAAAATTACCGCATCAGATTGGTTGGCTGCCTGAACGGCTTCTGAAAAACCGCTTTTATCTTCTGATTCAATTTCCACTCCTTTAGCATAGTTGATTTGCGTCTGAGAAGAAGCCACCTCCTCAATACCATCCATTAGAGTAACCGCGTCTGAGGTTTCTCCCGCGGCCGACCACGAGCCAATCAGGTGTTCCTGGTTATCGGCCAGTGGACCAATTACGGCCAAAGAACCAATGTCTTTGCTCAACGGAAGGGTCTCATCCTCATTTTTAAGAAGTACCATTGACTCTCGTGCAGTTTCGCGAGCTAACTCCATATGATCTTCATTAAGTACAATCTCCTCTTCTCGTTCCTCATCAGAATATTTGTACGGATCGTCAAACAGTCCCAGTTTAAACTTGTAGCGCAGAATGCGTCGCACGGCTTCGTCAACCGTTTCTTCAGATACGATCCCCTCCTCTACAAGCTCAGGCAAATGTTTATGGTAAATTGCTCCCTGCATATCCATATCAACACCCGCATTTATGGCCAAGGCACCTGCTTCAGCAGAATCAGCAGCTACCCCATGTGGCATCAACTCGTTGATGGCCGTATAATCAGAAACAACAAATCCATCAAATCCCCATTCGTCGCGCAAGATATCCGTAAATAGATATTCGCTGCCCGTAGCTGGAACGCCCCCAATTTCATTAAAAGCCGTCATAAATGAACCTACCCCTTCTTCTACCGTAGCTTCAAACGGGGGTAGGTACACTTCGCGCAGCGTTCGCTCAGAAATATCAACCGTATGATAGTCACGCCCGGCCTTAGCCGCGCCATAGCCTGCAAAGTGCTTGGCCGTTGATAAAATGGTGCTTGGAGAATCTAAATCATCTCCCTGAAAACCCCTCACCTTTGCCCGTGCAACCACGGTATTAAGATAGGTATCTTCGCCAGCACTTTCGGCAATACGTCCCCACCGGGCATCGCGCGACACATCAATCATGGGAGCAAATGTCCAGTGCAAGCCTTGGGCGGAGGCTTCCAGCGCCGCAACCCGCCCTGTTTCTTGCATGAGTTCAGGGTCCCAGCTGGCTGTTTCTCCCAGTGGAATAGGGAAGATTGTTTTGTGCCCATGAATCACATCATAGCCAAACAGCAGTGGAATGCCCAGCCTCGTTTCTTCGACAGCCATCTCCTGCAACTCCCGATTGAATTCTGCACCATACGCATTAAAAACAGCACCCACTCTGCCCTTTTGAATATCTTCTTTGTATCCCTCACGAACCGTGGGGCCAGTCTGGTCAAAATCACTGGTATAAAGAGTCAGTTGGCCAATTTTTTCTTCCAGCGTCATTTCACTTAGTACCGAATCTACTTTGGCTTCCACGCCATCATCAGATGAGGATCGATTAAAATCCTGACAACCGACAAAAAGAATAAAAATTAATGGAAATATCACCTTTAAAGGACGATTCCATAAACTGTTTTGTATCTGCATTGTTTTAATTTTAAAAGTAAAGTTAGCTTATTTAATTTTTCGAACTCCAATACCGTTAACCGCATTTTCCTCAGAATCGCCAAAAGAAATAACAAGTGAATCGGAGGAATGATCAATAACAACACTCTTCTCAATAGCTTTGGGTGACTTTTCTGCGCCAAGGGTAACATCTTTCAACACGGGATCATCATTGATAAAAACATCAAAAATTGAGGTCTCATCACGCAGGTCGGCAAATAAAAACGTTACTTCATAGGTTCCTTTTGGGATATCGAAACGATACTGCCCGGCATCAATTCGCTGGGTTTGAAACAGCGGATCGTGCTGGGTTCCCATAATGTCTTCCGGTGAACCTATCCCCCTATTTCTGGGCATAAAACGCTCCCCCCCTTTGTAGCCCCAAAATCCCTGCTCATAGGGTTCATCGGGGTGCCATACCATGCCATTTTTTTCATCCACGAAATAGAAATTTGCTCCCGCATTAACGTAGATATCTTTAAACCCTTTTCTCGAGGTTTCGGCCTGCGGATAGTGCATCTCAAAATTTACCGTCGCAACATCTTCGGCCTCTTTACCTCTATCATCGGTTGTTGCCCGTAATACATTTCGTCCGTCTGTAAAAGGCACATCCCATACAGCAATGTGATTTTTGAAATCTTTTTGCCCCAGAGACTCACCATTCAGATGTAGTTCAACATCCCCGGTATTTCCATAGACCGCAACCTTTTGCGTTGAGACTTTAGCTTTTCCAGAATCAACTTTCCCAGTACGCTGCTCCCAGCTTTTTGAGCCAATACGAACGGTAGGTTCTTCCGAAAACCATGCCCGTAACAACTGATAGGAATCCTTCGGTTCCCGATCGAAAGTCATCAATCCTTTACTGTTGATTGCAGGAACGGCGTCCCGACGACTGGCCGATCCGAAATCAAACAAGTTCCATACCGCAGCCCCCGCCACAAAATCGCGCTGATAAATTTCCTCCAGGTTTTGCTGCATAAACCGGTTTTGCCACTCCACAGAAAAATCAAACCGAAGCGGATCCTCGGTACGAATCCGCGGATCAGAACCCGCTCCATATTCAGTGATAAGCACCGGTTGTTCGGGCAATTTTTCGTGGTGACGATCAAGAAAATCACCCGCTCCCTCGAGATCACTTTCGTACCACCCAAAATAGAGATTCCAGCCCACCAGCATTGGAATGTCCGTCAGCCCTGATTTATGATACAGCTCAAAGTCGCCGTGGTTGGGGATCATTGTATAACGGGTGGAATCCTCTTCGCGGGTCACCGCCTCCAATTCCTTCGCAAAATCAACAATCTTGTTAATATGATCTCGGTCATCCTCCCAATTTCGTCCAAGCAGCATCTCGTTCATATACGCCCAAACAATTATGCTTGGATGGTTAAAATTCTGACGAATCATCTCTCGCTGCATGCGAACGGAGTTCTCGTAAAAACCCTTGCTGTCTGTAATTTCGTGATCAAGCGGAATCTCTATCGTCACAAGCAAACCGAGTCGATCGGCCGCTTCCAGCACCGCCGGGTCTTGCGGATAGTGGGCCGTCCGCAAAAAATTTGCGCCTGTTTCTTTTGCCAGTTCCATATCCGCAACGTGACGTGCATTACTCAAGGCATTAGCCTTTCCTTTGTAGTCCTGATGTCGATTGACGCCCTTCAACTTCAGCGGTTCCCCGTTCAGGATAAATCCTTTGTCTGCATCAAAGTCAAACCATCGAAAACCAATGGATGTACTTTTTTGGTCAAATACTTTGGAACCATCTTTGGATTTAATCTCGCTTATCACCGTATATAAATTCGGATGATCGGGATGCCAAAGCTCGGGTGCATCAACAGATTCGAACGTTTCGGTAAATGAACGTTCTTCATCGGTCGCGTCAATGTTCTTTTCCTTTTGGACTACTTTCTGCTCATCAGGATCGTACAACGTGTTAACAATCCTGAATTCACTCTGCCCAGAATCTTCACTGCTGATATTGCCTTCAATCTGTACCGAAGCCGAGGAATCCGAGACCTCGGGTGTCGTCACAAAAATCCCCGACGAGCCATAGTCTCCGAAATCGAAATGGGTATCATTAAGCTCCATAAGCCAAACATCCCTATAAATTCCACCATAAAAGTTGAAATCACCTTTCAGCGGCGGAATATTCTCGTCATGACGATTATCAACTTTGACCTGGATTTCATTCGGACCTTCTTCTTTTAAATACGGAGTGGCATCGACCGTAAATGCCGTGTATCCGCCTTTGTGATTGGCGGCATGTTCGCCGTTGATATAGATATCAGCTGTTTGATTAACCGCCTCAAAAACAAGTATATATTTTTTCTCAGGTTCGGGCTCTAAATCCAATTCTTTTTGATACAATCCAACCGTACGGTTGTAGCCGGATTCCTCATCAAAAGCATCCTTATTATTCCAAGTGTACGGGAGATCAACTTCTTTCCAGTCACCAACCTCCGACTCGTCAAAGCGGAAATCCCAATCATCATTTATACTCTTTTTAAGACGGGGTGCCTCATCCTCCGGAAGATCAGCCTGTTGGGCGAATAATACCCCACCCGAAAACAGCAGGTAGCAAAACACAGCCAATATATTTAAGAAAAAAATCTTCATCTTTTATTCCGACATTACGGGCTGCACCCATGCTACTTCGAATTCACCTTCCGAATAAGGATTTTCCTTTTTCTTGTCGGATGTGATTTTTGCTCTTATATATATTTCTCCTCCAGAAAAAGTATAAGCAGGCTCAGTACCTTCCTCCGTTTTAAATAGTGTCCCAATGTCACCAGTCGAATCGGAATGGGTACCGATAAACTCGGTGGTATAATTCACGCCCTCTTCGGCATCAATATCTATGGACAACATTTCGCCGTTAAAATCTATTTCTTTTAGGCTTATTCCATTTGTAGAATAAAAATCGCCACGTTCCATAGCGGCAATAATAGAATCGGGTGATAGCTTTTGGCTTTTCACCTGAATCCATCCGCGGCCAGGATTGGCGTGATCGTTATCCATCTCATGGTAGTGATGGGCGTCATCCACAGCAATGCCATACATCACCGGCTTACCTTCAAGCAGATAATGAGTAATCACTTCGTCCCACATCTGTTCGGTTCCCGAACGCAGTGAATCTCCTTCGTTATGCACGTGGGGATGTCCGTTATATACTTCGAAAAATCGTTCGCCCTCAAGCTTTTTGAGATCATCGGCCGTGATTGACCAACCGAAGTTTGGGTGATTAATATGCGGGAACATAGGCTCACCAGTTTCCTCGCGCTGCTCATGAACCGCATCGATATTATTCTGCATCACATCAACCACGCTGTTGCCGCCCTGCGGCTCGATAAGCTCCTGGATATTAGTGGCGTTCACGTGGATGGGCTTATCTTCAAATCCGTCGGTAATTTCTTCGGATTTCAATACCAGAAATTGCCCCTCCTCTTCGAAAAGCGTGCGATATTCTTCCAGCGTTTTCAGCCGAACCCGATAGTGATCTTCATTTTCTTCAAATTCAACCCAGTCTTCGCCATATTCATCCAAATAATTTTGAAATGTTTTCTCATGCTGGCTGTCTTTTTCAGGCTCGATCCATTTCTCTCCCTCGGCCAGCGTATTATGGTCAGACAACGCCACAAAATCATAGCCGTTCCCCTTGTACCATTTCATAATCATTTCGGGATAGTCGTCACCGTCGCTCCAGTACGAATGGGTATGTAAATTTCCTTTATGCCACTGCGTTTCGGATTCTTCATCCCCACAACCAACAAAAAGAAATCCTGCAAAGACAACCACAATCAATATTTTGTTAAGTATATAATCCATCACAATAATTTATTTAACACTTTTGGCAGTGCGAAAGCCCATGTGGACCGTTGCAGTTTCTTTGGAATTAAATGAGCGGGCGCTCACGCGATAACCGTGACATACGGTTGAATCACAAAGAAAAGAACCCCCTTTAAGCACCATGGTATTGGGAGCTACGTTTATTGATTTGGGATTACCTTCATACAAATCATAGGTCGAGGATGTCCACTCCCAGACGTTGCCGCCCATATCAGTCATCCCAGATTTGGTCTCCCCATATTCACCAACGGCAGAGGTATAAAGATGTCCATCCTGCACGTTAGCGGAATCGGGAAACTGTCCCTGCCACACATTGGCTTTAAACTCCCCATCTTCCTCAAGGCTGTCGCCCCAGCTGTATTTGTCATCAGAATTTTCACCATTTCGTGCTGCATATTCCCACTCTTGCTCGGTAGGCAACCGCTTGTCGGCCCACTCACAGTAGGCCTGAACGTCATTCCAGCTGACCTGGGTTACGGGATGATCAGGCTTGGCTTCGGGCCCCTCTTTGCCCAACGGATATTTCCAGTAAGCTCCTTCCAGAAGATCCCATTCACCGGCATCTACCACAAAGACTCCAGAGTCACCAAATTTTTCGGCTTGGGTTGTATAGCCGGTTTCTTCAACAAACTCTGTAAACTCTGCCACTGTAACCGGCTGAGCATCGATAAAAAAGGGTTCTACTGTCACCTCATGAGAAGGATATTCGTTTGGAGGTCCCCCATTGGATCCAATAGTAATTTCTCCACCTGCAAAATAAACCATTCCTTCAGGTGGTTCGGGATCACTGCATCCAAAAGTCAATAATCCAACGAACAACAGTAAGAGTATAAATTTGGAATTTTGTTTACGCATTGTCATCAGTTTTTTTTACGGATTTGGTTACGCTAAATATCCGTTATAGGCTTTGATTGTCCAAGCAGCACTTTGCCACCCGCCAAAGCCAGCCTCCTTAGTTTAAATGGGGACTTTCGAAATCCAGTTTTTCCAATCCTTCCTGCACTTCGGGAGCCGACATAAACAGATCCCAAAGCAGGCCGGAACGATGATTTTCCATCATTACAACAATAGGTCCTTGATCAATGGCCAGATATCTCTGTGGGTACCAACTATGTTCCACACTAAAAGCGTCATAAAACCCGTATTTGCCCAACAGCTCTTCGTTATAGTTGTAATAGAGATTTTCGAGTACATCCATTGACTCTTCGGGAGTGTAAGGAAAAGAGGAAAGTGCAGCTGTGGGAGTAATCACGCCCAAATCTTCCGTAGGTCTGTGGGCGGCATATCCGTCAACGCTGTAGCTTGCGGTCAATCCCCATAAATCTTCGCCATAGCCTTCATATCCTTCGGGATTCTCGATTACCCACTGGCGATTTATAAGCGTATGATTTCTGTTCTCCTCCCAATAATCAGCATACTGATCTTCGAGCCCGCGCGGGTCGAGTCCCAAATACGAGTAATGCGCCCAGAAAAGCGGTCCGCCGTATTCTTCAGCCCCGTTGTGAGAAAGTTGTAGCTCATATCCATAGGTATTTACGTTCGCTTCAATACCACCACCTCGTGCCCAGCCTTCGTGATAAGGATCATCAGAAATCCCGTGCGTGGGAGAAGAAGCGGCCATCACATACGTTATCAATACTTCGTTGTATCCTTCAAGTGGAAAATCCATCTCCCATCCGTGGTCTGGTGACCAGTGCCAGTATAAGACATCTTCCTCCCCGTCTTTGGTGAACCAGTCCCACTCCACTTCGCGCCACAGCTCATCAATTTGATTGGCTAACTCCTCTTCCTGAGCTCCGCCTTGCTGACGCAAATACTGCCTGGCCGTAATTAATCCCTGCACCAAAAACGAAGTTTCCACGAGATCGGCCCCGTCATCTTTTTCGCCAAATGGTTTGGTTTCACCTGTTTCACCGTTAATCCAATGTGACCACGCGCCTTTGAAGCGATCAGATTCTTCTAAAAAGTCCGTTATACGTTGCAGTCGATCTATCCCCTCTTGTTGGCTGATAAAATTTCGTTCCATACCAACAATTATCGCCATAATTCCAAAGCCGGAACCCCCGGTTGTTACGACATGCTCATCGTTTTGGGGATAATCACCATCCACATGATAGCGTTCTGGAGCCATCCCAGAGTTGGGCTCGGCGCCATCCCAAAAATACTGGAAGGTGCGTTCCTGGGTGAGCGTCATCAGTGAATCCTCCGAAATCTGTTCAACTTCCGAAGTGTCACTTCTATCATCCGCTTCTGATTGTGGAGATTGTGAAGTGCTGCAGCTAATTATAAACAGTGCTGCAAGAAACGTAATACTAAATAGATGGGTATACTTTTTAACAAAAGCCATCAATATATCTGAGTTTTTAAAAGACATTTCTTGTTGATTTTTGAGTAATTATCATTTTTTGATACTATTCGCCCTTCAGTTTTTCATCAGCCTGAAAATTAAACCGGCGCAGCGGAATCTCCATGGCATCCATCGACTCCAGCTTATCAAAAAGGCGATCCCGCATTTCCTCGCGCAATTCCTGGTGTTCGGGTGCTTCAATAAGGTTGTATCGTTCGTTGGGATCTTCCTTCAGATCATATAGTTCATTCTGATCCCACACCCCGTGATACCATATATATTTATAACGATCATCCCGGATAGAAAAGGTCGTTGGCGTATGGGGAAAGGCGGCCTCCCAGTAATACTCGTACAAAAATTCACGGTCGCGATCTTCTTCCTGTCCCGTTAATAGCGGCAAAAACGATAGTCCCGACATATCAATATCTGATTGGATTCCCGTTAACTCGAGCAGAGTGGGAGCAATATCAATATTTCTTACCAGCTCATCGACCTTTGAACCGCCTTCAATATAGCCCGGAGCCCAGGCCAGCAGCGGCACGCGCATAGATTCTTCGTAGGCATTTCGCTTATCGATAAGCCCGTGTTCGCCGTGCAGAAATCCGTTATCACCCATATAAATTACCAGGGTATTTTCATCCAGCCCAGACTCTTCAAGATAATCGAGTACACGTCCCACGCTTTCATCCAGCGCCAGCAGAGATTCGATATACCCGCGGTAAAACTCATCAAAATTCATATCCCCGTGATAGGGATAATCCACCCCGTGCCAGCTTTTACGCTGCTCCTTAACCCAATCGGGTTTCGTACGATAATTGCGTTCGGTGTTATCCATGCTTTCAGGATATTCGATCTCAATATCATCATAGTAACCATCATGCCGATCGGCAGGCTCAAATTCAGCATGTACCGCTTTGTGAGAGAGGTACATAAAAAACGGCTCATCATCATTTTGACTCTGCTCCTTCAACCAGTCCACCGCATAGTCAGTCAAAATATCCGTTGTATATCCTTCATAGTCATCACGATCTCCATCCACATTCAAAGTGGGATTAGTATAGGTACCCTGGCCGCGAAAGCTCACCCAACGATCCCACCCCGGCATGGGATTATCATCCACTTCACCCATATGCCATTTGCCGATATAAGCCGTTTGGTAATCGTTTTCCTGCACATCTTCGTTGAAAAACTGTGTCCCTTCCGGAATTGGACTTGTATTGTCCACTACCCCATGCTCGTGAGCATACTGACCCGTTAAAATGGAAGCCCGACTCGGTGAGCAAAGCGAAGTCGTCACAAAAGCATTTTGGATATGGGCGCCCTCCTCGGCCATACGGTCCATTGAAGGCGTTTCAATATATGACGGAGCATCATCATGAAATCCCATAAAGTCGTAGCGGTGATCATCGCTGAGAATAAAAATTACATTGGTAGGCTCGTCGGATTGGGATTGAGCATTGGTTGTGGTAAATCCAACTCCTGCCAGGAAAAACAGGACCTGCATTAACAAAATTTTAAATTTCTGCATATTTCTTTTCGGTTAATTAAAAAAGTAGAAACTGGTCCATCACTAAATTTACAGTTCCTGATCTTGCCCCGCTTTCACATAAGGTTCTTCAAAGTGATCTTGGGGCACCTCATAGTCTTCTCTAAGCTGCTTCAATTCTTCTTTCAGCTCCTCAATGTTATCTGAATACTTTTCATCCCCATACAAGTTGTTCACCTCATTGGGATCTTCCGTTAGATCATAAAACTCCCATACATCATCAGTGTAGAAATGAATGAGCTTATAGCGATCGGTTCGCACGCCATCGTGGCGGGGAACACCATGCAGCCCATGATCATAATAGTGATAGTACATACTTTGGCGCCAATCCTCAGTCGACTCCCCATTCAGCAATGATTTAAACGATGCTCCCTGCATCCTTTTGGGGATATCGACACCAGCAACATCCAAAAAAGAGGGCGCCAAATCGATGTTCTGTGTTATGGCATCAACTTCGCTACCCTTTTTAATATGATCCGGCCAGCGCATTAACAAGGGCGTATGAATGGATTCCTCATACATAAAACGTTTTTCGGCCCAGCCGTGCTCACCGGTAAAAAATCCTTGGTCTGAAGTAAACACCACCAGCGTATTTTCATTGATATCGGGATGCTCATCCAGCCAGTCCAACAGCCGTCCAACATTTTCATCCACCCCATCAATCAGGCGCAGATAATCTTTAATAAACGCTTGGTATTCAAATTTTTGGAGCTCCCTGCCATTCTCCTCTTCCAGTCCATTGTACTTTTCCGTTTCGGGATGTTTGAATTCGTGCCACTTTTTAATCTGCTCCTCGCTCATCCGGTCGAAGTAAATATTATCGCTGTCCAAAAGTTCCTCTAATGAAGACAAAGGCTGAAAATGAAATCCCATGTTGGCTTCTTCAGCGTACTTTTGACGCGTTTCGTAATCATCAAAAAGTGTTTCCGGTTCCGGAATAGTTTCGTTCTCATAGTTATCTAAAAAACGAAACTCTGCCATTCGCGGAACGTGCGGGGCTTTGTACTGCACAAAAAGCATAAAGGGATCTTCCTGCTGATCGGCAGCCCCGTTTTCTGTCAGCCAGTCCAGCGCCTTGTCGGTAACCAAATCGGTGGCATGACCTTCAACTTCTGTGGTATCGTCATCCAGAGTTACAAACTCAGGATTGTAATAAAAGCCCTGTTTACCTGCTCCGGTAAGTCTTTCTGACTGATCAAACTCATCACCCGGAGCATTATTCATATGCCATTTGCCAATATGGGCGGTGGTATATCCTGCCTCTTGTAACAGTGCGGGCAAATTCGGTTGAGAATTATCCCATGGAGAAGCGTTACCTACCACACCGTTTTTATGGCTGTGTGTACCGGTTAAAATAGCTGCTCTGCTGGGATTACAAATAGAATTGGCAACAAAGTTAGTACGAAATATCGTACCCTCTTCTGCCAGACGGTCGATATTTGGGGTTTCATTAATAGACTCCTCGTATGCGCCAACAGAACGGGTGGCCTGATCATCGGTCATGATGAAGATGATATTCGGACGGTCATCATCATTTTTTTTATCGCCTGTCGATTCTTCAGAACAGGCCACAAGACCCATAAAGGCCAACAGCATAACACTTGCCAAAATCTGAGCTATAGTCTTCATTTGGTAATTTTTATAGAAATAACATCAGGAATATGATTCACAATAAATCTCATTATATATAACTGAAACAGGGTGACTGTAGGCACCCTGTTTCAGTATCCAAAATGAGAGAGTTGTTAAATCTGATTAACTATGTACTAATATCCCGGATTCTGTTCCATTTCTGGCGTCTGTCGCAGCTGCTCTTCAGGAATTGGGAAGAGTTCATGTTTTCCTTCTTCGAACGGCTTACCGTGTTCTTGCATGACTTCGGCAGCCTGTCCCGTTCGCAGCAGATCAAACCAGCGATCGTGCTCGAAAGCAAGTTCAAGACGACGTTCTTTCCAGATAGCTTGACGCAGTTCATCTTGGTCGGTCGTTGTTACATCATCGAGTTCTACGCGATCGCGCACTTCATTTAAAGCCTCCAAAGCTGTTGTCTGATCGCCCAGCTCATTAGCCGCTTCGGCTTTTATTAGCAATATTTCTGCATAGCGGAGCATGCGAATATTTTTATCCGTATCGGCGGCCCCTACATTGGCACTGGAATATGCTTTTTCATTATATCTGGGATTTTCTACATTTTCACTGACTTCCCGACCATCCCAAAGCGTTTCTCCGGCAAAAATGATCGTGGCATCTTTACGGATTTCATCACCTTCGGAATCAAAAGCATCCACCAAATCCTGTGTAGGGGTATTGAATCCCCATCCCCAGCCGCTGGGCCCACGAGCACCCTGGGTTTGCGAATACTGCTGCACGCCATGTGCCGGAGCTTCTCCACGAGCCTGAATTTCAAAAATTGACTCTATACCGTTTTCGGTACTTTCTCTCCAAACCTCTTCATAATTGGGCTCAAGATCGTATTCACCAGAATTAATAACATCATTCGCATAATCGAGGGCTTCCGACCAGTTCTCACGCTCCAGGTGAACCTTCGCCAACAACGCCTGGGCAGCTCCCTGGGTAGCACGACCAACATCGTCTTCGGAATATTCACTTTTAAGTGGAAGGGATTCTTCGGCGCTTTCCAGATCGCTAATGATGTATTCATACACTTCATCTTCGGAGGCACGCTGGGTTAAATCCTCCTCTTGCAGGGGTACATCACCGAAATATCGTACCAGAAAAAAGTAGCTGTATCCCCTTAAAAATTGCGCTTCGCCTTTCAGTCGGTTACGGTACTGTTCATCACTTACATCGGCCGAGTCAGCAACTTCAACAGTATTGGTAGCCCGACCAATGGTTTTGTACCATAACGACCACATTTGTTCTACCGAGGGAACAGTACTACTAAAATCTAAATCATCTAATAGATGTTTATCCGTACCTGTGTCAAAGGGAGCACTTCCCTTGTCGGCATTATCCGAAATCATTTCGGTAATACCGAGCCACGCGAAGGCATAGGGAAACTCTGTAAACTGTCCATATACTCCCGTCAAGAATTCTTCCGGGGTAAAGTTTTCATCGCTATCCTCTTCTGCTACCGTTTCTCTGGGATCTACATCAAGGAAGTTTTCACTACATCCGACAAGTAGAAGTGAAAATACAAGAACAAGTGAAATCTTTTTATAGGTATTCATAATGCTATTCTTTTAGATTATTGTAAATCTATATTTACACCAAAAAGCAGCGATCGGGTGTTGGGATAGGCCGAAAACTCCATGCCTGCCGTCCCATAGGGATCACCGTTGTTGTTACCAATAAGCTCAGGGGTAAAGCCAGAATATCCAGTAACCAAGAGTGGATTCTGGGCACTCATATAGACCCGAACATTGTTAACGTGTGGCGCTATATCATCAAAAGTATAACCGAGGGTGAGATTGTTAATACGTAGGTACGAGCCATTTTCGAGGTAGTAATCGGAAGGCAGTTCGTCACGATTTGCTCCGGGATGGCTGTTTGTTGATCCTTCTTCCGTCCACCTATTTTGGAACATCTCCTCGGTGGTGTTTTCCCCACCCAGTCGGGTATTATTTAGTCCGTTATAGACTTTGTTTCCGGCTACACCAAAGGCATCCAGGCTAAAATCAAAGCGCTTATAATTGGCGCCCATCTTTATACCTAAGTTGTAATTTGGAACGTAGGAGCCGTAGTATCGACGATCACGCTCATCAATATTGCCATCATCATTGAGATCTTTATAGCGCAAGTGACCGGGCAAGGCTCCACCGATGGATGGATTGTTATCAATCTCATCCTGGCTTTGCCATACGCCTTCAACTTCGTATAACCACCATGCCCCGAGAGGCTGTCCTTCTTCAAGTCGCTTGGTAATCTCACCGTTGTTAAGACTTCCACCGGTCAACCCTTCATAGCCGGGTTCCACATCGGTAACCTCGTTCATGTTGTATGAAAAGCTTAGCCCGACATTATAATTGAAATCAGATGATATCTCATCATTCCAGTCAAGTGTCAGCTCTAAACCCTGGTTTACAACCTCTCCGCCATGATCGAAAAAGTCTTCCGTAAATGGTGAGTTAGGTAACGGTGTTACTTCCAGAATTACATTTTCTGTGGTTTTCTGATAGGCATCGACCGTGGTAGAAAGACGGTTGTCAAATGTTTCAAGATCAAAACCAATATTCCACTCACTTACCTTCTCCCAGGAGATGTCCTGTGCGGGCGATCCTGCCGAAGCGCCAAACCGTAATGTTTGATCGGAACCGAACACGTAGTTTTGCGAAGCACTGCCCGTCGAGGAAAGTATATTGGTAGAGTTAAATGGCACGTTCTGATTTCCAAGCCTACCCCAACTGGCCCGCAGCTTTAAGAAATCTATCGACTCGTTATCACTAAAAAAGTCCTCGTTTGTGAGCGTCCATCCTAAACCAACAGAAGGAAAAAGCTCCCAGTATTCTTCGTTATTAGAGAACTTACTGCTCCCATCTCTACGCAGGGTTCCCGTAACGTAGTACCGCTCATCATAGTTATACTGCACGCGCCCAAAATACGAGAGCAATGTACTGGGCGTAAAATTAGTATGATTGACTTCTTTCTCGTAACTGTCGGAGGCTAAATCCATATTCCAGTACTGTTCGGCATTCGGAACATCATAAGCATTGCCACGGAAAGTAGTCCCTACTCCAAATTTTTCGCTGGACATACCCAATGTTACTTCAACATCGTGTACATCAAAATCCTCTTCAAAAGTCACAAAATTATCCCAGTTCCACCGAAAGGTTTCGGTATTGGAAACGGCCAACGAATTATTGGCCCAGCTTGTGGATTCGGGATTATCAGCTTTTTCAGTCTTAAACTCCGATTCTGTTCTCGTAGGATCACCGGCAATCCAACTTTGCTTATTGGGATTGAATGATTCTTGATCCTCGTAATACCTTGTGGCACCAAAACGAGAAGTAACCGTCAAATAATCGGTAAGATTCAAATCAGCCGAAGCACTACCCTGCAACGTAATGGTATTGTTCGTTTGATTGTTGAACGCAATACTCGTCAAGGGGTTACCATGCGAATTAAGCTGCCCAATACTTTCTCCGGCTTCGCCCTGATAGGTAACTTCACCAGTCGTTTCATTCACAAAAGGCTGTCCAAACCGTCCATTTTCATAAAAGGTTGGAACCAATGGCGACTGTCGATAGGCCGTATTGAAAGCTCCTCTCGGCTGGGGATTTTCTTTCGAAAACGAGACACTTAAATTCTGGTCAATAGTCAGAATGTCGTCAAACAAGCGATACTGATTATTATTACGTATCGATTGACGCCAGAACTTTTGATCATCAAGTAACCCCTTTTCCTGTCTTGCACTGTAGCTTAAAAAGTAATTCAGATTCTCCAGGCCACCCGAAACAGACACCTTATTGTCGATCGTATGACCCATGCCAATTAATTCATCAAACCAATTGGTGTTGTACTGCTGATCGGAATTAAGTTGATACTCGTCCAGTGCCGCATTCTCTTCGTTAAAATAAGTGATATACTGTTGGGCATCGGCCATATCAACTTGGTTAAGCACCGAATTATACCCGGCGTAGGAATCCACTTCAATTTGCGGGGCTCCTTCCTCTCCTTCTTTGGTAGAAATAATGATAACACCATTAGCTGCTCGTAATCCATAAATGGAAGCCGAGGAAGCATCCTTTAAGACGTCCACACTTTCAATATCAGAGGGACTAATATTATTGATATCATCAACCGGAACGCCATCAACAACATAAAGCGGATCCTTACCACCAAGAGCGGTTCCCAGTCCACGCAATATCACCGAAGGCGAACCACCTGGTTCATTACTATTAATAATATTCGCACCACTTAGTTTACCCTGCAGCGACTCCATCGCCGTAAGCGAAGGTTGTTTGGAAATTTCATCAGAGGTAATTCTATTGATAGAACCAGTTAAATCAGATTCTCGCTGCGAACCATATCCCACAACAACAAGCTCTTCACCAGAAATCACTTCTGCCTGGAGTTCGACATCAATTTCTGAACGTCCGTCGATTTCTATCTCCTGCGTTTGAAAACCCACAAAAGAAAAGACCAACACATCATTGCCTTCAGGAACATCGATGCTGTAATTCCCTTCAGCATCTGTGGTTGTACCAATATCTGTACCCTGCACCGTAATATTTACCCCGGGTAACGGTGCGCCATCATCGGCTGATGTAACCGCTCCCACAATTGTTTCTTGTGCATAAGCCGAGCTGCACATAAACAGAAATAGCAATACCACGGAAAGGCTTCGTAACACTTTATTTATATATAGCATAACATAGACCAAAAGTTAGCATGAACATGATTAGAGACTTTGCATTTCAAAGACGCTATAATTTTAACGGCTTAATGCAAATAAGTCAACTTTAAATGCAAATAAATTTATTATTTGCACTATTTTGCATTAATATTTGTTAGGTTTTCACTAAATACGGTTTTAAACGTGATTTATAACATGGGTAAAGGTTTATAAAGCAATATTTTCTGCTTGCTTTGCAGGTTTTTTTTATGAATTTTTGCACCGCATTTTAACGATGCTGTTCATCACAATGCACCTTGCATACATAAAAATTATGCTGCTATTGCATTGACAAATCGACGTAAAACCAACTTATTTGACGCAACATTTTATTTATGAAAGTTACTTTACAAGATATTGCTGAAGACACCGGGTATTCTGTTTCGACGGTATCACGAGTGTTGAATGGTTCCAATAAAATCAGTAGTAAAACAAAGGATGAAATTCTCGAGAGTGCCGAAAAGTTTGATTATCAAACACCAAAGGTGAGAAATGCCCAGCGTTCAAATAAGCTGCTGAACGTTGCCCTTATTGCTACCGGATTTCATGAAGGGGAGTTTTATGTTTCCTTTTATAATGGACTCAATCGAGCGGCCAAAGAAAATAATATCCGCCTGTACCTTTCAGGTATTGTTAATCCGGATGGAGAAATTACGAGTATCATGAAAGAAATTACCCGCAATTATTATGACGGGGCAATTCTCTATGTCCCGGAGTTCAAGCAGAACGACTACCAGCAGTTAAAATCGATCGTACCATCAAAGTTCCCAATTGTATCGAATGCCCTTATTGAGAACCCAGTCTTTTCGACCATAACCTTCGACAGCTACAGCGGTGGACATATGGCCGCTCAGCACTTTGAGGAAAAAGGCCATACCCATGTCGGTATTATTAAAGGGTCGATAGATCGACCGGAATCAAGATTTCGCTATAATGGCTTTGCAGATTATATCAGCCAACACCCAAGCATGCAGCTGCAGTGGCATTATAATGGCGATTTTACTTTTGATTCGGGTCACGATGCCTTTGAGGCTTATCACGAGCTTGATGAGAAACCTACGGCCATTTTTGCCTGCAACGACGATATGTGTAATGGCTTTATGGAAGCGGCCATCACCAAGGGCTATCAGTTTCCAGCTGATATTGCCATGATTGGCTATGATGATTTGCCCGTGTGCCGCCATAACCGGCCTACGATGTCATCTATCCAAACCGATTACAAAGAACTTGGGGATGCAACTATGAAATTGCTCAGGCAAAAACTTTCTAATCCCAATCAAGCTAATAATATGTTAAGTTTTGTGCCGGTTACCATTATCGAACGGGAATCATCCTAACGTACATTTCCCACATAATCCGATGAATAACCTTTAACTGAGTTTTGCACTACCGGGCTTTGACTACTATCAACCTCCATAAAAAGGGTGCACATTTTGTCTGTCATTGACATCACCATCGTTGTCCTTTACCTCCTTTTTATTACCTGGAGGGGGCTTCGCGAAGTTGACACCCACAAAACCACAGACGATTTTTTCCTGGCCAATCGCAACCTAAGCTGGCCAATGATCGGCCTCTCGTTATTTGCCACCAACATTTCTATTAGCAGCATTATTGGGCTTGCCGGCAGCGGATACAAAACCGGAATTTCCGTATTTAACTACGAATGGACAGGATCCATAATACTGGTCATTTTCGCCATCTTTGTTATCCCCTATTACCTGCGTAACCGCCTTACCACCATGCCGGAATTCCTGGAGCGACGATTTGATAAGCGCTCCCGTATTTACTTTTCTTTTATTTCTATCGCCGTTAATATTTTTATTGATGTGGCCGGAGCCCTTTA
>JBNJFP010000027.1:0-25517 GCA_051746985.1 Bacteroidota bacterium
ATCCGCCGTCCCAAAATAGCGCCGAGTCACAATATTTATCGACCTCGATACTGCATCCGACGACGGCACTATGTAGGCACGACCCGTAATTAGATAACTACCTTTATACTTTGTCAGAGATACGGTATAAATATCTGTTTGTGAGGAGCCGAAATCCAGATATCGTATTCCGCCCTCCAGCTCGAAAGCCGACGGCAGCGTTTTATAGAGGGAAAAACCAAACCGATATTTTGGATGTACCGGGGAATCCGAGTATCCACCACTCACATAGGCATACAATCCATCGGTTATGGAAGGATAGGCATCCACGTTAAATTGCACGCCATCCGACCCAAAACGTTGTGCATATTCAACCCGACCAGCTACTGATCCGATGGGAGTCTGACGGGTTAATCCAAACTCAGTAAAATGCCATGGGTCAAAAATAGTTCGAAAGCGGTCGTAGCGATATGAAACTGTTGCCTGATATTTCATCTGAGCAAGCTGTGCATCCTCCAAACCATCTCGTGCCTTTTTGCTTGACGGAGAATTATCCAAAATAGTCTTATAAACCTCTTCCGAATCATCATACCGCTCCAAACTGTATAGCAGGCCCGCTTTTTTTAGCTGGATATCCACATCCCCGGAATGGTATTCGAGAGCCTTATTTGCTGTATGAAGAGCGGCATCAGAATTTCCCGACCACTGTTCCGTATCAATTAAAGCAATAAGCGCCTGTTTGTTTTCCGGATCTTTTTTTAATACAGATTGTAATTCTTGTCGGGCCGAATGATAATCTTCCTCCCAACTGTGCAACCGGGCTACAAAAATTCGAATGTCATGATAATCCGGACTTCGATCAAGCGCTTCATAGGCGTATTCCCGCGCCGTATCGTAATCACCATCCTCAAAAGCTAAATGTCGTGCCTCCTCATACAACTGATCCACAGACAAATCACTCATCTGGCTTTGTGCCCAGCTGGCAGTACTCATCAGCACGAATACAAAACATAACACCAGTTTCTTCTTCATATCGCAATTATTTTTTTAGCCGTCAGTGGTGAATGTAATCATTTTATTCACCGATATATTTTTTTAATTCCGGTAGCTTGTCATATTCAGAATCTAACTCTTCCAGGTTTTCGTACGTCTGTGTGGCCTCTTGATACTCTTCCAACTCATAGAGTACTTTAATTTTCCGCTCTAAAAAGGCTTTGTTTTGAGGATGATGCTCAAGTGCCCTGTTTATAATTTCCAAAGCCTTTTTATAATCAGCCTCCCAATATTCATTATCCGTGTAAGCAAGATAGGCGTCTTCATACGTTTCATCTGCTTCTATTACTTCTTCAAAATAACCGGCCGCCTCTTCATAATTTCCTTCCCAAGCATAGGTACGACCCATTAAAATTCTCGCATCATGATAATCTGAGTGACGCAATAAAATCCGCTTGGCAATTGCCCGGGCAGTTTCATACTGGTTATTATGAGCCCTATTTCGCGCCTGCGAAAACTGCTCATCAACCGTTAAATCAAGCGAATCCAGCCGCGCATAAAGCGTATCGTACTCCGATAGAAAGGCATGGTCCTGGGATTGCCGCTCAGAAGTCCCGGGATACAACTTATTATTTTCTGTTACATAGTCATTAATTGACTTAAACTGATTAAGCTTTTCACTGACACGCTCTTTTTCTTTGGAATCATCAAGTTTTGCTAACTCCATTCCCTCCGAAAGCTCATATAACTCATCCCCAAAAAAGTAAGAGTCTCCATCCAGGTAGTCCGAAATGGTGTTTTTGTTTCGCATAAATGGCACCGATTGTTTGCTTTGGAATTCCCGGGTGGTATCCATTAGCCCACTAATCCAATGCACCTGTTCGGGCATATCCAAATCGGTTTGCTGATCGAGCAGTGCCACCAACGAGGGCGTAATTTCAGCATGGGTACTAACTGATTTAAAATGAACGGGCTCTTTTAATCGTGGTGAATATATCATGATCGGCACATGATAACGCGAAATAGCTGTTGTCTGTGGAACGGGAATCAACCAGTGGTCACCGGTAATCACAAAAATAGTATTTTCGTACTGCTCTTTTTGACGGTATTTCTCCATAAAATCTTTCACCGCCTGATCGGCAAAAAGTAGTGTCGTAAACTCTTCCTGATGCTGGCGAAACGCTTCTTCTTTACTGCTCGAATAGCCAAGCGACTCAAGATGGCTATTAAATTCCTGCTGATATTTTTCGGCGTTGGGAACCGTAAATGGAGAATGACTTTGCAGGGTGTGATAAATTTCGAGCCGGGGATGGACCTGGGCTGTGTCCAACAACTCAGCCGTAAAATTGAGCATTGTTTTATCATCCACTCCCCAATAGTTAGATTGGCTTTGGGATTCTGGCAGCTGCTGTTGCAACTTCTTTTTATTCAGTATAAAATCAGTGCCTTGGTGATCCAGAAAAAAATTTAAGCCATCGAAAGAAGTATCATATCCACTAAAGAAAGCAGTGTAATACCCCCGGTCTTTGAGCAGGCTTATTAGCGATTGATGATTTGGATAGTCGGGTCCTAAGTCCATAAAGCCATTTTTCCCAAATGGCAGCGACCCCAAAAGAGAAGGCATCATCCCAAAGGTACGGCCCGATTGACTAAGCCCATGTTCCCAGTAAAGTGATTGCTGGGAAAGCGAATCAAGATAGGGTGCAAAACCGGTCCACTGTCCAGACGGTCCCACAAACTCTCCCCCTAAACTTTCCACTAACAAAAATACAATGTTAGGAGGCTCTTCAAAATCTTCAAAAAAGGGTGTGAGTACATCATCACTATAATTCGCTTTATGAAGAAGGGGGTACTCATCCGTATCATCAGCTAATTGACTGCTTTTAAACCAATCAAAAGAAGAAAAACTTTCGGCCATAAAATACGTCAGCTTGTTTACCTGTTTATCCTTTTGAGCTGTAGTCGCATTTTCATCCGTCGGAAAAAAGAAAGATCCAGCCACAAGTAACAAAGCCGTAGCCTGCAGCGCTATGGGACGCTGAGTTTTATTCTCAATATTAAGACTGATGGATTGTATTTGGATAGCAATCCAATAGGTTATGGCGTACATCACGACAAAAAGGGCCAAGCCAAATAGTGAGAGTTGTTCGGCCGCTATAACCGTGCTGGTCATCTCGCTGACAGAATATCCCCAAAATTCTGCGCCAAGCGGCATTTGGGTAGCACCGAAATAAGAAATCAATAGCACTTGTATTGCGGTAAATATTGCAACAAGGTGAGCAGCTGTTTTTCGAATAGTGTTTGTATCCACAAATCGCGACAAAATCCACATCGCGGAGAGCATAAAAATTGCTGCCACGGAACTAAGTTGCAGATCATTCATAAAGGCATAAAAAAGATAATCCCCATCAAAAGAACGACTGCCGTAACCCCATATCCCAAGCACAAATTCATAACTTCGGGTAATAATCGAAGCCACTAAAAGACATGCAAAATACCGCAAAAAGTTTCCGCCAATCTGAAGATAATTTACCATGGGGCTACGCTGTTCTATGTTACTGCCTGGCATCAGTTTTCAGACAATCTATTCCTCCAACCTTAGCCATTATATTTAACCTCTGCCACCAAAATATAAAGCAAAAGCTACATTATTAAGGTTTTTTAATAAAAACTGTTACCTTTTATGCAATTGTAATTGAAACTGCCACATAAAAACACCAACGGCAAAAATGGGAAGGCAGTTATGAGAAAAATAAATAAGTGTTACAGGTTGGCAGAGGTTTTAAAAAACAGGGTGGATCAAAGTTCGGGCAGCCCGCCAGGTTCCGGTGCATCGCAAGAAGAAATTTTAATTGTGGATGATGATGATCTAAGCCGCAAACTATTGACAAGACTCGTGGCGAAAGAATTTGACTACAAAATCGTAAGTAAAGCGAATGGTATTGAGGCACTGGAATACGCAAAAGAGAACGTGCCAATGTTAATTATTCTGGATCTAATGCTGCCCGGCATGAATGGCTTTGACATCCTCAAAACATTACGCAAAGATCCTGTTTTTGAGGAGACAAAAATTGTTTTGGTCTCGGCAAAATCACGATCCGAAGATATCGAACGCGGATTTGACCTTACAGCTGACGAGTATATCACCAAACCATTTCAGCCGCGAGAGTTAACAGCTCGGCTTCGAAAATTATTGACAAAAGCTGCGTAGGACGTATATTAAGGCATGTTTGATTTCGACATTGCCTTACATACACTCATTGGCTTAATAATTTTACTGGGGTTGCTTTTCCTATTTCTGTTGGGATATACGTTCTGGACCCGCCTCAAAAAACAGTATTGGAACCGGTATGAACAGAAGTTTCGCGATTACTTTTTCTCTCTTCTCTTGGATTATGCCGAACAGAACGAACCGACATTAAGTGCTGATGATATTATCAAGAAAATTAGCAAGCGGTCTAAAGATTACGCTTTTTTTATAACGCTTTTGAACGAACTCGATAATATTTTAGACGGCAGTGAACGAGAACGGCTAAGTAAGCTTATTCAGCATCCACTGTTTGCCAATTTTTATAAAAAAAAGCTGTTTGAATTTTCTACAAATTCGAAAATTTACGCCTGCCTGTATTTTCAAAACAGTGGTAATATAGACAAGCGCGTACTTGCCAAGCTTGTAACGGTAAGCAAATCAACAAACTTAAAACTTGCCTTTGCAGCTACTAAAGCGCTACAATCTGCTGAAAATTGGACTATTAGAAAAAATGCCCTGCTACAATTTTTGAAACGCTCTGACATCTCAGAACTGATGGTAGCAGAACTGCTTCATATTTTTGATTCTGGCCTGGCTGAAGATCGTCCTCAGGTTGCCGAAGCTCTAAAACAAGTTCTATTAAAAGATATTGACTCTTCTGCGAAGAATATCATTGTCAGATATATGGGGTATCAACAGTTTTATGAAAGTGGTGATTTTTTATATCAATACCTTAAACGTATTCATTATAGTGCTGAAAAAGCCCCACTCATTCGCGGACTTATTATTGCGATGGGTGAACTATATCATACCGAATCGGCATCCCTTATAAAAAGATATTGCGGAAAGGGAAAGAATATTCCTATTCGTTTAGCTGCTGTTAAAACACTGAGTACATTTGGTGGGAAAGAGAATTTTACAATTTTGCTTGATCATTTGCTGGACGCCGAATTTCCCATCCGAAAAGCAATTATTTATGAGCTCATTATGAATGGCCATGAATGTATTGTTTTACTGACCAATTTTGCACAAAAAACCAATCAATCTCTGACAGATATAAAAAAGCAGGCGAAAGCTACCGAACAACTCGACTCTTATCTGGACAAGATTTTAGATATTACCTCGGGAATTAAAATTGCTCTAAATCATCGCCAATACAAATACTATGCTTGAAAATATTTCGCTGTTCAATATTTTAGAGCAGTTTATCATAGGGTATTTCCTTACCATCAACACGGTATATTTAGGGTTGGTGATTGGGGCGCTGCTCTATATCCGCAAGCAGCTATTGCACAGCAGCGTGGTTAAAGCCGATGCTCTTTTTAAAACTGAGCTTTTCAAGTCGATAAGTATTTTGGTCCCCGCCTATAACGAAGCCGAAAACATTGTTGAATCGGTGGAGTCGTTATTAAAGCTGGAATATCCCGAATACGAAGTAGTGGTTATCAATGATGGTAGTTCAGATGCCACTTTGCAACAACTTATCGATCATTTCAATCTCGATGAAACCGACATCTATTTTGAAGAACAGCTTGAGCATCAACAAATACGTGCTATCTATCAATCGGCTGATCTGCCCATATTAACTGTCATCGACAAAGAAAATGGAGGCAAAGCCGATGCCCTTAACGCCGGAATCAATGTGGCCGAAACGGATCTTGTCTGTTCTATTGATGCGGATTCCATGCTCGAACAAAATGTTTTGAAAAAGCTGATCCAAACATTCATTGAACACAAAAACACGGTAGCTGCAGGAGGAGTGGTTCGTGTAATTAATGGATGCAAGATCAGCAATAGAGAGATAAAAGAAATTCATACGCCCCATGATTTTTGGGGAAGACTACAATCAGTAGAATATATCAGGGCTTTTCTTTTTGGTCGGGTGGGATGGGATTACTTCAAAAGCTTGCTCATAGTATCGGGAGCCTTTGGTATTTTTGATCGACGAGCCGTAATAAAGGTTGGCGGCTATCTTACCGACACGGTGGGCGAAGATATCGAACTGATTGTACGTCTACACAGCTACCATCTTCGCAATGACGAAGACTACCAGATCCGCTTTCTGCCCGAACCTATTTGCTGGACTGAAGTGCCCACCGATTACAAAAGCCTGCGTAATCAACGTAATCGCTGGCATAGGGGGTTGGCCGATTCGCTTTGGCGTCACAAGTACATGCTATTTAACCCACGCTATGGACACATCGGCATGTTTGTAATGCCCTTTTTCCTGCTCTTTGAGCTTTTTGGACCAATCGTAAATATTTTGAGCTACATCTATTTATTGCTTGTGCTATCACTGCCCGCTCTTTTCAATACAACCTTTGTTCTACTTTTTCTTGCCGTATCGATTATTTACGGGATGATTGTTTCGTTGGTAGCGGTACTGGCCGAAGAAATTGCCTTCAAAACCTACAGCGACTTCAAAGACGTAGTTGTACTCAGCTTTTACTCCTTTCTTGAAAACCTCGGCTATCGCCAAATTCACTCGTGGTGGCAACTAAAAGGGTTAATCGACTTTTTTAAAGGCAAAAAAGACTGGGGCGAAATGATCAGGAGCGGGTTCGACTAATACCCGCCATTATGATACATTTCCTTTTCACAAATTTGCCAAAGCTACCATAACGGTGAACCGAGTACCTTCATTTTTGGTACTCTCAACCTCTATTGATCCACCCAATTCAGAAACCAAGTTTCGTACATGATGAAGCCCAATGCCGTAGCTAACCTCTCCCTCTGTGCCTGCTAAACCGGTCACCTTTTCTCCATTATTAAACCGGTCTACTTCTTTGGAATCCATGCCTACTCCATCATCCACTACCTCAACCTTTAAAAAAGAATCTTCATTATCCTCAGCCATAGAATATTTTGCCTCAACGCAACCTCCACTCTTTGTAAATTTTATAGCATTGGCCACGAGGTTACTCAAAATTTGAATAAGTCGCTTGGAGCTGTAAACAGAAATAGAAGAGTCAATTTGAGCGTCCCCACTAATCGTAAATTCTATATTTTTGTTCTGTGCCTGGGGTGTACTAAGACTGGCCAACTTCTCAAAAACAGTATTCAGCAAAACGCTATCTGCGCCATTCGTCACTCTTTCATCAGAAGCTAAAAGCGTACCGTCAATCTCATCAACAATGGCCTCCGCACAATCTTTTATGGTCAGTAAATCATCTCGATCCACTTCCACAGTAGCCTCATCAGTTATCAGCAAATCTGCAATACCAACAATACCGTTAATAGGGTTCCGCAAGTCATGATTGAGTGTACGGAACTGTTCTCGCATTTGGTGCACCTGCTTCTTTGATTGATACACTAATCGATCTTTTTCCAAGTACGGTACCACTAGGTCGGCCAAATGCTGCAACTTTGTTTTTTGCTGATTGCTGATTTCTTTTGCTTTCTGATCAAGCACACAAATCGACCCAATATTGTTGCCGTCGCGCGTAGTGAGCTGTACCCCACAGTAATAGCGAAAGTTAGGATCGCCCGTCACGTAGCTACGATTTTGATAGCGATCACTTTGACTGAGGTCTGAAATCTCGTACGGCTCATCTTGCTGAATGGTATCGAAACAAACACTCTCCTCACGCGGAATAACCTTTAACTCTTTCTTAGTCCGCGCAATCGTCCATTGGTTGTAAGCATCAATTATATTGATCTCACAAACTGGAGATTCAGTAATTTCTTTGCCCAACTTTACAAATGGCTGTAATTCATCATGGTAGTTTTCATAAGACAGCGCAAATGAAGATATATCCTGCAGACGATCTACTTCCTGATCCATAAATTTCCTTTTTCGGTTTAACTCAATCCTAAATTCTATATACGAGAGCCGCCGCTCAATAAATAGAGAATAGCCATGCGTACAGCCACACCGTTGGTAACCTGGCTTAGGATTATAGACCGTTCGCTATCGGCCACTTCACTTTCCATTTCTACGCCACGATTAACCGGTCCGGGATGCATAATGGTAAAATCGGGATACTTTTCGAGATGCTCCATCGTAATCCCAAACAGCTGATGATATTCGCGAATACTGGGAAACAGCTCCGTGCCATCTTCCTGTCGCTCCAGTTGGATACGAAGCGCCATCGCTATATCAGACCACCTCAAAACTTCGTCGATATTATATGATACATTCGCACCGAGTTCTTCAACATAAGCCGGCATCATGGTTTTGGGACCACATACCGTAACGTTGGTCCCCAACTTCAACAATCCGATTACATTGGAGCGCACCACGCGGCTGTGGCCAATATCGCCAATGATGGCAATATTTTTGCCCGTTAAATCGGGATACACCTGCCGCATGGTAAACATATCGAGCAGGGCCTGGGTGGGGTGTTCGTGCGCGCCGTCCCCGGCATTGATGATAGCCGCATCCACACAGCGCGTTAAAAAGTGGGGCACCCCGGGACTTTCGTGACGGGTCACCACCATATCAATCTTCATGGAGCTGATATTGCGAATGGTATCTTTGAGCGATTCACCTTTTTTGACGCTCGAAGATCCTTTTGAAAAATTAACCACATCAGCGCCCATCCGTTTCTGAGCAAGCTCAAACGAAAGACGGGTTCGGGTGCTATCTTCATAGAACAGATTCACAATCGTCTTGTCTCGAAGAGTCGGCACCTTAGGCACGGGGCGATCCAGTATTTCCCGAAAATATTTGGCTTGTTCCAGCACAAATAAAATATCGTCTTTGGAATAGTCGGCCAGTCCAAGAAGATGTTTGTGCGTAAACTCGTGGTCACTATCCTGTAGTTCGATATCCTCAGTCATTTATTCTTCCTCTTCGTTGGGATTATCTACCACATAAACAGCATCTTCATCGTCTAAAGCCTTGACCTTCACGCGCACCTCTTCCTGCACATGGGTTGGCAATTTAGTGCCTACATAATCCGCACAGATCGGCAGTTCGCGGTGGCCGCGATCCACCATACAGCAAAATTTGATGGTCCGCGGTCGTCCGTAATCCATCAAGGCATCCATGGCCGATCGCACCGTTCGTCCGGTATAGAGTACGTCATCTACCAACACCACGTCGCGATCATACAAATCAAAAGGAATCTCTGTCACTTTTACCTGCGGCATTTTCAGTTTTGTACGAAAATCATCCCGGTAAAAGGTAACATCGAGCACCCCAAAATCAATATCGTAGCCAAATTTTTGCTCAATATGCTGCACAATGCGTTTGCCCATATACACGCCGCGGGTTTGCATGCCGATTATGGCCAGTTGCTTGGGATTGTCATGCGGCTCTAAAAACTGATGGGCGAATCGCAGATAGGTGCGATTTAGATCGTCGGCCGACATTATTTTTACAGAATCCAAACGGAGGTCTTTTATTCGAAAATTCGTGCTGTTACAGAAAAAGAATGTAGGGAATGCATCGTAAGAACACAACGCCAAGGATAAAAAACTCAGCCTTTTCGCCCTCTCATAATTCTGCCATTAGAACTGTCTCCCCTCAGGAACAAATCAAATAATCTTCCCTTAATACTTTATTGGACATTTCTAAAAATTATCATCTATCAGATCTCCCATGTACCCAGCTAACATAGCTTATCCTTTTTGCATTAATTTTATCCTCAAATTTATTGGTGGATTGGTAATGCTTTCCATCTTTACTATTGCTTTTAACACCACATCACAAGCTCAACACATTCCCGAAAATGATATTTACCATGAATATTTAAAAGTCTTAGAGCTTAACGGGAACCTTTCCGATTCAAATTCACTCGGACAACTGGACAGCTTAAAACAGCATCCCTGGAAAGGATTAGAAAGTGCCCTCTTGGCAAATAATAAAAACAGTCATTGGGAAATCACTCCCCACGATCCCCAACTCCGATCGTTCTGGCAATCTCTGGAACCGGGCGGATGGCACGATGGCCCGGTCTGGCAAGGTCGCGGTTTCACAACCGATTTCTCTGCCGGCCTTTACCTCCGGTACGGCATTTTGTCGGCCTCTGTTCGGCCGCATCTTATATATAATCAAAATCGGAGCTTTGATCTTTCACCTTATGCAACCCGTTCGAACAGGTCTGAATTTACTTATCCCCTCGGTAATATCGACTGGCCTCAGCGATTCGGCGATGATTCGTTTTGGACTCTTGATCCGGGCGACTCATATATCCGTGCCGATTATGGAGGCTGGGCCACCGGCATCTCCAACGAACAGATGAGATGGGGGCCCTCTCGTCAAAATGCTCTGCTTATGGACAGTAACGCGCCGGGATTCCGACACTTTTTTATAGGCACCCCCGAACCGAAAGATATTTATATCGGGGATCTTGAAACCAAGATGCTTTGGGGAAAATTGATCGAATCAGATTATTTTGATAACAATACCGAGAACAACGAGCGATATATTTCAGGGCTGAATTTATCTTTTACCCCCAAACCTACACCGGGCTTAACGCTGGGTATCAACCGGATCTTTTATGAAACGATCCCTCCCGAAGGAATACCGGTCGGAGATTTGTTCAAAATCTTCGAAGCTTTCACCAAGGTAAACTTAACGAGTAATACCAATACGGGTGGCAATGACCAGGCCGATCAACTTGTATCCCTGTATGGAAAATGGACTTTCCCCCAAAGTGGACTTGAAATATATGGCGAGTGGGCCCGTACCGATCACAGCTGGAACTGGCGCGACTTTTTTACCGAACCGGAACACAGCCGAGGTTACACGATTGGGCTGCAAAAAACCTTTGAACTCAGGCACCGACGAATTCTATCGATTAATACCGAACTGACTCAAGTCGAAGCCAGTAAAACTGGTGCCATTCGCGGCTCAGGATTTCCCAGCTTTTATGTTCACCATCGCTCCCAACAAGGCTATACCAACCGCGGACAACTGCTAGGTGCATCTATTGGTCCCAGCTCTAACAGTCAGTACATAGATGGCTCCCTGTTTTTTGACAAAGGAAGAGTTAAGGTTTTCGCTCAGCGAGTAGCGCAAAACAATGATTTCCTGTACAACTCTGATGCGATGCTTGCCGAGGAGATCCAAAATCCAAACAACAATAAGTACTGGCTGCACAATGTGGAGATGAGATTCGGGGCTTCACTGCTTTATACCTACAAGCAGTTCGAAACCGGAATCGGCTTCACTTATCGGAGAGAGCTCAACGATGATTACATCTATAAAAATGATAAAAATCACCTTGGGATAGAGATGAGCATCCGATATCGCATTTCGGATTTGAGATAAATTCTAAGTTTTGAATATTTGCTCAAATAAAAAAGCCCGACTGTTAATCACAGCCGGGCTTTACCAATTGAGTATTCTTACTTACTCATTTGCATTCAATGTAACGGTTCCCACATCCGTTTCTTCATCTTCATTTACGGTAATATCTGTGAGTGTGGTATCCGAATATTGATCACTCGTAGATTCAATACTGATATCATATTGACCGCTTTCCAATCCTTGCAGCAAGAAACTGCCGTCATCATCGGTCTGCGTAGTAGCAGTGGTATCTTCACCCATCAGTGCGTAAACATTGGGGGCTGCCTCTGAAGGATCAACGATCCCTGCTACGGATCCTACCTCCACTTCGTCGCCGCTCTCAACAAACGCTTTGAGTACCGGCTTAAGGATGTATTTGCCACTATTTCCGGCTTTATGTACAGAACGACCGGCATCAAAGTCAACAACAACATCTATGTCATCGCCTGCTTCAAGATCAGTCTTAAACTTAATTTTATAACCTGACTGTTGTCCGCTCGGTACTTTAAGGTCCTGGGTCGTACTGTCAACCATTACCGTATTATCGTCTCCGAGGATCAGCCGTAATTCTTTATAATGTCCGGGATCCAATTCAGCCTCGGCAAGCAAGGTATCAACGCCATTCGTCAGCTCAAGTAGATTAACCTTCATAGGCTCTACCGGCAGATCAATCCATTTACCATCGGCACTGTCAGTACTTACGGTATCATTACTGGCAGGCGTGTAGTGAACCCGTAATCCTTGTACGTCAACGTTAACTTCCTGGTAGTCGCCCGGGGCATCGGTGAGGTTTACATTCATTTGGGCTTTTTCAGCATTCGTCCCGCTGGTATTTATGTCACCACACGAAACCGCCACAAAAGCGATTAGTCCTATCATCAATGTGCCTTGCAACACACGATAAACCGTCGATTTAATTTTTGATGTATTCATAATTATGTCCTTTTCGTTATTTTTGCAATTGGGATCTAGTGATATTTTATCTCATGGGGATTTGTTGATATCGTATGTGCAAAGAATTGTTCCACATTTTATATGGTAAATCTCCTACAACTGTAGTCGTATTAATTTTACAAATCCGTATTTAGCCGAACTTTTTACCTCAATTCTAAACCCTGACATGAATAAAGCCTTTTTCCTGGATCGCGACGGCACTCTTAACGTAGATTACAATTATGTGCATACGCCCGACGAGTGGACGTGGTGCGAGGGTGCTATTGAGGCGCTCCGCTGGATGAAAGAGCGGGAGTTCAAAATCATTGTGGTGACCAATCAATCCGGCATTGCACGAGGGAGATATACCGAGCAAGATGTTCAGGATCTCCACTTATGGGTTGAGGAGGAGCTTGCTAAACACGATCTGTTCATTGATGATTGGTACTACGCCCCACACCACCCGGAGCACGATCTGCAAAAAGAATACGCTCCCGAAGATCGAAAACCCGGTACGGGCATGTTCGAAAAGGCAGCCAACAAGCACGATATCGATTTTAGCAAATCCTACATGGCGGGGGACAAAATCACTGATTTAAAACCTGCTATTGACTTAGATATAACTCCATTCTTTATCCGATCCCGGCATGAGCCCGATCAGGATAAAAGTTGGCTTAATCAGCACAATATCACTATCTGCGAGAATATTGGCGAAGTAGTCAAAAACATTACTTGATTTTCAAACAAAACCCCTCTCCGATCTCCATATTTAAAGGGTTTTAAACCTATTTATTTAGTAATAATATAAATGAACTACACTAAACAAATAGGGTGTTATGAAATACTCTTTACCTCTCTTTGGACTGATTTTCTTGACTGTTCCTCCAATGCTATATGGGCAGTTGGCATCGCTTGAAAGCCCCGCCGATATCCAACCCTACTGGTCACCCAGTGGAAATGAAATAGCTTTTTCCTCATCTGCTCACGGCAATTTCGATATCTATATACTTGATTTAAAAACCCAAAAGGCTGTTAATATGAGCCAACACCCTGCCAACGACTACTATCCATCATGGGCTCCAAATGGTAAATTTGTAGCCTATTTTTCGGAACGTAGTCAACAGCATTATTATAACCTTACCTATCAGCGTAAGGGACAATCAGCCAAAAAATTCCCCATTAATTCAGCCCGTGATGTAGATATGCCATCGTGGTCGCCGGATAGTCGTAATGTCGTTTATCATTCCAGTGAGGATGGCGATATGGAAATCTATCTACGCGGATACAGGGGTAAAAAAATCCGCAAACTTACCGACAACAATGCCACTGATGTGTACCCGTTTTTTTCTCCGGAGGGCAGGTACATTCTTTTTCTTTCGGATCGGGATGGGAATTTTGAGATCTATTCTATGCGTCCCGACGGACGCCATCAAACCCGACTGACATATTCCCCACATTCTTATGAGGTCGATCCCATTTGGTCGCCCGATGGTAAGAAAATCGCTTTCGCATCAGATCGTAACGACAGCTTCGATATTTATGTAATGGATGCCGATGGATCGAACCCCAGGCAGCTCACTACCGATCCCCACTTTGATTTAGGACCGCAGTGGTCGCCAGATGGCAGCCGCCTTGTTTTTGCATCAAATCGCTTTGGCAATTTTGATATCTTTACGATCAAAGCAGACGGCACTGACCTCAAACAACTGACGGCCCACCCCGGCAAAGATCACTATGCCTCGTGGTCACCGAACGGGCGCGAAATCATTTTTAGCTCCGACCGCAGTGGAAATTCAGAAATCTATATCATGAAAAATGACGGTAGCCAACTACAAAAAATAAGCATCCGCGCATACCGGTAGGATTTATCTAACTTTTCTACCAGTGAAACATCAACTTAGCGCACGCCTTTGGCATTTGTTTCAAGCTGATATACCGCATCAGGAGCCGTCAAAAACAGCGTATCAAAATCGGAGCCGCCCCAAGCCAGATTTGTCACCCGTTCCGGCATTTCAATTTGATGCAACACCTCCCCCTCGGGCGAAAATATCCACAATCCGCCGGGACCCGTAGAATACAAGTTGCCGTCGGTATCCACCTTCATACCATCGGCAGCCCCATCCGCATCAGCCTCCATCTCGGCAAATATTCGTCCGTTCATCAGATTGCCATCCATATCCACATCGAACACCCTAATATGATTGTTTTGGGTATCATTCACATACAGTCGATTCTCATTGGGAGAAAACACGATGCCGTTGGGCAGGTCAAAATCATCAACAAGAAGCTCTAAACCATTTTCTTCGGAATACCGATACACCCCGTTGAAATCCAGCTTTTTATCTTCATCAGATACCCCAAAATCAGGGTCCGTAAAGTAAATCGAGCCATCAGATTTTACCGCCAGATCGTTGGGACTATTTAGGCGCTTGCCCTCAAAGTTGTCCACGATTGTTTCAAGCTCCTGGCCACCAGTTAAACGCGATAAGGTACCCTCGTGCTGGGCCAGCAGCAAATTACCATCCTCATCGAAGGTAAGTCCATTAGAATTTCCACTTGGTTTTAAAAACTCTACGGCCTCTTCGCCGGGCACCCATTTATAAATTGTATTTGCCGGAATATCACTAAACAACAAATATCCGGAATCGTGCCACACTGGTCCTTCGGTAAACTCATACCCTTCCGTTATTTTTTCTGGGCTTATCTCCTCATCAACTATTGATTGTCCCACTACCATCGATGCCGGGGCCATTGACAGTACCACCATGATCAAAACTATGATTTTTATCTTTTCCATAATTGATTTCATTTATGTTCTTGAATTAGCATAAAAAAATGAACCATCCGCATACCATACTAAGGAAGGATAAACAGCATTGCCATAGAAAACAATCCACCATCAAGAAACTATGGGATGCGCCTAAAATTCTTGCCATTCATTTATTATATTAAGCGCTCAATTTTGATACGATTTTTTGGGATGGTCACCCATCCCGCGTTGACGAGCTAAACTGAGGTAATTACTAACTATACGAATGTTGTTATGAAAATTCATGAGTTTCAAGCGAAAGAACTTTTAGATAAATACGGGGTGGCGGTACCCGCTGGTGTTGCTGCAACTTCTGCTGACAAAGCAGTTGAAGCGGCCAAAGAGATGAAAGAAAATGGCGCCACACTTTTTGTAGTTAAAGCTCAAATTCATGCCGGGGGCCGAGGAAAGGGAAAAACCAAGGAAAGCGGCGTAAGTGGGGTCATCCTCTGTGATACCATTGATGAGGTTCGCGATGCGGCTGAGTCTTTACTGGGTGATGTTCTTGTCACCAAACAAACCGGTGAAGAAGGACAAAAAGTTCAGCGAATTTATGTGACCGACGGCGTTGAGATTGAGCAAGAGTTTTATCTCGGTATTCTGCTCGATCGTGCCAAGAGCAAAAACGTGATCATGGTTTCAACCGAAGGCGGCGTAGATATCGAAACCGTTGCCGAAGAAACCCCCGAGAAGATCGTAAAAGAATGGATTGAGCCGGGCATGGATCTGCAGCATAACCAAGCGCGTCATCTCGCATTTGCACTGGGACTTGAAGGCGATGCTTTCAAAAAGGCAGTGAAATTTATCATGGCGCTTTACAACTGCTACCTGGATACCGATGCCAACATGGTAGAGATCAATCCACTGGTACTTACGCCAGGCGGTGACGTGATGGCACTGGATGCCAAGATGACTTTCGACGACAATGCGCTGTTTCGTCATCCCGAAATTGAAGAGCTTCGCGACAAATCTGAAGAAAATCCCGTTGAGCTGGAAGCATCCGAATACGGACTCAGCTACATTAAGCTTGATGGAAATGTTGGCTGTATGGTAAATGGTGCGGGACTGGCCATGGCTACCATGGATATTATTAAGCTTTCAGGCGGCGAACCTGCCAACTTCCTGGATGTAGGCGGTGGCGCCAATGTTGAAACCGTGAAAAACGGATTCCGCATTATCTTGGAAGACAAAAATGTGAAGGCAATTCTTATTAATATTTTCGGCGGTATTGTGCGATGCGACCGTGTAGCAAACGGTGTCATTGAAGCGGTTAAAGATCCCGAAATTGCTGAGAAAGTTGAGAATGTACCTATTATCGTTCGACTTCAGGGTACCAATGCCGAAGAAGCGAAAGAGATCATTGACAATTCTGATCTTAATGTAATTTCTGCGGTACTGCTCAAAGAAGCGGCCGAAGAAGTTTCCAAAGTATTGGCATAAATACCTGTTCATTTTTACAATTAAGCCCTGTCGGAGTTTTAAACTCTGACAGGGTTTTTTATTTGCGGAACAGATTATGCTGATAATCAGTTTTGTCCGTAAAATCCAAGAATAAATCGTGACTATCATGAAGCGAATACTACAGATTACCAATGCTGTTGCATTTCTTATTACGCTCATTATCAATTACACGGCCAGCTCGGGACTCATCAATGGACAAACGATTGGTGATATTTCGGCTCAATACGAAAACTTGTTTACCCCGGCCGGTTATGCCTTTTCCATCTGGGGATTAATTTACCTTATGCTTGCCGGCTTTGTGATCTACCAGTCACGCGGGCTTTTTAAACAAGTCGATGATAATAATTTCATCCTGCAAATCGGATGGTGGTTTGTCGTAAGTTGCGTTGCCAACAGCCTCTGGATTGTTGCGTGGGTTCACGATTATATAGGATTTTCAGTCATACTAATTGCCCTGCTTTTATTTTCTCTGATAAAAATTGTCGTCAACACGAACATGGAACGCTGGGATGCTCCCTTTCCTAAAATTGTTTTGCTCTGGTGGCCCTTTTGTTTGTATTCGGGATGGATTACCGTTGCCATTATCGCCAATATTTCAGCTTACCTGACGAAGATTGGTTGGAATGGCTGGGGCATAAGCGACGTAAGCTGGACTATCATCATGATAATTATTGCGGGGCTGGTAAATCTATTTATGATCATTACCCGAAACATGCGCGAATTTGCAGGCGTTGGTACCTGGGGATTAATGGCCGTGGCCGTATCTAACTGGAGCACCCACCAATCTATTGTAGGCACGGCTGTTACCGTTTCAGTAATTCTGTTCCTTGCTATTTCAGTCCATGGCTATCAAAACAGAGCAACGGCACCGCATATAAAATTTAAACAAATGAGAAAGGGGTAAGCTCATGTCCTCTTTTGTTTGGTAGCTCCCAGGTAAATTGCTCCCAATACAATTGCCGCACCCACATATTCCAGCGTTGTTGTAAGACGATCGAAGAACAGGATATCCCACATAAATGCAAGGGCTGGCTGAAGCAGCAATGCCAGTCCAGCCACCGAAGCGTTTACTTGGGGCAAACCTTTTGAGATCGATACCCATCCCAGCACCTGTCCAACAATACCGAGCCCAATCAGCGCTGACCATGTTTGAATGTCCGGAATTCTAAAATGAGCGTCTGGCTCTACCAGAACAGTTGCACCTAATATGGCTGCCGACATCAAGCTAATCCACATCATATTGGCAATTAATGAATAGCGAAGTTTATATCCTACAGACTGCGATTTACGGAGCGTAAGAATATACAGTGCATAAGATAGAGCTGTAAGCAACCCATAAAATACTCCCATTTCTACCTGTCCTCCCTGCTGTCCCCACCCCGTTTGTACAATCATAAACAACCCTACAACTGCAAAAGGAATAGCCACCAACAAGCGCCATCCAAGTTTTTCTTTCAGAAATATTACTGCCAGTAGTGCCACGAAAAAAACCTGCATGTTCCCCAGAATGGTTGCCAGCCCCGGTCCAACAAAATTGATGCTTCGATGCCAGAAAAACAGATCCATACTGAACAAGAGGGCACAGATAAAAGGAATGCCAATACTTTTAATGCCAAACCACAACCGATCTCTTTTTACAATTGTGATTCCCAACAATATAAGGCCACCAAAAAACATTCGGTAAAAAGCAGAAACAGTGGGTCCCACATTTGATAGTTCTACCAGCACGGAAGTAAAACTAACCATCACCGCACCAAAAATAATATAACCGATAGCACGCAGAGAGGTACTCGTCTCAGTCATATCAATCGATGTTGTAGTTTTCTTGGGAGGTGCGCATGCCGTTTAGGCAATTAAAAAAAGACATTAAACGGTAGGGGTGGACCTCTTCATCTGCTGTTTACACTGCTCGTAGTACTGTTCATACTGACCCACAACTTTACTCATTTCAAATCGCTCGGCCTGTTTGCGGGCATTTTCGGATAGTTCTTGATGAAGATTTTCATCCGACAAAATCTTAACCGAATAGTCACCCATGCAGTCAATATCATCCAAATCACACAAATAACCGGTTTCCCCGTGAATATTCACTTCAGGCAAGCCACCAATATTGGAACTTACTACCGGCACGCTGCAGCTCATGGCTTCAAGCGCGGCCAGACCAAAGGTTTCCGATCCCGACGGCATCAAAAATAGATCGGCGATAGAGAGAATATCTTCTACCTGATCTTGCTTCCCTAAAAAACGAACCTGATCGCACATCCCCAGCTCACGACAACGCTGCTCGGCCCGTTGTCGGTCGGGGCCATCCCCCACCAACAGTAGCTTTGCTCCAATATTATGTTCAATAATCTTAGCAAAAACACTGACCACCTCCGGCACGCGCTTCACCTCCCGAAAGTTAGAAACATGTACTACCACTTTTTCATCGTTGGGACAAATGGCCTTTTTAAAATGACTTTGATTTGATTTCTGAAAACGATCCAAATCAATAAAATTGGGTATGACCTCAATATCCTTTTTTATATCAAACCGCTCGTAGGTTTCATTGCGAAGGTACTCGGAAACTGCCGTTACCCCATCACTTTGATTAATAGAGAAGTCAACCACATTTTTGTAGCTGGGATCGCTGCCCACAATAGTAATATCGGTGCCGTGCAGGGTGGTAATTAATGGCACGTACGCGGCCTTATCCCCTAAAATCTGCTTAGCTAAATAAGCGCTGGTGGCATGCGGAATGGCGTAATGCACGTGCAGCACGTCGATTTTTTCGTATTCGATAAGGCTGGCCATCTGGTTTGCCAACGCCAGATCGTAAGGCGGATATTCGAACAGCGGGTAGGTGTTCATATTTACTTCGTGGTACGAAATATTCGTCCGGAATGTATCGAGCCGCGCCGGACGCGCATAACTTAAGATATGCACATTATGATCGCGCTTAGCCAATCCCTTGGCTAATTCTGTAGCCACCACTCCGCTACCGCCAAAAGTGGGATAACAAACAATTCCTATATTCATTGATAAAGCTATTAAAAGTTAATTCGCAAAATACTGTAACGTGTAATTTGGTATAACATTTTACACCAACAAAATAATGGTATCACTCATTTCCTACAATCCTGCATTAGGTGCAAAGTCAGTTATCTGTTATATTATAGGTTTTAAATTTTTGGCTGAATAAGGTATCACAGCGCTATTTGTTCTAACTAAAACAGATATGGAGTTATGGCTGGTCATTCCAAATGGTCTAATATAAAGCATAAAAAGGCGAAAGAAGATAAAAAGCGGAATAAGCTTTTCAACAAGCACCTCCGTGAAATTACCGTTGCTGCGCGCGAGGGAGGCGGCGACCCGGAGATGAATCCTCGTTTGGATACGGCCATCAATAATGCCAAAAGCGACAACGTTCCCAAGGATAATATTGAGCGCGCCATCAAAAAAGGTACGGGGGAACTTGACGAAGGAGACGGCAAATATGAAGATGCTACTTATGAAGGTTACGGTCCGGGGGGCATTGCCTATTTTATTGAGGTAACCACCAACAACTATAACCGTACGGTGGGCGAAATTCGTCATATTTTTTCCTCACATGGCGGCAATTTAGGCACCGATGGCTCCGTTGATTACCTATTTGAACAAAAGGGTATGATCCGCATTAAAAAGGATACGCACGATGAGGAAGAGTTTATGCTCAACGCCATTGATGCCGGCGCCGAGGATATCGACAGCGAAGGAGATTTTTTTAATGTGACAACAGGTCGTGAATCGATGTACGAGGTTAACGATCAACTCGAAGAAATGGATTACGATATTGAATCGGCCGAGCTTATTCGCATCCCCATGACCGAAGTAAAAGTGGAACCTGATGTGGCTGAATCCAACTTTAAACTCATGGAAAAATTTGAGGATAATGATGACGTTTCCAATGTGTTTACCAATATGAAAATGGACGAAGAAACGTTGGCCATTGCCGAACAGATGAACTAACCCGCAATAATTTTTACACAAACTTTTGCGTTAAGATATTGAACCCCAAAAGAGTTTAACATGAGATTTTTTCTAATTTCGATACTGGCCTTTTTGTTGATGGGCGCCTCTCTTGAGGATGCACGCAAAGCAAATAAGGCCTATAACGAAGGCAATTACGAGGAGGCTATCACGCTCTATAAAAAAGCCATTGATGAAGACCCTGAAAACCCTAAGCTGGTTTTTAATTTGGGATCTGCATTGGCACAGGCCGGGCAGGTTGAAGAAGCCATTCGCACTTTTGAGCAGTATAAATCGATGGTAGATGCTTCAGAGGAGGTGTCCAAAGCCAATTACAATATCGGCAAAGTATTCGCCGACAGCCAGGAGTGGGATAAAGCAGTTGATTATTTTAAGAAATCGCTCCGCTACATCGCTAATGATGCCGATGCAAAACACAACTACGAGCTGGCCAAGAAAAAACAGCAAGAGCAACAGGAACAAGACAATAACGAGCAGCAAGACGACCAAAACCAGCAAGATCAGGACGAACAGAATTCTCAGCAAGATCAGGATCAACAGCAAGACCAGCAACAAGATCAGAATGAGAACCAACAAGATGAAAATGAGCAGCAAAATCAGGATCAGCAAGACGATCAACAAGACCAGCAAAACGAACAGCAACAACAGCAGCCTCAAAAAATGAGCAAGGCAGAAGCACAAAAGATCCTCGAAGCGCTGGGACAAAAAGAGAAAGAACTGCTGAAGCAGTTTAAAAAACAGGAAACCAAATCCGGTGAAACTTCCAATGACAAGGATTGGTAAAGCGTACTGTACAATCGGATTCTTTTTTGTTCTTTCGACCCTATTTGCAGGTACCGGGTGGGCTCAGCCAGAAGTCTCGGCAACGGTTTCTGAATCAAGAGTTCATACAGGCGAACGAATAACGTTATCCATTGAGATAACCGGGAATTTCAATAACGTATCTCGGCCCGACCTCCCTGATTTCGAAAACTTTAGGCTCCTTAGCAATAACCCCTCCACATCGCGAAGTTACCGATATGTCAATGGCGAAAGCAGCGCTTCTTACACTTATAGCTACCAGTTGATTGCCCAACAAAAAGGAGAGTTTGAAATTCCCAGCGTTACTATCACTATTGATGGAGAAACATACACTACCGAGCCGGTCAAGGTAACAGTTGTTGACCGCAACGAATCGGGCGACTCGGAGTCCTCGGATTCGGATACTGACCAACCCGACATTTTTCTCAACCTGGAAATCTCTGACCAGCAGCCAGTGACGGGGCAACAGCTAATTACCGATGTTATTCTTTATTTTCGAGATGGCCTGGAAGTCAATTCTTATCAACCGGTGCCAGGCTGGAAAGCCGAGGGGTTTTGGAAAGAAGAACTTGAAAGCAATGAACGACCTCGCGCAGAATCAACTACTATCGACGGCGTCAAATATCGCAAAGCACGACTGCTGCAGTTTGCACTATTTCCAACCAAAGCCGGTAAACTCGAAATAAGTCCGTACGAAATTGTTGTAGCCGTGCGATCGGCCCGCTCGGGCGACGATCCGTTTAGCAGTTTCTTCAGTGGCTTTGGCAGCAATCGCCGGGAAGTAGAGCTCTCCAGTGATCCCCTTACCGTGGAAGTGCAGCCACTGCAGGTTTCCAGCGAATCGTATTATTTGGGAGCCGTTGGCGATTTTGATATCGAACGTGAAATCAGCACCGATCAAGCAATAGTTGGAGAATCGATAGAAATTGAAACTCGCATTCGAGGCACCGGTAATATCCCCCTCATATCGAAACCGGTGTATGAACTTCCCGAGGGACTCGAAGTTTATGATCCCCAAGAAGATACACGACTAAATCGCAGAAACAATGTTATTAGCGGAAGCAAAACATTTACGGATGTGATCATTGCCCGTTCGTCAGGCAACTACACCATCCCCGAAAAAACCGTTTCGTATTATGATCCCGAGCGTAGTGATTATGTAACAACCACCTTGCCCGCACTTGATTTTTCGGTTGATGAAAACCCGGATGCGGTAACTGCTTCGGAATCGCAAGGCCGATTCCCCGTATCACCTGTCACAGGTCTGGCAAGCTGGGTAGTGGCAACACCCGAATCCACAAACCTGCTTTCGGTATGGTGGTTCTGGTCTGGCATTGCCCTGCCGGCTATTTTATTGGTGGTAGGATACTATCGAAAGTCATACGCCGAAAAACTGCAGAGCAACCTGGCCTTTGCCCGTTCGGTGAAAGCATCAGAAAAAGCCGAACAACAGCTACACGAAGCTGTTGAACGGTCGGAACAGGGCGATATTAAGGGAGCTTACAGCTTACTTCAAAAAGCAATTACGGGCTTCATCAGTGACCGGCTGAATATGCCCGAGGCCGGACTTTCCCATACCGACTATGTAGAGGCGCTAAAACAAGAAGGTGTTGAGCAAAATCTGGTTAAAAATATCCGGATGCTTTTGGATAAGTGTGCCTCGATCAGTTATGCTCCAAACACAACGCACGAATATTTGAAATCCCACGTCGGGTTGGCTAAAAGTATGCTCGAAAAACTGCAAAAAGTTTTATAACCGTGATAAATCGCTTGATAAAAATATTTTTACTCACCGTTTTATTATTGGGATGGGCGTCGGTCGTTCAGGCTCAGCAAAGTGCGCAAGCTACCTTTGATGAGGCCAATGAATATCTCGAATCCGGAGACTACCAACAAGCTATATCGCTCTACAAAAACCTGGAAGCTCAAAATACTGTTTCGGGAGCCCTGTACTTGAATATGGGTATTAGCTATCAACGCATCGACTCGCTGGGCGTTTCCAAGTACTATTTTTTAAAAGCATCTAAATTCGACGAAACCGAAAGCAGCGCCAGAGAAGCGCTCGAATATATTGAATCCCAATTTAGCCGCCAGTCGGCCATTTTGCCTCAACTACCCTGGGATATAGCCACAAATTGGATGCAGGAGAACATCGGCGACAAAACACTACTTTTTATCGGTATTCTACTGCTCAACATCGGGGTACTTTTATTTGTTGCCCACTGGTTTTTGCAGTGGCATCCCAATATTCTACGCGTTGCAGGCTTATCAGCCGTGGCTCTATCTGTACTTGTGATTGCCGCCAGTTTTTACACCCAGTATGTTGACAATAGGTACAGTTCTGCGGTGATGGTTACCGATCAAATTTCGGTCTTGGAACAACCTGCCGAAGAATCGCCCGTTGTGAGCCGCGCTTATGAAGGCTATACCTTTACTGTGGATCACTACCAAAGCCAAGACCAACCCGAGTGGTCGTACGTGCGCATGAGCAATGGCCTTTATGGATGGATTCCCAACAGCGAGATACTTATACTCTGATTGATTAATGCGTATTTCGTAGTGCGTAATAGCTCATTTTTACGGAATACGAAATACGTAATATGATGAACTCAATACTATTTTATTATGTCAACAGTATCTGAATATATCGACATCAACAAAGAGCAGTTTAAGCACGAACTGTTTGATTTTCTGCGCATCCCCAGCATCAGTACCGACTCGGAATACAAAAACGAAATCATTGATGCCGCAAATTTTCTGCTGGACAATCTAAACGACCTTGATCTTGACCGTACTGAAGTTTTTGAAACAGACGGTAATCCCATTGTATATGGCGAGTTGATAACTGACGAGTCTAAGCCAACCGTATTGGTGTATGGACACTATGACGTACAGCCCCCCGACCCAGTAGAACTCTGGCAAACCCCACCCTTTGATCCCAAAGTGCGCGACGGCGATATTTATGCTCGTGGTGCCGCTGATGACAAAGGACAGTTATTTACTCATATCAAGTCGCTGGAAGCCTATCAAAAAACTGACACCGACTTTCCAGTAAATATCAAGTTCATCTTCGAAGGCGAAGAAGAAATTGGTTCGCCTAACCTCGTTCCGTTTATCGAAGACCACAAAGATCTGCTCGAATGTGATATGGTACTAATCTCCGACACGGCCATGTTTGCCGAAGATACGCCCTCTATCACTTACGGACTACGTGGACTGGCCTATATGGAAATAAATGTCCAGGGTCCCAATCGTGATCTGCACTCCGGTGTGTATGGAGGAGCGGTTGACAACCCCGCCAATGTGCTCTGCGAAATCATTTCCCAACTCAAAGATGAGAATGGTGTTATTCAAATTGACGGCTTTTATGATGATGTCATAGAGCTGACTGAGGACGATCGGGAAACCTATCAGAAACTGCCCTTCAACGAAGAGGAATACAAAGAAAACCTTGGACTCAAAGAATTGAAAGGAGAAAAAGGGTATAATACGCTGGAACGCACTTCTGCTCGTCCCACCCTGGATGTCAACGGCATGTGGAGTGGTTACCAGGGCGAAGGTGCCAAAACGGTGCTACCTGCCAAAGCCGGTGCCAAAGTGAGCATGCGACTGGTTCCCGATCAGGATCCTAAAAAAATTGCCAAGCTTTTTAAAAAGCACGTAGAATCACTGGCTCCAGAAACAGTTGCTGTAGATGTAACGGAACATCACGGTGGTCACCCGGCTATCACGGATTTATCGTTCTACGGACTGCAAGCCGCGGCCGATGCTTTTGAAGCAGTCTATGACAAGGAGCCATTTTTTACACGTGAAGGAGGTTCAATCCCCATTGTCGCTGATTTCCAAAAAGTACTGGGAGCACAATCTATTTTGATGGGATTCGGCCTCAACAGCGATGCCATTCATTCGCCGAACGAAAAATTTTCGCTTAAAGATTTCTACCGCGGCATTCATACCTCCGCCAAATTCTTTGAGCTGCTGCCTGACTACAGTTAAGATCACTTATTTGCCCACTAACTACTAATATCTGGCCGCAGGCCTCTGGT
>JBNJFP010000027.1:25617-40948 GCA_051746985.1 Bacteroidota bacterium
CATTCATACCTCCGCCAAATTCTTTGAGCTGCTGCCTGACTACAGTTAAGATCACTTATTTGCCCACTAACTACTAATATCTGGCCGCAGGCCTCTGGTGTGCGGCTTTTTTTATTAGAACGTGGCCCCTAAGATAAAAACGTTCCGCACCGGAGGTACGGAACGAAAATTATATACTGTAAATCTATAAAAAACTTCATCTGGTTACGAACCTCTGGTTCGTGACCTTTTTATTTCAGTAACCTAAACCCGCAGGGGGTCCTTTCTAATTAGATGAAGCATCTTAAAATATACTTTGCTATTTCCGAGAAAAACCCTGCGGGTTTCAATGATTGGTAATTATTCGTCCGTACGATATCGTTCGAACCAAGCTACAATATTATCAATTTTATCAATCAATTGGCTGGGACGATTGGCGATAAAATGTGAAGCTCCAGGCATTTCTACGTAGGCGGTTTCGATTTCGCGAAGTTGTAATGCGCTGTACAGTTGCTTGGCTTCCGAAGGCGGTGTACGTAAATCATCGGTCCCCACCATAACCATGCTGGGCGTTTCTATGTTACCGACCAGCGAAACAGGCGAATAGTTCCAATACTCTTCAAAATTTTCCCACGGCTGACCCGGATAACGATAGTGAGCATAGCCGTAATAGTTATCAGCAGTAAGTGTTTTGCTGATCCAGTTCATCACCGGCTTGATCACTGCGGAAGCTGCAAATCGGTCGGTTTTACCCACCATCCAAGCCGTCATAATGCCACCGGCACTACCGCCCGTAACAAAAAGGTTATCTTCATCGACATAGCCTTCATCCATAACAGCATCTACGCCATCCATCACATCATGATAATCATCGCCGGGATAGTCGTGGTACAGCAGATTTCCAAACTCTTCACCGTAGCCGGTACTGCCACGCGGATTGGGATAAAACACCACGTAACCGGCTGAAGCGTACAGCTGAATTTCAGGGGAAAATCGATCACCATAATTCGAAATGGGTCCGCCGTGATTTTCGACTACCAGTGGATACTTTTTATCCGGATCAAAATTGGGCGGCTTCACGATCCAGCCCTGAATTTTTCGTCCGTCTACCGAAGAAGAGTACCAGACTTCTTCTACTTCTCCCAACTCACGGTAATCCAGCAGCGCATCATTTAACCCGGTAATTTTCTTACGGTTTTCCTGATTCCTTGATGTCGTTGCCAGCTCCGCAGGATAGTAGGGCGTAGTTTCGTTATAAACTATGGTGCCATCATCAGCCAACGAATAGGAGCCACCGCCATAGGGACGTGCCACGGTAGTTCCTCCAACATCATTTGCCACAACCGAAGTTTTTCCATCGAGTGTCGTATGACCAATTTTGGTATTGCCTTCATCATCATACATCAAATACAGGCCCTGCCCGTCTTCATCCCATTTTATGGATGAGATACTACGATCCAAGTCGAGTTCAATCTCGCGCTTATTACCACCGTCAATATCCATTGCATAGAGTTTGGTTAACTGATAGGTCTGCACCTTGTCATCATATCCCAGGTAGGCAATCGTTTCGCCATCAGGTGATACGGTAGCGCCATAATCCGGCCCGTCGCGTTCAGTCAGTTGTTCAACGTCTCCACTTTCTACATCAACCGCATACAACTCTGATTCCCGGAAATCATGCTCCCAGTCCTCGTTTAAGTTAGCCGAAAATAGTAACTGCTCTCCATCGGCACTCCACTCCGGATCCCCGGAATGATGATAATCACCCTCAGTAATTTGACGCGGCGATCCGCCCTCGGCTGGCACAGTAAAAATATGGGTAAAGCCCGGATCAATATAGCCAGACCCATCAGATTCATAATTTAGTCGGGTTGTTACCCGTGGACGATCGGCCCACTCTGCTCCTTTGGGGGCCTTCTTTGCGTCTGCCAATGTAGGATTAGATTCCTGTACTTTCATATTAAAGGCTAAATGCTCCCCATCCGGCGACCAGCTAATTCCGCTGGGTGACTCTTCCAGTTGCGTAATGCGAGACATGGCGCCACTCTCCATCCAATAGACATAAATTTCACTTCCGTCTTCTTCCGTTGAAGAGGTAAAAACAATGCGGCTGCCGTCAGGCGACCAACGCGCGCTACCCTCATTAACATCTCGATCAGTAAGCTTGCGATGATTTGATCCATCCGCATCCATAATCCATAACCGTGAAATTCGACGGTCTTTCATTTTATCCATCTGTCCGCGAGAATATACGATATGCTCTCCATCCGGGGATATTTGAGGATCTTGAACCCATTGCAATTCGAACACATCCATGCTTTTGAAAGGTTGATCTGACTGAGCCACCGACATCAGCGGAAGCAGTAAAAAAGCTAATAAAGGAAGTAGAAAACGTTTCATAAAAGATCGATTTTTTTAATGAGGATAATCACAGAGTTTCTGTTTAACAAGATTTTTTCCATAAATAAAAATAACCCTCAAGAAAGCAAATCCTGAGGGTTTTAAAAATCGTAAATAAAAAACTAATCTACTCGTCCACGATCGAATTATCTACAATACCTTTCTCCAGGTCATATTTAGTAGCATACTCAGTCTCATCCACGATGGTTTTGGGATCGTTATTTTCATCCACAATAACCACTTTAGGCTTAAAGCCTTTGGCTTCTTCGGGGGTCATTTCAGCATACGAAATGATAATAACCCGATCGCCCACTTGCGTTTTTCGCGCTGCAGCTCCATTTAGGCAACAAACACGCGAACCGGTTTTACCGGGAATAGTATAGGTTTCAAGACGTTCCCCGTTAGTAATATTTACGACCTGAACTTTTTCGTAGGGGAGAATACCCGACTCATTCAAGAGCTCTTGGTCAATCGTTATACTTCCCTCGTAGTGGAGGTTTGCCTCAGTTACCTTCATCTGATGCAATTTAGATTTGAACATCGTAAGTGTCATGGTCGTGACTATTTTTCAATAATAATATTATCAATGAGTCTTGTTTCGCCCAAATAAACGGCACCGGCCAAAATGTATTTATTTCCTTTCTTTGGATCGGCAACCGGTTTCATCTTCTCAAATGAAAACAAGTTAAGATAATCAATTTTGAACCCTTTTGCTTCCAATTCGTTTTTCTGGTGATCTAACAGTAATTCAATATTTTTCGCTCCATCCACAATCTGCTTTCTCACATACTTCAAAGAGCGGTATAAACCAGGCGCCAGCTTTCGCTGCCCATCATCCAAATATTTATTGCGACTGCTCAACGCCAGTCCGTCATTAGCCCGCTTAATGGGTCCCATCACCAGCTCCACATCATGATTAAACTCAGTAACCATCTGCTGCAGAATACGAAACTGCTGAATATCCTTTTGACCAAAGATCGCAACATCAGGCTCAATAATATTGAAGAGCTTGTTTACCACCAGCAGGATACCCTCAAAAAAACCGGGACGCGATCCGCCATCCATATGCTTATTAAGCTCATCCACCTCGATGTGTAAAAATTGTTCTCCAGGATACATAATGGCATCGCTGGGAGCAAAAACCGCTGCAATGCCCTCCTCCTCACATTTTTCCAGATCATCTTGAAGCTCCCGCGGATACTCATCAAAATCCTCGTCGGGACCAAATTGCTCGGGATTCACATAAATGGAAACGACCACCTCATCGGCATACTCTTGGGCTAACCGAAACAACGATAAGTGTCCCTCGTGCAGGGCTCCCATCGTCGGGACAAATGCGATAGTATTTCCCTCTTTTTTAAGGGATCGTACCTTAGCACGAATGTCATCAATGGTTCGTTCTGCTTCCATAACAATCACAAAAAAAGAAGGGGTTTATCGCGATAAACCCCTTCTTTATTATGTTTTAATTTTCGTTAGTTAAACCGCGCGCTTGGGATCAAAGTTTTCGAGCAGTTCTTTGACGCGATTGAGGAAAGCACCACCGTGCGCTCCATCAACAATACGGTGATCGTAACTCATTGACAAGTACATCATATGACGGATGGCGATAACATCACCTTCCGGTGTTTCCCGAACAACGGGACGTTTCTCAATGGCACCTGTTCCAATAATAGCAACCTGCGGCTGATTAATAATTGGTGTACCCATCAGGTTCCCGACACTTCCGTAGTTGGTCAGCGTAATCGTACCGCCCACCAGATCATCGGGATTTAGATTCTTGTTGCGCGCCTTAATAGCGAGATCATTAACCGACTTTGACAGACCTACCAGATTTTTATCCTGTGCATGTTTGATCACGGGAACGATCAGTCCACCTTTACCACCTTCACCCAACGCTACAGCCAGTCCAAAGTTAATATCCCGCTTCAAAATAATCTCGTCATTCTCGGTATCAACCGAGCTGTTGATAAGCGGGAACTCGCGAATAGCTTGGATCATCTTTTCAATAAACAGCGGCGTATAAGTTAATTTAATACCCGCCCGTTCCTGAAACTCCTTCTTGTTGGCTTCGCGCCAGCGGACCAAGTTCGTTACATCCACCTCGGAGAAGGTCGTCACGTGAGCCGACGTCTGCTTGGACTTCACCATGTGCTCGGCGATCATCTTGCGCATGCGATCCATCTTGACGCGCTCTACGTTTTCGGATGGACGCTGAACATCAAGTTCACCAGCGGAAATAGACCCTTCCTTTCCTTTTGGTGCAGGTTTTGACTGCGTACTTGGCTTACTAAGACCACCGGATGGCTGTGCAGCTGGTTGTTCTGATTGTTGCGTCTTTCCAGCATTACGATCCTCAAGGTAACTCATCACATCCTCTTTGGAAACGCGTCCGCCCTGACCAGAACCTTCAATACTTTCAAGCTCTTCCTGAGAAATACCTTCTTCTTTGGCAATAGATCGAACCAACGGAGAATAGAATCGTCCGTCACTACCAATACGCTGCGGCTCACTTCCACCGGAGGGCGCTCCGTTTGTAGTTGTAGATGACGCAACCGGTTGCGAATTTTGCTTCTGTGTTGATGTCGTTTCGTCCTTTTTCTGAGTATCGGAAGCTGCCTTTTTAGTCGCAGTTGAACCCGAAGCCGCTTTTCCTGTTGCAATCACCGCAATCGTCTGACCGACCTCAACAGTGTCGCCTTCTTCAACCAGGATTTCTACCAACGTTCCCGCCTGAGGCGAAGGCACTTCGGTATCAACTTTATCGGTAGAGATTTCTAAAAGTGTTTCATCCTCTTCAACTTCATCACCAATAGCTTTGGCCCATTCAATGACGGTTCCTTCCATGACCGACTCACCCATCTGAGGCATTTGAACCTCAACGCGTTCGCCTTCATCATCGGCGTCACCGCCACCGGATTCTTCTTCGGATGATTCCTCAGCCACAACTTCTTCCTGCTGCGGTTCTTCTTCCGTCTCTGATTCTTCTGCCTGAACTTCTTCCTCTGCAGATCCACCGCCACCTGAAATATCGGCAGCATCAGTATCCGTTTCTATAACCGCAATGGGCTGACCCACTTCAATGGTGTCACCTTCTTCGGCTAACTTTTCGATAAGAATTCCAGCTTGGGGAGAGGGCACTTCGGTATCTACTTTGTCGGTAGCAATTTCAAGAAGCGTTTCATCTTCTTCTACCGCATCACCGATCTCTTTCGTCCATTCAATGACGGTGCCTTCCATTACCGATTCGCCCATTTGGGGCATTTCCACTTCAACTCTGGCCATTGGTACTCTGATTATATCTTTAAAATTAAAATACCTTCAATCACAATGCTGTTTTCAGCGTTCAAAATCAGCCCTCAAAGATCACAATAAATGGCATTAGATCAAAATAATTAGCCTGACAGAAACCATTTTTAAGTAACCACTTAGTTAATAAAATGACAGCTTCATATTATTAGTATAGCACTCTCCATATCAACAAAAGACAGGTTATACCGAAAACTATTCCAAAGATGGTAAATAAATAATTGGAGAGCCACTTAGGTAAAAACAGGTCTGCTACCGAACCCACTTCTGCTCCCTGTCGCTCGGCCAAATCGGTCAGCGGACAACGCCAGTCATTCAACAAAAGTGCCAACAACTCTACAATAACAATCGCAAACGCCCACCATGTTAGGCTGTTGATCTGATCTAACGCGGCTGTAGTAAATACATAAATAGTGCTCACCACTATCAAAAAGAAAAGCAAGGAATGAAGCAGTTTTATATAGAGGACGATTCTGGACATTTTTTCATGATAGCAATTAAAAATTAAGGTCTCCTGCCATCCTGAACTTGTCTCAGAATCTACACAAAACTCCCTTATACAGATGCTGAAACGAGTTCAGCATGACACAAAATTTTGTTAACAATTAAAACCTAATTCTTAGCATGTGTCACTCTACGATAGCGCTCTTTCCAAATCTTCCAATAAGTCATCGGGATGCTCCAAACCTACGCTAATGCGGATTAAATTCTCGGGCGTAATCGAACCTTCACCCTCACTGCTGCGGCGATGCTCCCAAGTACTTTCTACGCCGCCCAAACTCGTTGCCCGGCTTATTAGCTTCGATCGGCCCACAATCTTAATCGCCTCCTCCGCATTGCCATCAATTAGAAAGGAAATCATGCCGCCAAAACCACTCATCTGTTTTTTGGCGATTTCATGTCCCGCATGCGTCGCCAGTCCGGGATAAAAAACCTTTTCTACTTTATGATGATTTTGCAGAAATCGAGCCAAAGTTTCGGCATTTTCATTGTGCCCTTTCATTCGATAGGGCAATGTCCTCGTGCTTCGAGCGAGCATCCAGCAGTCATCCGGCGAAGGCACCGCGCCGCCCACGCGCTGAACTAATCGAATTTTCTCAAATAGCTCATTTTGCTCTTTGGCTATTACTGCGCCGCCTAAAATATCACTGTGTCCGCCAAAATATTTAGTTGTGGAATGCATCACCAAATCGGCGCCCAGCTTCAGCGGCATCTGGTTGATGGGGGTCGGCCAGGTATTGTCCACACAAACAATAGCCCCGTTTTCATGAGCCAAATCACTGATCGCCCCGATATCCATCATGCTAAACAACGGATTCGAGGGCGTCTCTATCCAAATCAGCTTTGTATCATCATTAATATGGTCTGCTATATTTTGGAGTTCCGTCATGTCAATAAAATCAGCCTGCAAGCCCCACGGCTTCATCAGCTTATTGACCAGCTTCCGATTGCCAGCGTACACATCTTCGGGAATGATGATATGATCGCCCGGATGCAGTGCCCGGAGCACAGCCGATGCCGCTGCCACGCCACTCGAAAAAGCCGCGGCCGCTTTACCTTCCTCCATCACTTTTAACACCTGTTCCCACTGCACGCGATTTGGATTTTCGAGCCGCGTATAGTGCCAGTCCCCCTCGGAACGGCCTTCTTGATCGAGTTCATACACTGTGGAACGGTGAACCGGCGGCACGATATCGGGATTATTGTTGGCCACTTCCATGGCGGCGTGAATAGCTTTGGTTTCGGTACGCATAATAAATGAGATGTCTTTTTAGAGTGACGTAATATTCTTTTAGATATTTTAAAACAGGAAAGAGTAAGGTCGTAAAGTTCTTTTAATTAGAAAAACCCGATCCCGGCAATTCGGGACCGGGTAAAAAGTCAAGTTTTTAGCAACACGCTTTTTCTTCGGCGCTATAATGTTCACTTTCTCCGAAGGTATGGAAAGCCTCCCACTCTACGCCTTGTGGATCAGTAATCCAGCTTTTGTCGGAGTTGGCATAGCAACAGGTGGTTTCGCCTTCATTCCGGGTCAACCCGTGTGTGCGATCGATGTTTGAACGCAGCTCCAGAAGTTCTTCTTCTGACTCCGCCTCGATACCAAGATGTTCGATACCCTTGGCTCCCTCGCGTTCGGCTATTGAGAAGTTGACGCGGGGATCATCCAACATCCACTTGGCATAATCCTCCCTTTGCTTCGTTGGAGCTACGCCAAAGAGCGTGCTGTAAAATTCTACGGATTCGTTCAGGTCATTCACTTTTAACATTACGTGCATGCGTTTCATAATAGTCACCTTTAGGTGTTTTTAGTTATGGTTAACCGTTTACACCTATGTAGTCGTGGCCCAACCAAAAAAGACGCAAAATTAACTCAGATTATTTTGTTTTATCTGATATCCTTGAAAAAGTAGAAGAAATGATTTGTTTTCAACCCTCACCGCCTAATGAATTCCGAATGAATTAGTGGAAAGTAATGAGCTAAGCTGATGCCTATTCATTTTTTGTGACCAAAAAACGAATCAAAAAAGTCCCGGGGGAATCGTAGATATTGTTATGATTAAAATATTAAATCAGAAATAACTTTTCCTCATTAGTACTTATTCTATTACTATCTTTCCCGCGATTCACCCCGGACCCCCTTTTATTTAAAGCCGTAAATTTTAGGTTTTGCTCTTACCACCTATTCAACTTTTGGGTTGTAGTTCGGCCTAAAATTCTGTGCGAAGGCCAAGGATGAAAAGGATAATTCTGTACCGATAAATTATTACGAGATAATTATTAAACGAGGAGGATCATCAGAATTATCCCATCCGCAGGTCGGAACGGGTTCAGAATTTTAAAGCCTTGATCTTTTAGTCTCTTTTGGATCAAGCCAAAAGGGACACTTCAAAGAACTTTGGTTTTCCACATTACCAATAACAGCCCAATATCCATTTTCATCAACATTCGTCACAGGACTCTTCCCCACTTTCATCTCTAATTTTGTGATAAGCTACTGCACGTCCCTCTTCTCCGAACTGCACTTCACAGCAGGCCGCCAAAACTTCGCCCAGTTTTTGTCGTGCCCGTTGAACCCGGGATTTAGCTCCCGATAGTGACAACCCTAAATAATCAGCAACCTCCTGCTGGGTTTTTCCCTCTACATCGGCCATCTTTAGTGGTTTTCCATATTTTTCAGGCAACTCGTCTATCATCGGAATCAGCCAGGAAAGTACCTCTTCGTGCACATCATGTTCACCTTCGAACTCATTTAAATTCAGGGTCAAATTTCCATCACCATCCGTTTTAATCTCAGTCCCAGCCGGATTTTCCTTATCTCTCCCTTTTTGTCGATAGTGATCTGCCAGGGCGCGACGGGCTATCCCAAAAACCCAAGACTGCACACGATCTTCCTGACGCAGATCGTCAATCCCTTTGTGGATACGAATAAAAATATCCTGAAGCACATCTTCGGCTTCATCATCGCTGGAAACCTTCGATCGAATAAATCCACGCACCTGATCACTGAATTTTCGCCAAAGTGTTTCAGTATTAATTTGATTATCTGTCATAAAAATTATGAACGCCTACATTTCAATTATCATCAGACAACAAAAAAAAGTGTCACTTTACTCGTTCCGCAGCAGAGCAACGGAACGAGATTAAAGCTTTCCAAACCGTTTTTATACGTGCTAATTTGTGGCCCTGATCGCCTTAATGCGCTCCAAAACCGGGGGATGCGAGTAATTCAAAAATACATAGAATGGATGGGGCGTAAGGTTCGAAAGATTGTCCTTGGAAAGCTTTTTCAGCGCCGCAATCATCGGGTCTTTTTTATAGGTCGTAGAAGCAAACTCATCCGCTTCGAACTCGTATTTGCGTGACAATATTTGCATAAAGACTGACACGATCATGTCGATGGGCGCATAGAGCATCCCGAAGAAAATGAGTCCGGCATAGACCGACATCTGCTCCATAAAGAACGCATCGAATAGTCCCTCCGAATTCAGGAAGATCGACAGCAGGAAGAACATGATTCCCGTTTGAGCAATGCTAAGGGCCATATTCTTGATGATATGCTTCTTTTTATAGTGGCCGATCTCGTGGGCCAGTACCGCTACCAATTCATCCTCTTCATGATTGGCAATAAGCGTGTCGTATAGCGCGATGCGCTTGTTCTTACCGAATCCGGTAAAAAACGCATTCGACTTGCTGCTACGTTTGGAGCCATCCATCACATACACGCCCTCCATCGCAAAATTAACCTTATCGGCATAATCACGGATTTTTTGACGTAGATCACTCTCCTTATCGAGCGGTTCAAAATCGTTAAAGATGGGCATAATCCATGTGGGGGCAATGAACTGAATAAAAAGCGTGAAGGCCGTTACCGCACCCCAGGCGTAGAGCCAGGCGTACTGGTCGATAAAGGTAAAGAAAGCCAAAATCCCCGCCAGTAGCGGCCCGCCTAACAGGATGCTCAATCCCAATCCTTTAACCAGATCCAGCACAAAGGTCTTTGGCGTGGTTTTGTTAAAGCCGTATTTCTCCTCGATTACGAACGTGGAATAGATGCTGAAGGGCAGTGAAAGTAGCTGTTTCGCCACAATCAAAATCCCAATATACACGAGACCCGTCCAGATAACGCCCAGCTCCCAAGTGCGAACGATCTCATCCAGCCATTGGAATCCCCCAGCAAACCAGAAGACTAATAATAATGCCAAATTAAATACCGATGTCAGGATTCCAAACTTGGTGCGCTCTTTGGTGTAGCGCTGCGATTTGTCGTAGGTTTCCTCATCATAGACATCCTTAAACTCATCGGGAAGTCCTTTATCCAGCGACTGCAGGTTCAAATAATCACTGACCAGGTTGAGAATAAAATCAATAGCCAGCGTGGCCAGAATGATAACAGCAAAAATATTCATCTATCTATCGGAGGATCTAAGTTTTTGATATTCAGTGCTAAAATAATGACTGCTATGCAACTTCGGCTCCACCATCTACAACGGTAGTGCCCCAGCCATCATAGTTACCATTTTTTGCCGTTGCCAGCCGTTCAAAAAAGTTTTTAAGCTCCAAAAGTCGATCCTTGGTAGGTTTAATCTCTTTTTTAGCCAGACATAACCAGTTATCAGACGATTCGGAATAATGCACCGACGTATCAAATTGCAAATTCATGAGACAGGACTTTGTTACGTAGGCATCCCATTCGGTCGGGAAGTACAAAAAGAACTCCATGGACTGCTCTACTTCCGGATCACCATCTGGAGCCTCAATATCGTTAACTGCCATTTGTTCCAGTGTTTTTCGTGCCATCGTTATTGAAATTAATTTTTAGCGCTAAACATTGTTTTAATTCCATCACCAAATGTACGGAAACTGAAGCTTTCATTAAATCCAAATACGTTATTTCCAGTTATTGTGAATCTTCCAGAAATTTGTACCTTTGTGCGTCTCTTAACTAAAATAGATGTTTTAGGTTATGGCAGATTCTGAAGGCAATCAAGAATTGGCGCGCGACCTCGGCTTTTTGGAAGCATATACCATCGGCGTTGGCACTATGATTGGCGCCGGTATTTTTGTGCTCCCGGGCATCGTCGCTGAAAATGCCGGTCCGGCCGGAATGATTTCTTTTCTTATCGGGGGATTTGTCTCGCTCCTTACTGCACTCTCGCTTTCCGAACTGGCCACTGGAATGCCCAAAGCGGGGGGGAGTTACTATTACGTGAATCGCGCCATGGGCGGCTTTTTCGGATCCATTGTGGGATGGAGCATGTGGGGTGGCCTGATGTTTGCCACCGCCTTTTATATGCTTGGTTTTGGTCAATATTTAACCTTTTTCTATGGCAACATGCCCGTTGCTGGATCGGCATTAGTGATGGCCGCAGCACTGGTTGGCATCAATTATCGAGGCGTCAAAGAAGTAGGAGCCTTCCAAAATATCATTGTCATTCTTCTTATTGGATGCATCCTCGTATTTCTTTCTTTTGGCGTATTTAATATCGACTGGGAGGTTTTTCAGCCTTTTAATCCCGGCGGATGGGGAGCCGTTGCCGCTACTGCCGCCACCATTTATGTAAGTTTTGTGGGATTTGAGGTCATCGCCACAAGCGCCGAAGAGATCAAGAATCCAGGCCGTAACCTGCCTCTTTCGATGATCGCCTCGGTACTCACGCCCACGCTTTTTTACGTATTGGTGATGCTCGTATCCACGGGTGTATTACCTGTTTCTGATTTAGCCGAATCTTACATTCCTGTCGCTGATGTCGCCGAAGAATATTTGGGCAGCATCGGCGCCCTCATGATGGTGTTGGGAGCAGTACTGGCCACGGTATCCAGTGCCAATGCTTCTATTCTTTCTGCAGCCCGGGTGAATTTCGCTATGGGACGCGATAAAATTCTCTCCAGCTGGCTCAATAAAATTCACTCCCAATATCGTACGCCATTTCGGGCTATCCTCATTACCGGGGCGGTAATTCTTGGACTTATCGCTTTTGGCGTGGGACTCGAAACCCTGGCCGATGTAGCCAGCTTTTCGTTCTTGGTCACCTACATGCTGGTGCATGTTGCAGTTATTGTGATGCGCCGCGCCCAACCCGAAGACTACGATCCCGATTTTAGAATCCCCGACTGGGCCTATCCCATTATTCCGATCATTGGAGCCATTTCGTGCTTGGTGATTGTCACACAAATGCGTCCCATTGTTATGGTAGTAGGTACGGGAATTATCCTGGTAGGCATTGCGTGGTACTTATTTTATGCCATCAAACACGCCGAAAAATCCAGCCTTGTAGGAGATGCAATTGTGGCTCGTGATAAAGCGTCCGCTCCCAATGAACGATATCGAATTGTAATTCCTATTGCCAATCCTGAAACCGAACAGTATTTGATTAAAGTTGGCGGTATTATTGGGGCTAACTTTGGAGATGCCGAAATTGTTGCCGTGAGCGTCTTGGAAGTACCGCAACAAACATCTCTTGAACAGGGCATTCAGTTTGAGGATGAACGTATCAATCGGCAAAAACAGCTTTTGGATAAGGCTCGAAATACAGCTCAAGAAGCGGAAATTGGACTCCGCACTCGTGCCCTTGTTTCACACAGCGTAAGTGCGTCCGTTTTAAATGTGTTGAAAGAAGAACGCGCCCAGCATCTTGTGTTAGGATGGAGTGGAAAACGCAAACCGTACCAGCATATTCTCGGATCCAATATTGATAACATTGTCAACAATGCTGAATGTGAAATTTCACTCGTTAAAGCTGGTAAAGGACCCATTCATAATATCGTTGTGCTTGTGGGTACAGGACCAAATACTGCCTTGGCGGTTAAACGAGGCAAAGAATTTAAAGAAAGTACGTCAGACGCCAAGCTCACTTTGCTAACCGTACAACCGCCCGAGGATGAAGACTCCAATATTGATCCCCAAAAAGAAGGGGAAGGATTAATTTCATCTGTTGCTCACCAAGTTGGTGTTGATGATGACAGCTACACTTCAAAAGTTATCATATCTGATGACGTCCGGCAGGCGCTCTTAGATAATATTGATGATTATGATACAATTGTGATTGGTGCCACCAGAAGTACTGCTGTACGTCAGGCGTTGTTTGGTTCTATCCCTGAAGAGATTGGCGAAAAATCTGATGCCAATGTGATCATCACTCGGGGACGTGAATACAAACCCCGTACCGTTACGGAAGGCATTATTGAGCGACTCTCTCGCTAATTGGTATCCAGCATTTTATCAACATCATCTTTACTGCCAACCAACAACAAACGGTCTCCCTTTTTTATTTTCGTACTTCCTTTTAGAATACCCAACGGTTCATACTGCTCGGGGAGGCCAATTTTTTGATCTGATTCACTCAATCGCTTTATCGTAATTAAGTTTAGCTGATAGCGTTTTCGGATTTTTAACTCCTCAAGCGTATATCCTGCCATCGAATCCGGAGCCTCTACTTCAAACATGGCCAACCCTTCCCCAAGGTCAAACACATCCGACATACCGCGCCGAACCAACGAAACCCCCATACGTTCGGCCACCTGCCGCTCGGGATGAATGACATCAGTAATGCCAATCTGTTTTAGGATCTGCTCCTGTGTGTACGAACTTGCGCGTCCATACACTTCTTTGACGCCAGCATTCAGCAAGTGCATAGCAATAAGAGCCACCGGCTCAAAGGTTTCTCCAATAGAAATAATGGCTACATCCACATTCGTGATGCCGTGTTCTTCCAACAAGTCGGCATCCGTGCCATCAAAGCAAATGGCATCAGAAACATAATCCTTTATCTGCTCGATATGCTCCATATTATTGTCAATGGCAATCACATACGCGCCCTCTTCAGACAGCTTTTTGGCCAGCGCTTTTCCAAAGGCCCCGATTCCAATAATAGCAAACTGCAGTTCGGTCCGTCGTTTCATCATGAATAAAAATTAATCATTAACATTATGATACCATGAGGCTTTCTTCGGGATATTGGTACTTTCGATTGTCGGCTCGGCTTGCAAAGGCCACCATAAACGTAAGTATTCCCACCCGACCCAGAAACATCGATACAATAATAATACTTTTACCCCACGAGGTTAAATCGCCCGTTATTCCCCGCGAGAGACCCACGGTAGCAAAGGCGGAAACTTCTTCAAATAACAGATCTATAAAAGCATGATCCTCAACAATGGAAAGCAATATTGTGCTTATGCTAATGCAGGAGACCGCCAGTAAAATCACGGTCATAGCCCTAAATATAATGGAGTTTGGAATCGTGCGCTTGAATATTTCCATGCGGCTATAACCGCGAATACTCATTATCATCGAGCGAACCAGAACAGCAAAGGTCGTCGTTTTAACCCCTCCCGCTGTAGAGGCCGGGGAACCGCCAATGAGCATTAGAATAAGCATCCCCAGTATAGCCGGTATCCCTATTGCACCGGTATCCAAAGTATTAAAACCGGCGGTACGGGTGGTAATACTCTGGAACAGCGATAGTAAAAACTTGTCTCCCGTGGAATGCCCCGCCAATGTTTTATCCCATTCCAGAATTAAGACCAAAACCGTACCTGCTACAATTAAAATTCCGGTCGTTGCCAACACCACCCGGGTATGCATTGACAAGTGACGACGCCATATCTTGCGTTCTGTTCTGCGCTGGATGAGCTCCCAAATAACCGTAAAACCGAGACCGCCCAGCACAATTAAGATCATTGTTGTGATATTAACGGGCAAATTAGTGGCGTTATGGGCGTCAGCCAGACTATTAGTAAACAATGAAAATCCGGCATTACAAAAAGCCGAAATAGCATGAAATACCGAAAACAAAAAACGTTGGCCCTGTGACGAAAACTCCATATCCCAACTGAGATAATACGCTGCTACCGCAATGGCTTCTACGAGAAACGTAAATCCCACCACTTTTTTTAGCGTTGCCGTAACCAGGCTGGTATTCTTTTCGGCGACCATCTCTTTAACCGTATTCATTTGTCCCACACCAAGCCCGCCGCTGATAAATAGAAACAAAAACGTAGCGAAGGTAATAATACCGATCCCCCCGAGCTGAATGAGCGTCACAATGACGACTTCACCAAATAGCGTAAAATGCGTGGCCGTATCCACCACAATCAACCCCGTTACGCAAACGGCACTGGTGGAGGTAAACAGCGCATCAAT
>JBNJFP010000028.1:0-40086 GCA_051746985.1 Bacteroidota bacterium
CCGATGGTACTTCCCTCTGGGAGGAAGCGTAGGTCCCCGCCCGCTCTCTTTTTTTGATATGAGAAGGTGATCCTTAATAGGGTCACCTTTTTTTGTTTATAGGTCCCTTGTGTTTCTTGAGGACTTAAATCTTGGTAGCTAATACTTCAGCTTTCTCTTTGTACCAATTATGGAAGGATTCATTGGCAATGCGCTGTTTTACTTCATCCATCAGCCATAAATAAAAGGTAAGGTTATGAATTGAGGCAAGTTCCAAGCCAAGAAGCTCATTATTGCGGAATAGGTGATGAATGTATGACATTTTATATTTCTGACAGATATCAGTGGGGAAATCTGGATCTAACAGTTTGTGATGGTTTTTCCATTTCGCATTGCGAATATTGATGTATCCATTTCTGGTAAAAATTTGACCATTTCGTGCATTGCGCGTTGGCAATACGCAATCGAACATATCAGCGCCACGAGCAATGGCATGAAGTAAATTTTCTGGTTTTCCGACTCCCATTAAGTATCTGGGTTTTTCTTCTGGGAGGTAATCTGTATTAAGATCTGTCATTTCATACATAAGGTCCGTGGGTTCCCCAACACTTAATCCGCCAATAGCAATACCTTCGAAATTTAGGTCAGCAATATATTTTGAGGATTCTATTCGAAGATCCTCATAGGTTCCCCCTTGAACAATCCCGAACTGTGCCTGTTTATGACCGTATTTAGGTTGGGTATTAAGAAAAGCTTCCCGCCCACGTTTTTCCCAGCGATGGGTGAGTTCCATCGATTCTTTAGCGTATTCATAGCTGCTGGGATAGGGTGGGCATTCATCGAGTACCATCATAATATCTGAACCAAGTGTTCGCTGGATATCGACAATATTTTCTGGGGTAAACATGTGTTTGGAACCATCAAGGTGGCTTTTAAATTTTGCACCTTCTTCTGTTAGTTCACGATTATCGGATAATGAAAAGATTTGATATCCGCCCGAATCGGTTAATATAGGGCGGTTCCAATTAATGAAACTGTGCAATCCACCGGCTCCCTCAATAATATCACATCCGGGTCGTAAATAAAGGTGGTAAGTATTGCCTAAAATTATTTGGGCTTTAACTAAATCAATAAGTTCGTCTTGTTTTACTGCCTTAACAGTCCCTAAAGTACCAACCGGCATAAATATGGGGGTCTCAATCTTTCCGTGATCAGTCGTTAAGGTTCCAAGTCTTGCTTTTGTGGAAGGGGCCGTCTTTTTTAATTTAAACAATGAAAAAGGGATTATTATGGTTTATAATATGTTTTATATTCTTGGTTGCTGAAAATAGGAAAATTATTGGTGTATCATTAAGAAGCAGGAACAAAAAGTATTAACGAACTCCTACAAACAGATAATTATTGCAAAGTTTTATGTCTAAAGAGACGTTGGTTATTATTCCCACGTATAATGAAGCGAACAATATTTCTGAATTGATTGAGCAAGTTTTACATCAAGATGAAAGTATTGATTTGCTTATTGTTGACGACGGTTCTCCCGATGGGACGGCTGATTTAGTGAAAGAAGCACAAAAAAAATATGGCGACCGACTGCACTTGATTGAGCGATCTGGAAAATTGGGATTGGGAACGGCTTATGTAAGAGGATTTAAATTCGCGCTGGAGCATGACTATACTTTTATTTGTGAGATGGATGCCGACTTTTCGCACAGCCCAGATGACCTTCCCCTGTTAATTGCCGAAGTAAGGTCGGGTGCGGCTGATGTTGCTGTTGGTTCGCGTTATGCGAATGGCATAAGTATCATAAATTGGCCGTTAAGCCGGCTTATTTTATCATACAGTGCGAATTTATATGCTCGATTTATAACGGGGCTGCCTATCTTTGATACCACAGCAGGATTTAAATGTATCCACAGGAAAGTACTTGAAACCATCTCGGTGGATAAAATTCGATCCAATGGATATGCTTTTCAAATAGAGTTGCATTTCAGGGCCTGGCAGGCGGGGTTTTCGCTTAAGGAAGTTGCCATTATTTTCCGTGAACGCGAGGAGGGAGTTTCCAAAATGTCGAAAGCGATTGTTTGGGAAGCAATTTGGAGGGTTTGGAAATTAAAAATTCAGAGTATTTTTGGAACTCTTTAGTCTTACAAGATATACCCTTATTATCTGGGCATTAGTTCTTATATTTGAATTCACTTTTAAGCGACAACAAGATATTTTATGCAGTATTTAGATTTTGAACAACCTATTGCAGACCTGGAGAAAAAAATTAAAGAGCTATGTGAGTTATCTGTTGCAGATGATGATGTACTTTCTCCGGAAATAAAACGACTTGAAAAGCGTGTAGATGAGCTGCGGGAATCTATTTTTACCAATCTCACACGTTGGCAGAAGGTCCAATTAGCACGTCATCCTGATCGTCCCTATACGCTGGATTACATTTATAAAATCACTGAAAATTTTGTTGAGATCCATGGCGATCGATACCACAGTGATGACAAGGCCATTGTTGGTGGTTTTGCTACAATTGATGGTCAGTCGGTGGTCATTATGGGACACCAAAAAGGTCGTGATACCCAGAGCCGGCAATATCGTCGTTTTGGAATGGCGAATCCAGAAGGCTATCGCAAAGCGTACCGTTTGATGAAGCTGGCCGAAAAATTTAATATTCCTGTAATTACGCTCCTTGATACCCCGGGTGCTTATCCAGGCCTGGAAGCTGAAGAGCGGGGTCAGGCCGAGGCTATTGCGAAGAACTTGAAAATGATGGCTACGCTTAAGGTGCCTATTATTTCAGTTGTTATTGGCGAAGGTGCAAGTGGTGGCGCCATCGGCATTGGTATGGGGAATGAAATATATATGATGGCTAACACCTGGTACTCGGTAATTTCTCCAGAATCTTGTTCGTCGATACTTTGGAAAACATGGGATTACAAAGAGCAGGCTGCAGCAGTGTTAAAACTTACTGCCGAAGATCTTAAGGATTTAGATGTGATTGATGGTATCATAAAAGAGCCGCTCGGTGGTGCTCATCGCGATCCTGATCAGGCTGCTAAAGCCGTAAAAGAACAACTTTTAGATTCCCTAAAGCGACTCAAAAAGAAGTCGCCGGAAAAATTAGTCGAATTACGCATCGATAAGTATGCAAACATGGGTGAGTTCGAAAAGGTAGCTAACAAATAAAAGCCGTGCTGGTGTTTCCCGATAAAAAACCTATATACAGTTATACCCATCAACTGCGCAGCCGGTACGGTGAAACCGATCAGATGGGCTATGTTTATTACGGACGATACCTGGAGTATTTTGAGGAATCACGTACGGAGATGATTCGTTCCCTCGGATTTCCCTATTCAAAATTGGAAGCCAACGGTGTTATGCTTCCCGTTATCCATACAGAGGTAGATTATAAGTCACCGGTATTTTATGATGAGCTTATGGATATAGAGGTGCTGCTGTATGAGGTGCCGACCGTTCGATTGGAAACCTATTATAAGGTAAACACCGATCGACGACAAAAACCCCACATCTTGGGAAAGGTAGAACTCTGTTTCATGAAAGAGGATAATCGAAAACCGTGCAGGGCGCCATCCCAATTTATTGATAATTTAACCGCTGCTATAGATTCGTAATCCATAATGCAGGTTAAACAGCCAAAACTATATGGATTGGTATTATTTTTTGGGCTTGTATTGGTAATTGTAGGTTTAGGTGGGGGACTTTTTAATCAGTCAGAACCGTGGATGGGGCAATGGCAGCACAACGCCTTTTATACTCTATGCCACCAAATGCCCGACCGCTCTTACTGGATGAATAATCAACCCATGGCTGTTTGCAGCAGGTGTATCGGGATTTATTCAGGCTTTGCGCTGGGATGGATATTACTGTTCCCGTTGGGCTACAAGGGCCAACAGTCAATTTCGTGGATGAAAAACCTTGCAGTTATTCTTTTATTAGTTAACTTCATTGACGCCGGTGGAGATATCATGGGATATTGGCAGAACACCTTACTATCCCGTACTATTTTGGGAAGTATGTTAGGGGGGGCTGCGGCCCTGATTTTTATTGAAGATTTTTTTCATCACAACATTAACAAAAGGGGATCATTATGGATGAGATAGCACAAGAACAGGCTGAGCACAATAATCAGCCATCATACTGGATGTCGGTAGGTATAGCCGGGGTAATATTTGGAATCATCGTATTTGCACTTTCATTGGTATCGGGCTATGCCGTAATCAATTCAGAACCTACCGGCTCTTTTTTTTCTCCCGTTCAATTTATTGGAGTGCTGGTTTGCTTAATTGGAGCCTTTGGTGGAATGGTAGCCGTTTGGCATTACGCCAATGAATATGATGTGGACATGAAATTAGGACGTGGTGCCTTAATTGGGTTTTTAACCGGAAGTTGTATTGCCGTTATCATGGTGCTTCTAAATCAGATATGGTCAACAATAGATCCCGATATGGTGCAAAAAATGATTGACAGCACCGTCGCAAATTTAGAAGCGATGGATATGCCCGACGCTCAGAAACAGCAGGCCATTGACTCATCGGTAGAAACCATTCGGAGCCAACAAAATGCCGGTACTCAATTGCTTTGGAATATTCCGATGTATGGAATCCTTAACTTGATTACAGGCATTATCGGCGTCAAACTATTTGGGCAAAACGAAAGTTAATAATTGACCTATTTTAAATTAAGTGGATAATCAACCCTACGGCAGCAATTCGTTAAATCGTACTTATCAATCTTGGGCCCGTCGTAACGGCTTTGCTGATTGGGCCTTAGCACTCTTCTGGATTGTCATCGCCTTTGTACTTTTTCAGTTTACGGCATCTGTTGTAGCTCTGTCGCTGGTTGTAGCCAAAGAGGGGGCAACGGCTGATGCAACTACTGTAGTAGCGCAGATGACTGAAAATATGGATCTGCTTTTCGTGGGCAACTCTGCTGGACAAATTCTGTTTTTGGGATTGGCTACTTGGTTTATGGCCCGGTTGCACAGTTCAAAAGAAAATCGCAATACATTTCTGCGTATTGCCATACACCCCGATACCCTGCAAAAATCAGTAATTACGGTTGCACTTATTATTGCAATTCAACCTACCATCTGGTTTTTATCATGGCTTAACGCTCTCATACCGATGCCCGAGATGTTCAGCGATATGCAAAATACGCAACTGGAGATGATCGAGTCGTACCTGCGTGGAGATCATTTACTCATCGCAACCCTTTTTCATGTGGCAGTGGTACCGGCAATTTGTGAGGAAGTACTGTATCGGGGATATGTGCTGAGTGCTTTTCAGAAAAGCTGGGGCATTTGGCCGGCTATTATCATTTCGGGATTACTCTTTGGTTTATACCATGTGCAATTAAGCAATCTTATTCCATTGGCAACGCTGGGTATTCTATTTGCATTCATCACCTGGATATCACGAAGCATCATCCCGGCTATTGTTGCCCACTTTGTCAATAACGGGGGTAGTGCTCTTATGGGAACCTACTACCCTGAGTCAGCTTTTGCCGAATTAACGCCGGAGTCCATGCCTCCTATCTGGGCAGTAATTATCAGTCTGTTAATTACAACTTATATTGTATATTGGATGTACACTGATCACCAAAAATCAGAATTATAAGGAGGCTGTTATGTATCAAGGATCAAAGCCAAACGAAATAGAAAATTGGGTCTGTGTCATGGAACGTGGTACAGAGTATGAAGTGGAAATGGCAAAAAACTATTTAGCAGACCAAGATATTCCCTCCAATATTTTATCCAAGCGGGATTCTTCGATCAGCGTAAATGTGGGTGAAATGGCGCTGGTATATCTCTATGTTCCCCAGGAATATGAAGAGGATGCAAAAGCAGCACTTGCAGAGTTTGAATTACCCGAAGAAGGGAAAGGTGAAGAAGAATAACTGATCTGTGAGTGAACTAACAAAACGCGTTCTTTTTGCAGTACCGGCGGCTGTATTTTTCCTGTTTGTTACCTGGCTGGGTGGTTTTTATTTCGTTGGGCTGATCGTATTGATCGCAATTTTTATCCAGCATGAACTGTCGGCATTAAGTGCTGGTGCGGGTTTCGAGCCCGATCAGTTTTTTCCTTATACCATTGGCCTGTGGATTCTACTAAGTCCCTTTTTGGTACACCAACTTGCTATTGGATTAGCTATATTCCTCCTTTTTGTGGGCATTCAGGTTTTTAAGACGGGAGATCGGGCACTTAAAAATTTAGTAAGTACCGTTTTCTGTGGAATTTATCCCACATTGGGATTACTGGGAATCATCTTAATCAGAGATATCAGTACCGATGAATATGGCTTTGCCCTTACGATCGGGCTGCTTCTTATGGTGTGGGGTAACGACGTATTTGCTTACTTCGGTGGTAAGAATTTTGGAAAACGAAAATTGGCACCTGCTATCAGCCCAAATAAAACCTGGGAGGGATTTTTCTTTGGGATTGTGGGTGCTTTTATTGGATTAACAGTTGCCTATTATGCGGTACCGGTCGATTCCATGGTGCCGCTTGCTATGTTGATCCCGGCTACATTGCTCGTTAGCATTTTTGGGCCCATTGGCGATTTAACAGAAAGTCGAATTAAGCGGGCTGCCAATGCTAAAGACTCTTCCAGCATACTACCCGGGCACGGCGGCTTTTTCGACCGATTTGATGCCCTTATTTTAGCAGCACCTGCATTTTATCTATACTTATATTTGCTCAAAGTTTTAGGATATGTCTCATTTTAAGCTTGATTACCAACCTTTAATATTAACCCCCAATCATCCCTTTACTATTGCCCGTGGTACCAAAGAAACCGTTCCCAACGTATTGGTGAAACTTACCGCCGATGGATATACGGGCTATGGCGAAGCGGGACCCAACAAACGATACAACGAAACAGCGGAAACAGTAACGGCTTTTGTTGAGGATATCCCCGAAACTTTTTTTGATGTAGCATCTGCCGAAGATCTTGCCCAAAAGCTGGATCAAATTACTCCCCAGGTGCAATCTGCAAAAACCGCCGTAGAGATGGCATGGCTGGATTGGCGGGGCAAAAAAGAAGGTAGTCCACTGTGGGAATTGTGGGATGCTCCCGGTCGAAAAACTCCTCCTACCTCATTTACAATAGGGTTGGATGATATCGAAGTTATGCAACAAAAGGTGATTAAAGCCAAAGACTATCCCATTTTAAAAGTAAAGTTGGGGACTGATCGGGATATCAAAATTATTAAAGGGATTCGGGAAGTATCTGATCAAACTATTCGTGTGGATGCCAATGAAGGGTGGCAGGATCTGGATACCGCTAAGCGGCACATTCGTTTTTTGGCAGATCAGAATGTGGAATTTATTGAGCAGCCGATGCCTTCTGCCATGCACGATGAAATGGCTAAGTTGAAAGAGTGGTCGCCACTGCCGCTTATTGCTGATGAGAGCTTCAAAGGGAATGAAAATCTTGACAAGACGGCACAAGCATTTGATGGCATCAATATTAAACTCATGAAAATTGGGAGTCTTGCAAAAGCGAAAAAGGTAATTCGCGAAGCCCGAAAGCTAAACTTGAAGGTGATGATCGGATGTATGATTGAAAGCTCGCTCGGTATTGCTGCCGGGGCGCTTCTGGGAACTCAGGCCGATTATGTGGATCTGGACGGATACCTGCTAATCGCGGATGATCCCTTTACAGGATTAAGTCTGAATAAAGAAAAACAGATAGTGCTTTCCGATCAGCCGGGGCTTGGAGTCTCTTTTAGAGAATAACCAGAGGCTGATGTATCGTCACGTTGATTGGTTTTTGAAATCAGGAAAAAGGCAGTAATAGTAAGAATGATAAGCACGAAATTACGGATCAGCGTAAACTCAAGTCCCGAAGAAAACCCAAAAGCCCCAAAACATCCGCAGCTTTCAACGGTCATTCCTTGAAAATAAAAGCGTGAAAGCACCCCAGAAAAACCAATGAGCATAATTAAAATACCAGTTAGAGCTGATTTTATGTACTTGTTCCAGAGCAGTAAAACCGCAAAGAACAGCTCTAAAATTGAGGTGGTTAAAACGATAGCACTGGCATATTCAATCACCCAATAGACCTCAGTTGCCAACAGCTCAACAAGGTAACGTGCATCAGAATCATTGATGAGTTTGCCAATCCCCGAGAGCAAAAACAACAGGCCTAAAATAATTCGGATTGTCGTTAAAGCAATATTCGCGTATGATTTTTTCATTGCTTAGCTTGATTTAACCGGAATGTAATTCGGATAATTAATGTAATAGGTTCAAATAAATAAAAAAGTAATAATTCATGAATATTTTAATTACTGGCGGTACCGGATTTATCGGATCATATTTACGAAACATGCTGCTTAGAGAGGGACACTTTTTGGCGATTGTGAGTCGAAACCCGAATGAATATGGAGATGAGACCGCCAAGAACCAGCAATTTGTTTCTTGGGATGATAATTTAGCTGCCCAAATGGAAAAGGCCGATGCGGTAATTAATTTAGCGGGTTCTTCAATTTTTGGAAAACGATGGACCAAAGAGGTTAAGCAAAAAATTTATTCCAGCCGTATCGAAAGTACCCGGCAGTTGGTAGAGGCTATTCAGTCGGCCAGCAATCGACCCAAGGTAATGATTTCGGCATCTGGCGCCGATTATTATGAGCCCTCGGGCGACCAGGTGCTTAATGAGTCAGCCCCGGCCGGAGAAAGTTTTTTGTCCAAGGTATGCGTGGATTGGGAGGCGGCTGCCGAACCTGTCACAGAGCTGGGCGTGCGGCTGGCTACCCCACGTATTGGCGTAGTGCTTGAAGAAGATGGGGGAGCATTACATCAGATGTTGTTGCCCTTTAAGCTATTTGTTGGTGGACCTATCGGCAGTGGTCAGCAGTATTTTCCATGGATTCACATGCTGGACTTATGCCGTGGATTAGTATATCCCATTGAAAATGAAGAAATGGCAGGCGCCTATAATTTGAACGCTCCGAATCCGGTAACGATGAATGAATTTGCCGAGGAGCTGGCTTCCCAGCTGCATCGCCCGTCGTTATTTCGAGTGCCAGAGTTTGCCTTGGATATCATTTTGGGAGAGGCTGCAAATCCTGTCATCACCAGCAAACGAATGCAGCCACAAAAACTACAGCAGCACGGCTTTGATTTTCGATTCCCATATTTGCGTCAGGCGTTGGGTGATATTTTGTAATGAGTTAATCTGATGATTCCTCCTCTGATTCGCTGTCGTCTTCATCCTCATCTTCGCCAAATATAGTCCATGTGCGCACGCCTTCACTGGTTTGCGCGATAAGTTCGTTATAGCCATCCCCATCGATATCGGTTATGATGGGATATTTCATCCCACTGGTGGGAACCGTGTAAAGCCGCTGCCCATCAACAATTTCCCATACGTACAGACGTCCGAAATCAGCCAGTGCGATAATGTCTTGACTGCCATCGTTATCGATATCCGTGACGAAAGGCGAAAAGGCGGAAGCGGCTGGCTGTCCCATGTTTTGGGTGAATCTGAGTTGCCCCTCTTCGTTTATTAAAAATATGGAGCCGTTTGAACTCATCGTTAAAAACATGGTTTCATCATACGTTTCGTCTTCATCCTCGTCTTCAACGGTAAGATTATGCACCGACGGGGTACCTGTGAGGGCGTTATTCGAGGCATAGACGGCTTCGATATCAGAAGATTCGGTGCTGGTGTCAAACACATTCAGGGTATCTTCAAATAAGGTGTTGGGTCCCATAGAGTACAGGTAGCCATCAGCGGCATTTCCTAAAATGTTGCCCTTATAAAGCACGGGTGATCCGTTAAAGGAGGCATTAATAAATTTTGGAAACTCATCGTGTTCCGAGCCATCATCTGTCCAGCCGTGGAGTGCATTTTCAGCAAAGGCAAAAATTGTGGTTTCATCCTCAAAAGTATCGATGGTCGGTTTGGTGGTGATTTCGGCATTGGTGGATACCGGCCAACCGCTGATGTTTTCACCACGTCCATCGAGCAGATGTAGTTTCCTGTCGGCTGTGGCAACCATGGCGTTAGGCAATCCATCGTTGTCGATATCTTCTACGATCAAGGGAGAAGTGATAGGTTCATCTAATTCAAATGGGAAACGTGGCAGGGGTTCGCCGTTATCGTCCCAGCCGTAAATTTTATTGCCTGCGGCCTGCAGAATTACATTCTGATTGGTGGAATACCAGTCGTAAGCCGCCGGTGAGCCTATAGGTTCATCCTCTTCGGTATTTGCTTCCATCACTACAGTGCCATCGGCGGCAAGGGCAAACACATTGCCTGATTTAGTGGTAAAGATAACCTCCTCGCGGTCACTTCCGCCAATATTTGCCAGTATTGGTTCTCCCGTGATATCACCACCGGTGGGAAAGAGCCACTTTTCGCGATAAGGCGCCGAACGGTCTTCTGTTTGATATGTTTTTAAGCTAAAATCAACGCTTTCCCTGTCATTGGCGACCGTTGCCATGGTAAGCAGATCGAACTTTGAGGTCAGCGCGTCGAGGTAGTTGTTGGGAGACAGAAACGGTTCTATAAAAGAGTCGAAGTCTGAGTTCATGATAAAGAAACTGCTTATTTCATCAGGCAACTGCTCTTTGATATCCCGAAATGATTGTTCGTAATATAAGGTTCGGCGTCGGTCACGATCTGAAGCCACTGCTTCAACCAGTCCTTTACGCTTCGAGATGGCGATAACGTCGCCTATTACATCCAAATAAAAACCTTGAAAGGTACAGAACGAACTGCCAATAAGTTTGCATAAGGCTGTACTTTGTATGGCATAGGTATCGTCGCTGCGTTCGATATGATCATCTTGTTCAAGCTCCTGTAGGGCTTCTCGCAGTTTGCTGGTATCGTTGACTTTGCGAAGGAAAAGGTGTTCCCCAGTTGTTAAAAATCCCGACTGGGCGTACATCACCAGCGAAAATTCGGGCGCCAATGTTTCAGCGATATCCGTATAGGGGAGCCGTTCATTTAAAATGAGTGAATCCAGGCTGGTTGTATCGGGCAGTGATGATGGAGGGACTTTTCGTGGGGGAAGCCGGAACAGGCTTGCTGCTGCGGCGTTTGATGAGATGTAGCGATCGAGCGAGATAGGGGCATTTTGTGATGATATCGCCGCTATTAGATCAGAGGAAACGGTGTCACTCAAAGGAATGTTTCCAGAAAACTCGACCTCATTGCCTTGGTCTTTATCTTCTTGGGTAACCGAAAGCAGCGAGGGACTGGTACCTTCAAAAGCATTTTTTATTAGCGGGCGGTGGGTTACTAATGAGAGCTGTTGTACCCAGCCATCAAGCGATGGGGTGTTCATGATGATGTGCTCGGGTTCGGGTTCAATATCCGACAAATCGGCCCGGGGTTGCTTGCCGGTATAGGCGCGAATGGCATCTTCAAGGCCGAGGCTGGATTCGGAGATAAGCAGGTCGTCATTTAGCTGGGTGGTATAAAGGCGCCGGTCATCGAGATATAAAATATGAATCTCGATATCGTTAAACTGATAATTGTTTTGTTCAAAATCTTCATAAAAGCGGCTTGTGAGCCTACTAAGAAAATCATCAGGCGCCTGGGCCACCCAAACGGTTTCGAGTTGGTCGTTTACTCCAGGGTACAACATGATGGCATTGAGGGTGACCGGCGACTGCGCAGTAGAATCAACTCGCGATAGCAATTGCACGGCCGATGATGTTATATCATCGAGAAAGGGCGTGTATGACGATTCCAAAACTGAGTTGAGCGTGGCAGATTCCTCAGGAATAATAACAAAAGGGGCTTTTTCGGGAATGGCATCTTGCCAGGGACGATCGGAAATATTGGAACAGGATATTGCTAATATGATTATGAGCAGAAAGAAACCGGTATGTTTCAATTTATTCATGAAGGAGGATAAATTTTCTACGTAATATTATTCAAATAACGCTGTTTATTTAATAGCTTGTGATGGCCAATGGTATTACGTTAGTTAGCCGTCCAAAAGTAATAATTTTGCAGGTAATGAACTTTCTTAATCCGTTATTTTTACTGGGGCTTTTAGCGGTCGCGCTACCCATTATTATACACCTGATTAATTTGCGACGTCCACAGAAAGTGGCCTTTTCGACACTTTCGTTCTTTAATGAGCTACGTAAAAGTACAATTCGTCGCATACGAATCAAACAATATGTTTTGTTGGCCCTTAGGGCACTGGCCATTTTGTTTTTAGCCATTGCATTGGCTCAACCTTTTTTACCTCCTACTTTAACAGGTACTGCAGGTTCCGGGGATGCTAAATCCATTGCTATTTTGATGGATAATAGCGCCAGCATGAACCGGGTTAGTGGCAGCGGGCCATTGTTTGATCAGGCAAAATCGGTGGCCGACCGGATTATTAGCAACGCCAGTTCTGATGATAAATTTCTTATTCAAACCACAAATTTTACGAGCGCTTCCCCAGCTGGATTTATAGGCGCGTCCGATGCGTTAAATTATCTTGAAAAAATAGAATCCATAAACAGTGGACATTACACCCTGGAGCGGTTCCGGGAATTATATCAGCAGTTGCAGGATGCACCTCGAAATCAGGCCATAGTTTATATTATTTCTGACGGACAGCAGAGTCAGTTATCAGATCTTGAAGACTTTGAACCAGAGACAGAAGAAAAACCGGTTTCAGTACAGTTAATAGAGCTTGAGCAAGCTAAACAGCAGAATGTTGTCGTAGCTTCTGCTTCCCTTGAGAGTCAAATGCTGGCACCTGGGTCCCCAATTACGTTGGCCGTAGAGTTGGAAAATACGGGCGATGCTGCGGTAGCCAACCAGTTTGTATCGCTACAGGTTGAACAAGAGATGGCAGGCCAGTACGAAACGTCGCTGCAGCCCGGTGAAACCAAGGAGTTTTTATTTGAACTTATGCCCGATAAGGCCGGTGATTTAACCGGACAAATTGTGCTGGAAGGTGACGAGGTGGATTTTGATAATAACCATTACTTTTCGATTCGTATCCCCGAAAGCAGATCTATACTGTTGGTCGATGGAGATGGAGAATCATCAGCTTTTGAGTCCTATTTAAAGCCAGCGCTCGAAGCAGCCCGGGAAACCAATGCGCGACTCGATTTTGAAGAAAAGCAGCCTGATGATGTTTCTGAGGATGAGTGGTCGGAATATGACGGGGTGGTCCTGAACAGGTTGGAAGAACTTCCCCAGTACTGGCATAGCTCGCTAAGAGAATATGTTCAAGATGGAGGTGGGTTACTGTTTTTTCCATCCGAAAAGGGAGAAATCGAAAACTATAACCAGTTTTTTAGTCTCTTTAATGCCGGACGATTTGCCAATGTAAATGGCGAATACGGTTCCTTTAATTCCATTGGCAAGTTAGGAGCACTCGAAGAAGGACATCCCATTTTGGATCATATTTTCAGTAAAGAAGACGATGAACAGATTGCCATTGATTCGCCTTCACTGTTTTATTACTACGATTATGAATTGGCACAAAATGCAAGTGGAATGCCCATCCTCAAAGCAGCAAACAATGACCCATTGCTGGCCGAACATACTTTTGGGGAGGGAGTAATATTGACCTCAGCCATTGGGGTGGATCCGGGCTGGTCAAACTTTCCCGTGAACGCACTTTTTGCTCCATTTTATTATCGGGCGGTACTATATACCTCATCGCCGGAAAGCGGTGGGCTGCAGCAGCATCAGCTGGGCAATGAATTTATGTGGGAGGGTGATATTTCAGAATCTGGTGTTACACTCAATATCAATGATTCTGATTACAAACCCGATATCCGTCGCCAGGCCAATGGGCTTCAACTTACGTATGAGGCACGGGAATGGGAGCCGGGAATTGTGACCATTTCGACTGAGGAAAAACAATTTAAGGTTGCGGTAAATCAAGATATAATGGAATCACGCTTTGGTTCGTTAGAACAGCAGCAGTGGCAACAAATGTTAACAGATAACTTTACCGTGAGTGATATAATTTCAGCCAATCAGCTTTCTACAGAACAGTTGGACGAAAAACTGAACACCGCCGTATTCGGTAAAGAAATTTGGAACTGGTTTATTTGGATAGCATTGCTTTTTTTAATCATAGAAACCTTGGTTAGCCGTTTATACAAGGCAGAATCTATATCATAACATGATTGATGCCGAATTAGATATTATTCTTTTGGTGGTGTTGGGGATTTTTACCCTTGGTGCAGCAATATTGGCTACTACATCACTATTAAAGGTTGTTCGACTACGCAATGTGCGGATAAGCTGGAAAACTGGTAAAATGAGAGGCTATCCGTTATTTTCGACCCTTTTTATGTTTTCGGTCTTCATTGCAGGAGGCATAGCAGTGTATTGGGGGACTTTTTTTGAAGTGGTTATTGCAGGTTTTTACGGATGGATGGGTTGCTGTTGGTTTACAAGCAGTTATCTTGCTACAAAGCGGTATATTACCGACCACGGAATTGTCAAAAATGTAAATGAACCCGCACAAACGGTCGCTTGGCATCAGGTACGTGATTTTGTTGAAATTGACAACGAGAACAGTATTCGTTACATATTTCTGTACAGTCCGCCTTCGGCCAATACAGCTGATGATTTGATACGATTGGAGCTGGATGTGCCAAACAGAAAGAAAGAAGCTTTTAAAAAATTGATTTCACATAAACTCGGGCAGCGCATTCGTTGTTATGTAGAGGATGACATAAACATCCAGCAATTTAAACAGCTGTAAGCATTACAATTACAACTTTTACCCTTTACGCATTTGTTTGAAGAGATACGAAATTCTGATATAGTTCAAGAACGGGCCATCCTTGTAGGAGTATATGGTCCAGAAACCCCGCGCATTCAGGCCGAGGAATATTTGGATGAGCTCGAACTGCTTGCCTATACCGCCGGTGGACACACAGTCGATAAGGTGCTTCAGAACCGCATGCATCCCGATCCGTCTTCGTATGTGGGGTCGGGAAAATTGCGGCAGCTAAAGTCGATGAAAGGCGAACAAAATATCGACACCTTCATTTTTGATGATGACCTTTCGCCTACACAGATACGAAATATCGAAAAAGAAACGAAGGCCAAGGTATTAGATCGCAGTGGACTTATTTTGGATATTTTTGCATCGCGTGCTAAAACAGCAGCGGCAAAAACACAGGTTGAACTGGCACAGCTTCAGTACTTGTTGCCGCGCTTGACCCGGTTTTGGACACACTTGTCGCGTCAGCAGGGTGGTATTGGTACGCGTGGTCCCGGTGAATCCCAGATAGAAATGGACCGCCGTATGATTGACAAGCGCATTGCAACGCTCAAAGAAAAGCTCGATAAAATAGATCAGCAGCGGCAAACGCAGCGAAAAGGTCGTTCTAAAAACGTACGTATTTCATTGGTTGGATACACCAATGCGGGCAAATCTACTTTGATGAACGCCCTTACCAATACCGAGGTATTGGCCGAAAACCGGTTGTTTGCGACCTTGGACTCTACCGTTCGCCAGTACCAAATTGGCAACCACGATGCTTTGCTTTCTGATACCGTTGGATTTATCCGAAAGCTCCCCCACGATCTTATTGAAAGTTTTAAATCAACATTAGATGAGGTTCGCGAATGTGATATTTTGCTGCACGTGGTAGATTCATCCTCGCGTGTAGTACAAGATTATATTGATGTCGTTAATGATACGCTTGAGGATATGGATGTGAGCGATAAGAAGAATCTCCTCGTATTCAATAAGATGGATGCCATCGATTCGAACCGCATTGGTGAACTAAAACGAGCATATCCCGATGCGGTATTTATTTCGGCAGAACGGGGTATTGGCCTCGATAAGTTAGAGGACAAAATTAAGGAACTTATTGAGCAGGACTTCGTTACAGAAACAGTGATCATTCCCGCTGCAAAATATGAAGGGGTGGCTTTTTTACACCGCGAAGCAAATATTCTTGAAAAAGAATATGTTGGATCAGATATAAAAGTTACATTTCGTATAGATAAAGCTGATTTAATGCGACTTAAAACTATTGTTGGCAATATCGATACGGCCGAATCAGTTATTTAATAAAATAACGATATATTACCTACTGATGCTTGCAACAAAATCCATAGCGAAAACTGGTTTTGTCCCTTTAAAAGGGAGCGATTCGGTGCAATCGGTGAAAAGCCGGATGAAAGAGGAGCAGTTGAATGTTTTGCCCGTTGTGGATTCAACCACCCAAAAACTGATTGGACAAATTAGTCTTGACCAGCTTGAGAATGTAGTTGAAGACCAGCGCGTTTCAGAAATAGAAATGGAGCAGTCAATAAAAATTTTTGAAGGACAGCACATTTTTGAAGGGGCGCGGTTAATGCTGAAGTACGAATTGAATTTACTTCCCATTGTAGATAAAGAATTGACATTTTTAGGAGCCATCACAAAGCAGCAGATACTCGAGGAAATATCAAGAATGCTGAATCTTGAGCAGTCAGGGTCAGTAGTGACTATCGAAATTGAGCCTATCGACTTTTCACTCGCAGAGATTGTACAGGTAATAGAAGCGGAAGGGGCGAAAATTTTGGGTATAGCTGTTGAAAGTCCCGGTCATAGTCGTCAGGCCTTTGAGGTGTCGGTTAAACTTAATTTGAAAGATATATCGCGTATAACGGCTGCGCTTAAACGGTATGGTTATTTTGTGTTGAGCGAATCGGAAAGTACGGTATTAGAGAACGATTTGGAATATCGTGCTGATGAACTTATCAAATACATAGATATGTAATTCTATCTATAATGTCGGGTTCCCATCTTGTTTTTGCGGAACAAAAACCCAATTCTTGATATATTCAGTAATAACTGAAACATGAATAGTTATTGATTAATGGAAAACGTGCGCCGAATATTAAGCTTACTACTCATCGGTTTATTGGCAGGATTTTTACAGCTACAGGCACAGGATGTGCAGAAATCCACAGCAAAAAATTATAACGAGGGACGTACTCTTTTTAGTAATGGGCTTTATGAAGAGGCGGCGGCCGAATTTGAACGTTTTTTAAGTAAGCACGAAAATCATCAGCTTGAAATTGCCGCGAATTATTATTTAGCCCGCACCAAAGTAAAAACTGATTCACTTAACAAAACGGTGTACTACGAAGAGTTTATTGATGACTATCCCTATTCGAATTACAGTTCAAAATTTCTATTTGAGCTTGGTGAGCAGGCAGAAAGTACGGGTGAACTTAATAAGGCCGAAGATTATTATACCCGCGCACTAAAGTTAGGCCTGGGCGATAAACAATCTGCCAAGGCATATTACTGGTTGGGAGAAACGGCCGCCTCGGATAGCAACTTTGTAGAAGCCCGCGACTATTTTTTAACATTGGCTGATGACTATCCCCGATCGGAATGGGCGCCGAAAGCGCTTTATGCGCGCGGCCGGTTATATTTGAGTGAGAGCGAATACGATTCTGCTACCGTAGCTTTCGAAGTTCTTAAAGATCGCTACCCTAATAACGAGATGAGTCGTCGCGTAGGAACGGCTCTCGGCGAATCCTATTATCAACAGGGAAAATACCAGGAAGCGATTAAGTCGTTGAAGGATGCGATCCCCCATTTGGATGGCGAGCTGCGTTCAAAGGCTGTTTATTTAATTGCCGAGAGTAACAATTACCTGGAAAATTATGATGAGGCCTCCCGATTTTACAAACAGTATATCAATATGAACAAGGGCACCGACGAGGTTCGGGTGGCGCATTATGGGTTGGGGTGGTTATACCATAAACAGGAAATTTATCACTGGGCGGCTGAAGAATTTGGTAAAGCCGCTGAGGGCGATGACGAGACGGCACGCAAGGCGCTGTACTATAAGGCCGTAAATGAGAAATTAGGGTCGCGGTATGCCGATGCGTTGGACACATTTCGTTCGTTTGGAGATCGCTTTAAAGAAGGACTTTGGGTAGAAGAGGCCTATTACGAATGGGCGGTAACTGCATACGAGGTAGAACGCTTTACCGAAGCTATCGAAGTATTGCTGCCCTTGGTTCGAAGTGATGAAGAGTTGGAATGGAAAGGGAAGGTATATACGTTGCTTGGCGAAGCCTATTTTGCAAACAAAGAATATACACGTGCTGTGCAAGCTTTTGAAGCTGCCGAGGAGGTTTCAGATGTAGATCCCGAGATTAAACAGCAGGCAAAATTTCAAAAAGCGTGGGTACAGTACAGCAATCATGCCTATAGCCAATCGCAATCTATTTTTGAGTCGCTGTATAACGAAGCCTCGGAGAGTGATCTCGGAAAAGAAGCCCTGTTCTGGAGCGCCGACGCGCTGTATCAAACCGAACGCTACGGGGAGGCTGCGCAACAATTTGCAGAATTTATCGAGCAGTATCCTGATCACGAATTAATTGGCCCCGCTTACTATGCATTGGGATGGAGCTATTTTAAAAATGGGCAATATGAAAGTGCTATTGATCCTTTCAAAACGTTTTATGAGGATTACAAAGCCCCCGACATTGCTCTATATCCGTATGACACCGATACCCAGTTGCGTATTGGGGATGCTTACTATGCCATTAGCGACTATGAAAGTGCAATATCGTATTATGAGGAGGCTATTGGAGCCGAACCCGGTGGCGATTATGCGATGTTCCAAATGTCCAACAGTTACTATCGTGACGAACAATCATATGAGGCCGTAACGACTTTCCGGCGTTTTTTGCGGATTTATCCTCACAGTCAATTTCGGGAGCAGGCACAGTACAACATTGCTTATATCTATTTAAACACAGGAAATTACAGTCAGGCGGTTGAAGAATTTAACTCAGTAATTAATAAATATCCCGATACAGAATGGGCGGCCCGGGCGCAGTATAATATCGGCGATACGTATTATAATGCGGGTGATTATGAGAAGGCTATTGACGCCTATAAAGAAGTGATGGATGAATATCCGCAGAGTGAGTATATCATTGAGGCGGTAAATGGAATCCAGTATTCACAGATGTCGATGGGCGATGACGATTCCAGCTCAGAAGTTTTAGAAGATTTTATTGCTGATCACCCGCAAACTTCTATGGCCGATCGGTTGCGATTCCGACAGGCTGACAACCAGATGCAATCGGGGAATTACGAAGTGGCAGTCGAGGAATTTCAGCAGTATATCAGGATAACGAATAACCAGGAGCTGTTACCTGATGCCCACTTTAATTTGGCTAATGCCTATGAACAGATTGATGAAATTTCCAAGGCACAAGAAGAATATGAGCTCATCGTCAGTGAATTTCCCGACTCGGAGCGGGTAGGTCCGTCGCTGGCCTCACTGGGACGTATTGCGTACGAACGAGCGAACTATGAGGAGTCATACGATCACTTTAGTCAACTGGCCGAGCAAGGCAGCAGATATGAGCAGGAAGCGTATATTGGAATGGGAAATGCTCAGCTGTCAATGAATAATGTTTCTGCCGCTGAAGAGGAGTATAATAAGGCGTTGGAGCGGGACGGGGATTATGCTCCGGCCAAAGTGGGAATAGCAAAAATCGGCATTGAAGGTGAAAACTATGATGAGGCGAAGGAACTGTTGACCTCTGTTACCGATGCAAGTTCAACCGAAACCGGAGCCGAAGCCCAGTATTATTTGGGCGTTCTGCTCCAAGAGCAGGGGGATCACGAGCAGGCAGTTAAGGCGTTTTCCAACGTAAATGTATTATATGGAAGTTATGACGAGTGGGTCGCCAAAGCCTTTTTGGATAGAGCAAAAAGTTACATCAAAATGGGAGAGCGCAGCGAAGCCCGTTCTTCGCTAAATACCCTTATTGAGGATTATCCTGATACCCCGCAAGCTAAAGAAGCACAAGAACTTTTGGATGAGCAGTAATTTATGAACCAGTACGTACACCCGGCCGCATCATTAACAGGAACGCTCAATTTGCCGGCAGATAAATCTATTTCGCACCGGTCAGTCATGTTCGCCGCGCTGCATGAAGGAAATTCAACGATTCACAATTTTTCTGATGCCGCCGATCCCCATAGCACCATTGGCTGTTTTCGGGATTTAGGCGTTACCATTAAAGAAGAGGGTAGCACGATCTTTGTTGAAGGAGTGGGGCGCGGGGGGCTCCAGACGCCTGCTCAGTCGCTGGATTGCGGGAATTCTGGCACTACGATGCGACTGCTTAGCGGCATTATCGCCGGGGCAGGTGTTTCGGCGACCTTGATTGGTGATGAATCCCTTTCCGTACGAACGATGAAGCGCATCATCGATCCGCTTTCCCAAATGGGCGTAACCATCGAGGCGAGGGATAATGATTATGCTCCACTTAAGATTTCTCGAAGCGCACCACTGAAACCGCTGCACTTTCCGCTGCCTATTCCCAGCGCGCAGCTAAAGTCGTGCGTATTGCTGGCGGGGTTATTTGGGGATGAAGATACCAACGTGATTGAAACGCTGCCCAGCCGCGATCATACCGAACGCTTGCTGGCATTGCCGATCGAAAAGAATGGCAATAAGAAAATTATCAGCAGTTCAAAAAATGACGACATACCCGAACAGTCGTACCATATTCCCAATGATTTTTCGGCGGCCGCATTTTGGCTGGTGGCAGGAGCCATCCATCCCGAGGCAGAAATTAGGTTACCGAAGGTGGGGATGAATCCCACTCGAACGGGCGCGCTGGATATCCTTAAAAAAATGGGGGCGGATATTACGATTCGCAACCAGCACAACGAGGGGAGCGAACCCGTAGCCGATATAACGATTTATAATTCCAAGCTGCAGCCGATCGATATTACAGAAGAGGTTGTTCCCAACTGTATCGATGAGCTTCCTATTTTAATGATCGCCATGCTTTTTGCGGATGGAGCTTCAACCATATCAGGAGCTGAAGAGCTTCGCCATAAAGAAACCGACCGGCTGGCTGCTATGGCGGATATGCTGGAAAAGGCGGGAGCTGAATTTACTGAGCACGCCGATGGTTTCGAGATCGAGGGCAATCCCGATTTTGTGCCACAGCCGGCATCTTTTGACAGCCACCACGATCACCGCATAGCCATGTCGGCCGCTGTCCTAAGTTTAATGGCTGCTGAATCATCTCAAATAAAGCACGCCGAATGTACAGCCATTTCTTATCCTTCGTTCTGGGATGATCTGTCACTACTGACGAATTGATCGGCCAATCCGCAAATCTGACAATTCAATTTTATTGAAGACGTAATAATGCCAATACGTCATAAATATATCCCCCCTAAACAACTTGGCATTGTGATTGCTCATATAAAAGTGAATTTGAAACAAATGGGTAAATCCATGAATGATTTTACAGTTGATATTGAACGACAGTTGAATAAGCTGGGAAAAGATATACAGGATTTTGTAGAGCGTATTGTGCCATTGGAGGATCGTGGTCACGATTTTACTCCGGCTTGTGATATTGTGGAAAGTGATGACACGTATGCAATTAAACTGGATTTGCCTGGTTTATCTAAGAAAGAAATTAATATTGCTCTAAAAGAGCATGTGTTAACGGTGAAAGGCGAACGAGCTGAGGAGTTGAATGACTCGGAAGTTTATCGCCGTCAGGAGCGATCAACGGGTGTTTTTTCGCGTTCGTTTGCGCTTCCTGAAAATGTAAATACGGCCGAAATTGATGCCGTATTCCGTAATGGTGTATTGACTATTACGATGCAAAAATCGGAAGCCCTGAATGAAGGGGAATCGATTCCGATTAAATGAAAACAGTTTAAACATTTGTGTCATGCTGAACTTGTTTCAGCATCTATGCACATAATGTATTGAGATCCCGAAACAAGTTCGGGATGACATGAAGTGAAGATTTTTATCAAAAAGAATTAACTACAAAACAAAAAATCACAAATTACAATTATGGGAAAGATTATAGGAATTGATTTAGGTACGACCAACTCCTGCGTTGCCGTTATGGAGGGGAACGAACCTACTGTTATTCAAAACTCAGAGGGTGGACGAACCACTCCATCAGTAGTGGCATTTTCTAAAGACGGCGAACGTCTTGTTGGTGCACCTGCCAAACGACAGGCAATTACGAATCCGGAGAAAACAATTTCTTCAATCAAGCGGTTTATGGGCCGCCGGTTTGACGAGGTGAAGGAGGAAGCAAAACAGGCTTCTTACGAAATCGTCAAAGGCGACGACGATACGGCCCGCGTTCAGATTGAAGATCGCAAATATGCCCCACAGGAAATCTCTGCAATGGTACTTCAAAAGATGAAGCAGACGGCAGAAGAGTATCTGGGGGAAAAGGTTACGGAAGCGGTTATTACCGTTCCTGCTTATTTTAATGATGCGCAGCGAAAGGCTACGCAGGAAGCAGGCGAAATTGCCGGACTTGATGTAAAACGAATTATTAACGAGCCTACGGCTGCTTCGCTGGCTTACGGATTGGATAAGAAGGATCAGGACCAAACCATTGCCGTGTACGACTTGGGTGGTGGTACTTTTGATATCTCAATTCTGGAGCTCGGCGACGGTGTTTTTGAAGTGAAATCTACCAGCGGTGATACCCACCTTGGTGGTGACGACTTTGACTCTCGTCTGATTGATCACCTGGCCAAGGAGTTTAAAAAGGATGAAGGAATTGATCTGCGCGAAGATCCGATGGCGATGCAGCGACTCAAGGATGCGGCCGAAAAAGCCAAGATTGAGCTTTCAAGTTCTCAAAAGACCAATGTAAACCTACCGTTTATTACGGCTACGGATTCTGGTCCCAAGCACTTGAATGTGGATATCAGCCGCTCGCAGTTCGAGAAATTGATTGACGATCTTGTGCAAAAGACGATGGATCCTTGCAAGAAAGCGCTCAAAGATGCCGAGATGACCAAGAATGATATCGACCAGGTAATTCTGGTTGGTGGTTCTACTCGAATTCCTAAGATTCAGGAAGTTGTTAAAGATTTCTTTGGAAAAGATCCAAGCAAGGGAGTAAATCCCGATGAAGTGGTAGCTGTGGGAGCTGCAATTCAGGGCGGTGTAATGTCTGGCGATGTGGATGATGTTGTACTGTTGGATGTAACTCCACTGTCGCTCGGTATTGAAACGCTTGGCGGGGTATCAACACAGCTTATCGAAGCAAATACCACCATCCCAACCAGCAAAAAAGAAACGTTTTCTACGGCTGCCGATAATCAGACCAGCGTAGAAATTCACGTGCTGCAGGGTGAACGGGCCAAGGCTCAGGATAACCGAACGCTTGGACGTTTCCACTTGGATGGTCTTCCACCAGCACCCCGCGGTGTACCCCAGATTGAGGTAACCTTCGATATTGATGCCGATGGTGTACTAAATGTTAGTGCCAAAGATAAAGGTACCGGCAAAGAGCAGAGTATTCGTATCGAGTCTTCTTCAGGATTGTCCGAAGAGGAAATCGAGAAGATGAAAGAAGCGGCCGAAGAGCACGCCGAAGAGGATGAGCGCATCCGTGAGCGTGCTGAGAAATTGAATAAGGCTGATAGTCTTGTGTTTTCTACCCGCAAGCAACTTGATGAGCATGGCGATAAAATCTCTGATGAAAACAAAGAGAAAATCGAAGCTGCACTTGAAAAAGTGAAAGAGCTCCACGATCAGGAAAAAGTGGATGAGCTCGATGAGGCCATGGAGGAGTTGAATAATGCATGGTCAGAAGCTTCACAAGAGATCTACCAATCAGCTGCTGAAGGACAAGGTCAGCCAGGTGCTGGTCCCGGAGCCGCTGCAGGCGCAGCCGCCGGTGCAGGTGCTCCTAATGGAGCAGCCGGAGCAGATGCTGAGCAAGGCGATGATGAAGATGATGCCGTAGATGCTGATTTCGAAGTTGTCGATGATGACGACAAAGAATAACAGCAGATCTTGATGATAGTTAAAAGCCTCTCACCATTTGGTGAGGGGCTTTTTTTATTTAAAAAGGTATTAGCAAATTAGCATGTCATATACTTAGAGGGAATAAGGCTGTTTTTTTTAAGGTTTTGTAAAGTTGGTTACCCCAAGGGGAACTCTTATATTTGGCTCGACAATTAGCTACAAAATTTTTTAAATATTTTAGACTGATTTGAATCAGGCGAAGACTTCCATCATTCAGGATCTTATTGACCGTGCTTTTAATGAGGATGTTTCTGGCGGTGATGTTACTACCAACGCCATTGTTGATGAAACCCGGCAGGCACAGGCGGTTTGGTTGGCAAAAGAACAGGGAATTGTAGCGGGACTCGATATTGCCAAACAAGTTTTTAAGTATCTGGATCCGTTGGTAGAGTGGGAATCCAATGTTGAAGATGGGACGTTAGTAGATAAGGGCAGAAAAATTGTCATGATAAAAGGAAAAGCCCGAGCATTGTTGACCGCTGAGCGGATTGCTCTGAACATTGCTCAGCGCATGTCTGGAATTGCTACCATGACGCGCAAGTTTGTGGATAAGGTTGAAGAATTCCCCACTGACATTCTTGATACTCGTAAGACGGTACCGGGTTTACGTCATTTAGAAAAATATGCGGTAAAGGCCGGTGGTGGGACCAATCATCGCATCGGGTTGTACGATATGGCGATGATCAAGGATAATCATATTGTGGCGGCCGGCAGTATTACCGAGGCTGTCAAAAGGGTGCGTAAGGAACATCCTGATATCAAAGTTGAAGTGGAAACAACGACCTTGAGCGAAGTGGACGAAGCGCTTGCAGCTGGGGCCGATATCATTATGCTCGATAATATGAGTATTGAACAGATGAAGAAAGCCGTCAAAACTATAAGCTCAAGGGCCCAGATCGAAGCATCAGGAAATATCACACTTGATACGGTGAAAGAAATTGCGGCAACGGGCGTGGATTATATTTCCGTTGGGGCACTGACGCATTCGGTTAAAGCTTTCGATATTAGTCAACGTTTAACATATATCAACAATCATTAGAAGTAGAATTTAATCACAGTTATGAAAACCCAGGAACTTGTTGATGGGATTAAGAAGCTAAAAGAACAGAAAAACGCAGTCATTTTGGGCCACAATTATATGGTACCCGAAGTGCAGGATATTGCCGATTATTTGGGCGACTCGCTGGGCCTTTCGCATCAGGCGGCTGAGACGGATGCCGAGATGATCGTTTTTTGCGGCGTGCATTTTATGGCCGAGACGGCCTCGATTATTTCGCCGGATAAAACCGTGCTCATTCCCGATTTGGACGCCGGCTGTTCGCTGGCCGATAGTATTACCGTTGAGCAGCTTCGAGAATGGAAAGCGGAACATCCCGATGCGGTGCTTGTGACCTATATCAATACCACGGCTGCCATCAAAGCAGAGTGCGATTATTGCTGCACTTCTTCGAACGCCGTCGATATTGTGGAGTCGATTCCCGAAGATAAAGAGATTCTTTTTTTGCCGGATAAGTTTTTGGGATCCTATGTAGAGATGGTAACCGGTCGGGAACTCCATATTTGGGATGGCGCCTGTCATGTGCACGAAAAGATTGGAGAACTCAATTTGGCCGAAAAGCAGAAAGAATACCCTGATGCCGAAGTGCTTATTCATCCTGAATGTGGCTGTTCAACCTCTTGCATGATGAAGTCGGCTATGTATTTTGACTGTAAAGATGGTCATATTCATTCTACCAGCGGCATGTTAAAACAGGCTCAGGAATCGGATGCCGAAGAGTTTGTGGTGGCTACCGAAACCGGCATTTTGCATCGCATGCGGAAGGAAAATCCCGGCAAGAAATTTTATCCGGCCAATGAAAATTCGGTGTGTGAGTACATGAAGATGATTACGCTTGAAAAGCTCTATGATGCGTTAAAATATGAGCAGTACGAAGTAAAAGTGGATGCCGAACTGGCCAAGCGGGCCCATCTGCCGATCGAACGCATGTTGAGTATTGCATAGTTTTTAAGAACGTGGTGCACCTTTCGTATTAAAAGAGTATGTACTAAAAAACACGAAATGCGTAATGAATATTTTAGGTATAGAGTCATCATGCGACGAAACGGCGGCGGCTGTTTATACTGATGATGGCTTGCAGTCAAATATCATCGCCTCCCAGGCGGTCCACGAACAGTACGGAGGGGTTGTCCCCGAGCTTGCGTCCCGGGCGCATCACAAAACGATCTGGCGTACGGTGCAGCAGGCGTTGGATGAAGCCGATACCCCGTTAGATGCTATCGATGCCGTAGCTGTAACGCAAGGCCCTGGGTTAATGGGATCGCTGCTTGTGGGACTTTGTTTTGCCAAAGGATTATGCCTGTCTCAAAATTTTTCCCTCGTGGGTGTTAATCACATGGATGCCCATATTTACGCCAATTTTATTGATGAGCAGCCGGAATATCCGTTTGTCTCGCTCACTGTTTCCGGCGGACACACCCAGTTGGTTCATGTTACGAACCCTTTCGAGCACACTTTATTAGGGCAAACCCGCGATGATGCCGCCGGGGAAGCTTTTGATAAAATTGGAAAGATTTTGGGGCTTCCGTATCCCGCTGGACCGGTTATTGATGAGCGATCAAAACATGGAGATCCAAAATTTTATGATTTCCCACAGGCTATGCTGAACAATGATTTCGAGTTCAGTTTTTCGGGGTTAAAAACGTCCGTCAAATACTTTTTAGAGGATCAGGATGATCGGGAGCAATTTCTGGATGATCACCTTAATGATATCTGTGCCAGCGTTTCGCATGCTATTACCGAAGTACTGATCAAAAAGCTGCGCAATGCGATTGAACATACGGCAGTCAATACTTTTGCCCTTGCAGGAGGCGTGTCCGCTAACTCCATGCTACGCAGAAAAGCTAACCAATTAGCTGAAGAAACTGGGTGTGAGCTACATATTCCCAAGTTAGCATACTGCACAGATAACGCGGCGATGATTGCGATTACCGGTTATATGATGGCTCAGCGTGGTATGTTTTCGGATATGAACATGAAACCCTTCGCAAATTTGAAGGCGCTCAAGAAATAAAAGTTCAGGATGAACATTTTGCTACTGAAACCTTTTTGAGGCCTCTACCGCCAACGCATCCACCCGGTTATTGCGCACATTATCAGCATGACCCTTTACTTTAATCCATTCCACATCGTGCGGTTTCATCGCTTCCAGCATCTCCTTCCATAAATCCTGATTTTCGACCGGTTTTTTATCTGCTTTTTTCCATCCTCTTTTTTGCCAGCTGTCAATCCAACCCTGTTTAAAAGCATTGACGATGAGCGCGCTGTCGCTGTGAATTTTTACGTGACATGGTTGATTGATGGCATTCAGTGCTTCTATGACGGCGCGCATCTCCATGCGATTATTCGTGGTATGGTCAGCACCGCCGGTAAGTTCTTTCTCCTTGCCATTCCACTGCAGAAGTACGCCCCAACCACCCGGACCAGGATTTCCGCTGCAGGCGCCATCCGTAAATACAATAACGGTCTTTTTCTTCTTTTTAGACATAGCGTTCAGTAATTGGGGCTAATTTTGCAGTTGTCTTTTTTGCGGATTCGGCCACAGACTCTTCCCAGTTTGGAGCATCTTCACCGGCGTAAATAATGCTTCGACTCGAATTAATTAGCGGAATTCCCCGGTGTTCTTGTAAAACATTCTTGAGTGCAGAAATGGATCCACCTTGCTTGCCCACTCCGGGAATGAGCAGGGGTGATTCGGGAAATTGAGATATCACCGGAGCAAGATTTTCTGCCTTGGTAGCTCCAACAACCATTCCAATAGCGGTGTTGCTGATTTCCTGCTGAGACTTGAGTTCTGATGCGATATAGGATGAAATGGTTTGACCATTTTCCAATTTCTGCATCAATATGTCTTGCGCGCCCAGATTAGAGGTAAGCGTTAGTACGTAAATTCCTTTTGAGTCATTATCCAAAAAGGGTGCCAACGTTTCGAACCCCATTAGAGGATTTAAGGTGACGGCATCGACATCAAATTGCTCGAAAAAAGCCTTGGCGTAGTGCTCGGCCGTAGAACTGATGTCACCCCGCTTGGCATCGGCAATGATCATTTTATCATTTGGGATATAATCCAACACCGCTTGAAAAGTATCCCAGCCGTCGGCGCCCAGAGCCTCAAAAAAGCCTAAATTCGGTTTATAGGCGCTGCAGTGATCAGCCGTTACCTCAATGACCTTTTTCAGAAACGTTTCCACCTTTTCCGCATCTGATGCAGTAGATGAAGTAGTAGATTCAGGCATCAGTTGAAGGTTGGGATCGAGTCCCACACACAACGTGGAATTATTTGTTTTAACTGCTGATAAAAGTTTCTCGTTGAAAGTCATGCTATCAATCAATTTAAGTTCAGCGGAAGATACAAAGGGCAGGAGGGAATCGAAATGCAACAAATAAAAAAAGCGGAGGGAAAAGCCCTCCGCTTTAAAAGTAGGGTTTACGTATTGTTTAGTTGGTAACAGGGATACCTTCGGGAATTTTAGCTACATTAATTTTATCTATGTCGCCGTCTGTCGCATTGTTAAGTGTTTCGATCAGCTCATTTGTTAATGCTGCATAGGCGCGATTAGAAGGATGTATACCATCCAGACTAAACAAGCTCCCTATGGTAGGTTGTAATGTTACATTGGAATTGGGATCTGTATATTGTCCATCCTGAATAATTTGATCGAAAAAGCTATTGACATCAAATTGGATGTCTCCTTGTGAGGATATAACAGAATTGAAAATTCCTGTTACCGTATTGGTAATGCTAATTTCATTTTCTCCCAGAACAAACTGATTTGGAAACGGATTTTGACCAACCAGGCCAAATGGCTCGTCAAAATTAAATCCGTCATAGTTTGCGGCAAATGTTTGAGCTTCTGCAGTTCCGAATGTTTGTTCGTACTGGCTAATAGTCATCTGTGTCAACGTATCCTCAATATCAGATTGAGAATAGTTAGCAACTTCTTCTTCTGTTGCAACACCAGCATTGACAATATATCCTCTCCAGTAATTGAGAATTGCAGCAACAGCTTCTTCATCGTATGATGGAGCCTGAGAATTGGCACTTACTCCCACATAAGGCAGATAGTCTCTTGCTGTCAATAAGACAAGCGCTTGCGAAGGGTCATCGAGATTAGCTTTTTCAATTAATGCAGCAGGTTCTCGATTCTCAGATGCTCCAATTTGTTGGTCTTCTTGGTAAAAAGTTTTTTGAGCCACAAGACCAGGAACTTCTTGATTATCTTGAATTTGAGCTTGGAATTGAGGTCCTACAGTAGTAGCAAAAGGAATGCTGGCTACCGAAGGAATATTTGCGGTGACCACTGTTGGGTCAGATTCCAAATTTTGAATTTTGGCTATGGCCTCCCCATATTGATTACCGAATTCAACGGGATCAGTAAATTCCCGAAGTCCACCACTGGTAACATAGGTTAGGATATCATTATTCCCCAGCCAAAATGATACAACGGTTGGTTGTAATGCTTCAACAGCTGCGTGAATATTTGGCAGTGGACTTTGAGGATTTCCTTCATTTACAACCAGCGGATAAAACGGATTGTCATCAGGCGTATTCAGATACGCATCAACCTTAATATTGGGAACACCCAAATTATTGTAGGGTTGTCCTATTCCAGTATTAATCGGTTCTCCTTGGTTTGTATTCTGTTGTGTAGTATTACTTTCCAAGTTAGTCAGTTCAATACGGTTTCCGATACCGGGATTACCAATTAGCGGCTGCTCAAAGTTTTCAATTTGCAGCTGTCGTGCCAGTAAATTAGGAAATGAGTATTTTTGAGCATCCTCATAGAGAGCATTGCTCTGAAATCCTGCCGTTAAGCTGTTCCCAACCGCTACATACGAAGAAAAATCAGCATCGCCGGTATCAACGGGATCAACATCCAGATCCTGATAATCTTCACAACCTGTAAAAAGTGCCAGCACCAATGCCAGCGAGAGTACAGTTTTTAAATATTTTTTGAAATAATTCATAATGTAATTCCCCTAATTCAATTATAAATTCAGTGTGAACCCAAGTCCCGGAAGGTTGGCATAGGTGGTATAAACACCGTCAATGCCGCCTTCGTGGGTATTGGTGACTTCGCGCTGTTCGGCACGGATAAAGATGTACGAGGCGTCAACAGCGAGGTAGTCATTAATCTGGTAGCTAAGACCTCCGGAAAAAAGCGTGCGATCCGAATCGGGAAGGGTGGGATCGACGTAGCGGTCGCGAATGGGATTTTTGTCATAAGCAATTCCGCCACGAATGGTTAACCCTTCGACCGGTAGCTCGGTGTATTCTGCACCGAATCGCAGCTGCCATGAATCCTTGAAGTTTCGTTCGCTCACAATAGTATCACCGCCAAGGGCCGGAATGGTCTGATCAAATTCGATCGCCAGCTCATCGTAGCTCGACCAACCCCACCAGACGTAATCGAGTTCGGTAGTTAATCCTTCAATAGGTTCTACATTAAGTGCTATAACGTAGCTGGAAGGCAGGGTAATTTCAGCTCCACCTTCGGCTGAGGAGGGGAAACCCACGCTGAGGTTGCTAAAGGTGGCATCGCCCTCAAATTCGGTTGTAACTTCGCTTCTATACGTGAAACCGAGCGTTACCCGATCGGTAGGATCGTATTGGATACCGGCATTAAATCCAAAGGCCGGTTCTTTAAGTTCGCCGTCTAAAGCAAAAGTACCCTCAGGTGTAAAGTTGGTTACTGCACGACTGAGTTTAACGCTACCGTGAGCTGCAATCTGAATACCGGCACCAATACGGATATTGCCAATGCCCGTATCCGAAAACTCATATCCTACAGAGGGGTTCACAAAAATAGTTTCGATACTGGTTTCGATTGACGAGCCTCGGCCCACCCAGTCTTCCGGCCATTTTGTACCCAGACCAAAGGGGGCATAAACACCAATCCCGGCCGTGAGGTTTTCTGTAATTTGGTACGAGCCGTAGAGGTTTGGAACAAGAAATTCCTGATCTTCCATCACCGTTTCTTGTCCCGTTGGAGCTAATGGAGATAGGTTCCGAAAGGTAGAACGGGGAGCAATCATCGTAACGCCACCGGTAATATTTGTTCCTTCCAGCCCTCCTAATCCGGCAGGATTATAGTAAATCGTTGAGGCGTCGTCGGCAAAGGCCGAAAAAGCCCCCAGCATTCCGTTGGCACGTACACTGGCTTCATAGATCGAGAATCCGCTGGCAAAGGCAGATCCCGAACACATCAAAAATATAAATACCGTAGCTATTAGTCTTCGCATAAGGTCAATATTTATTTAGGTTTATTAGCTTATCTGAAAGATTTAATTTAAAAGGCAATGAAAAATTGTGTTTAAGGATGCCAGTTAAATTTTGTTTTCAAGTTACATAAAATAAGTGTTAACAGTGTTAACTATAAAAAATTAAAAGATCGGGAAATATAAAAGTGTAGTTTGGAATAACCTTACTTTTTTGCTTCATTCGGGCATTAAATAATGTGAACAGCAAATAAAGTATGTATGGATTGGTTTGAGGAGTGGTTTGATAGTCCTCTTTACGAAAAGTTGTATGCTGACCGGGATGAACAGGAGGCCCAGCAGCTTATTGAATTTTTGGAGCACACACTTCTTTCTGAACAATATCGTTCAATTTTAGATCTGGGATGTGGACGCGGCCGTCATTCTCATAACCTGGCCGGGCGTGGGTACGAGGTGACGGGCATCGATCTTTCACCTGCCGCTATTGAAACGGCAAAAGAAAAAGCCGATGAGCTGGGATTGGATAACGTGCAGTTTAAGGTTCGGGATATGCGGGAGCCTCTACCCCGCGAGTTTGATGCCATTGTAAATCTCTTTACCACCTTCGGATACTTTAAAAGTGATGCAGAAAATGCCTCTGTGCTGGATAGTGTTATAAAAATGCTTAAAGAAGAGGGACTTTTTGTGCTCGATTATTTAAATGCCGAAAAGGTAAAGCAGACTTTTGTACCCGAAGAGAAAGGTGAATTTCAGGGAATCAGGTATGAGATTAAGCGGTATATTAAAAATGGAGCCATACATAAAGATATTGCATTTGCTGGTGATCGATTAGATAAACCAAAGGTATATTGGGAGCGTGTAAAATTATATGGCCTTGATTGGTTTAGGCATGAAATGAATAAGCGAAATCTTAAAATTGTGGGAGTCCATGGAGATTACCAGGGCAGTAATTTTGATCCGGATACCAGCCCGCGGTTGCTGATTATTAGCAAGATGACTAAATAGAAAAAAACTTCTATCTCGTTCCGTAACTCTGCTGCGGAACGCATCAGCACCTGGTATTTTTTAATATTTAATACCTGGCTAAAGCATGAAATTTGTCCCTAAAACGGCGTTTAGAGCATTTTATGTAATAGGGTCTGATCTTTTAGGTAGTAGAGGGCTGTCACTATAGTCAATGACGATGGCCTTAAGGGGGAAAGCTCTAAGACTCCTTGTGTGCAGTATTTTCTATAGGATAGAAAAAGGACCACCTCGGTTGAGAGGCAGTCCCTTGTTGCAAATAGCTCAGCGGTAAAAAAGTTGAATTATACACTATCCGAGCGCTGAGTTTGCGATCGGATGGGTCAACAAAGACTAAGAATACTCATCGGATGGCAAAACCAGCCATCAGATGTTTTTTAGCAGCTTTTATAGGTGAAAAGTAATCTTACCAATTTCGGCGATTTGTTTTTTTTGCTGCTGACTGGCACAATCACCTGCGCAAAGTTGTACGCTGGGCAGCTCAAGAACACCAACTTCCGGTATGCGGGCACCAAAAGCATCCTCTATAACACGGATAAACTCATTGGCCAATATGGCATTTCCCCGTGGATTGGGATGGATGCCATCCGTAGAAAACACGCCATTGGGACTAAAATCTGGTTGCAAGAGCGTGCCTTGAACACGGATGCCCAATTCACCATCCAAGCCAAACAGATCAGCAAAAGCTCCGATTTCATTATTGGGGTTACCGGGAAATCCAGCGTTGATATCAAAAAGTGCCAGCCGGTCGGAATTTTGGGCAACGGCCGTGGCAATAATCGTATTGAAGGCCGTGGTGCGATCCTGAATTTCTTGCTGTTCAGCACCGGTCAGGTAGTATTCATCGCCTTCAGCCCCGGGATTTTGTGGGTTGTATCCCAAAGGAATGACCACCCCGATGGTAGTGGGTGTTTCACTCTGTGGATCGAGTTCCGTGCCCAAGAGTGCTCCAGCCGAAAGGGTCACTAACTCGTTTGGGGTAAGGGGGCGCGATTGTTCATAAGGAACTAATGCTTCCCTTTGTCCAGGTTCTAAGCCAAGCATGTCAAATTCATTTTCTAAATCTGGTAAATCTGGATCGTTAACTAAAATAGGATTAGAACCTTCTTCGTAACTTATTTTTCGGGGCGCTATATCATCTTCATCGTATTGAGGGAAATTGTCTCCAGCAACAGCATCCAAAGCATTATTTACACCAGCTAATTCCTCATTTAGCTGGCCAGCTTCATCTGCTGATAACTCCACCGCATCATACGACACAGCCTGGAAAAAGGGTACTGCTGATACGGGAGGAATGGTGCCCACCACGCCATTTGCCGAAGTGCCATCTATGAGTGATGATATGGTGGCCATAAATTGACTTTCAAAATCTTGTTCTGAAGTCAAGAGGCTTGGATCAGAAGCCCCTGAAACGGCATAGCCCAGCACATCATTGTTTCCAATCCAGAGGGTGAAAAAGGAAGGTTGTGCTGAGATAGCGTCTTCCAAAATGGTAGAAGTCCCCGGGCTCGATGCAAAGCGGTCGTAAAAGGGATTAAATGCTTCAGATTCTTGACTCCCCGTATCCTCAGTAAGTAATTGTCCCACGAGAATACCCGGTACTCCAAAATTATTCAGCCCGGAAGCATCTCCGCCATAGGGTTCAATTTCTTCACCACCTATGGTGGGAGAAGGACCCGGAATGCTGGTATCGAGTTTGTATCTGCCTAATACCGTACCGCTTTGTGGGTTGGGATCGATAGAGGTATTAAACCCAAGCTCGGAGTTGATATTCGGTTGATTAAATTCCTCAGGGGCGCCAGCATACTGCATCTGCGCTGCCAAAAGTGCTGCAAGAGAATACCGTTGGCCTGCATCGTAGAGAGCGGCATCCATAAAACCGGCGGTTAAGGAGTTACCAATAGCTACATAGTTGCTGAAATCAGCCGATCCGGGATCACCAGAAACTTCATCCGGAGTAGGGTTTTCATCCATCTGATCTTGGACAAGCGAGTCGTAGCTGCTTTCGCATCCCCAAATAAAAACGGCGGCACACAATAGGATAAGCGTTATTTTTAAATAAAATTTCATGGGATCGGTAGTTTAGTTCATGAATTGATCGAAAGTAAAGGATACCATGTAGATGGCTCCCAACCGTGGGTTTCCAAACGATGTGACGTGTTGACTGTTCAGAATATTACTCCCACTTAGTTTAATAGCGGTGTTGAGCGCAGGCAGGCGGTAGCTAACTTGTGCATCAAGGGTGCCGTAGGAATCGATGACGCCCTTGCCAAAAGATGATTCCCAGAGGAAGGCATCTTGCCAGCGATAGACCATGTTGAATCCCAGCTGTTCGGTTAACTTTCGATTTTCGAGCCGGATGTTATATCGCCATTCAGGGGTATTGTATTCGGCCCGGAATCCCTGGTCAATTAAGTCCTGCTGCGAAATGAGCTTGTTGAACGCAACGTTGCCGCTCAAAGAATATCCGTTGCCCAATATGTATTTGGTTTCAACAGCGAAGCCGTGTGACTCTACCGTACCATCGGCATTGATATCAAAACCATAGGATTGCAGGCGTCCGTTGGATACATTGTTATTGATGATAGCATCTTTGCCTGAATCTGAGTCGGGATCGAAATTAGGAGCCGGATCAAAACCGTCACGGGCATCCTCGTTTCCTCGTTCATTGATATCGACAGCTTGTGTAAAGCGGATTTCAGCGATGAAATCTTTGTAGGCACTGTAGTAATAATAGGCGTCAAAGAACAACCGGTTATTGATGAGTGTTTTGTAACCGATTTCGTAGGAATCCACTTTTTCAGTTTTAAACTCATTGAACTCAACTGGTTCCAGTAGAGCGCGTGCTTCGGCCATCGATTCACCGGCATTAACAGCCTCACGTGCTTCTGCTATGCTATCTTCGTAATAAACAGTATTGGTTTCAAAGTTATAGCGATCTACCAGCTGCGGGTTACTCCCGATAAGACGACGGGTTACAACATCCAGATCAATGAACTGGGTTTGGGTGTTGGGGATACGAAAACCTCGCTGATAAGAAGCGCGGATATTGTGGTTATTGGCCAAGGTAAAAACGGCCGAAAAACGTGGACTAAATTGACCATCAAAATATTCATTTTTATCGTAGCGGAGAGATCCTTGAAGATCTAATCGGTCATCGAACACATTTTTTGATGCCTGGAGATATCCTCCAAATTCATCGATGTTGAATTCTTCGCCGTTATCCTGAAGAGCAAAAAGGGTTCCTTCGGAGTTTAGATCGTACCGACGAACATTTCCACCAACAATGAGCTCTACGGTAGATGGATCAATGATGTCCGCAAAATTATATTTGGTTTCAGCGTGCCAGAGACCGGTTTTTTCGATAAAAAGGGCACCTCCTTCTGAAATCGGGGTGCTTCTGAGTTGGTCAGACAGTGACTGAAATTGTTGGCTACCCGGTTGAGCCTGGGCATTATCTCCTGCTACTCGCGCCTGGGCATGCGCTTCTTCTACCGTTGCACCTTGAGTGCGTGCATTGGCAAATGTTTGAAAATAGGCCGGTACGAAGGTTTCTACGTTAATGAGCGTTGCCAATGTATTGGCGGCGTAGGTGTCGCCGGCATCTTCCTGGGTGGTGTAGGCACGGACAAAAAAGTTGGGATTGTTAACCTCAAATTTGGCCGTCCAGATGTTGAAATCATCAAGCACAAAACGGTCATTGGCCGTGTAAACCGAGCTCCCCGCTCCCCAGTTAAATTGACCTAACACTTCATAGTTATCTGTTAGACGATAATGCAGAGCAGTTCCCAGTTTTAGACTCTCTGAGGTATTGTCCACAAAAGATGATTCCGGGAATCCCGTTGGGGTAAAGGCTCCTGCTTCTCCATCGGGCAGGAGGTTACGAATGGCTGCCACATCTTGATTGCCTGCCGCAATTTGCTGGTCGGCAATTTGTCCGATGGTAAGCAGTTGGTTCCCATAAACATTTACGCCGTTGTAAACGCGATTGTCGTCACGCGAGGTTGCTCCACGTTCTACTACGCCATTGGTGGCCGGACCCACATCCCGGGTATCCTGGGCAACATAATCTTGGGCACGCAGATAGGAGAAGTTTAATTTATAGGCAAACTTATTGTTGACCGCATTTGAGTAGCGAAGACTGTAATCTTGATAAAGGGTAGGATTGTCTTCCACGTTGGAATCAAAATGATTGGCCCCTAATTTGATTTGTGCCGAAAGCCCCTGGTATTCAAAGGGGCTTTTGCTGTCGAGCAGAAGAATGCCATTCAAAGCATTGGGTCCGTATAGGGCAGATGCAACGCCGGGGATCAACTCAGCACTTTCGAGATCCAATTCCGAGATACCCACTACGTTTCCTACGGGAAAATTGAGCCCGGGTGCCTGATTGTCGATACCATCAATAAGTTGAACAAATCTGGTATTACCGTTGGCATTAAAGCCTCGTGTATTAATAGAATTGAACGTGATACTTTGAGTGCTGAAATCGACTCCCTTCAGATTGGCAAGAGATTCGTAAAAACTTGGTGATGCAGCTTGTTGAATGCCGATGGCATCTAATTTTTCGATAGAAACGGGAGACTCGAGAATGCTTTCTTCTACTCGGGATGCCGAAATGACAACTTCATCTCCCACAATAGCTGCCTCAGAAAGTTCGATTGTTAAATCGCTAACAGAGCTCTCAGTTATTTCTATCTCCTTGGTTGAGAATCCGATCATTGTAAAGACTAGTGTAAGTGGGGGATCTTGCCGAATATCCAGAGAAAAAGTACCGTTGGTCCCTGTAGAAGTACCCACTACTTTTCCTTTTACACTCACGTTAACGCCTCCAAGTGGCGAGCCATTTTCAGCATCCACCACGGTGCCTGATATAGTAGTTTGCGCCGAGCTATTTTGATGACCAAAAACGATACATAAGGTGGCCAACGCCAATACCATCGACAGCTTTTTCAGAATCGATCTGTTCATGTGATTTGTGGTTTGTTAAAGGTTTGCTAAACAAATCCATAACCAATAGCGCTAATCGAATGGCGTTATACCCCAGCCTCTTGCTATAGGTCAGGTTTCTGACTTTTGATTGATCTTTTTTACATCCCTGTTAATAAAGAAACTTCTCTCTAAAACTATTTTATATATCTACATTATACTTAACAATATTAAGTTATAAATAGATAAAGGAAAAATTTTTTAAAAAATATTATTTAAAATGGAGGGGTTGAGAATGAAATCTACGTTGAGATTTCTATAAATTCGTTTCTGGAAACACTTCTTCGGCTCCGTGTGGCGGCTTGTCCAAGGTCCAGGTTTCGAAATAGAAATGACGTTCCGAACGCATGCGCTTATTATTGATGCTAAAAAAACGGAAATGGTCATCAACTAACGGTTTAAAAGCTTCGAAGAGCTTCGGATAAATATTTTGCTCCGAAAAAAGATGCAGATCATAACCGTGGTGGGCTGGTTCTTTGTATAACAGGTAAGCACCCGATTCAATTACTGTTCTAATTTCATCCTTCTTGTGACCCACTTTGGTTTCTTCATCTATGGTGAGTGCAGGTAGCGTTATATCAGGCAATTCATTTGTGGTTGTTATTATCAATGCTTCACCAATATTGATGGTGCCCAATCCATCGTGGAGCGAATCGAAAGGGGTTGAGTTGGTAGATATCAGTTGCCTCTCCTCAAAAACGGAATCCAGCGCGTTAATAACCCCTTCAGCTTTTGATAATAGATTGATTCCAAATTTTTCCTTTTCTAACTGCGTACCCGTGATGTAAAATTTGGAGTAAGTGGGATCTGGCTGCATGAAATCTTGCAAGGTAGCCTCGATTTCTTCTTTAGTTTTATTGACATTACGTTTGGCCAGCTTGTCGAGGCGGAGATCGTGGTTAAAGAAGAGTTTGAAGATATCCATAAGTAGTAATGCGTATTTGGTATTGCGAGAAGATTAATATACGGAATACCAAATACGCATTAAATAAAAAAAAGCCCCATCCCGAGAAATCGGGATAGGGCTCAAAATTACAGATTCTTTCAGCTTAGATCATAGTTGCAATAACGAGCGCAACGACCGACATAAGCTTGATAAGAATGTTGAGTGAAGGACCAGAGGTATCCTTGAAAGGATCACCTACCGTATCACCAACAACAGAAGCTTTATGAGCATCGGAGCCTTTGTCAAGCATCTCTCCGTTATACTCATAACCTTCTTCAATCATTTTTTTGGCATTATCCCAGGCGCCACCGGCGTTGGATTGGAAAAGTGCCATCAGTACACCAGAAGCGGTAACACCTGCTAACAGGCCGCCGAGCATTTCAGGTCCACCCAGGAATCCAAAAGCAACGGGAACTACAACCGCAAGAACACCGGGTGCGATCATTTCGCGCAATGAAGCGGTGGTCGAAATTTCTACACACTTTTCATATTCTGCTTTTCCAATGGCGGTTTCAAAAGTATCCTGATCTTCTTGCGACCAGTCTTCCATCTTCGTGCCTTCATTTCGGTTCATGGCATCAAGTCCGGCGCGCAGTTCAGGAATATCACTGAACTGTCGTCGTACCTCTTCGATCATCGACATAGCTGCACGTCCCACTGCTTTCATAGAAAGGGCAGAGAACAGGAACGGAAGCATTGAACCAATAAAGAGTGCTGCCATTACCGTTGGTTGAGTAATATTGATGCCGGTTAATGTAACCTCATGAGTAGCATTATAAGAAGTGATAAATGCAGCAAATAGTGCAAGGGCAGTCAACGCTGCAGAACCGATAGCGAATCCTTTACCGATGGCTGCCGTGGTATTTCCTACTGCATCGAGCTTATCGGTACGTTCACGAACTTCACCGGGCAGTTCAGACATTTCGGCAATACCGCCGGCGTTGTCAGAAATGGGACCGTAAGCATCAACAGCTAACTGAATACCAGTATTGGAGAGCATTCCAACGGCGGCAATAGCAATGCCGTATAATCCTGCAAACTCATAGGATGCGATGGTTGCTGTAGCAATAATTACGATTGGAATAGCCGTCGAAATCATACCAACACCTACGCCCGCAATAATATTGGTTGCAGCACCGGTTGAGGATTGCTCTACAATGCCTTTGACAGGACCTGTGCCGGTTCCTGTATAGTGCTCAGTAATAAGTCCGATCAGGAGACCTGCTGCAAGACCAAAAATAGTAGCCCAAAAAACGCCCATACTGGTGATGGTCAATTCATCCCCAAAGATGGTGGTATGGGCCCAGCTTTCGGGGAGCATCCACTGGATTATCAAATATGAAGCAACAAGCATTACAGCGGCAGAAACAAACTCTCCAATATTTAATGCAGTTTGTGGATTACCACCTTCTTTAACGCGCACAAAGAAAGTTCCCAGGATAGAGGTCAGGATTCCCGTTCCCGCAAGAACAAGGGGCAGAAGAACAGCTGATAGACCGCTGAAGTTATCTGCCCATTCGGGATTAGTCATAAAAGCGGCACCAAGAACCATGGTACCAATAATAGATCCTACATATGACTCAAAAAGGTCGGCACCCATTCCGGCAACGTCACCTACGTTATCACCAACATTGTCGGCAATGGTTGCGGGATTTAGGGGATGGTCTTCAGGAATGCCTGCTTCCACTTTTCCTACCAAATCGGCGCCAACATCGGCTGCTTTGGTGTAAATACCACCGCCCACACGAGCAAAAAGGGCAATTGAGGAAGCTCCAAATGAGAATCCGGTAACGACAGCAAGAACTTTATTCACGCTTGCTGCAGATCCTGTTCCAAACATATCACCGAATACAAGAAACAAGATACCCAGACCGAGAACACCTAAGCCTACAACGCCGAGTCCCATTACAGAACCGCCGGCAAATGCGATATTCAATCCTTTACCCAAGCTTTCTCTTGCAGCATTGGTAGTTCGAACGTTAGCTTTAGTGGCTACACGCATGCCAATAAAGCCTGCCAGACCAGAGCAAAGGGCGCCCACAACAAATGAAACGGAGACGAGCCAGTGC
>JBNJFP010000029.1:0-39503 GCA_051746985.1 Bacteroidota bacterium
TGTAATCGCCGCCGTCAGGGTCGTCTTCCCGTGGTCTACGTGACCTATCGTTCCTATGTTTACGTGTGGCTTGTTTCGCTGAAATGTCTCTTTTGCCATGAGTAAATAAGTTTACAGTTAAATGTTCAGAATCACATCGTAATTGTTTCTGCACTTGCTGAGCCGTTAGTCGGAATTGAACCGACGACCCCTTCCTTACCATGGAAGTGCTCTACCCCTGAGCTATAACGGCTTGTGCGTTCCCGCTTTGGGCTGAGCGGGCGACCGGAGTCGAACCGGCAACATTCACCTTGGAAGGGTGACACTCTACCAATTGAGTTACGCCCGCTTAGTGTGGGGGGAGTAGGATTCGAACCTACGAAGTCTCACGACAACAGATTTACAGTCTGCCCCAGTTGGCCGCTTTGGTATCCCCCCGCGCAAAAAACAATATGTCAATAAAATGCTTCGACCTTTTTTAAGTTAAAAGGCTTAACAAACCAAGTGAGCCAGCGACCGGATTCGAACCGATGACCGGCTGTTTACAAGACAGCTGCTCTACCCCTGAGCTACGCTGGCTTATCAAGCCTTATTACTTCTTGCCGAGCTGACGTTCCAATGCAACAATCAGCCCTTGGCCGAAAGACTCCAAAACTAAGTACAGTTTTCATTTTTGTCAACACTAAATCAACAAATAAAACCTTTTTTATATCTATTCATCAAAATTGTTTAAATCTCTCTTTTACTTCCTGTAATAGTGCAATACTACTCTAATTAGGATGAAAATACAGATCCCTGCCAAAACGATTTTCCCATAAACCGATAAATATTCTCCAATAAGTCTCCAATTCTCGTGCACAACCCAGCCAAAGCCGAGCAAAATTGCGTTCCATAAAAGCGAGCTTATTGTTGAATAAATTATTGTGCTGCTTATCCGGGTATGACTTAAACCCGCAGTAATTGAAATCACTGACCGTGTTCCAGCCAAAAATCGATTTGCAAGCACCACTCCCATTCCCCACCGCTGCATCCAAGACCGCACCTTATTGATATATTTGAGTGGAATAAACTTGAGTAACCAAAATTGTTTTTTCTTCTGTTCAATTAACGTACCCCATCTGCTGCCGATCCAATACATGCTCATAAAACCGATAACCGAAGCAATAGTAGTTAGAATCAACACGGGCATAAACCCTATTACTGATTCTGCTGCAAGGTATCCACCAAAAGCAACCAGCACATCGCCAGGAATTGGAGGAACAATATTTTCAACATAAGCCACTGCAAAAAACACCAAATAGATACTTGTCGGAGGCAGCGTATTTATTAACTGTACAACTTCTTGAATAAATTGTTCAACCATAGCTACCTCTCTGACAACAAGATGACCGAGCGAGCTGAAATGCCCTTTTCTTCTCCTTCAAACCCCATCTTCTCTGAGGTTGTTGCTTTTAAAGACACCCTGCCAATACCTATCTCAAGGTCCTTTGCTATTACCTTTCGCATTTCTTTAATATGAGGAGCTAACTTGGGACGTTCGGCAACAATCGTAGCGTCCAGGTTCCCCACTTCATATCCCTGTTCTTGAATCAATAGCAAAACCTTACGCAAAAGCTTTCTGCTATCAATATTTTTGAACTCCTTTGAGGTATCCGGGAAATGTTGGCCAATATCTCCCAGTGCACAAGCTCCAAGCATGGCATCGGTAATAGCGTGTAACAAGACATCCGCATCGGAGTGACCTGCAAGGCTTTTTTCAAAAGGGATTTCCACACCACCAAGAACAAGCGGTCCCCCCTTCTCAAATCGGTGTACATCATATCCGTAACCAATGCGCATAATTACTGATGAGATTCTTTTATTAAAAGTTCTGCGAGCTGTAGATCCAACGGATACGTAATCTTAAAATTAGATCGATCTCCCTGAACCATTTTTACTTTCTCTCCCAATCGCTCAACTAATGAGGAATCATCTGTACCAATATAATTTTCCTTTCTTGCACTTTCATACGCCTCATGCAATAAAGATCGTTGAAAAACCTGGGGCGTCTGGGTTTGCCACAAATATTTTCGGGGAGGTGTTTCCTGAACAACATTATCCTCATCAATACGCTTAATCGTGTCTTTAGCTGGCACTCCTAATACTGCTGCACCGTATCGGGCTGCTTGACTACAGCACTCTTCTACATATTGAAGCTTCACAAATGGTCGCACTGCATCATGCACAATCACCAAATCAACGGTTGAAACCTTATTTAAAGCTTTGAAAATTGAATCTTGTCGGGTTTCACCGCCCTCTAAACATCGTCCCTCGACCGAATTGGGCAAAATGTTCGCGAGCATATTCTGGGCTTTATCAACATAGGCCTCTGAAGTAGCAATAATAACTTGCTGTAAGCCCTCAAGACCCAAAAATCGACGAATGGTATGCTCAATAATACTACCATCACCGAGCTGCAAATATGGCTTGGGAGTTTCTTTCTGCATGCGGCTACCTATGCCCGCGGCAGGTATGATAAGTGCTTTGGAAGTCACTGTTTAGAGTATCAGTATTGAGTCACCAAAAGCAAAGAAACGATAATCATTCTCCTGAGCTTCCTCATAGGCTTCCATCAGAAAATCGTAACCGGCAAATGCTGCGCCCAACATTAGCATTGTTGACTCGGGTCGGTGGAAGTTTGTAATTACGCCTTCAGTGATTTTAAAATCATACGGCGGAAAAATAAATTTATCGGTCCAACCGGTACCTGGCTTGGAAATTCCACTGGCAGTAATACTGGTTTCTATGGTACGAACGGAGGTCGTACCACAAGCAACCACTTTGCGATCTTTATCCGCCAGCGCTTCATTAATTTTTGCGGAGGTCTCCTCAGAAATATAATAATTTTCAGAGTCGGTACGATGCTTTGTCAAATCCTCTACTTCACATGGGCGAAAGGTACCCCAACCAATGTGCATCGTGATAGGCAGCATCTCAACGCCTTTATCTGTGAGTTTCTCGACCAGCTCATCCGTAAAATGCATAGCAGCAAAAGGTGCGGCCACCGAGCCCCGCTCTTTGGCAAAGATCGTCTGATACTGCTCTTTATCTTCTTCACGAGCTTCGCGCTCGATATAGGGCGGCAATGGCATTTCGCCAATGTTGTCCAAAATATTGTAGAGCTCTTCGTTAGATCCTTCAAAAAGGAATCGAATAGTCCGCCCGCGTGAAGTCGTATTATCGATAACCTCGGCCATCAAATTGGGACCAAAATATAATTTGTTACCAATCCGGATTTTTCGTGCGGGTTCTACCAACACATCCCACAACATATTTTCAGGCACTAACTCCCGAAGCAAAAATACTTCGATATCAGCATCAGTCTTCTCTTTTTTTCCCTTCAACCGCGCCGGAAAAACTTTAGTATCGTTATAAATTAATACATCTCCCTCATCTAAATATTTGTGAATATCCGCGAATGTCTCATGTTTGATGGATTTATCCTCCCGATTTAGAACCATCAACTTGGCAGCATCACGAGGCTGTACAGGTTCGTCGGGAACATTAAAATCTTCAGTCTCAAATTTAAAATCGGTAAGTTTCATTATCGAACTATGGGCTTTTATTTGTTTGGCTTATCCGGTATTTTAGTCAGATTCAAAGCGTTCCAAATATACTCTATTTTAGCCCGCAGGACAAATGCCAATATTTGGATAAGGAGGGATGCCTGAGTGGTCGAATACCTCCACTTGGATAAACCTTCCTTTCTTTTTGTAAGGGTTTAAACTGCTTGAAAAACCGCACATCCTACAACCGAAAACTCTTTATTCTAAACTGTCACTTTATTATACTTTATTAATTACAGAAGCGTTATCTTAGCTGTTACAAACAAAATTAATTGGTGCTCTCTTATGAAGAAAAAAACAGCATTCTCAATAACGGTAGGTTTATTCATTTTATTTTTTGCAGGAATTAGTTCCGTATCCTATGGCCAACTCAGAGAACAGCTAAATAAAAGTTCCGACTTTATGGGCCCTATTATCAAACAGGGAGAACCGAGTAAGGGAGCAAACTTGGGTAACCTTTTCAATATGGAAATGGATCATTCCTACTCAATGATGTTCTCCAGCTTCGGGGGACAATTCCAGAACATGAATGCTTATACTAATACTATGCGGTTTTTCTTTTCTGAGGATCTAACCGGACGCGTTGATCTATCTGTTCTGCATTCACCTTTTGGCAATAGCTTGATGCCAAATTCAAATAGCAACAACATGGATATGGAATTCTTAATCAGTAATGCAGAACTAAATTATCAAATTAACGACCGCAGCAATATCCGTATCCAATTCCAGCAGGTACCCAGTGGATACGGGATGAACCCTTGGTCGTCTGGCATGAACCGAGGACCATTCGCTTCGCCATTTCATGATCGTAATTTTTGACACGCAACAAGAAGTTAGTTAATGGCATCAAACAATAGCGAAACAAACTCATTTATTCTCAACGCTTCTATTGGCTTTCTAAGTCTTTTGCTGGTCCTGCTCATTTTTGGTTTGTTTACACGCATCATTTATCCACGAATAGAAAACCAGCGCACCTCCAGCAATCCCGAACTTATTGGAAACATAATTCAGCTTGAGGTATTAAATGGATGTGGTGTTCCCGGACTGGCCAACAACTTCACTTCCACTCTGCGCCAAAACGGTTTTGATGTTGTGGAGACGGGCAATTTCAAAAACTTTGACATGCAAAACACTGTAGTAATTGCGCGCACCTTCGATACCGAAAATGCCCTGCGTGTAGCCGATGCCCTTGGCATTAATGAAGAAAACGTTTTTGTAGAGGCCTCAGAGGACTTTTACCTGGATGCTACCGTCGTTATCGGGTCGGATTACGAATCTCTAAACTTGAATTAACTTACTATATGACAAATACTTCTACCCAAGAAAACCAACAGTTTACCAGTGCCAACGAACAGAAAACGGTTGATTCCGATAAGCTTATTGAAGTCATTGGCGAAGCCCTGTTGGATCGTAAAGCAGAGGATATCATCGTTTTAGATGTACATGAACTTACCACGCTGGCCGACAAATTCGTGATTTGTCATGCGAGCACTGATGTGCAAATTAAAGCCATTGCAGATAATGTAAATAAAGAAACCCGCGAGCAGCTAAACGAAAAAGCATGGAAAGAAGAGGGACGAGAAACCCGCCGTTGGGTTATCCTCGATTACGTCAACGTTGTAGTTCATATTTTTAAAAAGGAATTGCGGGAGTATTATGCCCTCGAACGCATGTGGAATGATGCCCCGGTTAAAAAAATTGAAGACACCCAGTAAATTGCGACTAATTGCCTGCACGCTGTTGACCTTTATTTTTGCTATCGGATGCGCCTCATCACAAAACAGTAACAAATCCGAATCGTACGAAAACCTCGTTTCTATTGAAAAACCGGACGAAGGTGAACCCTCCCAGCCGTCTAAAGTATATATCGATTCGGTTAAAAAAATTACTGACAACGACACCCAGGCCCTGCTCATAAGCGGCACCTTTCCTGATGCCTGTACCAAAATCCGGAGCGTATCCCACCACACCCAAAACGACTCTTTGCATTTGGATATTGAAGCGTGGCGCAATCCCGAAAAAATGTGCGCGCAGGTGCTAACCCCCTTCTCCTATATCTATAATCGACTGTCGGATGACGAACTATCCTCCTATGACAACGTTACCATCAACAATACAGCCTACAATTTTTAAGTATTTATGGCACCACGGGTCCTTATTACAGAACCAATCATTCCATCGGTAATCGAAAAACTGCAAACCCATTTTGATGTTGTCGTTGGAGAGCGTGGAGTTTATAACGAAGAACAGCCGCTGATCCGTGATATTCCAGAATATGATGCGCTGTTGCCCATGCTTTCGAACCCCATTACTGAGGATGTCATTGCCGCGGGTAAGAATCTAAAAATTATCGCAAACCACGCCGTGGGGTATAACAATATCAATATTAAAGCTGCCCGCAAACGCAATGTGGCAGTTGCCAACACCCCGGGAGTGCTCACCGATTCATGTGCAGAGTTTACCATCGGCCTAATGCTGGCGGTATCGCGCCGTTTTTTTGAGGCACAAGAATATTTACTGGATGGCAAGTTCAATGACTGGGAACCACTTGGGTTTTTAGGAAAGGAGTTACAGGACAGCACCTTGGGAATTATCGGCATGGGACGCATTGGCACCGGGGTTGCGCGTCGGGCGAAGGCTCTGGGGATGCAGGTTATCTATCACAATCGAAGCCGAGTGGATAAACAGAAAGAAACCGAATTAGAAGCGACCTACTTTTCCAGCGTCGAAAAACTGGTTTCCCAAAGTGACGTCATTAGCCTGCATTGCCCACTTACGGATGAAACCCATCATCTTATTGATCAACAGATGCTTTCATTAATGAGCGCCGATACCATTTTAATTAACACCTCTCGCGGGCCGGTGGTTGATGAGGCAGCACTTGCCCAGGCATTACATGATGGCACTATCGGGGGTGCAGGACTCGATGTGTTTGAAAATGAGCCGGAACTGCATCCCAAATTGCACACGGCACCAAATTGTGTACTTACCCCTCACATTGCCAGTGCCAGCTATCAAACACGTGAAGCAATTGGCATGCTTGCCGCAAACGCCATCATTGGGATTTTAAAGGATACTCCAAAATCTAACATTCCGAACTTGATTCAGGCTTAATTTCGGTTCATATTCATTAATCAATGAACCGTTGACGACCATGATAAACATCACCAACACCAAACAGTTATATCAGCTTCTCGGGTGGACGTTACTTGTTTTTTTGGTTGGTGTTTTAGCCCTTGAAGGATGGCGGTATGGTGTCAAACCCTCCGAAGCCGATAATCAAAAAGTAATTAGCGAAAGCCTTGATACGGCAGCCAATCATTTTCTTAATAAACAGAAAGATCTACTGGCAACCTCACAGCAACTGGCCAACACTCTGCAACCGGCCTTATTGCAAGATCGATCTGATCAGTACCTGTACCAGTTAATAAGCCGAAATTCTAACTTTTGGAGTGCTGCACTCTATCACGATCAAACCCCCGTTGTGTGGGATGGCTTTGCCCTTGATAGCACCTCAACCTCATCCCCAGAAGAATCGTCACCAAGTGTGTTGTTAAAAAAGCACAACAACATAGTTTACTGGGAGTGCCAAATCCCCTTTAGCACAAAAGATAGTGTTGGCACTGTTGATTACAATCTTTTGACCACTTATCAGCTTGAGCAGAGCAATCCCCTTTCGATAGGAAATCAGAACGAGTTTAATATTTTTCAGCAATCGACCGATTTTGCCCTCTCCTATCCGCTCGAGTTTAGTATTTTTAATGATCCTCCCGATGAGCCGGTCCAAAGCCAACCGCTTACTAACTTAGAAGGGGATTCTGTTGGCGTGGTCTATGCCACCGCTGATGAATTCGAAAACACCAAAGCCAAATGGCAACAAAGCAATACGTTCTGGCGCTCTATTTATGGGGCTTTGTGCCTTATTATAATCCTCGCGATCCTATTTATAATTGCTGATCGCCTGTCCATTTGGAAATCGTTAGTATTACAACTCCTCTTCGTGGGTATTGGCTGGATCATTTTTTGGTACCCCAATCTGCTGGCTCAATGGATTCTCTATCTCTCAACCGACGGCAGTAGCGAGTGGACTAACCTTGTTGAAAATCTGAGCCTGTCATTCATAAATGCGGGATTTGCGCTGTTAGCATCGATCATAATCACCCGAAGGCTTCAGCAGTTTTATAAAAAAATTAGTGCCGACTGGTACCTTAGCACAATCAGCCTTTCGGTCATTTTCGGACTGGTAAATGCCCTGGGACTTCTCAGCCTTTTTAAGATGCTTTATGAAATAGCCAGTACATCGGCGGTCCCCATTCTCGATCTCCGAATTTTCCCAGAAGCCGGAACGATCATTCTTTATTTGGCTATCGGACTTACCACCATTGCCGCCGGTAATATTTTCGTGGCATTAAACCGTATGCTTTTCCGATTTACAGATGAACATATAAAGCTGGCTTCATCGGTACTTTCAGTAAGCTTTTTGTTTAGCCTTTTTATTCTGCAGCTGTTTATTCCTGAGCGCCTCATTTTTAATTGGATGTTCTACAGCTCCATTATCGCATTTATCACGGTGTTGAGCATCGCCCTTATTTATGAAAAGAATATCGCTGATTTCAGAAATAAATCGCTGTTACGAAAAATTATAATGGCCAGCTTTGTGGTTGCCACCATCAGCATGCCGACTCTATACCAATCCGCAATCGATAATATTGATAAAAAAGTTTGGGAGCGTGCCCAAAGTTATTCGCAAGATGAGGATCCCAACGCAAGACAGCTTACCGCTGATCTATTAAACAGCCTCGAGCAAAACTTTCGAGAAATAAACACCGAAGATCTACAAGAAAACAGATCCAGTCTGCAAACACGATTTTCACGTATTATCCAGGATTATATATCTCCAAGGAGCAATATCTATTCGCTAAATCTGCAATTGGTCAGTAATAATGGTGAACTCATCGCCGATTATGCGACCGACTTAAATTCTCCAAACTGGGTCAACACGTTCAACATTTCGACCCTACAAATTGTCACTGAAATTGAGCAGATTACAAAATCAACTATTCGTCCCGTTGTACAACTTCCCCAACTTGTCAACCAGCAGAAATACCGCACCTTTTACCGGGGATGGATTCCCATTTTTGGTACCTCTGACGAGCAGCCCATAGCCTGGATTTTATGTTCCGTTTACCAAGAACGTCCCGAATATAACAAGCCGATCCGGACGGTGATGTCCAGACTTTCATTCGAAGATTTAAACACCCCTTACCTGTTGCAGCGTTTTCAAAACGGCAGGCTCACCAACACCGTTCAACAAGGATTTACAAACTACTTTCCAAACTATCGTACCCTTGAGCAAAATAAAATTGAGGCACTAAACAGCGACACGCTCCTTTATACGGATGAAAAGACCGACCAATTCTCATACCGTACGATGCTTTGGAAGGAATCGGAAGACCAAATCATAAAAGCCAGCACTACCCTTCCAGGTTATCGCGTCATTTTGTTTTCCTTCTTTCGATATAGCTTTATGCTATTACTTGTGGGATGTATCATCGTGCTCATTCGTCAACTTGTCCCTCCCTTAAACTTTCAGTTTTTAGGAGCAAACAAACGTTTCCAGGATCGGCTTATCGACAGTCTTTTATTAGCAACCTTGGTATTTCTGGCATTCTTGATTGCCACCTCCCATTATGCCATAAAACAGCAAAACCGCGACATCGTCCGCCAGGAATTAGTCGATAAGCTACAGCGGCTTTCACAAAATATTGAGGCCAATCCCGCTATTCAAAACAATCGCCGGCTGGGCAAATCCTTTTCCCTGGATTCCCTTACCACTCCCTTCGATGTGGATGCCAGCTTTTATGCGGGGCGCACCGTCACGGAAACAACAACACCTCAAATTTATCAGCAACATTTACTGCCCTCGGCCCTGCCGTATGATATCTATCACCAGCTGTACAATCGTAACCAGCAAGACGCCTACTCTTCGGTACAGCTTGCAGGACAGAACCTACTTATCGGCTACCGTTCGATCTCAAACAGCAACAACATTCCCATTGCCACCATCGCCATTCCCACTTTTTTGGAATCGCCCAAATACGATCAGCAATTGTTGGAGACCATCAGCTACCTAATACTCGTTTACCTGCTGGTGTTTGGATTGTTTATTCTGGGATCTACCGTCATTTCCAAACAGCTAACCCGTCCCCTGGTCCATATACAGCGCGGTCTGAACAAAATATCTGGAGGCAACCTCAATACCACCATCCCCGTAACCAGCGACGACGAAATTGGAAATCTGGCCAACGCCTACAACACCATGGTTTCGCGATTAAAGAAATTGCAAAAAGAGCTTGCCGAGGCCGAACGCGAGGCGGCCTGGAAAGAGATGGCGCAGCAGGTAGCCCATGAAATAAAAAACCCGCTGACCCCCATGAAGCTAAATGTGCAGCACCTTGAGCGTCAACTAAAAAGTGACAATCATGATCCTGACGAGCTCAAAAAAAGGGTTCAGAAAATTACCGCCAATCTCATCGAACAGATTCAGTCGTTGAGTAATATCGCCTCCGATTTCTCGAAGTTTTCACAGCCGTTAACCGAAGACTTTACCGATGTTAACCTTGGAACTATACTTACGTCTGTTGCCAAACTTTATGAACACGATGAAAAAATTGAAGTCACCCTCGAAAAGCCTGCCCGCCCCGTTACCGTTCGCGGTATTGATGATGAAATTAAACGTGTTATCATCAACCTGGTGAAAAATGCTTACGAGGCTATGTCTGAAAATGGCGGTACCATTCTGCTGCGCTTATATCGGCACCATCAAAACGCATTTATCGAGGTTGAAGATGACGGCTCCGGCATCCCTGAAAAAGATCGGGCGAATATTTTTGTACCCAACTTTTCTACAAAATCAAGCGGTACCGGGCTGGGATTAGCTATTTGCAAGAAGATCATTGAGGCGCATGAAGGCAGCATCAGTTTTGCATCGGTCGAGGGCGAAGGCACCACCTTTGTAATTAAATTACCTCGAAAATAACATCCGGTTTCAGCTTACTTTTCCCTCTCTTTTTTTGTACCATAAGCGATTCCTCTAAATAGAACTGCTCTCAGCTGAAGCTGCCATTTTAGATGCTCGCTTATTTAAAATCAGAAAAAGACCACCTGCGCAAAGAAGCCGGAATTACGCTCAAAATAGGACTGCCGGTTATCATCGCCCAGCTGCTGCAGATGTCGATGAACTTTGTAGATACGGTAATGGCGGGCAACCTCTCGGCCGAAGATTTGGCGGCTGTAGCTGTGGGTGGAGCTATCTTTATACCCTTCATGATGCTCGCTGCCGGAATCCTAATGGCACTAACCCCCATTGTGGCACAACTTGTCGGCAGCCGCAACTTTGATGAAATTGGCGTCAATGTTAGGCAAGCATTGTGGCTGTGCCTAATACTATCCATTCCTATCTTTTTCCTGATTCGCAATCTCGAAATGGTCATGCACTTTCTGGATGTTACTCCCGAAATCATCCCCCTTGCACAAGGCTATCTCGATGCCATATCCTGGGGCGTTTTTGGCGTTTGCGGATATATGGCTCTTCGTTTTTTTAACGAAGGCATGTCGGTTACCCGACCGGCGATGTACTTTGCGCTAATCGGCGTATTTGTCAACGTAGGTGCCAACTATGTGCTGATGTACGGCCATCTCGGCTTTCCCGAACTGGGCGCGGTTGGCTGTGGATACGCCTCCTCACTTGTGGGCTATGTGATGCTGGCTGGGATGCTCATTTTTACGATGAACCACAAACCGTACGACCGGTTTAAAATTTTCACGACTTGGCGCCCCCCCGAGTGGAAATACCTGAAAGAGCTACTGCAAATTGGTGTCCCTATCGGGCTTAGCTCCACGATGGAGGTTACCATGTTTGCTTTGGTGAGCCTGTTGATGGGATCACTCAGCGCTGTTGCCGTGGCAGGACATCAAGTCGCTATCAATTTTTCGGCAATGACCTTTATGGTGCCCTTTGGTCTGGCAACCGCCATCACCACACGTGTAGGTAACGCTATTGGCAAGGGATCAATGATCGAAGCCCGAAAACGCGGATACCTGGGCATCACCATGGCCACCTTTTTTATGAGTATTACGGCCGTTATCATGTACCTTTTCCCCGAGCTCATCACCAGCATGTACACCCAGGATGCCGATGTTCAAGAAGTAGCGGTAAGCCTGCTCTACATGGCAGCCATCTTCCAAATTTCAGACGGGCTGCAAGTTAGCGGATATGGTGCGCTGCGCGGACTTAAAGACACCACCATCCCCATGTTTGTAAACTTTATCGCCTATTGGATGGTGGGGCTACCCCTCGGTTATTATATAGGCATTGTACGTAATGTTGGTCCACAGGGTCTTTGGATGGGACTTATTGCCGGACTTACGATTGCAGCCATTTTACACAACATCCGGTTTTACATCCTTACAAAAAACGACAATAATTAGGATTTTGGAATTTTTACCACAAACTTAGGGTATTATAGGATACACGCCTTAACCTAAATCCAGTGGTGCATGTCAGCTTATATCCAAAATATTGCTACTACAGTTCCCGACCGGTCGTATGATCAATCCTTTTTGCGCGATCGCATGAAAGAATATATCAGCGACAAGGAGATAACGCAGCGTATTATTCATCAAATCTATACCAAATCGGGCATCAAAAAACGTCATACCGTCATTCCCGACTTTAATGCCAACGGGGATCCCCGTTTCTTTTTTGAGAAAGATGGCACCTTAAATGTTCCCACCACGGGAGCCCGAAACAAATTATATACAAAGAAAGCCAAAAAGCTCTTTGTTGATACGGCCCGTAAAACGATTGATGAAAATCCCTCTTTTAACCGTCGTGATATTACGCACGTTATTACCGTATCATGCACCGGATTTTTTGCCCCCGAGCCAGGCTATGAAATCATAAAACAACTCGGACTGTCTGCATCCACACAGCGTTTTCATCTGGGTTTTATGGGATGTTTTGCCGCTTTTCCCGCAATGAAAATGGCCAAGGCCTTCTGTGAATCTCAGCCTGATGCCAACGTACTGGTGATCTGTTTAGAACTGTGCAGTATTCACCTCCAGCCGTCAGAACTACTTGATAATTTAATTTCGGCATCCGTTTTCGCCGACGGTGCCGCCGGAATGCTAATCAGCAGCAAACGCCCTTCTACTACCTCTTTTGAATTGATGCAATTTTCAACAGCTATCGCTCCCAAAAGTGAAAAAGACATGGCATGGACCATCGGAGATACTGGCTTTGATATGGTACTCTCAACCTACGTGCCCGACATCATAAAGTCTAACCTAAAACAATCTGTTGCTCCATTTTTTAACGACTTTCAACTTTCCCAAGAACAGGTTCGGCATTGGGCACTGCATCCCGGCGGTAGAGCCATCCTTGACAAAGTGCAGCAAAACTTTATGCTTGATGATGAGCAACTGGAGCCATCTCGCAAGGTACTCTCTGAGTTTGGAAATATGAGCAGTGCCACCATCCTGTTTGTGCTGGCAGAACTTCTAAAACGACCGGCTGCGAATCACCAGGAATCGGTTTTAGCCATGGCCTTTGGACCGGGACTCACCATCGAAAGCGGGTTACTTCAAAAGATTTCTGACCGCTGATGCCTCTTTTTTTATCACAACGAGATACCGAGAGTCGGGAACACATGGATGATTCCAATTGTGATCTTGAAGAGCTCCACAATACCTATCGGCAGTTTGATCGAGTGAACCAATGGATTTCGGGATGGCGAAAAATTTATACCCATCATATTCGGCCAAAGATTCAGCTAAATATTCCATACTCGCTGTTGGACGTTGGATTTGGCGGTGGCGACATCCCGATAAAATTAGCGCGGTGGGCACAGGCAGATGGTATTGACCTGCGGATTACGGCTATCGATCCCGATCCTCGGGCGATAGCGTTTGTAGAATCGACTAATTATCCACCCAACATCCAATTTTTGCAGTGTCAATTATCAGCGCTGGATCCCACCGATGAACAATTCGACTTTGTAGTATCCAATCATTTGATCCATCATCTAACTAAAAAAGAACTACTGGAAACCTTAGACCAAGCACAACAACTAAGTAGGTTAGCAGTCATTTTTAACGACCTCCAGAGAAGCGACCTGGCGCACCTGCTTTTTAATATTTTTTCGCGACCTATTTTTCGTAGTTCTTTTATAACTGAAGATGGATTGACGTCAATCAAGCGAAGCTACACACCAGCTGAATTGGAAACGATAGCACCAAAAGAGTGGCAGGTGCAACGCCTTTTTCCGTTTCGCATGCTGTTAAGTTATGCTCATGGATAAGATTTCTGAGACATATCAAATTGTTATTGTAGGCGGTGGTCCGGTTGGACTATTCCTCGGATTATGCCTTGAAGAGCTGGGCATTTCGTATCTCATCATCGAAAAAAGATCAGCACCCCCTCCCGGCTCACGATCTCTTGGTATCCATCCGGTTTCACTGGAGTTATTTAAAAAACTGGGTATAGCTCATCTTTTTGTCGAAAGGGGAATTAAAATCCAGCGCGGACATGCTTTTTCCAATAAAAAAAAATTAGGTACTCTTTCCTTTGAAACCTGCCCAAAACCCTACAATTATATATTAGCACTACCTCAATACCAAACTGAACGTCTGCTTAATGTGGAACTTAAAAAGCGACATCCCAACCGAATAATTCGGCAAGCCGAAGTTACACAGATAACCCAAATGCCAGACGGGACAAACGTGACTTTTAAACATAATGGGAAAACAGTTTTGGTACATTCGCACTATGTGATCGGATGCGATGGCAAAGACAGCTTAGTGCGGAAAGAGGCCGACATTGCATTTGATGGGCACCAATATCCCGATACATACATCATGGGCGATTTTGAGGATAATACGAATTTTCAACATGATGCCGCGATTTTCCTTTGTGATGAGGGGTTAATTGAGTCGTTCCCGTTGCCTAAAAACAGGCGTCGATGGGTGGTAAAAACATCTGAATACCTACCGGAGGTTACCCCGAAAGATATAAGCAGGCGTGTTGAAAAGCGCATTGGATATTCACTCGATACTGCTGCTCACTTTATGCTAAGCAGTTTTGGGGTTCAAAAACTATTGGCCAAGCCGATGATCAACGATCACATTATTCTGTGCGGTGATGCAGCTCATATTGTAAGTCCCATTGGCGGACAAGGAATGAATTTAGGATGGCTGGACGCCTGGGATTTATCAAAAACATTAAAGCAAGCCATAGATCATCCGAAGCAGGCAAGAGCAATTCTCAATATGTATCAGCAACGAAGAAAACATGCGGCCCGCAATGCTATCCACAGAGCAGAATTAAACATGCTGTTGGGTAGAAAACAGACTTTTCCCGTAATTCGTAATAACCTGGTTTCTCTGATACTAAATACGCCCATTTCAAAAATAATGGCCGATATTTTCACCATGCGCGGGGTCGAACGGTGGGTAGTGTAATCGTATCCCCTCTACTTTGAGAAACGAATCAAAAAAGTAGCGCCGTCGTTATCTCGAATTTCGATATCAGCTTCCAACCTGCGAATAAGAACATCGATCAACCATCCGCCAACCGAACCCGATTCTAAAAGCGAAAAATCTTCGCCGATGCCCATCCCGTTATCAGATACCTTAAAGATAATTTCCCGATCTTCGGCTTCTGTAAGATCTATCCGGATTTGAGGATCTTCGGTGACTTCATTAAAAGCATGTTTATAGCAATTAACCAATAATTCATTCAACAACAGACCACAGCTCATGGCACGATCGGTATCCAGAAAAATATCATCGGCCTTAACGATAATTTTCACCTGATGCGATTCGTGTGAAAGAATATTGGCTATCTTTTGCGAAAGCCGCTCGACATAGAGCTTCAACTTTATCTCGTTGCCGGGTTTATTGTTATATAAAAAATCGTGCACTTCAGTCATCGATTTTATCCGTGCCATCGTTTTCTGGAGCACTTCTCGTGCCGCTTGGTCTTCAATATCAGAAAGCTCCAATTCAATAAGAGCCGTTATTGTCGATAGGTTATTTTTGAGCCGGTGGTGAACTTCGGTGAGCATCAAGTCGCGTTCTTCGAGTTTATCTTGCACCTCTTGCAGTTCCCGACATCGTTCTATAGCCAACGCCACATGATCCGCCAGTGCCTCAAACACAGGAATATCGTTTTCGGAAAACGTTCCTTCTCTTCTATTGATCGCCTGCAGCACGCCAATAACCTTATGATGGCTATTTTTAAGAGGTACACAAATGATATTTTTCGTAGTAAAATTCGGGGATAAATCTCCCCCAAAAAGATCTGTACCTGCCACATCGTTGGTATAAAAAGGTTTGTTATTTTTGACAACCCATCCTCCTATGCCCTCTCCCTTTTTTATACGCTTTCCCTTCACTTCCTTTTTTACTGGTCCCGTTGGCATACTTACGATCAGTTCTCCAGTATTTTCGTCCAGAAGCATGAGCGAACTGGCTTCTGTATTCATCACATTTTGGACCACCTCAATACTTTCTTGCAGTACAGTGCGCAATTTCACGGCCCTGTTTACACTGCTAATATTCTTCAACAGGATCTGTAAACTACTGCTTGTCTGTTCATCAAATGTGATGGTACCAGCGATTTTATTTCCTTTTGTTGGCGACATTTTAACCTCAAAGCCCAGTTAGCCTGACTATTTAACTCTCTGAATCCTTATTATTTAATATTTTTTATGATTTTTTGAAAGTCTCTCTGAAAATAAAAGTGTATCGAAATTATAAATATAAAAAGCCCGACCTCATCCGAAGCCGGGCTTAATATTAACACGTAAATAATTACTTACGCCTGCTGCTCAGCGCGGTAATATTCACGAAGAACATAATGCAAAATTCCACCATTTCGGTAATAATCTACCTCAACAGGGGTATCTATTCGGCAAACCGTTTCAAAAGAAATCGTTTCGCCATTTTCTTTCTTTGCATCTACCTTCACAATTTGCTGCGCCTTAAGCTCGTCATCCAAGTGGACATCAAACTCTTCCGAGCCATCCAGTCCGAGCGTATCTGCCGATTCGCCATCCTTAAACTGCAGCGGAAGCACGCCCATACCCACCAAGTTCGACCGGTGAATGCGTTCGTATGAGGTAGCGATTACCGCTTCAACACCCAACAGATCCGTACCTTTGGCAGCCCAGTCCCGGGATGATCCCGTACCATACTGCTTTCCGGCCAGTGCTACCAGCGGCGTATCGTTTTCTTTATAACGCATAGCGGCATCATAAATCGTAGTGATTTCATCATCGGGGAAGTAATTGGTATAACCACCCTCTTTGCCCGGTGCCAGCTGATTCTTAAATCGCACATTGGCAAAAGTTCCGCGGGTCATCACCCGATCATTACCACGCCGCGAACCGTATGAGTTGAAATCTCTGGGCTCAACATCGTGCTTAATCAGGTACTTACCAGCCGGACTATCTTTGGGAATATTGCCCGCCGGAGAAATATGATCAGTCGTAATGGAATCGCCCACCTTCACCAAAGCACGCGCTCCATTTATGGAAGTAATGGGATCGGGATCTTCACCCATATCCATAAAGAACGGCGGCTCCTGAATGTAGGTCGATTCCTCTTTCCATTCATAAAGCTCTCCTCCGCCAACAGGAATTTCATCCCACTCTTCAGATTTGAAGATATCGCCGTACTGCTTCTCAAAAAGCTCAGGGCGAATAGCGCTATCGAGATGCTCGGCAATTTCCTCGGATGTTGGCCAGATATCTTTGAGATACACATCGTTGCCGTCTTTATCTTTGCCAATCGGCTCATTTTCAAGATCAATATCCACCGTACCGGCCAGTGCATAGGCCACAACCAGCGGAGGCGAAGCCAAGTAATTGGCTTTCACGTAGGGGTGAATTCGACCCTCAAAGTTACGGTTTCCTGATAGTACCCCGGCAACAATCAGATCACCCTCTTTTACCGCATTTTCAACAGCAATGGGTAACGGACCTGAGTTACCAATACAGGTTGTACATCCATAACCAACCAGATTAAAACCGAGACGATCCATATAATCCGTAAGTCCGGCCTCTTCCAGATAGTCGGTAACCACACGAGAACCCGGAGCCAGCGAAGTTTTCACATAAGGTGGAACCGTTAATCCTTTTTCAAAGGCTTTCTTCGCTACAATTCCTGCGCCCAACATCACACTTGGGTTCGATGTGTTCGTACAGGATGTAATGGCAGCAATAACCACATCGCCATGCTCCATCTCAATTTCCTGCCCGTTTTTAAACGTACCCTTGTTCGCCAGCTTCTCCTGGGCCAAATTAAAGCCCATCGTAGGATCGTCACTGGTCAGGCTGCTTTCAAACGTCTTCTTCATATTCGGCAGCGAAATACGATCATGGGGAAGCTTTGGTCCGGCCAGCGACGTTTCCACTTCGCCAAGGTCAAGCTCAAGCGTATCCGTAAATTCGGGGTCGGCTATATCATCCGTACGATACAAACCCTGCTCCTTCATATAGCGCTCAACCATTTCCACATGCTCGGGATCTCGACCGGTGCGACGCATATAGCGCATCGCTTCGTCATCCATTGGGAAAAAGCCCATTGTTGCCCCGTACTCCGGCGACATATTCGCAATCGTCGCACGATCTGGCAGACTCATATTACTAAGTCCGTCACCATAAAATTCGACAAATTTACCAACTACACCATGCTTGCGAAGCATCTGCGTTACCGTTAGCGTCAGGTCCGTTGCCGTAATTCCTTCGCGAAGCTGACCGGTAAGTTTCATTCCTACCACTTCTGGAACGAGCATATAAATCGGCTGACCCAGCATAGCAGCTTCTGCTTCAATGCCGCCAACACCCCAGCCCAAAATGCCAAGACCATTAATCATGGTGGTGTGCGAATCGGTACCTACCAAGGTATCGGGATAGACAACCGTAGTACCATCGTCTTCTTCTCTGCTAAATACTCCTTTGGCCAGGTATTCCAGATTCACCTGATGGACGATACCGCGTCCCGGAGGGACCACCTTAAAATTATCAAACGCTTTCTGTCCCCACTTTAAGAATTCATATCGCTCGCGATTACGCTCAAATTCGCGTTCCACATTGTGCATAAAAGCATACTCCTGCCCAAACTCATCAACCTGCACCGAGTGGTCAATTACCAGATCTACCGGCACTTGGGGGTTGATAGATGTGGGATTACCCCCCATCCGCTGCATGGCTGATCGAAGCGCCGCCAAATCAACAATAGCTGGTACGCCCGTAAAATCCTGAAGCACAACACGCGAAGGCTTAAAGGGTATTTCACCTTGCGGATTTTTGGCATTATAATTTGCCAGCACTTCTATATCATTATCGGTTACGATATAATCATCATGCTCTCTCAGTACCGATTCAAGCAGTACACGAATCGTAAATGGGAGCTTGCTTATATTACCATATCCAAGATCTTCCAGTTTTTTCAAACTATACAGGTGAGCTTGGCCAGAGCCTGTATCAAAGGAGGTTTTCGTCTGTAAAAATTTATTCTCGTTACTCATGGTTCTTGATTGTCCTTTTTAACCTTGACATGACCTATTTTAACAGGTCTTTATTGTGACAGAAAGGTACAATTAATTTTAAAGAATATCTTATCTCAAACCCCAGAATTTTTATCTGTACGATACTTGATCTGGTTCATTTTGGATCCCTACAGAACTCCCAAGATCAAGTGGTAAAAATAATAATAGGTTCACCGTTGCAAATGGATTTAAATAAGCCTATTTTTCGAGACTTCACATAAAAGCAATTACAAACAAGTTTAACCGTGGATACTAATAGTTACAAGACATACTCACCGAAAGCGAGTGAGATTGAAAAAAAATGGGTTCTTGTTGATGCCGAAGGTCAGGCGCTTGGACGCGTTGCTTCCAAGATAGCAACCCTTCTGAGAGGTAAACACAAGCCTAACTTTGCTCCACACATGGACACCGGTGACAATGTTGTTGTAATTAATGCCAGCAAAGTTGAATTAAGCGGCAAAAAGTTACAGCAAAAAGAATATTTCCGTTATACCGGACATCCCGGGGGCGAACGTTTTACCTCAGCAGAAGAAATGCTGGACCATAACCCAACCGTTGTTATTGAAAAAGCGGTACAGGGAATGTTACCAAAGAACAAATTGGGTAACAAACTGATGACAAACCTGCGGGTTTATGCCGGTCCGGTTCATGAACAAGAAGCACAACAACCAGAAAAAATCGAGCTTTAATCACGAATGGAACAGAAAAATTTCATCGGAAGAAGAAAAACTTCTACTGCGCGACTATATATTCAGCCGGGGTCAGGCGAATTTGTTGTTAACAAGCGTCCCCTGGATGATTATTTCAATACACAAGCACATCGCAATATTGCAAAGCTTCCGCTCGAAGTTACTGAATCAGGCGAACAGTTTGATATTAAGGTAACAGTACGCGGTGGTGGCATTACCGGACAGTCCGGAGCTATTCAACACGCTTTGGCTCGGGCCCTTGATGATCACAACGAAGAGTGGCATGGTGTATTGAAAGCCCATGATCTACTTACGCGTGACGATCGCATGGTAGAGCGTAAGAAGTACGGTCAGCCTGGTGCACGGAAGAAGTTCCAGTTCTCCAAGCGTTAACAGATCGCGTTACTTCGCTTTCTTTTTCCATCTACTTACAAAATTCAATCACACATATGCAGCTACTCAGTGCGCCGAGTGTTCCGACAGCTGTCGGGATTAGCGCCGGGGATGATCTGCATAGAGGATTAACTCAAAAATAAATATAACCTAATCTATGCCTACTACACCCGACTTAGAACAATTATTGAAATCAGGTGCCCATTTTGGTCACCTTACTCGACGATGGAATCCCAAAATGAAGGAATTTATCTTCATGGAACGCAACGGGATCCATATCATTGACCTTAAGAAGACGCAAAAGTTTTTCCAGGAAGCGCTGGATGAAGTTACCAAACTGGCCCGCGCTGGTAAAGACATCCTTTTTGTTGGTACCAAGAAACAAGCCCAGGATATTGTTAAAACCGAAGCCATCCGATGTGGAATGCCTTTTGTAACCCATCGCTGGTTAGGCGGTATGCTTACTAATTTTAGTACTGTTAAGAAAAGTATCTCTCGAATGGAAGAGATCGACCGGATGAGTAAAGACGGTACGTTTGAGGAACTCACTAAAAAAGAAGCCCTGATGTTGGAGCGTGAGTACGAAAAGCTCGAACAAACACTTGGCGGTATTTCAAACATCGGACATCTGCCCGGAGCTATCTTTGTAGTAGATACTATTAAAGAACACATTGCTGTTAATGAAGCGGTTAAACTGAATCTCCCCATTATTGCAATGGTCGATACTAACAGTGATCCCGATATTCCGGACTACATCGTTCCCTGTAATGATGATTCTGCACGCAGCATCCAGCTAATAACTTCTAAAATTGCTGATGCTGTTATTGAAGGTAATGCTGAGCGCGAAGCGCAAAGCGAAGAACAGCTGATGGATCAAGCGGCCCAGGATGCCCGCAAAGTAGAAGAGCAACAAGTCAAGGAAAAAACAAAAGCTACGGGCAAACGCCGCAAACGTCGCAAGAAAAAAGATTCCGGCGACGACTCCTCAAATGAAGAAGAGTAATAGCGGCATTACCACCCTTTTAACTTAGAACAACAATTTTAAAAGCGTAACTCGAACAATGAGTATTTCTGCAAAAGACGTAAAAGAACTGCGCGAACAGACTGGGGCCGGCATGATGGATTGCAAAAAGGCCCTTCAGGAAGCGGACGGAGACTTTGAAAAAGCTACTGAAATCCTTCGTAAAAAAGGACAAAAGCTATCCGAAAAACGAGCCGATCGGGAAGCCAACCAAGGATTGGTTGTTACCCGTGTTAGCGATGATGGAACGAAAGCTGCTGCACTGGAAATTAACTGCGAAACTGATTTTGTAGCTCGTAACGAAGATTTCCAGAAGCGCGCGCAGCAGTTTTTAGATATCGTATTTGAGAACAACATTGAATCTGTTGATGAACTTCTTGAAACAGAGCATGAGGGTCTTACTATTGCTGACCACGTAAAAGATATGGTCGGTAAAATCGGTGAAAAGATTAAGATCAACAAAGTTAAGTATGTTGAAACCGACGGATCCTTCATCTCTTATATTCACCCGGGCAATCAGCTGGGCGTGTTGGTAGAGTTCGAAGGTGATGTTGAAGATCCTGAAGTGGGTAAAGATGTAGCTATGCAAATTGCAGCCATGAATCCACTGGCAGTAACACGCGACGGTGTTGACAGCTCGGTTGTAGAAAAAGAGCTTGAAATTGCCAAAGAGCAACTCCTTGAAGAAGGAAAGTCTGAAGAAATTGCCGAAAAAGCTTCGCAAGGTAAATTGCGACGTTTCTACGAGGAACGCGTTCTGCTGGAACAGAAGTTTGTGAAAGACAATAGTCTTTCCGTCGAAGAGTATCTCAAAAACAATGATACTCCGCTGGTTAAATCGTTCCACCGAATCCAGCTCGGCGATGATTCGTAATCATTTTGATTCGCAAAAAAGGCTACCAATTCGGTAGCCTTTTTTTTATGCTTAAGGGATTATCAAATTGATCACCTTGTAACAGTCAATTCATTAATTTAATAAGGGTAACAAAGTGACCAGTAAATACCATCGCATATTACTTAAAATAAGTGGCGAAGCTTTGTTGGGAGAACAGGGACATGGCATCGATGGAGATGTTCTTACCCAATACGCCGAAGAAATCAAATCAATTCACGACGAAGGGCTCGAAGTTTCTGTTGTAGTAGGCGGAGGCAACATCTTTAGAGGCGTAAAAGGTGCAACCGAAGGCATGGATCGCGTGCAAGGCGATTACATGGGGATGCTTGCCACCATGATTAATAGTATGGCCCTGCAGGACTCCCTGGAGCGTATGGGGGTTCAAACTCGGCTGATGTCAGCCATTCGGATGGAGGAAATTGCCGAACCTTATATTCGCCGCCGCGCTACCCGACACCTTGAAAAAGGACGTGTTGTTATTTTTGGGGCGGGAACAGGCAACCCCTACTTTACTACTGACACTGCTGCTTCGCTCCGCGCAATTGAAGTTGAGGCTGACGTCATTCTCAAAGGTACGCGCGTAGATGGAATTTTTGATTCTGATCCGGAAATTAATCCCGATGCCGAAAAGTTTCCTACCATTACAGGTGAAGAAGTACTCGACCGCCAGCTCGAAATTATGGATTTAACCGCCTTCACTTTGTGCCGCGAAAATAAAACACCCATCATCGTTTTTGATATGAATAAAGTGGGTAACCTCAAGAAAGTTCTTACTGAAGATACTTCGGTAGGCTCAAAGGTGGTTTGGGAAGATTAGTAGATTTCTTAAATTCATTTTGATTTAATATCAGCATCATCAAAACGATTTTTAATAATTCGCGCATATTATGATACCACCAGAGTTAGAGCCTATTATCAAATCTACTAACAAAAAAATGGATCAAGCGGTTGCCCATTACAAAAAGGAACTGTCTCATATTCGTGCCGGTAAGGCTCAGCCTTCTATTCTTGAGGGTATAAAAGTTGAATATTATGGCTCTCAAACACCGCTCAATCAGTTAGCAAGTGTAAGTGCACCTGAGGCTCGGCTGCTTACCGTAGAACCTTTTGATAAAACCGCTTTAGAAGAAATTGAAAAAGCTATTATGTCTTCTGGCTTGGGATTAAATCCCAATAATGATGGAAACATCATTCGCATACCGCTGCCAATTTTATCGGAAGAGCGCCGCAAGGAATTGGTTAAACGCGTGAATGAACTGGCCGAGGAAGCTCGCATATCCATCCGTAACAGCCGACGCGATGCCAATGATGAAGTAAAAAAGAAAGTACAGAGCGAATCACTGCCCGAAGATTCCCGATACGAGGCTGAGGAGGAAATCCAGCAACTTACAGATCAGCATACTAATAAAATTGAAGAGTTGTCGAAGAAGAAAGAAGAAGAAATCATGACGGTATAATTGAAGGAGCAGGATGCAGGTTGCATGATAAAAGTTTCTTTATGTAGATTTAGCCAATATTTTGGCAATCACATAGATTTTACAAAGACGGAAACTTATGCATAAGATTTGGCTGTATCCATTTTTTGAGCTGATGGAATTTCTTACGCAACATCATACAGACCCAAGGTTATAACTAACCTGTAATCCGTAACGTGTAACCCGTTAATGTATATATCAGAACTTGAACTTCAGGGCTTCAAAAGTTTTGCCTACAACACCAATGTTTCGTTTGACAAAGGTATAACGGCGATTGTAGGTCCAAATGGCTGTGGTAAGTCCAACATTGTTGATGCCATGCGCTGGGTACTGGGTGAGCAGCGCCCTACCTTGCTGCGTTCCTCAAGTATGGCCAACGTCATCTTTAATGGCACGGCCAAAAAAAATGCCCTCGGTATGGCCGAAGTGCACCTGACTTTTGTCAATAATAAAGGCCTGTTGCCAACCGAATATAACGAAGTTACGATCGGCCGACGGCTGTATCGATCCGGTGAAAGTGAATACCTTATCAACGGCACCAACTGTCGGCTTAAGGATATCAACGACCTGTTTATGGATACCGGGATGAGCTCTGACGCTTATTCGGTTATTGAACTCAAAATGGTTGAAGAGATTCTCAATGATAAAAACAACGATCGTCGCCGATTATTTGAAGAAGCCGCCGGAGTTACCCGCTACAAAGAGAAGCGTAAGAAAACCTTTCGCAAACTGGACGAAACCAGAGGAGATTTACAACGCGTAGAGGATATTCTCGTGGAGGTTCGCAAGAAAACCAAATCCCTTGAAAAACAGGCCGAAAAAGCGCAAAAAGCCAAGAAATACAAAAAGGAGCTTGAACATCTTGATAAAGCCCTCAATAAGCACGAGTACTCGAAAATAAAAGAAGAACTTGAGCCGCTTGAAGAGCGCATTGACAATGCCGATAAGGAAAAAAAGGAAATTGTTGCCAAGGCAGAAAAACTTGAAGAAGAAGCCGAATCGGCACGCAAAACACTCAATGAAAAAGAACGATTACAGTCTGAAGCTCAGCGTCGGGTTAGTCAACTCCATTCGAAAATTCGGGATGCCGAAACGACCCTTGAAATTACGCGCGAAAAGATTACTAATGAGAAAAGCGTAATTGAGCAGTACACCAACGATATTAAACAAAGCGAAAAGGATCTCGAAGATCTTCGCGAGGCTTTTAAGAGCAGCGAAAAGAAACTGAATGCCTTTGATGACGACCTCGAAAAGGCAGAAAAGAATCTTACCGAATCCAAAGAACGATACTCAGAAATTCAGCAACAATATTCGGCGGAACAGGATGAGCTGAATACACTCGAAAGAGCGTTTTCGCAGGCGAACCAAGATCTCAACGATCTGCAAACCAAACGGATTAAAATCGAATCGCGCCTCGAAAATACCGAAGGAGATCTAATCCGCATCCGGGAGGAGATAGAAGATCTTGAAGATGAGATCATGAATTTGCGCGGCGAAAAAAAGCTGGCTTCCGAAAAGCTTGATAAAGCTATTACTGAGCGCGATAAGCAGCAGGAGAAACTGCAATCAGCCCGGAAGAACCGTGAGCAGTTAAGCGAACAACAAAACACGCTCAAAGATAAGATCCGTAATCACCAAAGCAGACTTGATTCGGTACAGTCTGAAATTGAGCTTTTGCAGGGTATCGCCAATTCAAACGAGGCATTCCCAAGCAGCGTACAGTTTTTGCTCGAAAACTATGGCAATCAGTTTGATCAGTTGGATGTCGTTTCCAACCTGCTTTCGACAAATGAAGCCCACGCAGTGGCTCTCGAAGCGGTGTTGGGGAATGCACTTAATTATGTGGTTGTCGATAGTCTTGATGACGCCCGAAAAGCCGCACGATTGCTCAAGGAAAATGACAAGGGACGTGCAACCTTTATTCCACTTGATCAGCTTTCCAGCTCCTATCAAACAGCTTCCGGCTCTCTTGCCAATCGCGTTGAAACAGCCTCCAAATTTAGCGCCCTTAAAGAACTTCTACTGGGTAATGTGAAGGTTTTTGATTCTGTTGAAAAAGCATACACTTCACTTCGGGGAAATGGGCAAACCGGTGTAACGTTGGATGGGGAAGTAATAACCAACACCCAATTTCTAAAGAGTGGCAGCAAGAGTAAAAATGCTGGCATCCGCGTCGGTTTAAAGGATAAAATTGCAACACTGGAAGAAAAAGCGGAGTCCATTCAAAGCGAGATACAGACTTCGGAGCAGCAGCTGAAAGAATTCCAGGAGCAGTATCGGGCAATCGATCTTACCGAACTGGAAAAACTACTAAAGGATAAAGAGCAGAACGTCCGCCAGATCGAAAACAACATCAACAGCTTTGAACATAAAATTGAGATTTATCAGAAAAACATTGGCGAACTTGAAAATCGTCGCGAATCCCTCATCAGTAATGAGGATTCTTCTCAGCAAGAATTGGATCAGCTGCAGCCCAAGCAGAAAGAACTGCAGCAGAAACTTAAGGATCTTCATCAGCAGCAGGAAGAGAAAAAACAGACGCTTCAGGAACTTGATGAGGAGCGTTCGATTGCCCAAAGCCGGTATAATGATGCGCAGCTGAAACATCAGGATTTGAAGAATAAAGTTGAGAACCACGAACGTGATATAAAACGAGCCGAAGAGGGCATCAAAAATCTTAAGCAGCGGCTTAACATTCGCTCTGAGAAGACCGAAGAGGCCAAGAAACGCATCAAGAAGTATCAATCAGCTATTGAGCAGCTTGAAGACAAACTCAGCACGCTAAAAGAGCAAAAGAAGGAGGCTGACAAACAACTTGAAGAGACCGAGGAAGCTTCGGGCAAGCAGCGAGGCCGCATCAATGAAATTGAGAAAGAGCTAAAAGAAGTACGCCGCCGCAAGGAAGTAAATATGGAACTGGTTCATCACTTGGCGATGTCGAAAGAGAAGTATGAAATGCAGATCAAAAATCTATCGGATCACATCTGGGAAACCTATGGCATTTTGATGGATCAGATTGACAAGCAGCTGCCCGAAGATATAGAGCCCGACGAAGCCAAAGAACGCATTGCCTGGCTGCGGCAAAAGCTCAATAAAATTGGAGAGGTAAACCCGCTGGCTATCGAAGAATATGAAGAGGAAAAAGAACGGCTCGATTTTTACGAAGAACAGATAAGCGATCTGCATCAAGCGGCCGAAGAGCTTCAACAGACGATTGACGAAATTAATAAAACAGCAATCGAACGCTTCAACGAAACCTTCGAAAAGATTCGGGTCAACTTCCAGAAGGTGTTCCATACCCTGTTTAATGAGGATGATTATTGCGACTTGATCATCGATGAGGAAGCCGAAGACCCACTGGATGCCCGCATTGAAATTAAAGCCAATCCCAAGGGCAAGCGCCCCTCTACGATTAACCAGCTCTCCGGTGGTGAAAAAACGCTGACTGCCATTGCCCTGCTTTTTGCCATCTATCTTGTAAAGCCCTCCCCTTTCTGTGTTTTAGATGAGGTTGACGCTCCGCTCGACGATGCCAACATTGAGCGTTTTGCAGACATGATTCGCAACTTCAGCGAAGAAACCCAATTCATCATCATTACACACAACAAAAAGACGATGAGCAAGGCTGAAATGATGTACGGAGTAACAATGCCCGAGACGGGTATCAGCCGTCTTGTGGGCGTTAAACTGGATGAAGTGGCAGAGGCATAACACCGTTTGGAATTTAGGTCTTTATAATTTTAGTTCACCTCTTTTTACAGTAACCATTTATCGGTATAACCCTTTCCCTACTTACTGATCGATCACATAGAATTTGCTGTTATTCTTTGTGATGTTTCGACCTCAGCTCTGTATATTTAGGAGCTAAATTTAATACAGCAGATATTTATGGCCCGCAAAAAATTTAACATCCCCGAGATTTATCAATCGCCGATTATTCGCAAGGTAAAAGATGCCAACAAGGTGATGGATCCCACCAAAAAAGACCTTGAGCCCAGCGTGCTCGACTTTGGTCCGGTTCGCTTTTATGTACCTCGTCACTTTGGCTTTTGTTACGGGGTAGAAAACGCCATCGATATCGCCTATGATACCGTAGAAAATTATCCCAAAAAGGATATCTATCTGCTTAGCGAAATGATTCACAATCCCACGGTAAATGAAGACCTGCAGGAACGTGGCGTGAAATTTTTGTTTGAAACCGATGGCACCGAACTCATCCCCATCGAGTCGCTGGACGAAGACGACATTGTGATTGTGCCGGCCTTTGGTACCACCATCGAAATTCAACAGAAGCTTAAAAAGCAGGGCATCGATCCCTACGAATACAATACCACTTGTCCCTTTGTGGAGAAAGTGTGGCGGCGGGGTAAGCAACTCGGCAAAAAGGGATATTCGCTGGTCATCCACGGCAAACATCGTCATGAAGAAACCCGGGCCACTTTTTCACACAGCGCCAATCACTCGGAGTGTGTTGTACTGCTGAATCCTGAGGAAGCACAAATTCTTGCCGATATCATGACCGGCGATCGTCCACAATCTGATTTTGAAGAATACTTTGGTCATAAAAGCACCGATGGTTTTGATCCACAAAAAGATCTCCAGCATTTCGGGGTTATTAATCAAACTACGATGCTGGCTACTGAAACCGAAGAAGTGATGCAGATCCTTAAAGAGGCGGCCATCAAAAAATATGGCGAAGCCGACATCCTCGATCATTTCGCCGATACCTCGGATACGTTGTGCTATGCCACTAACGAAAATCAATCGGCCACCCTTGCCCTGACTGAAACCGATGCTGATCTGGCTATTGTTGTTGGAGGCTATAATTCATCGAACACGATGCATCTTGTTGAAATTTTAGAAGAGGCCTTTCCAACGTACCATGTGCGTGATGCCGAAGAGTTTGATTCACCCAAAAAGATCCAGCATTTCGACCAGTGGGATGAAGATATTAAAGAAACCACTGACTGGCTTCCTATTGATAAGCAGCCCGTAAACATTGTCATTACGTCGGGGGCTTCTTGTCCGGATGTGTTGGTGGATGAAGTCCTGCTGAAAATCCTTGACTATTTTGAAGATACACAATCAATTGGTGAGGTCATCAAGCCTTTTGAGAAGAAGCTTAATGAGGTAGCCTGATTCTTTTAGTCAGAAAAAGCTATTGATCCAGTACCATAAAATACGCTACGCGACGAGGCTGAAACGATCGCAACTTGATGTGGTATTCGTCCTTTACCTCCTCGATTTGGGGCGTCACAAAACCGGTAGAGTCCTCCAATATCTGCTGAAAGGTAACATACACCTCAAAAGGATTTTCATCCTGTACGTCGGCATATTCCTTAATGGGTACATCGTATTTGATGTTAACAGCCAGCGGACTATAACTTACCATTCGTCCCGGAGGCAGGTTACGCGTTGAGATATTGGCCCGCATTTCCCCCTCGGTATATTCAGCAACATCGGCTTTAAAAACTACTTCAGTAGGTGATACATTAATTAATTTCCCCGGCGATTCAAGAGGTACCGGCTGAGAAATATCCTGTGCCACCCCATCGATATCAACAGAATCGGTAGGCCATTCATCTAATTCTTCGACAAGTTCCGACGCGCCAGTTATGGTCACACTGTCGGGATCAAATTCGGGCGGAGCAAGAAAACCATACTGATCACGAAAATTGACGTTTAAGGCAGAACGTACCGGCACTTTTTTAGATATCCGATCCCCCATCCTCACCGTCACATTCCGTGGTTGCACCCGTTGTATATTCACATTTAGCATGGCATTCATCTGCTGCTGAACCTGGTCAAACAGGTCCACCTCAGAATCATCTACATCAATATCTATAGGGGGCGGGTTGTTATACAGGTTTATCAACTTCCACCCTTCGCCCGACACACTTACCGTCGCTGTCTCGGGCAAGTCTTCAATCAGTGACTTTTCCGCCGGAACCCCTGCCAACTGTATCGGCAAATCAATATTTATGGTAAAATCTCTGTTAAGATTCACCATCAACCACAATGCAAAAGCCAAAATTAGGGCCACCGAAAAAACGATAATCCGCTCGCGGCCAATACCTGCAATTTCATCCTCATCAGACTTCTGAAAGAAGGATTCCCACCAGGTAACTACTTGTTCTTTGTATTTTTCTAATTGTGATAAGTCCATAGCCTGTAAATAAATCGATCAACTCACCGATAGCATCATATCATGAATATACATCATGATCGTACAACAATCTCTTTAATAATTTTTTCATCCACTTCCTCATTGAGCATCTTGGCGATGCTAAATCTTTTCATATGGATTTCTTGGCGCCATGCCGGATTTTTTACATGCACGATTAAATTTCCATGCTCAAAATGAACATTTTCGGTCTGTTCTGCAATGCGTTCACCCACCGTCTGTTCCCAAAGCGATAATATCATCCCGCGCTTTAATTTCTTGCGATGCGGATAGTCATCTAAAAAATCCTTAAGTGCCTCTTTTAGAGATTTGGGCGTATTCGATTTATATCGTGACACAATGCTATTATTAATTATGGTTTTACCACTGAAACAGATCCACCGCTAACCTTATATTTACGATTGTGATCGCCATCAAACGTTACATATTCATCAAACGGAATGGGATTTGCCGCGGTAACAAATGTTTGTCCGGCATGTTCTATCAAGGCATTTAATAACACTTTGGTACGTTGGGCATCAAGATCCCCAAAAACGTCATCCAATAAAAATATGGGCAGATCATCCAGCTCCTCCGAAAAATACAAAAGCTGGGCCAGTTTCAAAGCAAGGGCAAACAGCCGGTGCTGCCCCTGTGAACCAAATTTACGCAGTTCAAAATCATCCAGATAGAAAACAATTTCATCTCGGTGCGGCCCTACAAGCGTAAGTTCACGTTCCAACTCATGGTCTTGCTCCTCTTCAAGTTCTGTCTCATATCGCTTGCGGATAATCTTCACATCCTCATCCGGCTCGCAAAAGGTCTGATACTTTAACTGAGGCTCGTGCCGCATCCCCGAAATCACCTCGTACTCTTTGGCCAAATAATCCTGGAATTTATTTAGCACTTCGGTGCGCTTGGCTACAATTCGTGATCCATACTCCATCAGCTGAACATTCCACGGTTCAAGATAAGCTAATAGCACGTCGCGACTGCCCCGAAATTCCTGCAGCAACTTATTGCGCTGCTTACGCGCTTTCCGGTAATCCAGCAGATCTTGCAGGTAGGCTGGTGATAGCTGACTGATAAACGAATCGATAAACGAGCGTCGCTGTTTAGGTCCCTCGCTGGTTAATTTTTTGTCGGATGGAGAAAGCACCACCACCGGCACCATGCCTATTAGATCAGAAAGACGATCGAGCGGACTTTCATTTACAAAAATCTTCTTTCCTTCTCCCCGTGAATAAGAACAACCTACATCAAAACTGGAACGGATATTCCCTTCAAAATGCCCTTTTATCATAAAAAACGTAGCATCCTGATTCACGACATACATATCGCTCGACGACACAAAACTGCGGCTCATACACAAGTAATGAATGGCATCAATAAGGTTCGTTTTACCCGCCCCATTTTGACCCACAATCACATTCATATGAGGCGCCCAATCCACGAGCGTTTCCTCGTGGTTTCGAAAGTTTTGCAATTTCAAACTTGTGATTTTCATCCGGCAATCAACTAAAAAAATAGCGCGAGCTTATACCCGCGCTATTATAGCTATCTATTGAAATGGTGGATTTAAAATCCAAATACATCGCGACCCAAGAAGATGGCATTGTCGCCCAGCTGCTCTTCAATACGCAGCAACTGATTATATTTTGCAATCCGGTCGGTCCTGCTCATCGATCCGGTTTTAATTTGTCCCGCATTGGTAGCAACGGCTAAATCTGCAATCGTGGTATCTTCGGTTTCTCCCGATCGGTGTGAGACTACAGCCGTATAATCATTTTTGTGCGCCATCTCTATGGCATCGAGTGTTTCAGTCAGCGTACCAATCTGGTTAACCTTGATTAGGATCGAATTGGCCACTCCCTGCTTGATACCACGCGCCAAACGATCGGTATTAGTTACAAACAGGTCATCACCCACCAGCTGCACTTTATCTCCCACAGCATCGGTCAATTTCTTCCATCCATCCCAATCATTTTCATCCAGCGCATCTTCGATAGAAACGATTGGATATTTATCGACCCACTCACTCCAAAAAACAACCATATCCTCGCTCGAGCGTTGACTACCATCACTCCATCGGAATTCATAGACTTCTTTTTCGGCATTATAAAATTCTGCCGTTGCCGGATCGAGCGCAATAACCACCTCGTCATTGGGGATATATCCCGCTTTTTCAATGGCATCCAATATTACTTCTATGGCCTCTTCATTCGACTTTAGGTTTGGCGCGAAACCTCCTTCGTCACCCACAGCCGTGCTATAATTCTTATCGTGTAATACCTTTTTTAGGCGATGAAAAATCTCGGACCCCATTCGTACTGCCTCAGAGAATGAAGCTGCTCCGGTGGGCATAATCATGAATTCCTGAAGATCCACATTATTATCAGCATGCGAGCCTCCATTGATAATATTCATCATTGGCACGGGAAGCACTTTGGCATTCACTCCTCCGATGTATCTCCACAGTGGAATATTCAAAGCGTTGGAAGCTGCATCAGCAACAGCCAGGGAAACGCCCAAAATAGCATTGGCTCCCAAGTTCCCTTTGTTCTCGGTACCATCAACATCCAGAAGAGTATTATCAATTTCTACTTGGTTAAATACCTCCTGTCCACGCAGCTCATTGGCAATGATGGTATTTACATTTTCAACTGCTTTTGTCACACCTTTTCCCAAAAAGGCATCAGAATTCGAGTCGCGCAACTCAACCGCTTCATGCTCTCCCGTTGATGCTCCCGATGGCACCGCAGCACGCCCCATCATATCATTAGTCAAAACCACATCAACTTCTACCGTGGGATTGCCTCTTGAATCAATAATCTGACGTCCTATAACTTCTTCAATAAAGCTCATATTGTGATAATTAAATTATAGCTGACATTTTATGCGACCGGAAAGGTACTATGATTTTATCTATGGATAAAGAGAAAAACAGCTCTTGACAGAACATCAGGATAATTGTTCTCCCTTATCCCTTTATAAATCGAACATCCATAGCAAAACTATATCTCATCTCTACCACATACCCCCAAAAGTGAATTTGATCTGTGGAGTACCAAAATACTTTTGGGCATCATAAAAGGAATTTCGTTCTCCATTTTGGTTACGTTCGATGGGCTCACCTTCATTATTATAACCAAAGGGCTTGTAGGGCTCCATAAGCTGTAAGCCTTCACTGAAGTAGTAGAAGAAATACCCAAACTCTATAGTGGTTCGAGAATCGAACTTTCTTCCCAGATCTACTCCAACTTTTAACGCCCCATTGTATCCCCAGTGAGTCTCCCCTTCACTCCAGCCAGAAAAGAAATCATTTATCCTCTCTACCGGGGCTAAAAAACCATTGGGGGTAACCTGAAAATCGCGAAACCCATTGGTGTTAGTATCTCTTAGATAGGGATAGGTAAAGGCCAGCGCAGGACCACCGGCAGCACTAACAAAAAACCTTAAATTATCCTCTACTTGTTGAGCAAATAAACGCTGCTTCACTCCAATTAAGAATGGAAACCCCCATGCTCGCTTATACTTGTTCGGGATAATCTGTTGCCCTGTCAAAAAGCTTTGGAAATTTTGTTCGCTGGCATCACGAAGCCCCGTCATACCGGTTCGAAACGTTAGTTCAGTATAAGGACCTACCACGCGACCATAGGTTCCACCAATACCGAAGCCGAAATTATTCAGTACTACATCAAAACCGATGGCATTATGATACCCTTCCGAAAGAGGTGTCTTGGGTTGAGGTAACTCAATTACATCAGGTTCTTCAATTTGAGCAATAGCTTTATCGGCATGCAGACTTATAAATAAAACTAAAATAACGACCGGGATTATTCTTCTAAACATAAATGTATCCATAAACTTTTGAGGTGTTATTCAACAACCTGATATAATTAAAAAAGTAATATTATAACTTTCGTTCAGCAAAAAAATTATTACTAAGAGATACATCCATAAATAAATATCTATCAACCTACAAACAAATTTGACTCTGAGTTAATAAAAACTTTTATTCAGGCTCTTTAGAAGCTAAGCAATTCACCAATAGAAGTTAACATATTATGGCTACTGTAAGCAAGTACCTTGTTTTTGGGCCGGCAGACACACTGCGTAGAATGCCCGAACAGCTCTTTAATGATATAGAGCCAAAGTATCTATACAAATATAAATCTTCAGAAAGCGGAGACGAGGTTCACGTGGCCGTTTATGAGGAATATGAAAAACAGATAAATGCCAGTGTGACCCTCACATGTATTATTGAATATACTGGTAAACAAAATCGGTTTGAACTTAAAAAGACCGGTGGACGAATGGGGTTTCGTGGGAGTTCGCTTGATGAAGAAAAGCGAACAATTGATGATGAAGTTACCGATTTTATTTTAGATTTCAGTAAGCGATTCGGTCTCACCATTCAACAGGAAAAAGAACAACAGCCTGAAGAAAACGAGTCATAATAATTTTTCAACTCTATTATGAGTACCAAGGTTGATGAGTGGACGGTATTGTCCATGCTGGAATGGGGAACGGATTTTTTTGAACAAAAAAATGTTCCCGATCCCCGACACAGTATTGAGTGGCTTTTGGCCGAAACCTTGGACATTAAGCGGCTGGACCTATATTTAAGATATGACCGTCCGCTATCTCCACGTGAGCTTGATACTTTGCGTCCACTCGTTAAGCGAAGGGCCAAACATGAGCCTCTGCAGTACATAGTGGGTTATACCGATTTTATGAATGCTCATATATCGGTTAATGAACATGTGCTCATCCCACGTATCGAAACCGAGCAGCTCGTCGAAATAATGTTAGATAATCACGCGGCAAAAGACCAGCTATCCGTCTTTGATATTGGCACGGGGTCGGGTTGTATTCCCATCGCGCTTAAAATGGAGCAACCTTCGTGGCGGCTTTCGGCAATTGATATTTCTTCCCAAGCCCTTGAGCTGGCTCGCGAAAATGCCAAACACAATAAGGTTGAAGTTCAATTTTCGGAAGGTGATATCTTAGATCATAAAACCATTGACCAACAGGGAGATATTGATATCATTGTTTCCAATCCCCCGTACATCACTGCCGATGAAAAAAAATTGCTTGAACCACAGGTAAAAGATTACGAACCTGCCGAAGCACTATTTTTCGATGATCTCGAAAAGATGTATGGCAGCATTATCGATTTTGCCCATAAAAATCTTTCTGGCAATGGCTTCCTGTACCTGGAACTACATGAACAATACGGGGCTAAAATCCTCGAGCTTTTTGACCAACATTTGTGGTCTGCGGAACTCAAAAGTGACTATGATAAGAAACCTCGATTTATCATAGCAAAACGCTGCTGACACTCTATTTTCACACCTTTTTTTAAGACCATCTTCTCCTTTTAAAACTTAAAAGCTTTCTAATGTTTATTTGTGGAAAACTTGTGGAAAACTTTTTTTATCTCAAGTTTCCCATGTTCCCTCAAGGTAAAATCTTTGTTAGCAGATCATTATGTACTGTCAAGTGTTATTTGATAGAAATGTGTATAAAATGCTAAGTCACTGAGCAGCATGCATTTAAAATGTTTAGAGCAATGTGGATAACTTTTATCAAATCCGGTAATATTTTTTTGACATCTGCCTTTGAAATTATCATCTTCGTTCCACGCAATTAGGGGCAACACACAAAGCGTGTGGATAACTATAAGACTTCACGGTCAATAACAGATAAAACTTTAGAGGAGGTTAAGGGACGTTGAGTAAAATTTCTTCCGAGACTGCGTGGGAGCAGTGTTTAGAAATTATTAAAGATAATATTAGCTATCAGAAGTATAAGTCGTGGTTTGAACCTATCGAACCTGTTAAGCTTGAAAGCAACACCCTTACCATTCAGGTTCCCAGCCAATTCTGGTACGAGTGGTTAGAAGAGCATTATTATGGAATGTTGCGATCGACATTAGCTAAAGTATTGGGAGAAGATGGAAAACTGGAGTACTCAGTAGTACTCGAAAAGTCTGACAATAATACCGACAACCGCTCTGTTCGATTACCGCAACGTCCCATGCCACCAGAAAACAACCAGGGGCAAGAAATTAAAAGCTATTCGGAATATAGTCCCGGAAAAATCGAGAATCCTTTTGTGATTCCGGGCATTCAAAAAACAAAAATCGATTCAAACCTTAATTCCAGCTACGTTTTTGATCGTTATATTGAAGGCGACTGCAACCGATTGGCTCGGTCTGCTGCCATGGCTATCGCAGAAAATCCAGGTAGCAGCTCATTTAATCCCTTCTTTATTTATGGGGGCACGGGCCTTGGTAAAACGCACCTCATCCAAAGCATTGGCAACCAGGTAAAACAGGAGCACGGCAACGAGCTGGCAGTCCTATATATATCATCCGAAAGTTTTACCAATGAATTCGTACAGGCCATCCGCAACAACAGGGCCAGCGAGTTTACCATGTTTTATCGGCAGATTGATGTTTTGATTGTAGATGACATCCAGTTTTTTAGCGGTAAGGAAAAAACACAGGAGGAGTTCTTCCATATTTTTAATGCCCTGCACCAAGATGGTAAACAAATTATTTTAAGCAGTGATCGTGCCCCACGTGAGATTCCCGATATTGAGGAACGCCTTATTTCTCGGTTTAGCTGGGGACTTAGTGCCGACCTGCAGGTTCCGGAGTATGAAACACGATATGCAATTTTGGAGCGAAAGGCTTCTGACAATGGAATTGAGCTATCTCACCAAGTGCTTGAATTTATTGCTCACAATTTTAAATCGAATGTGCGCGATCTTGAAGGGGCTATAATCAAACTGCTGGCTTTTGCTTCACTGCAGCATGTAGATGAAATTGAGCCGCAAATGGCCAAACGCGTACTCAAGGATATGATCCAGGAGTCGCAAACAAGCATCTCTATTGAACAGATTCAGGATTATGTTTGTGATTACTTTGGCATTGATACCAATAAAGTTCGCGAAAAAACCCGCAAGCAGGAAATTGTGGAAGCGCGACAAATAGCGATGTATCTATCCAAACAGTTTACCGATTCGAGTCTTAAAACGATTGGGCTGCATTTTGGCGGGCGCGATCATTCGACGGTCATCCATGCAATTTCGACGGTGGAAGAGCGCATGCAAACAACAGCTAAGCACAAACGCATCGTTGAGGAGCTTCACCAGAAGATCGAAGTATCAACCTTGTAATTATGGATCGGCTGACGCTTAAAGGACTTCAATATCGGGGTTACCACGGCTTCCACGAATGGGAACGTGATGAGGGCAACGACTTTGAAGTGGACCTCGTATTTTCGGCCAATCTGCAGCTGGCTGGCGAACGGGATAGCCTTCGTGATACGATTGATTATCAAAAAGCAGAAACCATCGTGCGGAAAGTAATGAAAGGTCCGTCCGTTAAATTGATTGAAACTCTGGCGAAACAAATGGGCGATAAGCTTTTTCGACGTTTCCCAAAAGCCGATGCGCTACAGGTTTCGGTGCGTAAGCTCGCTCCTCCTCTGGAAACTAAAACAGCGTATTCTGAGATCTGTATGCAATGGCAACGGTAGTAGTAGCACTTGGATCGAATGTGGGAGACCGGCATCAACACCTGCGTGATGCGGCGGTATTTCTTCAAGAGCTATCGGAAACGCCTCTCCAGCAATCTTCCATTTATATTACCGAACCGGTGGGACCTTCTACGCGCGATTTCTATAATGCCGTGGTAGTGCTAACAACGGAACAGGAACCGGCACCGCTGATAAATAAATTCAAAACGTTTGAACAAGAGCATGGCCGCACCGCCGACCAACCCAAGTGGAGTGCACGCACGATCGATCTCGATATTATTTCGTATGACGACTTGGTGATTCAAACGGATACCCTTATTATTCCGCATCCTGAATATCACAAGCGACTTTTTGTGTTGGCACCGCTGGCAGAAGTTATGCCGGAATGGAAGGATCCTAAGACAACCACTTCCATTACACAGCTTATGGAAACAGCCCCCGGATTGCGGTTAGAACAAACAGATCTACGTTGGTAACTATGGAAAATGAGTTCGATTTTATCGCTATTGAAGGCGTTATTGGCGTTGGTAAAACTTCGCTGGCCAAACTCCTTACCGAACGTCACAACGCGCGGCTGGTTCTGGAACAGTTTGATGAAAATCCTTTTTTACCCAAGTTTTATAAAGATCGCGAGCGATATGCTTTTCCTACCCAGATGTCGTTTTTAGCCAGCCGATTTCAGCAACAGCAAGAGATGCTCAGCAAGGATCTTTTTCAGCAAATGACGATCTCGGACTATATTTTTGAAAAGGATCGCATTTTTGCCCGCCTTAACCTCGAGGATGATGAACTGGCGCTATACGACTCTATCTTTAATATCATGGCGGGGATCTCGGCACAGCCCGATCTGGTTATCTACCTGCAATCTAATGTGGACCGACTGATGCAAAATATCAAGGAGCGCAACCGTGATTATGAGCGCGATATCTCGCGATCGTATTTGCAGGAACTAAGCGACGCTTATAATCATTTCTTTTATCACTACAATAAATCCCCTCTGATGATCATTAATACATCAGAGATTGATTTCGTTAGTAATGAAAAACACTTAGATTATATCGAAGAACAAATTTTTAATCAGCCTATTCGCGGCAACACGCATATCCACATTACCGACTAACATTAATGATTTTTCGTACGCTCTTATTTTTCCTGTTGATGTATTTGCTTATTAAGCTCATCAGCCGCTTTTTTTTACCTTCTGATAAGAAACAGCAACACAGTAGCGGTTCTGGCTTTTTCTATAAGATGTATCAACAGCAACAACATCAACAAAACAGGGATTCTCAATCTACGGCTCATGGTCAGAAACGGTTCGACCAAATTGAGGAAGCCGAGTTTGAAGATGTTACTGATGAGGAAAAAACATCCTCGGAATCATCTGATTAACGCTTTAACATTCCTTATCTTTGGACGCGTTATAGAAATTGAATTGTACCAACTCAACAAAGCAACTATTTCTCATGAAATATGAAGATCAATTAGAAGAAGGGTTATCCCTACTCCGCGAGGGTGACTTTGATCATGCCCTGGATATTGCTCATCAGCTCCAGAAAAAAAAGCCTGAGTATGCCGATGGCTTTCATTTAGAAGGGCTCGTATTCCAGAAGCTTAACCAATGGGAGAAAAGTATTGAAGCACTGGAGAAAGCCATCAACCTTGAAGAAGAACATAGTGGCTACTACAACCTGCGCGGCTTCGCCAATATGCAACTCGAAAATCTGGATCAGGCCATCGAAGATTTTGACAAGGCTATTGACCTGGATGATTCTCCAGCCGCCCACCGCAATAAGGTGCTATATATGATTATGAACGGAGAAGCTGCCAAAGCCAATGAGTATTTGCTCAATCGCATCAAACAAAATCCCAAAGATGTTGAGAATTGGATCTTGATGGGTGACTTGCTGCAGCGCGCCGGACAAGATGAAAAGGCCATAGGCTTTTACCAGCAAGCCCGCAAAATAGATCCGGATAACGAATATATTAAAGAGCAACTCGGTGAGTAGCTCACCTATAAATTTTGCATAGATTTCGTTTCAAATTATCGGGATTAACCCCTATATTTGAGGCCGCAGAAACAACCTCTGTAATTTTATCAAAGCTCAGTACGCTTTGATATG
>JBNJFP010000030.1:0-35138 GCA_051746985.1 Bacteroidota bacterium
AAATAAATTCTTGTCGGGATTTTTACTACAAATACAAAGGGAATAGTCTTTTGATGCCCCAGCTTTCGAGTAGGTACTTTTAAAAAACGGATGAAAATCCGGTGGCTAATCATACTCGAATGTTTATCTCGGATGGCAGAGCAAATAACCGGCCAAAGTACGACTGATGATATCAAACAAACGCTTGGTATTGAAGATAACACAGGAAAAAAAAGAAAAAGCGTTCTCTACGGCTTACTGGTGGTAGCTTTGCTTCTGTTAGGATGGTGGGGATGGAAGTATTTCTCGGTTACAGAACAATTCAAATATGTTACCGGAGAAGTTACTCGCGGTGATTTGATTATTTTAATATCAGCTACCGGTGATTTACAGGCTGTTAATACTGTGGAGGTAGGCAGTGAAATATCGGGGCTGATAGAAGAAGTGTTCGTAGATTATAATGACCGCGTAACTGCGGGTCAGCTTCTGGCACGGATTGACACCGAGCGGCTGGAAGCTGAAGTGGCACAGGCTGAGGCTTCCCTGAAGTCATCAGATGCTGTACTGTCTGAGGCTATTGCAGGGCTTGAAGAACAGCGCAGCATCACGGGTAGAGCGGAACAACTCGCTGATCAGGATTTGATTTCTAATCAAGAGCTGGAAAACAATCAAACAGCACTGACGCGGGCAGAAGCAGCGGTAAGAAGTGCGCAGGCACAAATCGTGGTTAGCGAGGCTAATCTCAACATGGCACGAACAAACTTGTCCAAGGCCTCGATTCGATCTCCAATTGACGGAGTCGTGTTGACCAGCGATATAAAATCAGGTCAGGCGGTGGCCGCTTCATTTCAGACTCCCGTGCTTTTTACCCTTGCTGAGAATTTGACGCGTATGGAACTTCACGCCGATATCGATGAAGCTGATATAGGTAGGATCAGGGAAGGCCAAGATGCTGAGTTTATGGTGGATGCGTATCCCGACTCAACGTTTTCTGCCACACTTACCAAAGTGCATTACGCTCCGCAAACGGCTTCAGGCGTTGTTACATATGAGGCCGTTCTAACCGTGGATAATTCGGATATGTTGCTATGGCTCGGCATGACTGCAACTACCGAAATCGTCACGGAACGTGTTGAAGATGCCTTGAAGGTACCCAACAGCGCCCTCCGGTTTACACCGCCCGAAGTTACTGAAACACCTGAGGGGGATGTTGTTTGGATATTGGATAACAATAAACCGACAGCCATTCCAGTAACAACAGGAGTCAGCGACGGCCGCTATACACAGATTTTGGATGGGGATGTTGAGCCGGGACAGCAGCTTTTAATTAATGTTGGGAGCGGGGATTAGTGTAATGAGTAGTGATGCTCCAAATACCGTCCGTCAAATTCCCAATATTGTTACCGGCAACGGACAGAATCCGCTGGTGCATTTTTCAGGCATTACAAAAATATACGGCGAAGGTCCTGCCAGGGTAGTAGCCCTTGATGAGGTAGATTTACAGATTTATGACGGTGAATTTGTAGCAATTATGGGGCCCAGTGGTTCAGGAAAATCAACGTGTTTGAATATGATCGGCTGTTTGGATACACCGACTTCGGGATCCTACAGTTTTAGAGGTGTAGAAGTGGGCCCCCTGGATCGTAACCAGCGTGCACTCTTGCGGCGTTATTACCTTGGTTTTGTATTCCAGGGATATAATCTAATGAAGCGAACGACGGCTCTCGAAAATGTAGAGATGCCGCTTATTTATCGAGGAGTAAATAAAATCGATCGGAGGACCAAAGCTATGAAGGCGCTTTCTGATGTGAATCTCCAGGGACGCGAACATCATACTCCGGCTAAGCTGTCGGGAGGAGAACAACAGCGGGTTGCCATCGCACGTGCCCTGATCACTAATCCTGATTTGCTGTTGGCGGATGAACCTACGGGTAATCTCGATTCCAAATCAGCGATCGAAATTATGGAGCTGCTGACAGCGCTCAGTAGCAAAAAAGGTATCACCATTGCAATGGTAACCCATGAATCTGATATGGCTGATTTTGCCAATCGTACGATTCATTTTGTAGATGGACGCATCGTTAGTAATCAGAAGAATAAAAGCCGCCACAGATGATTTTGAATATTATTAAACTGGCTATTTCATCTATTGGGCGTAATCTCATGCGCTCCTCACTGACTATTTTAGGTATTGTGATTGGGGTAGCGGCCGTAATCAGTATGGTGACGATCGGCGGTGGTGCTACCAGTCAGATTACCGGTGAGATCACCAGCTTGGGCAGTAACCTTCTGATTTTAAGGCCCGGAACACGTGGTGGGCACGGCGGGGTGCGCACCGAAGCACCTTCGTTTGAGATTGCTGATGTTGAAGCTATTCACGAGGACGTCACGGGAATTTCCGGCATAACACCGGTATCGTCAAGTGGAGCCGTGGCCGTGTATGGAAATGAAAACTGGTCAACCAGTATCATGGGAACTGATAATCAATACTTGTCAATTCGCTCGTGGAATATCGTGAAGGGACGTACTTTTACGGAGGGGGAACTCAGAGGCGGGAAGCTGGTCTGTATCCTGGGCGCCACCGTAGCCGACGAACTTTTTGGATACCAGGATCCGCTGGGAGCAAACATCAGGGTGGAATCTGTGAGCTGTACGGTTATCGGGGTGCTGGAGGGCAAAGGGGAATCCACTTTTGGGATGGACCAGGATGATTTTATTCTGATGCCGATTAAAGCGCTACACCGCCGACTGAAAGGGAATACAGATGTGGGATCGATTTATGTTTCAGCGCTAAATAAAACAGTATCCGCCCAGGTACAGCAGGATATCATTTCGCTAATGCGACAGCGTCGCAATATAAAGGTGGGTGATGAAGACGATTTTGAGCTTAATGACATGGCCCAGATCGCCAGTACGGTAGAGAGTACTACCGGTATTCTTACGGCATTCCTGGGGGCCATTGCCGCAATAAGCTTGTTGGTGGGCGGTATCGGTATTATGAATATTATGTTGGTATCGGTGACCGAACGGACGCGAGAAATCGGCATCCGGCTTGCTATCGGGGCATTGAGCCGTGATGTACTGCTTCAATTTTTGGTTGAAGCTATTATGCTATCACTTTTCGGCGGTATTATCGGTATCGCCCTGGGATTGGGACTGGCGGCTTTTGTGGCGCCAATGCTTGGCGTGCCTTTTGTAATAAATGCGGAAATCATTTTGATTGCCTTTCTTTTCTCTGGGTTGGTGGGAATCATCTTCGGCTTTTTTCCTGCCCGCCGCGCAGCCCTGATGGATCCTATTGATGCGTTACGGTATGAATGAAGAAGGTCTAAAAAAAAGATGTAGGATGGTAATCTAATTACAGTTGTTGGATCTTCATAACCGTGGACAATCATCGTCTTATAAATCTATTTTTAAAAATGAGTGTCTCGGTCAGCCGTCTGGTTTTGAGGCCTCTATCTTTTTAACAATGCCTCCGGACGTTAACTCTTTTACGTTATCAATTTCCCAACCTGCTTTTTCAACGTTCGTTACTGTCTGTCGTGCAATATGTACGCCACTCAGGTAATGGATAGGACTATCCAGTTTTTCCATTACAGAAGCTAAAACGGGACGATCGGCGCGCATGTGTTCCAGCAGGTGTAATTTACCGCCGGGCTTGGTAACGCGCAAAGCTTCTTTTAATCCCAATATGGGATCGGGAACCGAACAAAACACGAAGGTAGCAACCGTGTCATCAAAATAGTCGTCAGGAATGTCCATGTCCTGGGCATCCATCTCTTTAAGTGTAACATGGTCTTTCTCCTTTTTAGCAAGTAATTGTTTTGCCCGTTTAAGCATACCCGGCGACAGGTCAATACCCGTTAATTCAACATATTCGGGATAATAAGGGATATTTTTGCCGGTGCCGACGCCAATTTCAAGAACCTTCGGTCCCGTTAGTTGGTCCCAAAGCTGTTTTCTCAAGCGCTTGAAAAACAGTTGTTCAATGGGCCATTCCATAATGTTATAAAGAGGGGCTATTAAATCGTACCGGTTACGCGTATGTTGTTTTCCTCTTTCTGCCATGGGGTGTTCAACTATCAGAATTAACTTCGATGGTCGTGAGCGTCCTCAAAACTGTTCATTTTTCGGAAAAAGCTATTCAAGATAGTTAGGGATAGAGGGATTAAAAAGAAAATTGAATTATGGCTATTGACGTCTATTTCCTTGTTTTGATTTTTTATTCATCATTCCTTGTTTATCCATCATATTTCCCTGCATCATCTGCATGCATGTCATGTGCATTTTTACCATGGAGGAGTCGCCTGCCATCTCCATCATTTTGGAATGATTCATTTCTCCACCTTCCATCATGGATTGCATCATGTCTATATGCTTTTGCATGCGCTGTTTCATCTGGGGATTATTCATCATTTTTCCCATGTCACCCATCGTCATGCTGCTGTCGATGTTCATGGAGCTCATCATCTGCTGCATCATTTGTTGACTCATCTGTGGGTTCTGGGCTATATGTTCCATCATCATGGCACGCATGGTGGAATCTTGCATCATCTCCTGCATCTGTTGTTTTTCCTTATTTATCTCACCTTGTCCTTGTTGGGCAAAAGTTGTTCCGGCTAAAAGAGTGATCGAAAGCGCAAGTATTAAGCGTTTCATAGTAGGCACCTTGAATTTTATAGTATTTAACACTGCTGGACCATCATCTATTTTCAATGTAATGATCGTTTATTTATAATAACCCTAAATTGTCGCTATTAATTCAGAATGGTTGATTATTTTTTGTCCAACTTTTTACTTTTGGAATCTAAGCTATTTCTCAGAAACGGTTGGTATCCTACTAAACCAATAGTCCATTCATGGGTTTACCCATTACCATAGATGGGTTAAAAGGTGGAAAGTAGGTAAGAGAAGTCGTAAAAATGTAATATTTTATGAACGAGGTATAATTTGAAGTTTGTATTAAAGAGTTAAACAGATGTCCAGTATTGAAAGAGTAACGTTTAATAACAGTACCAGCAGAGAATTCAGTCAAACTGTTAAAAAACGGGTTAACCAATATTTTGAGGAGCGTGATCTCTCAAAACATGCCAATACCCAAATGGTTATAAAAACCATTGTGCTGCTGACTGTCTATTTCGGGGCGTATGCACTGATTATATCGGGGCAACTTTCTCTTGGGGCTATGTGGTTTTTAACCTTTGTAATGGGCGTGGGCATGGCCGGTATCGGTTTCTCGGTGTCGCATGATGCCCTACATGGTGCTTACTCTTCGAATAAGCATGTTAATCGTGCCTTGGGATTTACCTTCGATCTGATGGGAGCGAACGGATATATCTGGAAGATAACGCACAACATTATTCATCATACCTACACCAATATCCACGAACATGATGAAGACCTTGAGGTGGCCGAATTTATTAGGTTGTCGCCGCATCAAGAATATAAGCCGATTCATCGAGTGCAGCATATCCTGGCCTTTTTAGCTTACAGCCTGGCTTCGTTTTTTTGGGTCTTTGTCAAAGACTACAAACATTTTTTGAAAGAAAATATTGGTCCGTACGAAAACAAAAGTCATCCCCTTAGCGAATGGATCATCTTGTTTGTAACAAAGGCAATCTACTACACCTATACATTGGTTCTGCCGATGGTGCTACTTGATATAACGTGGGTTCACTTGTTGATTGGATTTTCAACCCTTCACCTGACGTCTGGTCTCATACTTGGCGTAATTTTTCAGCTTGCTCACGTTGTTGAGGGCACGGATCACCCGGTACCTGACGAAGAGAATATGATTGATGAGCACTGGATGATTCACGAGATGGTCACTACTAATAATTTTGCACGCGATAATAAACCGTTATGCTGGTTTGTTGGGGGATTGAATTTTCAAATTGAGCACCATCTGTTTCCCAGAATATGTAGTGTGCACTATCCTGCCATCAGCCATATAGTTGAAAAAACGGCCAAAGAGTTTGATATCCCTTATAACCATCACGAAACGTTTTTTGAGGCAGTGGCATCCCATTATCGTACGCTCAAAAAATTTGGGGATCCGGAGTTCACGTACTCCGAAGCGCGGGCATGAGATAAGTAAACATATTTATCTGGAATGTTGATTGATGCTGAGGCAGTGAGTTTTGGTCCAGAATACTAAGCATCTCTGCGACAATAGATTTTGGTGATAAAAAGTACAAGTATATTCACGAATAACTTACAACAGAAATAGGTCATTCCTTTCATTTATTGTAAGTGGTGTGAACTATACTGGAAAAACAGAGAATAGTGAAAAGTCTGTTAATATCATTAAATCTAAAAGGAGAGAATCATGTCATTAGCAAAAGTCATTGAAGTAATTGCCGAGGGAGACACTATGGAGCAGGCCGCAGAGAATGCCGTGAAACAAGCTGCCGAATCGGTGCATAACATCAGGAGTGTAAACTGTGAGAACATACAGGGTATTGTCACAAATAACCGCATCGAAAAATACCGTGTAAATGCCAAGGTGACTTTTGTACTTGAAAAATAGTAATTGACAGATCACCTAATATTTAGCGGAGTTATTTTTGCTTAATGCACTTGTTATATCATGATACCTTACCCAATAATTAAATATCTGGTTGGGAGTCTCCAAAAGAGAGAGAGCCAAAATTCAGAATCGTTGGTTTCTTTTAATGCTATGTGTTATGGTTCTTTTTGAAGATTCCTATCAACGGGTTACCGTATAAAGATGTGGTTTTACTGCAATATGCTATTGGAGTTTGTGTATTTTTATGATACTGTCACTTTATCCTGTGATTCAGTTAATGATTGGAAAAAAATCCTTTGCTGATGATTATACGCAATCAATATTCTGTTATCTAAAAGGTGATAGAGTAATAACCTGAAAAAGCCCTTTTTATAGTACCGAGCCAGAATTTCATATATTCAAAACAGCTAATTATGCTTAGCAATATTAAGAATATAGTACATCCTACCGATTTTTCCGCTCCGGCAGAAAATGCATTTTTGTATGCTACCGAAATAGCTTCAAAAAGTGAAGCGCAAATATTAGTGCTCCATTTTGTGAAACCGCCCTACGATTATGGATCAGATGAATTGATGGAGGAATATATCAGTAAAAACTCCTATAGCGACCTGTTGATAGAAACAGAGGTTAGGCAAGGTAATGTTATTTTGGATATTGTAGATACGCCGGCCGATCTAATTGTTATGGGAGCAAAAGGAAAGACGAATATGGCTAAGACACTCTTTGGCAGTATCACTTCTGAAGTGATTATAAAGTCATCAACCCCAGTTTTAATTGTGCCGACAGAAAAAGCATTCTCAGACTTTAATAGAATTGTATTTGCCACTGATTATAATGAGAGGGATTTGGATCTTTTGAAAGAGACCATAGCATGGGCTAAGCTTTTTGATGCCGCAATTATAGTTTTGCATGTGGCCGAGAAGAATAATTTGGAATCCGATTTAAAATTCAGAGGATTGAAAGAATTAGTCTTAGAAAACACCGACTATGAAGAGATTAACTTCAGACTTATTTTTGAGAAGGATTTTTATACGGGGATGTCCGATTTTTTACATGGACAGGCTGGTGAAATGCTTGTATTGACGCGTAATAAGAAATCATTTATTGAACGACTTGTTGATGCCGATCACATTCAAGAGTCTATGTATGCTGAGGTACCTCTGCTTGTTATGCCGGCAGAAATAAATCCATAGAAGGTAACTATGATTTCTGCTACTAACGTAGTTTTTATTGAGAGACCTCAACTACTGACCATTCCATATTGAAAATGACTCATTAAAGTCCAACTAAGTCTTATCGATGGCCCTGTCTGTTAACGATTTTTAACACTCCCATTTTTTGCTTCTCACCAACTATTTTAATAATTACAGATGCAATTAATAGAAGCCCATAAATCACGATTATATGAAACGTTTACTGCTACTTGTTTTTGCAATTTTTCTATCGACATCATTTAGTTCAATACAGGCACAATCTACAAGCGACGGAGAGGCGGAAAGCCTGATTGGCTTTGCGCGTGCCATAACGGTTGTTGATGATGCCATTGTTATCGGCGAACCGGATAACCCGCATCAACCGGGGCTCGTCTATGTGTATCATGCTGAAGAGGGCGAATGGGTGGAAGCAAGTAAGCTTTCTGCATCCGATGGAGAAATTGGTAATGGCTTCGGAGCATCATTAAGTGCAGATGGAAATCAGATGTTAGTTGGAGCGCCAAGTCGTGATGATGAGCGGGGCGGAGCGTATCTCTTTGAAAAATCGGGCGCAGACTCTTGGGAAGAGGTAGCTAAATTTGCCTTGTCGGATACCAGTAAAAAAGGCGTGGGAGCCAGCGCAGTATTGCACGATGATTATGTCTTTTTGGGAGCTCCCGGCGAAGATGATGGAAACGGTGCCGTTTATGTGTTTAAGAAATCCAGCTCGGGTGATTGGACGCAGCAAGAACGCTTGGCCAATCCCGATTCCACGAATGGGCTGGCTTTTGGATCAGCAATGGAAAAATATGGATCTAAACTGATTGTTGGGGCTCCCGAAGAAGGCGGGGCTGCTTATGTTTTCAAATCCGGCGAAGAAGGCAGTTGGGAACAAGAAGGAATACTTAGCAGTGGTCAGGTGGCAGATAATGCACAATTTGGCTCAACACTGGCAAAGCACAACGATAAGATTTTGGTAGGGGCTCCCCGCGAGGCATCGGGTTCGGGCGTAGTAGTCGCTTTTGAATATAATGATGATGAGGAAGCGTGGGAGTCGAGTGGCAGGCTTGTTGCTTACGACAGTGAACCCCGCTATGGATTTGGTTCTGCGATTGCTTCGGTCGAGGGCAACGTTTGGATTGGAGCACCCGGCGCCGACGATAGCAAAGGAGCATTATATCAGTTTGAATCTAAAGACAGCGGTGACGAGTGGGTTGGCGTGAGTAAAGTCGCGGGCCCCGAGCGTAAGCAAGGTGATGAATTTGCCAGTACCATTGCCGTCAATAACAATATTGCGGCTGTAGGTCTAACCGGCACTGATTACGGGGCGGGTAAAGCTGCAATTCTTGAACTGGATGACTCGAAAAATTGGGCGGTTGCCTCGACAGTGATCAGTGAAAGCGGTTCGGTGCTTGAACCTATCACAGGTAACAAAGTAGAATGCAGTGAGGGTAGTGCTTCTCACTTTGGATGCCAGAATATGAATCTTCTTTCTTTTCTTCCGATTGAGGAAATCGGCGGTGATCGCGGCGTACGTGTCAATGATATTTGGGGATGGACTGACCCTGAAACAGGAAAAGAATACGCCCTTGTCGGACGTGTGAATGGTACTTCGTTTGTAGATATAAGTGATCCTTCTAATCCTGTTTATGTTGCTGATTTGCCCATGACGGAAGGTTCCAGGGCAAATACCTGGCGCGACGTAAAAGTATATAAGAATCACGCTTATGTGGTTGCTGATAATGCCGGGGAACACGGGATTCAGGTCGTGGATTTGACCAAATTGAGAGATTTCGACGGATCGCCCATGACCTTGGAAGAAGAAACGGTTTATGACAAGGTAAACAGCGTGCATAATATTGTCATTAATGAGGATACCGGTTTTGGCTATGCCGTTGGTAGCAGCGGCGGCGGACAAACCTGTGGTGGTGGGTTGCACATGGTTGACATTCAGGACCCTAAAAATCCGGAATTTGCTGGTTGTTTTGCGGATCCTTCTACGGGCCGCAGTGGCACAGGATACACCCACGACGCACAGTGCCTAACCTATGAAGGACCTGATGAGGAGCATCAGGGACAGGAAATTTGCCTTGGTGCTAACGAGACGGCAATAAGCATTGCTGATGTCACGGATAAAGATAATCCCCGTGCGTTGTCAACGGCGTCTTACCCCGACTATGCGTATGTACACCAGGGATGGTTGACCGAAGATCAACGCTATTTCTTTCAGAATGACGAGCTTGACGAATTGACCGGGAATGTGGATCGCACGCGAACGCTTATCTGGGATGTTTCGGACCTGGATGATCCGCAGTTTGTAGATGAATACCTGTTTGATAACTCCGCCTCTGATCACAACCTGTACATCAAAGATAATACCATGTACCAGTCGAATTATGTGAGTGGTCTGCAGGTCGTGGATATCAGCAATCCCGAAAATCCCGAGAAGGTAGGCTTTTTTGATACGGAACCTTTTGGAGAGGACGAGCCTGGTTTTGCAGGAACCTGGAGCAACTATCCGTACTTCGACAGCAACGTCATTATTATGACCAGCTCAACAGAAGGATTGTTTATTCTTGAAAATCCCGATACGCCCGTAACGCCGGCAAGTGCAAAGTAATTTATTCTCAAGTTCAAGAATAGATATCAAAATGTGCAGGAACACTTTTATACTGAAGACACTTTCTGTTGTACTACTTTTTGTGGGATTTTCTGCCGCATCACTATTTGCACAAAGTGATGCGAACGAAGAAAATCAGCGCATATATGTCTGCAACCAGGGTGAGGCTACTCTTTCGGTCATCGGGGTGGAAAGCAACGAAATTGTAGATCATATCGATTTGCAAGAATTAGGCTTTTCATCCAATGCCAAGCCGCATCATGCGGTGGCCGAACCCGATGGTGAATTCTGGTATGTTAGCCTGATTGGGGAAAATCGGGTGCTAAAATTTAACCGTGACAACGAGCTTGTGGATCAGGCAACAATGGAAGTGCCGGGACTATTGGCGTTGCATCCCACGCGCGACCTATTAATGGTGGGCCGGTCGATGAGTGCCGTCAATCCCCCTGAAAGTATAGGGCTGATCAATCGATCCGAGATGACACTGGAAAATGAGATAGCAACTTTTTTCCCACGTCCACATGCCATTACGGTTACCGATGACGGTAACTGGACTTTTATCGCCAGTCTGGCAGAGAATCAGATCTTATCGCTAAATAATGATACGGAAGAAACCGAGCTCACTTCGCTGGATGGAGAAACGCACGTTTTTGTCGATTTTGCGATTTCACCCGATGGCGATACCATGGTGGTAACGGGACAGATTTCGAGTAAGCTGCTATTTTTTGATATCAGCAATCCCGAATCCCCACAGTTAACCGAGAGCATTGATGTAAATGCACAGCCGTGGCACCCAGTGTTTTCGCCCGATGGCAAGTATGTATATTTCGGTAATAAAGAGGCTCATACCGTAACGGTGGTTGATATGGAATCACGTTCGGTAGATACGGTAATTGAAGGCAAGGGGCTTGCCCAACCGCATGGAAGCGCCATGTCGAAAGATGGCAAATACCTGTACATTGCCAATAATAATCGCAAGGGGACATACCAGTCAGACGATTCTGCGGATTCCGACGCCCCTCCGGGCACAATTACAGTAATAAATACCGAAACCAACGAGATCGATAAAGTGATTGAAGTTGGTGCTTATGCTACGGGTATTGGCACCAATGCTCGATGGTAAGATATTTCAAGGCTTTTGATTGAATGGCAAGCAATAATCCATCCCCAAATAATGTCTTTTAGATTTCTATTTTTTCCGATTGTTGCATTTGTAGTGTTGATGAGTGGCTGCAGTAGTACGGGGACACTAAGTCAGGAGGGAAATTCTACAAGTTTTGAAAAAACCATTGCGCCCTTTCCGGTTTATGACAGCAGCGGCACCGCTATTGAGCATCCTTTTTTAGGGGGATTTAATGCGCCCCGTCCCCAGTTTGTGGATATTAATGACGATGGTGATCCGGACCTTTTTCTGCAGGAAAATTCGGACGATCTCATGTTTTTTGAGAATGAAGATTCGGAGTTGAGCTGGCAGACCGACCGTTTTCATGATCTCGATATTGGTGAATGGTATCGCTTTGTAGATCTAAATCAGGATGGAGTAATGGATCTGCTTGCTGAGCAGCCCTACAGCTACATTCGCTATTATCGGAATGACGGAAGCAGCAAACAGCCCGATTTTACCTTGGTTACCGATACGCTAAAAGATGCCGATGGCGAACCCATTTTTTCTGACCGCCAGAATATTCCCAACGTAACTGATATCGACTGCGACGGCAAGCTCGATCTATTTATAGGTCGGCTCGATGGAACAGTCACGCGCTATGAGTCTGTTGGTCGCGATGACCGAGGCGTGCCCCAGTTTGAGCTTGTAAGTGAAAAGTTTGAGGGCATCGAAATCGTCAAGCAGATAGGAACCATGCACGGTGCGAATACGCTTACCTTTGTGGATATCGATGGTGACGGGGATCAAGATCTGTTTTGGGGAGATTTCTTTGAACCCAGTCTCCTTCAAATTGAGAATAGGGGATCCTCATGCAGTAGCCCGGAACTGGAAGGAGAGCCCAAACCCTTTCCGGCATCCGATCCGGTGCAAAGTAGCGGGTATAATGCTCCCACTTTTGCCGATTGGGAACAGGATGGCAGGCAGGATTTGCTGATCGGGGTACTTGGCGGTGCGTATAACGCGAGTCGAACACTGGCCGAGAACCTTTACTTTTATAAGCAAAACGAGGATGGGCAGTTTAAGCAGCAAACCAAGACGTTTCTAAACAATATCGATGTAGGAAATGAAAGTATGCCTGCAGCCGGAGATATTGACGGCGATGGCGATATCGATTTGCTGCTGGCCAATAAAATTGATACCGAAGGACGCAAATCCTCGGAGGTTTACATCTTTGAAAATAAGGGGACTGAAAAAGAGGCTGAGCTCCACGAAACCGGTACTTTAGATCTTCCCGATACCTACCATTACGCACCGGTGCTGGGTGATCTCAATGGCGATGGGTTAGATGACCTGTTGCTGGGTACCTGGAAGGGGCGCATAGCATACTATCGCAATACAGGCGATGGGTTTGAGGAGGTTAACGAGTCATTTGTGGAACTTGAGCGGGGCAGCAATAGTGCACCCACACTTGGCGATATCGACGGGGATGGTGACCTGGATTTATTGGTAGGAGAATCTGGGGGGAAGATCCACTTTTATCGCAACGAGGGAACCGAAGATGATCCCGAATTTAAGCTTGAAAAAGATGCCTTCCCGGATATTAAAGTTGGTCACCGCAGTGCACCGGTGTTGCACGATATCGATGGGGATGGAGACTTAGATCTGTTTATTGGCTCTAAAAGTGACGGACTTGTTTTTTATCGAAATAAGGGCTCAGCTACTGAACCCGAGTTCAAAAAAGAGTCGCTTCCCATTGCTGTTAATGCCCCACGATTAGCTGCACCTCAGTTTGTTGATTTTGACGGGGATGGCGCTGAAGACTTTCTGTCAGGTGGGCGGAGCGGTGGACTTATCTACTACAAGTTTATCAGCCAATAATTTTTGATTAGCTTTCTGTAGATCTATAGGGAGTATGCCGATAGTATTTTGGTCTGGAATCTAATCGCACATGCAGCCAAGCCACACCACCGCCTGCCGTGTTAAGCCAGAGCGGACGGTCAGAAATATTATCTATAGTTATCTTGCCCACGGTTTCCCAAAACGTTTCTTGCTGTTCAAGAGGTGCATGCTCGGTAAAAACACCAATATGCGAGTAGTTTAACTGTTGCCCCCCTGGAGGAGTTGGAGCGATGAGTTTAGCATCTCCACCCAAATTATCGAACACGGCTACCTGTTTGTCAGGATGAAAATATTGACGAAATGGGCCCGGATCGGGTGGCAGATCAATTCCCGGGCTGTGAGATACTACAAACTCGAACAGACGTTCTGCCGTGTTTATAGTTATAGGAGGCGTCTCCCAATGATAGGCGCGGAATGTTACCTCCGATAAAAGATCAATAAAGAACAGACGGAAGCTTTTGTTGTTTGCTAAAAGTTGCAGAAAACGGGAAAAGGTGATGCGCTCTTCATCTCCATACAGCGTATATTTGTGGGATTTATTATCAGCAACAGAATTCCGTAGAAAATTGAACTCCATCAGTGGTTGAAGTATGCTGGCTATTCCTGTTCGCGTTTAATGACGATAAGCGTAATATCGTCGCTTTGCTTGTCGGATTCGCTAAATGCGTTTACATCCTCAATAAGCAATTCAATAGTTTCTTGAGGGGTACAGTCGGGGTGTTCAAGCAGCCAATCCTTAAGACGGACCTCCTCATAAAGATCGCCCTCGGCATTTTGGGGCTCGCTGATTCCATCCGAATAAATAATAATTTGCTGACCGGGTTCCAGTATAACTTGCCCCTCCTCGAAATCAATATCGTTCATAATTCCCACCATCAATCCACCCGTGTTTAAGTGATTTATTTCCCCCTTTTCATAGTCAATATGAAAGGCGTCGGTATGTCCGGCATTAACGTAAGAAAAGGTATGGGTCTCTGGATTAAGTTGCCCGCAAAACAGGGTAATAAATTTGTCGATGGGGGTATCTCTGAAAAGTGATTTGTTCGTGAACGCAAGGGTTTTGGTCAGCGAGTGGTTGTTTTCAACCTGCGTGCGGAGTATAGCTCTCGAGGAGGCCATCATCAGCGAGGCGGGTATGCCCTTTCCGGTAACATCGCCAAGAGCAAAAACATACTCGTTATTGCCATTTACGGGGATAAAATCATAGTAATCGCCGCCAACGTAGGTGGCCGGTTCTGTGATACCTGCAATCTGATAACCAGGAATGTCAGGCGCTTTTTCTGGGATAAATCCCGCTTGAATAGATCGAGCCAAGTCGAGCTTTTGTTCCAGCAACATCTTTTGCTTTTGCTGCTCGTGCAAACGTGCATTTTCGATGGCAATAGCTGCTTGATTTGCAAGTGCTTGGAAAATGGGAATCTCAGCTTCCGAAAAATCCCTATTATCTTTTTTGTTGAGCGCTTGGATGATGCCAATAATTTCTTTTTTATGGTTCAATAAAGGCACACAGATAATATTTCGGGTGGTAAACAGATCGGGCTCAATGTCACCCCCAAAGCGTGGGTCAGCCTCCACATCATTGACCACCGTAGGTTTTTCATTCATGAAAACCCAGCCGCCTATCCCTTCATCTTTTGGGATGTGGTGGCCTGAAATTTCTTCGGTAGCAGGTCCCGTTGGAATGCTCAGTACCAAATCGTCTTGTTCTTTATCATAAAGCATTAACGAGCTTGCTTCACTCTGCATAATCAGCTTTACAGCATTAATGATATCGTACAGCATATCATCAAGCTCAATATTAGAATTGATTTGTCCGGTAAGTTCCATGAGCAGATTAAGGCGCTTGTTATCAATAACCTGCTCGTTCGTTTTTTGGGTGGTAGGTAGTTGATTGCTCATAGTGTCTCTCTAAAATTTCCCCAACGTTATTGTTTTAGCTCATAAGAGTAGTAATTTTAGTTTTATCAATCAAATTCGCATAATTCAATAAGTCTTTTATATTTAGAGCTTTAAATATTTTTGAGAGGCTAAATCTAAAAACAGAAAATAACTTATGAATTACACAATAAATGAGCGTTATAACAGCATTGTCATAGAATTTAGTGGTAATCTGATGGGAGGACCTGATGCGAGTAAACTTAATGATGACCTACATGATTTAATCGATCAGGGAAAGAAAGAAGTTATTGCAGATCTTAGCAGCGTTAAGTTTATGAACTCTTCGGGCTTGGGTATTTTAATTGGTGGACTTACAACCATGCGTAATGCCGGTGGGGATTTGCGTATTGCCGGCGCTGATAAACGTATCGAAAGCCTGCTGATGGTAACAAAATTAGTTACTGTTTTTAACAGCTATCGTACGCTTGATGCTGCAATTGAATCGTATGAAGAGGATCCCTTAGAAGAGGATGAAAACTAACAGCCCCCTGTTGAAACAGGAGCAGTAACTTATTTGATTTTAAATGTCGCAGGATTTACTTCTTGCGGCATTTTTTATATTGAAATTGGCATCAATAAAAAAGGCCGCTTGAAAAAGCGACCTTAATAAGAAAACAATAAATGGAAAAACGAATTAGATTTCGTCCACTTTACCGGAGTTTTTCCACTCTTGAATTTCCATTCGAATATCTTGCGCTTTTTTCTTCATCGCCTGAAGAGTTTTGCGTGCGCGTGTTCCAGCGGCTTTATTACCTTTGTTGTAGAACTTATTAATATCTGGTTCCAACTGATCTAACAGTTCACTCATTTCATCGAATCGGCTCATTATTTGACTCCGTTTGATTAGTATTAATAATTAAAAAATTCTTACGATGCGTTTTTTTATACATCGAATGGTCGAATCTATGTATATGGTTCTGTTGTGTCAAGTAAAAAACCCCTTTTTTAATCTATTATATAGGTTTTTTATGGAAAAGGAGGGCAAAGTTATGAATTTTTCCCACATTTGACCCGTTATATATTAGTGGTAATGGTAATGGCATGTTCCAGATTCGGAATTTGATTGAAATCTCGGGCGTTAGTTAGCCGAACGGGAGAATTAAGTTGGGCAAATTCATCGGGAAGCTGTTCTGAGCGGAAATCCTCATCCAAAGTTTCCCAATTTAGGTCTGTTTGTTCGGATGATGTAGTAAATAGCTCTGATTCTTCAGATTTTGAAAAAATGAACAACTCGTCTGCATTCAATTCACGCTGCAAAAAGGTGAGCAATTCTGGTAGGGTGATGACCTCAATTTCGTCGCTATCAGCATTAAAAACGAGGGTAGAGAGTAGTAATGTCGATTGGTGGGGCAGTGTATCCAAAAAGGAATGATCCAGCTTTAAAGATCCTTTCTTTCGAACAATCAGCTTTCGCTGGTAAGGATTTATACCAATGGTGGATACGCCCTGATCAGCAAACAACGCTACCAGCCGGTTGTTGAGATCTTTGATGCTACGGATGGTCGCCTCACGGCGCATGACGCCGGTCTGTATAATCCGTTCGGTGTATTCACTGTCGGTATGAATAAAAAAGGAGCGAACGTTTTCGCTGCTTTGCTGCTGAGATAGCGACCGGGCAAGGGTAGTTAAAAACACGCCGTTGTCCAAGTGATCATAATCCAGTGCTGCAATATATTTCATCTAAATGAGGTAGAATATTATCTGTTAGAAAGTGATGAAGAACTAAAACTGTGCGGCAAAAGGTCCTCGCTGAAGTGAACCGACTCTGAGCCGTCAGCATGATGCAGGTGCACCTGTTTTTTGGGCATATGTTCGGTAATAACCTGTCGGCAAGCTCCGCATGGACTGCTGAACTCTCCTTTTTTCGTGCTTATTTCAAGGCCATTTATCTGTTGAGCTCCATAGCTGATCGCTTTTGCAATGGCCACACGCTCGGCACAAAGTCCCATATTCCAGGCCGTGCATTCAACGTTAACCCCAGCAAAATATCCATTCTCGGTTTCAATAAGTGCCGAAACGGGAAATTCTGATTCCCCGACAACTGCTTGCTCTAACAAGTCAGCCAATACTTTTTTTATGTTGATGGATGAAGAAAATCCCACATCAGCAAAGGTGACATCGGCTAAAGTATCGGCATCAAACGGCTTGGCAGTCAGCTTAAATTCTTTTTCCCAGCTGGGTACCATAGACGATTCTTGTTCCTCGGTATATAATTCGGCGGGCCGGTCGGCTTCACTGAGGCAGCAAAACAGGGCGTTTTGCGTGGCGCTAATGCTCAATGGGTACGAAATATTTTCGATACGAACCCCCGGGTACCACCGCTCGCTTTTGCCACGCACTGCCGCCAGTGATGGCTGCCTGGAATAGGGGACATAATTGTGATCTTGAAGCTCTTGGATATCCATTATTCTGTGATTGATGACATAACGATATCTGCAATTTTTGCTCGTATTTCGCTAATTTGTTTTCCGTATGAGCGATAGGGATAGGTTCTGTTAGTTAAGATAATCACCGCCACATCGTTTTCTGGATCAATCCAATAACTGGTGCCGGTAAAGCCGGTATGTCCAAATGCCTGTTCGCTCATTAACGATCCTGCCGTGCTAAAGCCATCATCCTTACGATCAAAACCATAAGCACGATTTGAGCGTTCAGACTGTTTTTTTGTAAATGTTTCTATAGTAGATCCTTCCAAGTAGCGGCGTCCGGCATACCATCCACTATTAAGCAGCATTTGAGTGTATTTGGCAAGGTCATCACCAGTGGAAAATAAGCCCGCATGGCCAGCCACACCGTCCAGATAATAGGCCCGCTCATCGTGGGCATAGGCGTGCACGGTGGTATCGCGGTAGGTGGTATCTATTTCTGTCGGGGGGATCCTCCGGGTAATACGTGAGTCCATTTCATGGGGATTAAAAAAGGTGTCTTTCATCCCCAGCGGCTCGTAAAAGGTTTCTTCAAGATATTCTTCAAACTTTTTGCCGGTTACTTCTTCAACAATTTCTGCCAGCAAAATGAATCCAAGATCGCTATATACATAATCGGTTTCCGGCTCATAGGTAAGCGGTTCGTTTTTTATGGCTTTGATGATTTCATTCTTTGTTTTCAGCGAATCAACATAGGGACGAAATGACGGCAGCCCGGAGTTGTGCAGCAAAAAGTTTTCGATGGTGATATCCTTTTTATCGCCTTCGGAAAAGGTTGAAATATATTCCCCGACTTTATCGTCCAGGTTGATTTTTCCTTCCTCAACGAGCTTCATAATCGCTGGTGTGGTAGCAGTGACTTTGGTAAGTGATGCTAAGTCATAAATTTCATCATCTTCTACAGCATTAAGTTTTTCGTAGGTCTGATAGCCAAATCCTTCCTGGTAAGCTATGGTCCCGTTTCTAACTACCGTTACCACCCCGCCGGGGAAGGTAGAATCAAATACTGCTTCGTTCATGAGGTCTTCAATTTGGTTGAGCGAATCGGGCGAAAGGCCTGCTACTTCCGGCTCATCGTCACGCAGCGAAGTTTGGGGCAAATACAAACCGTGATCGATAGAATACATGCCAGGAATATTGATGGGCAGGCGACCACTGATCTCCGATCCGCCAAAAAGTGCGGGCACGGTATTTCTAACCTGACTGCTGTTGGCCGACCATGCCAGCAGCTGTACTTCGGTGTCGGGCAGATCTTCAACGATATAGGGATTGCCAAATGCGATAAGAGCCGAGGGTTTGTCGTCAGTGAGGTCTTTTAGAAGGTCCAAATCTTTGATGCGCATTTGCGCCTCTTCGCCCGTTCGCACGTACACAAACGATCCGATGATGATCAGGTCGGCCTTTTTGGCATCCTTTCTCATTTCTTCCTTCTCTTCTTTGCTTGTACGTTTATCAAGCACATGTGAAACTACATCGGGATGATGATTTCTTAGCTGCGATACAAAGGAGGATCCTGCGTTCCCGCTGCTACCATCCGATACCGAAACTACCATAATTTTGGAATGATCGTTTGCCCTGATCGGCAGTACGGCATCATCATTTTTAAGCAGAGTCAGCGATTTTCTGCTGATTTCATCGGCAATAAGCTGATTACTTCTTCTGTTGATCTTGCCGCTGAGACTATCAATATCTACCTGCCTGTCTTCGAACAGGTTCTTCTGTTTCTTCCATTGTAGCAGTTTGCGGACTGATTGATCAATGCGCTCTTCGGAAATTTTCCCTGATTGTACCGCCAGCTCAATTTCGTGTATGGCTGTCAACTCATCAGGACTTAATAGCATGAGATCTACACCTGCTTTTAGGGCTTCAATAACTGCTTTGCCCGGCGAAAAGTGAGATGAAATGCCCCGCATTTCCAAGCCGTCACTTACCACCATACCCTTGAAGTCGAGGCTGTCAGCTAAAATACCGTTTACGATAGAAGGATCCATTGTAGCCGGTAGCGCCGTATCGGGACTAATTTTCGGGAATGCGATGTGGGCGCTCATAATGCTGTTAAGTCCGTTGTTGATAGCCGATCGGAAAGGCTTCAGCTCCAGCGAATCAAGTCGGGCAAAATCATATTTGATGACGGGCAGCGACAGGTGCGAATCAATATCGGTATCGCCGTGGCCGGGAAAGTGCTTAGCGGTCGAAATAACATTTTCGGATTGTACGCCCTCGATAAATTTATTGCCAAAAAGGGATACAACATCCGGGTCGGCAGAAAAGGACCGAACATTTATAACGGGGTTAAGCGGGTTGTTATTTACATCCAAAACAGGGGCGTAAACCTGGTGGACGCCCAACGCCTTGGCTTCTTGAGCGGTAATTTTGCCCATCCAATAGGCATAGTCAGGATTTTGGGTGGCGGCCACGCCCATAGCGGGCGTAAATCGGGTAGTTCCATTCACCCGCATGGCAGCCCCGTATTCCATATCCTGGGAAATCCAGAGTGGAATGTTGGCGGTTTGTTGCAACTTGTTGGTCATAACAGCCTGGGCGTAGATATCTCCGCTAAAAAACGTAATTCCACCGACTCCATATTTTTTCACCTGTCGCAGCAGCTTTTGATACTGGGAATGGTCTTCGCTTTGAAAATTTCCGTTGGCTCGAATAAAAAAGAGCTGCCCGATTTTCTCCCTGAGTGTCATTTGGGACAGTAGTGTATCTACATCAATAGTATCGGTATCAAAGGTGGGAGCTTTTTGGGGCTTTTCGGTGGATTCTTCCGCTTTTTTGACCGAATCAATTTTTGACAGCAAGCTTGGCTGATCAATGCCTCCGCCAATTTTGGGCTGGTCGGCACTTTTTTGGAAAGTGGCACAGGATTGAAATCCCAAAAATAAAAAGGCGACAATTATAAAAAGAATTGGTGGACGGTGGGATGATAAGCTATTGGGCATGGTTGCTATTTGGTCAAGTAGGTAATTTAGGGGTCGTTAAAATGTAATAAACATAGCCGACAGTCGTAGTGGAATTAGCAGAAAAGGAAGCGGTTTCATGGAGTTGGTTTTGGACCTTATTTTGGTGTAAATATCATGGTATTGTATTGGTTTTCGTTGAAAAACGTACTGTCCTGATACAAAAATTTGTACTGCCCGTCGAGCCAACTTTCGGTTTGATCGCCATAATATTGCGACAGTGGATTTCCCGATTGGCCGGTGGCGTTAATCGACCAGGTGCGGCTTAGATCTCCAAAATCAATGATACGTCGAATGGAGGGACCCAGAATCATTTCGAAGGGCTCATTCCAGCTGTATTCTCCATTATTAATGCTCATATCATGTCCGCTAACCGGATGAGGCCCTTCACTGAGCAGATTGTTAACAATGAGTTTTAACGCATTTGGGGCCTCGGGATCGTCGGCAGCTTCGGCAAATAGTTGCGGCTTAAAGGTAATGGTGTGGAGTTGTTCCCAGCGCCATTCAAATGGTTCGTCGCCGTACGTTTGTTCTAAAAACGAAACGGTTTCCTCCATACTTTTTATGATAATATCATCACGTGTTTCCACAGTGTCTTCGGTTGTTACGTCATCAAAAAGAGTACTGCCGTTGCGCATAAGCCGTTCCAGCGTGCGAAGGGGCATAGAGGAAAATCGAACAAAATTTTCGTAAGCCTCCTCTTCCATTTCATCCCCAAGGGTGTTTTGGGCTAAATTAATCATAAAAACATCCGTGATAGAAGCGGCCGTTTCTGATTTTCCGTAGGTATAGTCCCAATTTTCGAGATACGAAATGACGGTTTCAAATTCGTCGCGATCGGCCTCTTTTAAAACGGGCAGGATTTGTTGTACCAGATCCTGTGAAAAAGATGAGTAGTTGTCGTTTTGCATCTGCTGAAACAGCTGGGGAGTCAGACGCTCATTCTCGGTTAAATATTCCTCAATTCTGTTAATACGCGAATCCGGCTCCCAGTAAATGGATAGGTAATAAGGATACTCATCACTGGTGGGCGAAGTATTGGCGTTAGCGACCCAGCCGCGGTCTGGATTGATGATAGTGGGTAGCTCATCGTCAGGCACATAGCCCTGCCAGTCGTAATCGGGATTCCAACCCTCGCGAAGCAGCACTGGATTTTCGTCACGTATGGGAATATTGGCCATCGAAAGTTGTGCAATGTTGCCGTCTTTATCAGCATAAATAAAATTTTGCCCAGGCACTTTAAAATCATAGGCTCCTTCCTGAAATTCCTCAAAATCCTGGGCCCAGTTCATCGTAAACAATGCTTCTACTTCATTAGAAACATCGAGACCCGTCCATTGCATGGTGATTACCCGGTCGTCGATATAATCCTGCTCTGGAAAGACGTCCGAAATAACCGGGCCGTGATTGGTAAGCTTTCGCGTGAAAAGGGTGTCATCGGCGCCTTTTATTTTGATGACTTCCTGCTGTAGCTCGAACTCCTCATAAATGGCATCGGAAGCCAGAGAATCAAGCACATATTCTTCTCTATTGTCGGGATTTACAGCTTCAACAAAGAAGTCGGTATCGTCAAGCATTATGTTGGTGAGCGACCATGCCAGGTGATCGTTTTGTCCCAGAATAACGATGGGAGCTCCGGCCAGCGTAGCACCAGATAAATTTTGTCCGTCCACATTTAAATGCACTTCGTACCATTTGCCGGGCATATCCAGTCCCAGGTGGGGATCACCGGCCAGCAAAGGGGCACCCGTTGAGGATTTTTCTGCGCTTACCGCCCATGCGTTGCTTCCCACATGCGAACCCTGCTTGCCCATCAGCTTGTTGAGCGATTCATTTTTATCGACAAAGGGGATAAGCGCATCCGCCCAGGATGATGTTGCGCTGAGATCATCGGAATAAAAATCGTCGTTATCGGGGAGAAGCTGCTCAAACTTTTCTTCGGGAAGATGCTCGGCAAAGTAGGTGTAATTCAACTCTGATTTCCAGGCAAGGTTCAGTTCCCAGGCCATCATTCGTGCCAGCGCTATAGAGTGGGTAGGCGTCCAGCGGATGGGAGACATATCGGCCAGGGTAAATTGTATGGGCAGGTTTTTGGGATTGTTGTCGATATAGTTGTTGACGCCATCCGCATAAGCCTGAAGCAGATCTTTGGTTGAGTCGGAAAGTGTGGCTTCGATTTGCTGAGCGATGCGCCAAAAGCCAATGGTGCGCTGCAGTTTATCGTAGGGCAGCAGGTCTTTGCCCAAAAATTCAGAAAACCGTCCTTCCGCTGCCAGTTGACTCAAGGTCATCTGCCAGAGGCGATCTTGGGCGTGGACATATCCGAGCGTATAGTACAGATCGTTCTTGTCCGCCGCATAAATATGGGGCACGCCATGGGTATCCCAGTGGATATCTACCTGTTGACTTATGTTGGAATGCTCCAAGTTAGCCTGGTAATTGGGGAGCGGGCGATAGAACGTCCAGTATATGGCAATGCCTGCTATGCCGACAACGATAATCAGCAAAAATAAAGCGATGCGTAATGTCTTGTTCATAAGTAGCGTAAAAAAGTTGATGATTGCTCATAAATGTAGCAAACATAGCAATTAATAAATAACGTCAAAAAGGAAGTAAAGAATGGCAATACATTGAAAATGCTTCAGAAATTCGATACTCTCATTCATCAATAATCAACACCCAATTCTAACAAATTTCTTATGTTATGGATATCAAAAAAGTAGCAGTCATTGGCGGCGGTACGATGGGGAACGGCATTTGTCATGTGTTTGCGATGAATGGCATCCCGGTGAATCTTGTAGAGATGAATCAAGAGTTGGCCGATAAGGCGCTGGCCACCATCGATAAGAATCTGGAGCGGATGGTCAAAAAGGAAAAGATCGAGGCCGATCAGAAAGTGCAGACGCTCGAAAATATTGCCACGCATACCGATACGGCTTCAGCTGTGAGCGATGTGGATTTAGTGGTAGAGGCAGTGCCCGAAAATTTTGAACTCAAAAAGAAAGTGTTTGCCGAGGTTGATGAGGCGGCCCCTGAGAAAACTGTTTTAGCTTCCAATACGTCATCCATATCCATAACAAAATTAGCGGCAACGACCTCACGCCCCGAGCGCTTCATCGGGATGCACTTTTTCAATCCCGTGCCGGTGATGAAGCTGGTTGAAGTGGTGCGCGGATTGGACACCGATGCCGATGTTGTGGAAACTATTGAAAATACTGCGGAGCTGTTAGGGAAAAATCCGGTTGAAGTGGCTGACTACCCGGGCTTTGTATCCAACCGCGTGCTGATGCCCATGATTAACGAAGCGATTTATTGCGTTTATGAAGGCGTGGCCGAGCCCGAGGATGTGGATCAGGTGATGAAGTTGGGGATGGCGCACCCGATGGGACCGTTACGACTGGCTGATTTTATTGGCTTGGATGTATGTCTTGATATCCTAAATGTGCTGTACGAAGGATTTAAGGATCCTAAATACCGTCCGTGTCCGCTGTTGGTTAAGATGGTGGATGCCGGCAAGCTGGGCGATAAATCGGGCGAAGGATTTTACAAGCACGATTAGAAATTTATTCTGTGTTATGCCGTCTGCCGGATCAGCATCTGTATTTGTTATAAAACCCTCAGGGTATGGTGAACTCTGAGGGTTTTTTTATTGAAGCGGTAATACTTGTAACCTATTTCTGTGTCTATATATTACTTGAGTTTATCCTTCCAAGGAAAACTGTAAAATTAGTTTTGTTGGCAGGTAATTGTTTAGGTAACTAAAAAAACGGCCTATGAATTATGTGTGGAGGCCGGAGACGAAAAGAATAATTTCATACCGGTGACTCGTGAGGAATGCGGCATTGCTCGGGACGGACCATTGAAATTATTCCGTCGTACGGCCGGAGCGGGTTCATAATTCTAAGCCTTGATTTTTTACAAGTCTTTTGGATCAAGCCAAAAGACGGAAGTCATAATCGTCGTTAGGAGGGTAATAGCACTTGTTGAATGTTCGGAAGTTATGGAAAGTGTTCATTTTTGTGATTCAAACAGTCCTGTATCTCGAAGAGAAAACGTGAAGCTTTTACTTAACCCTCCCTTATAAATTTGAGATAAACTACCACTTATATTCAACTTTTTTGTAACGTATGCGCACCAAAGTGATCTTACTGTTAAGTGACATTAAAATATACACGTCAAGTCAAGTTGAGAACAAATAACATTGATCACGAAATATATACTATTATGGCGATTGAATTCTATTTAATTCCGAACCAGATGACGAATGACCCGGATGATTATATGGCTATTAGCAGCAATGCTGAGAGTTATCGTATCGAAGATGTCTTTGATCATATGACCCGGGAAGGTTCTACCATAACCAAAGCAGAAGCGTTGGCAGGGTTTGAAGAAATCGTAGGTGGCATTGTCAATCTTATTGAAAAAGGCCATGCCGTAATTACCCCATTAGTTAACATCAGCTCAGGCGTTAGTGGAGTATTTGAAGGAGAAAATGATACCTTTGACTCCTCGCGTCATCAGATCCGAATTAACGTAACGGCCGGTAAACGGCTACGAGAGATAAGCGAGGATATAGCGATAGAAAAGGTAACTGCTCGTAAACGTCAGCCCAAACCATTGCACTTTATTGATAACAGCACACAGATACAGGATGATGTTGCAACGCCAACAGCCGGTGCACGCATCACGGGAAGCCTGCTCAAGTATGATGAGAGTGATTCTACCCAGGGTATCTTTTTCGTAAATACTGCTGACAGCAGTGAAACCAAAGTTGATAGCCCAATACTACGCAATATGCCCGGGGAGCTGATCTTCGTAAACCCTCAGCTAACCGCCGGTACTTACCGTTTAGAAGTGCGTAGCATACTAAAGGGAACAAGCTCAATCAGAACCGGGGTGTTATCCAAACAATTGATTGTTTCTTAGTTCTAAGAGATATCTAACATAATAACCTTACTACTTCAGGGGGAGCGAACCGACTAGTTCGTTCCCCTTGACATATATAGTTCATTTATCTTGAAGTATATACGTCATTTGAATGGAAGCATAAAAATAGATAATAAAGTTATAACTACTTATGCCATTCTTCTTTCCATAAGTCTAAGAATGGTATATCATTAGAAGAAGGGGGACTTTCACATTTATCTATTTGCACACTGTAAAAAAATATTTCCCGTCTTCGATTTTTGGAAAAATCTTGTTATTTGTGATGGTTAATTATCTCAAAACGGAATTACAAGTAATATGAAAACCATCAAAATCCCGACACCGCGAGAAATAGAGCAAGCACGTGAAAGACTGGGAGAGAGCGTCCGGCGAACTCCGGTTTGGCAGTGGAAGAGCGATGTAAAAGATCAACTGCTTAGTGAGAATACAAACGTATTTTTGAAGATGGAGCTCTTTCAATATGCCGGCAGTTTTAAGCCACGTGGGGCACTGATAAATATGATGGACCTTTCCGAGGAGCAGCTTAAAAATGGCGTTACGGCTGTAAGTGCAGGGAACCATGCCATTGCGGTAGCTTATGCAGCCAAGTCACTCGGTACAACCGCCAAAGTGGTGATGCCCAAAACAGCCAATAAATTCCGTGTTGAGAAGTGTAAATCACATGGCGCTACGGTAGTGCTGGTGGATGATGTGCACGAGGCTTTTGAGCGTGTTAAACAAATTGAAAAAGAAGAAAATCGAGCGTTTATTCATCCATTCGAGGGAGAGCAAACAGCGCTGGGTACGGCAACGGTGGGGTTAGAGTTTGCTCAGGATGTCCCCGAACTCGATGCTGTAATTGTTCCTATCGGTGGTGGTGGACTTTGTGCCGGTATTGCTGCAGCAATCAAACAGATGGTACCCGATTGTAAAGTGTTTGGCGTAGAACCTGTCGGGGCCGACAGCATGAGTAAAAGTCTTGCAGCGGGAGAACCCGTCGAAATTGACAAAGTCGATACTATAGCCGACAGCCTGGGGGCACCGCACGCTGCCCCCTACAGTTTTGGGTTGTGCCAGCGTTTTGTGGATGAAGTTGTTACCGTTACTGATTTGAAGATGGCTCAGACGATGCGCATCATGTTTGAAGAATTGAAACTGGCTGTTGAGCCAGCTGGGGCATCAGCGCTGGCTGCTGCTACTGGTCCACTGGCCGATGAGGTCATGGATAAAAATGTGGGCATTATTGTCTGCGGGACGAATATTGATACCGAGAGTTTTTACAGCATTGTAGAGAAAACAAAATAGGTAATTCGATATGCTAAAAACACTACGAAATACGCAATAATTTCTATTTAATTTATGATCGATCTACGAAGTGATACGGTAACACAGCCAACCTCTGAAATTAGAAAAGCTATGGCCGAGGCCAAAGTGGGGGATGATGTTTTTGGCGAAGATCCTACAGTAAATGCCTTGGAAGAAAAAGTGGCGAATATGTTCGGTTTCGAGGCCGGACTCTTTACGCCCAGTGGTACCATGGCCAACCAGCTGGCGATAAATGTATTAACCGATCAGGGAGATGAAGTCCTGATCGAAGAAACGGGACACATTTTTAATTACGAGTCCACGGCTGCATCACACCTTTCATCGGTACTGCTTCGTCCGCTACAGGGCGCAAAAGGCAAACTATCTGCCGGTCTGCTAAAGGATACGGTTCGGGGTCAACAGGACTGGGAACCCCGAACAAAGGTGATCACCTTGGAAAATTCAACCAATAAAGGCGGTGGATGTTGTTACAAAGAGCAAGAGCTCACAGCAATAAGCTCTTTTGCTGACCAAAACGATTTAGCCATTCATCTCGACGGTGCCCGGATTTGGAATGCTATGACTACTACAAAAACAAAGCCTGATTTCTTTGGTCGCGTTGCCGATACCATGTCGGTTTGCTTTAGCAAAGGATTGGGAGCGCCAGTGGGATCGATGATTTTGTCATCCCAAAAAAAGATAACCGTGGCACGCCGTATGCGAAAAATGTGGGGTGGGGGCATGCGTCAAATTGGTATATTAGCCGCCGCCGCAGATTATGCGATTGATCACCATTTGCCCAAGCTCAAAGACGACCATCGTCGGGCCCGAGAACTGGCTCAGGTTATCGCCGAATGTGAAGGACTGACTATCGATTTGGAATCCGTAGAGACCAATATTTTAATTTTTGATGTCAAGAAAATATCCGCTTCAAAAGCCGTGGAAGTATTGGCTGAGGAAGGCATTAAGGTAGTACCATTTGGACCGCAAACGCTTCGTGCAACCTTTCATTTTCAGATTACGGATAAAGATCTGGAAAAAGTGAAGGAGGCCTTTCGTAATATTTTCAATTGATGATCAGCTTCGGGACTGAATGGTGAAATTTTCAATCAAGTTCTTCATCGTTACTATACGATTGCCAAAGCGGATTATCGCGTCCCACAATATCCAAGGTGTTAAAATCGCGCACCCCCAGATGTAGCCGGATATAGGGACTCACTGCCTTTAAAAAATTCCAGTAGTTGCTTTCTTTCATTTCCTCGCGATACTCCTCCATAAATCGATCCAGCTCCTCCTGCGCCTCGAATGGCGCCTGATAATACTGCGAGGACGAAGGCACATTATAGGTCCCCATATCGGTTAGCGAACCACCCGAAACAGAGCGCTCATATTGCTGATCGAGTTGTATTTCGCCGTCAGACTCCTCTTCCTGCTCAATAGTCATGCTCGTAGTATCGGTCTCTTGGGCAATTACCTGTAACGGCGCCGCCAAAAGTCCTCCCGCTAAAATTATGAGTATATACAGAAAAGGTCGCATCCAATCAGCTGCTCATTTCAATTTCACTAACAATAACAAAAATATGGTCATTTTGTTTTCTTTATGGGGATGTTTTTTTGATTGCTGATACCAAAGCCGAAGCCAGGGCGGATAAACCTTCTTCCTTGATTACCAGCGGCGGCACCAGCCTCATAACATTCCCCTGCGTACAGTTCGATAGTACACCGTTGTCCATCATCTCTTCCACTACCGCACGTCCCTCAAACGAAAGCTCCACGCCAATCATCAGTCCCTGGCCACGGATATCGACCACTTCATTCATATCCACGGTGCGATTAGCAATTTCCTGCTTCAAAAAAGCTCCTTTTTGCTTCGCCTGATCGACGAGATCTTCATCAATTACCGTTTTTAATGTCGCCAGCGAGGCCGAGCAAGCCAGCGGATTGCCACCATAGGTGCTGCCGTGGTCGCCATAACTCATCGTTTCAGCAACTTTATTATCACACATCATCGCCCCAATGGGAAATCCACCGCCCATGGCCTTAGCCATCCCGATGATATCCGGTTGTACGCCATAGTGTTCAAAGCCAAACATCTTGCCGGTCCGAGCTACGCCGGTTTGTACCTCATCTACAATAAGTAAGGCGTTATGCTGGTCGCAGAGATCCTGTATGGCATCCATAAACGCCTGTGAAGCCATGTGCAATCCACCTGAGCCCTGAATGGTTTCAATTACAATGCCAAGCGTGTCTTCATCAAAATGAGCTTCAAGTGCCTCAATATCATTCATGGGAATTTCTTGAAAACCGCCTAAAAGGGGATCGTATCCCTTGGCGTACTTATCCATACCCATAGATATGGTCCCGACTGTTCGGCCGTGAAAGGCATTGCTGACGGTCAACAGTGGCCCTTCTTTATGATGTGCCTTGCCATATTTGCGTGCTGCTTTAAGACATGCCTCCATGGCTTCTCCGCCACTGTTGCAGATAAAACCTTTGTCCAGGCCAGTAATTTCTGAGAGTAATTGCAGGAACTCAGCCTGCGGTTTGCTGTAATAGAAGTTGGAAATATGCATGAGCTGGTCCACCTGATTTTGAACTGCTTCAACCACATTGGGATGACAGTGCCCCAGACTGTTGACCGCAATTCCAGCCAAGGCATCGAGGTATTTGTTGCCCTGATCATCCCAAACATAAGCACCCTTTCCTTTGGTGAGTGTGATGGGATAGCGGTTATAAACGGGCAGATGATGTTGTTCAGTGAGCTGCTGGTAATTCATAAAAGATTGGTGAATGCTGTAGTCAATTAAAAAATGTAACAATGAAACTCTTTATACGAAGTAATAAAGCTTCGAAAAATAAGATCAATAGTAATAAAATTTTATCGAAACTATGAAAAAAGCGGGCTTTCTTAGTGTTTTAATGTTAATGCTATTTATTGGGGTCTCACAGGTTTTGGGTCAGGATAACAAAGGCAAAGAATCTTCCAAATCGTTAAAACAAGTACTAAAAGAAAATCGATATGAGTTATCCGTAGAAGGTGATAAACTCAAGGGAGAGGGAGGAGAGTGGCTTATCAGTGAATCAAAAAAGGCATCAGTTGTAACCATAGGGGAGATACATGCCACAAAGGAAATTCCGGCATTGGTAGAGTCTCTGATTAAAAGCTTGGATCAAAAAAATAAGTTTGATCACCTGGCCTTGGAAGCAAGTCCGTGGACGGTCGAAAGAATGACAGACAGCCTTAAGAAAGATAAAGAAGTTTATAATAGTCTTATTGAGCAATACCCTAATGCTATTCCCTTTTATAATTTTAAAGCTGAACGGGATCTTATTTACGAATTTGTGGAGAACAGCAAAGCAAAAGAACCACTGTGGGGACTTGATCAGGTATTTGCCTTTACTACTGATATGGCTTTTGACCGACTTGAAGCCTTAGCGCCGGATTCATCAACTCAAAATTTAGTTCAGGAAGTACGCACGGAAACTGGAGCGGTTGATGATCCACGTCTTAAAAAGTTGCCTGAGGGCATTCCTAACCCAATTTCTATTTATGATCCTGCGAAAATTAAGAAGTTGAAGCCTCATTTCGAGGGTATGCCTGAAGCTCAGCAGATATTGACCGAGTTAACTAAAAGCATAGAAATATACCGACTCAACGATGATGAGAATTATACGTCGAACCAGATGCGGGCAAAATATCTGAGGAAAAATTTATGGAGCTCCTTTCAAAACTCCTCTGTAGAAAATCCGCGATTAATGATTAAAATTGGAGCCCGACATGCGTACCGAGGGGTGACTCCAAACAATGCATTGGATGTGGGAAACTTGTCGGTATCACTTGCTGAATTGATGGATGGAGAGGCGCTAAATATTGCGGTTTTGTGTGGACCAAATTCTAAAAATACGACCTTCCCGACGCGTGGTGTGGAGTGTCAAAATCCCTACCTAAATGATGAGTTTCGTTCACTTATAAAAGAGCAACCAGCCTTGTTTGATTTCTCTTCTTTACATGCAAAAATGCATGACGGAAAACTAAATATTCCGGAAGATTTGGAAGCTTTTTTATGGGCATTTGATGCCGCTATTTTAATCCCAAATACCAAGCCTGCAGAACCTATAGTATCACCGGTCAAGTAGATGATAAGTAGCGGCAATTTACATTCATTTTTTTAGCAGATTTTTGGTGTGTATCGAAGGACAAAAGGGCGGAGGTAGAAGTATAATTTTCTATCGAATATTTGGGTAAAGAATCTGCTCCGATAATGGAATAAAAACTGGAAAGTTTTAAGGGGATATTACTCTCGATTTTATTTGAACTGGATCGTGTCATTAAGAAAAGAATATACTCATCAAACTCATCTCATTGGTAGCAATGTTGAGGTGAGATAGATTCATAAATAAGCAGAATAGAACAGTATATTTTGAGGAGATTTTAGTCGGGATTTCCTTTTTGAGGAACAGTGTGGCAATTTGACATATAAAACAAGCAAATAGAGTAGGGAGTGGATAGATAGCCAACACTGTCATGGCTTGCAACAAGTTAGAGTGATTGATGTAACTGGGTTTACTATTTACATTATAACACGCTGAGTAGCGATAAAACAAAATTGTCAAGAGAAGTTAAGGTATTACATTTTAGTAACGCATTTAGTTATTAATAAGTAATATGTAGCTATTATTTAAAAATTACTTTAAGTGTAAAAAGGCACTTTATTTGTGCGGTACCTAAATTATTTAGGTTAATTTATAAGCATTTTTGATTGAAGAGCATCAGAATAATCTGTTTGCTATGTAAGATATTGTAAATAAATAACTTAGGGGTGTTTATAGTTCTTGTAGGCGGCTTGGCTTTTAACTATGATATATGCCTAAATTATTTAGGTTTTGTTATGATTTTCGTGGTAAGACAATTTATCAGTACTAATTATAAGATTGGTAAAGCACTGAGCTGCAATAATTTAATAAATAAGTATAATTTAAATAATAGATAAAATAAGGCTGTTTTGCTGTTTTTTTAACCAAACAAACTTTAAAAATACCATAAAGAGTTTTTGGGTACACATAAATTTTGACAAGAAACGACTAAGGAATTGATGAATGCAGAATCAGTTTTCTATCGAAATATCTTGAAAGACCTGCAGAAAGCTCGGCCAGTTCTAAGACGAATAATCGTATCTGGAGGGAGAAGGTTAGCCAAAAAGAAAGGGCTGTTCCGCTACAAAAAATGTGACGAAATAGCCCTTAAAATAAGATGAAATTTTAGGCGATTATTTACTCAAATTTGTACAATGATTGGGTACAAAAATTGGATCTGAAAATGGACTAATCGATGAGCGATAATCCGATGCGACCGCGCTCCAAATCAAGCGACACAATCGTGAGTTTTAGGATATCTCCAACAGCCACAATATCGTGTGGATCTTCGACCTTTCGATCGGCCATTTTTGAGATGTGTAACAGGCCGTCTTGCTTCACTCCGATATCCACAAAAGCACCGAAATCAACGACGTTGCGAACCGTGCCTTCGAGCACCTGTCCTTCGCTCAAATCTTCCATCTTCATGATGTCATTTCGGAGTACCGGCTTGGGCAGAGATTCCCGCGGATCGCGTCCCGGTTTTTGGAGGTTTTTAATGATCAGCTCGAGCGTCGGAACACCTACACCAATCTGCTCAGCTACCTGCTCCTTGTCAATATTTTTGATCTTCTCCGCAATGGCATCTGTTTGTTCATTCAGTTTTTCCAAATTGATATTGAAAAGATTACAAAGCTTCTCAGTAGCTTCGTAGCTTTCCGGGTGGATGGCCGTGTTATCGAGCGGGTTCTCAGATTCAGGAATTCGCATAAATCCGGCCGCCTGTTGGAATCGAAATTCCCCGACACCCTTTATATCTTTAATTTGTTCGCGATTTGAGAAGGTTCCATCGGTTTCGCGATGCTTGACTATGCGTTTGGCCACCCTGCGGCTTAAACCGGAAATATGGGACAATAACGGTGCACTTGCCGTATTTAGGTTCACGCCCACCTGATTCACACAACTTTCGACCACATCATCCAGCGACTGCGCCAGCTGATTTTGATTCACGTCGTGCTGGTACAATCCTACGCCAATCGATTTCGGATCAATTTTTACGAGTTCGGCCAGCGGATCTTGCACGCGTCGGGCTATGGAAATATTGCCGCGCTGCGGAGCATCCAGATCGGGAAATTCCTCGGCGGCCACTTTTGATGCTGAATAGACCGAAGCACCGGCTTCGTTCACAATCATATAGTTAAGTTCTTCATCGGGATGCTTCTCTTTTCGCTTTTGGATAAACTCGGCCACAATCTGTTCGGTCTCACGACTGGCTGTTCCATTGCCGATGGCAATGAGATTGACTTCGTATTTGTCTATCAGCTTTTCAAAAACCTCTTCAGCTTCGGCGACTTTGTTCTGCGGTGGTGTAGGATAGGTGGTCGTCCCCTCGAGATACTTTCCAGTTTCGTCCACCACAGCCACCTTGCAGCCCGTCCGGTAAGCGGGATCGATGCCCATGACCACTTTGTGATCGAGCGGCGGCTGCATGAGTAAATTGGACAAATTCGTAGCAAAAGTTTCGATAGCGTGCTGGTCAGCTTTTTCAGTTAAATTATTACGGAGCTCGCGTTCCAGCGAGGGGAAAAGCAGTCGTTTATAGGCATCTTCAACCGCATCCTGGATCTTTGGGACAAAAATACTTCTATCATTTTTGATGACCACATCATCAATATTTTCGAGCGTGATGTCATCCCATAAATCCACGTTCACAAATAGCACGTTTTCTCGCTCCCCGCGATTGATGGCCAATATCTGGTACGGTTTCAGGTGTTTGGCTTTTTGAGAAAATTCGTAGTAGTCTTCAAAATTAGTGCGTTCTTCTACGGCGGGATTTTTCTCCGTTTTAATTACCGCATGCTCCTGGAAGATATCACGCAGTTTCTCACGCACATCGGCTGACTCGTTAATCCACTCGGCGACGATATCGAGGGCACCGTCCATGGCATCTTCGGCTGATTCGACTTCCTGCTCCTTATCCACAAATTTGGCAGCGTGTTCCATAGGATCACCTTTCTCAATCTCTTGCGCCCAGATAAGCTCGGCCAGTGGCTCTAATCCTTTTTCTTTGGCCATATCGCCCTTGGTACGTCGTTTCGGTTTGTAGGGCAGGTAGAGATCTTCCAGTGTATTGAGATCAGTGCACGATTTGATCTTTTCTTCGAGCTCATCGGTAAGTTTATCCTGCTCGTCGATGGTCTTGAGAATAGTTTTCTTGCGATCTTCGAGCGTACGGTAGAACTCCAGCTTGTCGCGAACACTTCGGATATCCTCCTCATCGAGTCCACCGGTTGCCTCCTGACGGTAACGAGCCAAAAATGGAACGGTGGCCCCGTCATCCAAAAAATCGGCGACGCTTTTAACCTGTTTGGTTTTGAAGTTCAATTCCTGTGCAATACTGCTAAAAATCTGTGAATCGGTCATGTAATGAAATAAAAATCTTAATGGTAATTTCGAGTCTTCTGTATTCTGAATACTGGATTCAGAATCCTATATTTAACCTGCTGAAAATAACCACACAAAGACTATAAGTACACATGAATTTTGATCTGGATACTGTACACAAGGCGGCTATTGAAATTGCAAAGAAGGGAGGCGATCATACGCTTAACTATTTTAACAAATCATTTGATATAGAGCGCAAGTCTGATGATTCTCCGGTAACAATTGCGGATCGGGAAGCGGAAACAATAATGCGAGAGGAGATTCAAACCCGATTTCCCGAGCACGGCATCGTGGGAGAGGAGCATGACGATTATAATACCGAGAGTAGTGTACAGTGGATTTTGGATCCGATCGACGGGACGAAGTCGTTTATCCACGGCGTGCCGCTTTATACGACGCTGATTGGCGTTGTGGTTGAGGACGAGCCGGTGATCGGCATTATTTATGCTCCGGCGCTTGATGAACTTTGCGATGCGGCCAAAGGCAAGGGAGCACGCCTCAATGGCAAGCTGTGCAGCGTGCGTTCGTGTAATAATTTGTCCAAAGCCAGCTTTATGAGCACGGATTGTTATTCGTCAGCCGAGTTTGGCTATGAGGATGCCTTTGATGCCCTGATCGACAAGACACGCATTCACCGTACTTGGGGCGATGCCTACGGACATATGCTCGTGGCGACGGGGCGTGCGGATTTAATGTTCGATCCCATTTTGAATATTTGGGATGCGGCGCCGTTGTTG
>JBNJFP010000030.1:35238-38285 GCA_051746985.1 Bacteroidota bacterium
ACTTGGGGCGATGCCTACGGACATATGCTCGTGGCGACGGGGCGTGCGGATTTAATGTTCGATCCCATTTTGAATATTTGGGATGCGGCGCCGTTGTTGACTGTTCTTCAAGAGTCGGGCGGCGTTTTTTGTGATACAGAGGGAAACGAAACTATTGAATCGGGCAACGGTTTTTCCTGCAGCCGGGAGTTGCTTCCGGAAGTGTTAGAGGTGTTTAAGGAAAATAAGTGGCTATAGAATTAAACCCACAGGGTTTCTTTTCCTAAAGAGCTAACAGTGTTATAAGCAGAAACACCTCTTCAAGAAAACCCTGCGGGTTTGAAAAAAACGTTCCGCAGCAGAGCTACGGAACGAGGAGAAATTGAGAAGATCACAATCCAAAAACATTGCAACCCAAATAACAATTAACCGATAACGAATCACATCTCCAGAACTACGCGGAATCGCGCCTCATTATTGATCATCCGGTCATAGGCCTCATTGGCTTCTTTGAGCGGATAGGTTTCAATAGTTGGCGTGATATTAGTTAGTGCGCTAAAGTCCAGCGTGTCTTCGGAATCTTTAGCGGTGCCGCTGGGCCATCCGCGAACGGATTTGCGTCCCATTATGAGTTGAAACGGACTTACTTCTACAGGTTCTCCGGTAGCTGCCACAATCATGAGCGTACCGTCCGTTCCAAGTCCATCAATTATCGAGGTAATGGCATTGCTGTTAGGGGCTGTTGCTAAGATAACTTTAGCACCACCCAGTTTTTGCAGTTCTTCAGCGGCATCGGTAGCCTCGGTATCAATAAAATGATCGGCACCGAGTCCGTAAGCGAGTTTCTGTTTATCCGTTCCGCGCGATAGTGCTACGACTTCGCATCCGAATTTATGAGCATACTGTACGCCCAGGTGACCCAGTCCGCCAATGCCTTGAACGGCCACGAGATCACCGGGATTGAGATCGCTGTTGCGTAGCGCATTAAAAGTGGTGATGCCGGCGCAAAGTAGGGGAGCGGCTTCGGCAGAATTGAGTGATTCGGGTACCGCCGCCAGCGCATTTTTCGGAGCCGTCATATATTCGGCGTAACCGCCGTCGAAGCTAAGTCCCGTAACTTTGGCGTTTTCGCAGTTGATGAAATCGCCCTTGCGGCAGGCTTCGCATTCGTGGCAATGTCCACCGTGCCAGCCTACACCCACACGCTGCCCATCGCTCCATTCGCTAACATTGTTGCCGACCGATTCTATAGTTCCGATCACTTCGTGTCCTGGCACGCGCGGATATTCAATGCCCGGCATAGCTCCATCTTTTACAAAGGCATCGCTGTGACAAATGCCGCAGGCTTGCACCTTTATTAATACTTCATCAGCAGAGGGAGTGGGAATATTTTTTTCAACGAGTTCAAAATCCGAACCCGGTTCTGATACTTGCATCGCTTTCATCATACTCATAACAGATAATATTTTAAGGTTAAACGGTTTGCGTATCCTCAAAACAGAAAAAGGGAGTCTATCATTTACGATTTACCGGAACAATAGAAAAAAGAAGTACTTAGATTTATCTGAAAGCACAAGACTCCTTATATTCATGCGTTGTAATCAATAAACAGGAAGTAGCGGTTATAATTTTCAATCAGATATTGCTCATGCGCAACAATCGTCTCTATTATCATACAGCCATTGGTTTTAGCTTTATTTTATTACTAATTGGAGCTATGCCGCTGGATGGCAAAGCCCAGTCATTTGATCATGAGGCCTATCCCAAGCTCGATTTTGAATTGCTGAACTTAGATCTCACTCTGGGCGTACAGCCGCAAAATTTACAGATCGACGGAGAAGCTGTTTACCAAGTTGAAGCAAACATAAGCGGTGCCGATACGCTCACCTTGTATGCTTCACATCTGGATATCAGTGATGTTTCTGTGGATGGTGAATCGGCTGACTATTCGCTGCACAACGATTCCCTTTTTATTCCGGTTGATGATTCTACCGAAGCCGAAAATCAGTACGAGGTCCGTATTCGGTATTCTGGCCAGCCCGGTTTTGGAATGCTCAGAAACAGCAGTGAATCAATATGGACATCGTTGTTGCCCAAAGCGCAGCGCCACTGGGTTCCCATAATTGACAATCCTAACGTTGAGCTGCATACGCAAATGGATATTTCCGTGCCATCGGGATACCAGGTGTGGGCCAGTGGTGATAAGGTGGATGAAGAAACATCATCGGTAGAGGTGATGCGCTATCAGTTTGAATCTACTAAAGAGATTCCAGCCTCAAGTTTGGCATTTGCGGTGGCAGAATTTTCAGAATCCAGCAGCCGTTTTGGGGATAAAAAACTAAATGTGGCTGTGGAAAAAAGCTGGGCTGATAGCATCCAGAAAGAAGAGATAACCGAACGTGCTCAGGTGTTTCTCGGAGAAATAGAAAACTATCTTGAAGTGGAATATCCTTTCGATGTGTTCCAGGTAGTGGTGCTTGGAGATCATAGCTGGGAACCAAAAAACTGGGCTGCAGGAACCGTATTTTTGTATGCCAACGGCGGTGATATTGAAACGCAGTTGAAACGCGGAATTTTAGGGCAATGGTTTGGCATCCAACAGCGAGAACGACAGTGGGCAGAAGGCGATGCCGTAACACTCTATCAGACGCTTATTTTGCAGGAGCTTTCGGAAGGGGAGCATCAATTAGAGCAGACCGATACAACAGAGGAGTATCCGCAAACTGTGTATGACCACTTTGGTATAGATCGGTGGAACGAATGGCAGAAAGGAATATCAGAATGGCAAGGTGCTTCGGTTCGCTCGCATATATTACATTCGGCGAATCGGGTAATGAATGAGCTTCCAGGCGTGATTCAATGGAGTGACTTTGCCGATGAGTGGTATCAACAAACTGGGCAGCCTATTTTTGAGTTTCCGCAGTTTTCGGTTGATGAGTCAGAATCCGAATCCGCAAAAGATGACTCTGTAGCTTATGAGGTATTTTACGATTTTGATGAAGCCGACGGGGAGCTCACCCTGCGTTTCGAAGCTAAAAAAGGGAGCTACGATGAGTTGACTTCCCTGC
>JBNJFP010000031.1:0-36166 GCA_051746985.1 Bacteroidota bacterium
ATGGTCATCAAATCAGGGGAAGAAGATACCGGCAAATGGGTGACCTTTGAGCGTAATTTGGTAGAAGATTACCGCGAGCGATTTGGCGATGATCCCCCAAGACATCCGCTCGCAATATTAATTCTGAGCGACGGCAACAGCACAAATACCCACGTGAAGGCAGACTATGACGACATCGTGCTAAAACCAAAAAAGTAAATCGACTATTCATTACAGAAATTTTTATAAAATCATTAACTTCACTGCCTTTCAAAAAATAATCTTCCTGCATTGATGGATAAAATTCTCCATTTCTTACGTCCACTTATAAAGCTTAATGCCACCCATCCTTTTTGGGTATTAGCTATTGGGATCATATCAGCGACTATTATGGGCAGCTACGCTGTGCAGTTAAAAGTTGATACCGACCTGGCGAATCTGCTCCCAAAGCAAAATCCCCACGTTTTAGCCCTTGAAAAACTTCAGGATACGGTAGGTGGAGAAACAGCGATGGAAGTGGCCGTAAAATCTCCCAGCTTTGAAGACAATAAGCGGTTTATTGAAGATTTGACCCGTCAGAGTCTCAAGCTGTATGATGAGGAATCCGATCGCTACTTTTTTAAGCGGGCCGAGTTCCGTAAAGAAACCGACTTTTTAGAAGATAACGCCCTTTATTTTGCTACCTCAGACGAGCTGTCCGATATAAAATCGTATCTCGAAAGTGAAATCCAGAAAGCCAAAGAAGAGGCCAATCCCTTTCTGGTCGATTTTGATGAAGAGGAGGAAGCCCCAGATACCGATATCAGTGAGTTTGAAGAAAGCTACGACGAAATTATTCCCGCTGAATACCCCATTAGTTCGGATAGCACTGTGGCGGTACTAAAGCTGTATCCCACGGGCTCCAAAAGCGACTTGGATTACCTGCGCCGCACCTTTGCCTCTTATGATTCACTGCTGACCCACGAAGTAATTCCGGAAAATTATAATGCCGAGATGCAGGTCGAGTACGGGGGACGCCTAAAGCGTCACCTCTCGGAAATTGACTCCATCATGAACGATGTCTTCAGCAGCTTTGCCTCCGGGATATCAAGCGTGCTGCTGCTGGTGATGCTCTACTTTTCTTTCAAAAAATATATCAACTACCGCCGTGGAAACAGCGAAGACAAAAAGCACGGACTTTGGGATCACCTGATCCGCATGCCGGTACCGATTTTTGTGATTGGTACGCCATTAATGGTAAGCCTCGCATGGACATTCGGCGTTACCTACTTTGCCCTTGGCACGCTCAACACCATGACCTCCGTACTATTTGTCATTCTTTTCGGGATGGGCATCGACTACGGCATCCACTTTTATGCCCGATATATTGAATTTCGTGCCGGCGGCAAGCCGATCCTCGAATCCCTCTATGATACCTATGACAACACCGGATCCGCAATATTGGTAAGCGGATTAACCACCGCATTTTCGCTGTTTGTGCTGGTACTGGCGCAATTTAGAGGATTTTCTGAATTTGGATTTATAGCCGGATCGGGTATCATTTTGGCGTTGCTGTGCATGCTCTTTATTATGCCGTCCATCTTGGTCATTTTCGAGCGCATGAACTGGATTTTGTTCAGCAAAAGCGATGTATCTCAAAAGCAGTCACAAGGAATCTTCCATCGCTATCCCTTTGCCCGTACCATTGTGGTGATGGGGTTATTGGTTTCAGTAACGGTTGGATTTAACTATGACCATCTGCGATTCCAATATAATTTTGGTGATTTGGAGCCGGAATTCCCAGAGTATGCTGAATTTAATGAACTTGAAAACCAGGTTTCCAGCTCGGATAAACGAAATCCCGCATATATTCTGGCTGATAATCAGGAACAGGTGATCGAGATACTGGAGAAACTTCGTCATAAAATGCGTTCCGATACCACCAGTCCTACTATCCTGGATGTAGAAGCGCTGCCCGAGCGTTTTCCCCCTTCTGATACAGCCGCTAACAATAAACTGCAGGAGATCGCTGAAGTTCGTGAGCTGCTTGATGATCCATTTCTGAAAGAACAGGACGATGAAGATCTTGATAAACTACGACAGGCCGCCCAAACCCAATCTCAACTCGAGATCGATCAGATCCCCGATTATTTTAAAAGTCAATTTGTGACCCAAGATGGAGAGATCGGCAACTTTGTGGTCGTTTATCCCAGCGTGGGCCTATCCGATGGACAAAAATCCATCGCTTTTAAAAACGATGTTGGCAAAGTTGAGTTGGACAGCGGAGAAACATTTTACGCAGCCAGCACCTCCATCATCGCGGCCGAAATGCTCGAGCTTATGCGTAGCGAAAGTCCGTGGATGGTAGGAGCCACCTTTATGATGGTTTTCTTTTTAATGCTCGTCGCGTTCCGCTCTCTGCGCTGGGCTATCATAGCTATGCTTCCGCTTGTAGTAGGCCTGCTGTTTTTGTTCGGTATTATGATGGTAACCGGTATGATGTTCAATTTCTATAACCTTGTTGTGTTACCGGCTATTCTTGGGATAGGAGAAGACAATGGCGTACATTTGGCAAGTCGCTATCGTGAGGAGGGCAAGAACAGCATGTGGGATGTGCTGTCGAGCACGGGACAGCATGTTACCATTGGATCATTCACCACGATGCTGGGATTCTCGGGATTGCTTTTTACCAACCACCCGGGATTGCAGTCACTGGGTACCATGGCCGTTATTGGCATTGGAATGACCTTAGTTGCAGGACTTACGTTTTTGCCGGCGCTTATACAATGGCTCGAAGATACCGACCGGATTAGGTATTAGACTTTATTATTTTCAAATCTAATATCTCACATTTTCCGTTTCACATTCATCTAAAATCATTGTTTCCAAAAAGTAGGAGAGAAGATAATAAGGACCGTGAAAATTTCGAGTCGCCCAATCATCATCAAAATAATGAGCACCCATTTGCCGATAATAGGAATTTGTGCATAATTGTCAGTGGGTCCGAACTCTCCCCATCCGGGACCAATATTTCCAAGACACGCGATGCTGGCTCCAATAGCCGATTCCATATCGTATCCCATCATGGCCATAATCAGGGCACCAATCCCAAAAACAATAAGGTACAGCACAAAGAAGCTTAGTACCGTACGCTGAATATTACGGTCGATGGTTTTGTCACCAATTCGAATGGGGAGTACAGCCTTGGGGTGAACAATTTGTTTTATTTCGCGAAATGAATTTCGGATGATGATCATCCACCGAATCATCTTTACCCCACCACCTGTTGAGCCGGCAGAGCTGCCGGTAAAAAATAGCAGGAACAAAAAGAATGCACCAAAAGAATGCCACAGCTCGTAGTCATCGGTGCCAAACCCGGTCGTTGTAATAATAGCTACCGCCTGGAAGGCACCGGACCGCAGGGCACTGCCAAAATCGTATTCATTTAAAAGCCATAGCGATCCACTTATTGCTACAATAGAAATGGCGGTAACCAAGGTGTAAAATCGAATTTCACGATTGTTAAAAAAGGATTGGGTATTTCCCTTAATAAGGCGAAAGTGCATCGCAAAATTGATGCCGGCTAAAAACATGAAAAGGGTAATTACCACATCGATATAGGCCGAATCGAAGGCGGCAATACTGGCATTTTTGGTTGAAAATCCGCCGGTAGCCAGAGTGGCAAAGGCATGGTTAATAGCCTCAAACCAATCCATAGAGGGATGAGCCCAGAGCAAAAGAAATTCGACGCCGGTGAATGCCACATAAACGCCCCACAGAAGTTTGGCCGTTTCCTGCACCCGGGGGGTTAGCTTGTCGGTAGTAGGGCCTGGAGATTCTGCCTGAAAAAGCTGCATCCCGCCAACTCCCAATAAAGGCAAAATGGCTATGGACAAAACGATGATACCCATTCCTCCCAGCCAGTGTGCCAGCGAACGCCAAAAAAGCATGCTTTGGGGAAGAGACTCGATTTCTGGGTTGGTAAATCCCCAGCTTGTGGTACCCCCCAAAATAGTGGCTCCCGTGGTAGATAAGCCACTCATCGTTTCGAAGACTGCATCCGTATAGCTTGGGAGTATCCCGGAAATTAAAAAGGGCAAACCACCTACCAATGAAAGAAACAGCCAGGTAAGGCTGACAATCAAAAAGCCTTCACGGATGCGTAATTCTTTATCAGGGGGAAACAGGAAATACAAGATTCCACCAACGCCAAAAGCAATAGAGGCCGAATACAGAAAAGTATGCCAGACCTCTTCCTCGTAAACCAAAGCGATAATCATGGGCATGAGCAGGGCAAATCCCAGGAAAAATATAAACGCTCCCAGAATGCCAAATACCGTTGATAAGTTAAATTGACCACGGCCTATGTTATCAATATACGTTTTAGGCATTATTGAAAGAGTGAGGTTACCTTATCAATGGCTTCGGGCAGGCAGAAGATGATGACGCGGTCGTTGGCTTGAATTTGGGATTTACCGGTGGCTATAGCAGACGAATTATTTCTTAAAATGCCGCCAATGACACACCCATCGGGAAAAGTAATTTTATGAATTGGCTTTTTGGTAATTTTTGATTTTGGAGCAGCCTGCAGCTCAATAACTTCTGCTTTGATGCCTTGAAGGGCGGTTACGGATATCACACGTCCGCCCCGCACATGCCGGTGAATCTCGTTTGAGGCCGCCGATTTTTTGTTAATAGCGGCATCGAGTCCGATCGTATGACTCAGGGGGATGTAATCTGATTTCGAAACCAGCGCAACCGTTTTGTGTACTTCTAAATGTTTGGCCATCAGACACGAAATAATATTGGACTCCTCATCTTCGGTAACAGATATAAAGGCGTCGGTATCCGTAATGCCTTCGGTAGCCAGCAGGTCTGGGTCGGTGGGATTGCCATTTAACACCAGCACTTCTTTTAATTCTTTCGCCAACTCTTCGGCAGTGTCATAATCGGGCTCAATTAATTTGATATTCCATTTTTTTTCATCCTCGCAAAGGATGCGCGCAATCATTGCTCCAATGGCCGTTCCGCCGGCAATCATTACGCGGTTAATTTCCATTTCAGGTTTGCCGGTCGTTTTTACGACTTTGGGTATGTTGTGGGTCTCAGCCAGAATAAACACCTGATCGAGTGCTTGAATTGTGACTTTGCCGTTGGGGATGATCGTCAATCCTTTTCGGGCAATAGCAACCACGCGAAAGGTAATATCGGAATTCTCGCGGGCATAATCGTTTAGTGACTTACCCACCAGGGGCGACTCCTTGCCAATGCGCATCCCAATCATCTGCATTTTGCCGTCGGCCAGTGTTACTAAATCGTTAGCAGATGCCCGCTTGATGAGGCGTACAATTTCCTGTGCGGCACTCAGCTCCGGATGGATTAGGACATCGATACCCAGATCGATAGGTTTTAGTGGAGCATTGGGACGCGAAAGTTCATCGCTGCGAATGCGAGCTATAACCATCTCGGCCCCCAGACGCTTACTCATCATCGAGGCAATCATATTCACCTCGTCGATACTGGTTACGGCAATGAGGATATCGGCATCTTTAACGCCGGTATCGACCAAATCTTTGGCTGATGTGGCATTGCCTTCGTGGGTAAGAACATCCAGATTTTCAGATACCTTATCAAGGCATTCGCGGTCTCGGTCCAACACAATAACATCGTGTTTTTCTTTCGATAAAACGCTTGCCAAGTCATATCCGATTTCGCCGGCGCCAATAATAACTATTTTCAAATCAGATCTCGGTTTATTCCAAAAAGTACGCATAAAGTCAGAAAGTACTGCTACAATCGCAACACTTTTAATTTCTTCTCACCTGGAACATCGGGCCATCGTGTAAACATTTTTATAGTGTTCCTGCAAATCTTATCTTCTGTGCAGATAAAAGTTTAACCCAAAACATCAGTGACGTGAAAGATTCAATCAGGATTGCATCAGGACAAGGATTTTGGGGCGATTTGCCCAATGCTCCCATCAACCAGGTACGAAAGGGGCCCATTGATTATTTAGTGATGGATTATCTGGCCGAGGTGACCATGTCGATCATGCAAAAACAAAAATTGCGTAATCCTGATTATGGGTATGCCCGTGATTTTGTGGGGGTGATCAGCGAAATATTACCGGATATTGCTGAGCGTGGCATCAAGGTTATTTCTAACGCCGGCGGGGTAAATCCGGAAGCATGCAAGGAAAAAATTTTGGAAGCTATTGAAGAACAGGGGCACGAAGATATTAAGGTGGCCGTGGTAGATGGCGATAATATTCTTGGGGATCTTGAGGGGCTGATCGAAGATGGGCATCAGCTTGCCAATATGGAAACCGGCAAACCTATTACGGAGATTAAAGATGAGCTGCTGAGCGCCAACGTATATTTCGGCTCGCGTCCGATTGTGGAGGCGCTTAATAAAGGAGCAGATATCGTAGTAACAGGTCGGGTTACTGATACCGGCCTGACACTGGCACCGATGATACATGAATTTGACTGGTCATTTGATGATTATGATAAAATGTCCGCGGGAACCATTGCCGGACACATTATTGAATGTGGGGCACAGGTTTCGGGAGGGAACTTTACCGACTGGGAAAAAGTGGACGATTTTGTGGATATTGGATTTCCCATTATTGAGGCGCAGCCTAATGGCAATTTTTATGTGACCAAGCACGAGGGCACCGGCGGATTGATTAGTGAACAAACCGTAAAGGAACAGCTTCTTTATGAGATTGGCGATCCCGCCGAATACATTACCCCCGATTGTATTGCCGATTTTACTTCTATTACATTGGAAGCTGCAGGAGTGAACCGCGTAAAGGTATCAGGCATAAAAGGACGTCCGGAAACCGATACGTACAAGATTTCTGCAAGCTATAACGATGGATATAAATTGTCCTCAACGCTGGTATATTCTTGGCCTCATGCGCTAAAGAAAGCCCACAAGGCTGGCGAAATTCTGCAGGGCCGGGCCGATGCTTTGGATTTAAATTATGATGAATTTAGAATTGAATACGTAGGAGTTAACGGGTGCAGTGAGCAGCCGATAACAGATGAGTTGCTTCAAGAAGAACATGAAGAAGTGCAGATGAGGGTATCTCTTTCTGGCAAAAGTAAAGACGATCTGAATCGTTTTGGCAAAGAGGTAGCACCACTTATTTTAACAGGCCCCAGCGGGGTTACAGGCTTTGCCGGTGGAAGGCCCAAAGCCAGCGAGATTGTTGCCTACTGGCCAGCTTTATTGGATAAGAAAGCGGTTTCGACACGAGTACGTATCTATAGATAAATTTTAGAATTAACTTAGAATTTTGGTCGAATATTTCGGATTTTAACAGTCTATCATTTTCAACAGTAAAAAATTGCACCCTATAAATGGTTATTGGAATTATTGGCGCAAGCATTTCGGGACTAATTGCCGGCAAACGTTTGGCTGATGCTGGTCACGACGTCACTGTTATTGAGAAAAATCGTTCCCTCGGTGGCCGTCTCAAAACGATTAAGATGAATGATCTCAAAGTAGATGTTGGGCTAACTCATTTTGATGTTAATACGAATACTTTTGGTTCTTTTGTTGATACGATGGAATCGGAAGGCGCGGTAAAAAAATGGACTAAAGAGTTTGGCTTATATGATGGATCGCAGCGTATGGATGTAGATCCCAATGCCGATGCCCGCCAATATTATGTGGGTACGAAAGGGTTGCAAGTTCTGGCTACTCAAATGAGTCGCTGGGTTGACCTTAAATCTCAGGAAAAAGCTGGAGGGCTGACCTACATCGGTCCTGATCGATCGAAAAAGCGATCGTGGATGATTAATCTGACTGATGTCAGTGTTTTTGAATGTGATGCCGTTATTATTGCTACCTCAGCGGTTGATGCTTATGGAATCATACAAACGGCACAAAACAAAACGGCTACTCGTCGCATTATTCGTCACATCGATGAGGTGCAATATGATAGCTGTTTTTCTTTGGCGGTAACATTTGATCACGAGGTACCGGCATGGGAGGGCATTGAATGTGATAATAGTGGTGTACAATGGATTAGCAATGAATCCTCAAAACAGGAGGCTGACTATGCTGCCCTTGTAATTCAATCTACACATGAATTCTATCGCAAGCACTACCAAAAAAGTGAGGAACAAATTAAGGAGCTATTGCTCGATGAGGCTGCCGATGTGGTAGGTTCCTGGGCACGGCGTACAGCATTATCCCATCTGGAGAATTGGAAATATTTTAAAGCACGTAACCCTATTAATGAATATTTTATGGAGTTGGAAATGGTAGATGCTCCGCTTGCGTTAATAGGAGACTACTTAGGTGGTTCTTCTCTGGAAAACGCCTTTGTATCAGGATATAACCTGTCGGAATACTGGATTAATAAATATACCGAAGTTACTGCATAATAATCTGAGAGAGTCAGATAGAAAACAGGAAGGTCCCCGTGGGGTCGCTGCGAAAGCTAAATCAATATTTTAAAAAGTATAAGGGAACCATCATACTGGGTTCTCTGTTTTTGACGGCTTCAAATTTCTTTTTGATTTGGATACCGGTATATCTGCGCCGTACGGTCGATGAGGTTTCTAATGTTGATGTTGAGAAATCGCCGGATTCTTTCGATTCCATTTTCGAAGTGCTTTTTAACAGCAGCGCCAGCTGGGCATTGGCTAAAAACGCGTTGTTTCTGGTAGGGGCTGTACTGCTTTCGGGGCTGCTACTTTTTGCCACCCGCCAAACGTTGATTGTAGCCTCCCGAAAAATTGAGTTTGATCTGCGCAACGATATTTTCGATAAGCTGTTGAAGCTGCCCCAGCGATTTTATAGCAATTACGATTCTGGTGAAGTTTATGTGCGGGCCACCGAAGACGTCTCCAAAGTTCGTGAATACTTTGGTCCGGCCTATATGTACACGATTAATACGCTAACGAGGATGGGTTTTATTATTACAATGATGGTTATTGTAAGTCCCGAATTAACCTTGTGGGCCCTTCTTCCATTACCATTTTTATCAGCTTTTGCATACTGGGTAAGTGGGTATATCAATGACTATTCCAGGATTATCCAGGAGCAGTATTCCACCATTGCCGGTCGGGCAAAAGAATCGTTTTCGAGTATCCGCCTGATAAAAGCCTATAATCGCGAAGGTTATGAGGCACAGCGTTTTGAGGATGAAAGTGAATCGTACCGAAAGAAGAAACTTCGGCTCGATCTGGTTGAATCCCTATTCCATCCAACGTTAAACCTGTTGATTGGATTATCAGTCGTAATTGTAGTTTGGAAGGCTGGTGAGTTGGTGATTGAAGACCAGTTAACGGTGGGGAACATTCTGGAATTTATCGTGTATGTAGCATACTTAACGTGGCCCGTGGCTTCTTTGGGATATACGGTAAATCGATTCCAGCAATCGATGGCATCGTGGAAGCGAATAGATCAGGTGTTGACTGAAAACGTACATATCGAGGATAAAAAATACACCGACCAGGAAATCGATGAAATTTCCGGAGCCATAGAATTTAAGGATGTATTCTTTAAGTACCCTGGTGCCGAAGAGTACGCATTAAAAGATGTAAATTTAAAAGTGGAGCCTGGTCAAAATGCTGCTATCGTTGGAAGAACGGGGAGTGGTAAAACGACGTTAATAGAACTGGTACCCCGCTTGTTCGATGTGACAGAAGGAGAGATTTTGATTGATGGAACAAACATAAAATCGATTCCGCTGCAAGTACTTAGAGAGAATATTGGTTTAGTTCCCCAGGACACTTTTCTGTTTTCTGATACTATTGGAGAAAACATAGCATTTGGAACCAACGGTGCTTCGCAAAATGAAATTGAAGAGGCAGCCGAAAAGGCTCAGGTGCGCGACAATATTTTGGAATTCGATAAAAAATTCGAGACCATATTAGGAGAACGAGGCATTACCCTGTCGGGCGGACAAAAACAAAGAACCGCTATCGCCAGGGCATTGATTCGGGATCCTAAAATTATAATACTCGATGATTCGTTAAGTGCAGTAGATACAAAAACTGAAGAAGCCATTCTGCAACATCTTCGTAAAGAATTAAAAGGAAGGACAACCTTGATGATTAGTCATCGCATCTCAACAATAAAAGATGCTGATGTCATATACTATCTCGAAGATGGAACAGTTGTAGAGCAGGGAACACATGAAGAATTGCTCGAACAAGAAGGCCGCTATTCAGTAATGTATAACAAACAATTAATAGAAGAAGAATTGGCTGACATTTGACGAATATAACATTCAATAAAAGTAGAATTAATAACGAACAAAGATTGATTGTTTGACCGCAATCTCATCTTAAAATACAAAGAGGTATCACAATGATTATTGTACCACTCGGTGTTGGATCGGCTACACCAACGGCTACACGTCACCTTTCATCAGTAGCTGTATGGAGAGAAGGCAGCGTTTTTCTATTTGACTGCGGAGAAAACGCACAAATGCGAATGCTGCAGGGAGGGCTAAAACGTTCTCAAATCGACTGTATCTTTATTTCACATTTTGATACAGATCACTATTCGGGGCTAATTGGCTTGCTGTCAACGTTACAGCTGCAACGCAGAGATCGTGAATTAACGATCGTTGGTCCCAAAGGGATAAAAGAATTTGTAGAATGGAATTTTGAATTTGCTAACGTTGATATCAGCTATCCGCTCGACTTCGTGGAAGTGGAAGAAGGATTCGAGGAGCAGCGCGTCGTCGATGAGGATGAATTTTATGTTGAAGCTCGTCCGTTAAACCACAATAAATTTTGTATGGGCTTTCGATTCCAGGAGAAAGATAAGCCTGGCAAGGTAGATGCTGAAAAGGCCCAGGAGCAAGGTATCAGCGAAGATTGGCAGTACAAAGAACTGAAAGCCGGTAACGATGTTGAGTTGGACGACGGTACGGTTGTGAAGTCAGCCGATATTGTCGGGCACCCGCGTCCAGGTGATAGCTTTGCCTATATAACGGATACTAAATACTGTCCCAATTCTGTGAAGCTGGCTATGAATACCAATGTGCTTTTTCACGAGGCGACGTTTAGCGAAAGCTTGTCGGAAAAAGCCGAGGAGACGGGACATTCTACCGCTAAAGATGCGGCCCGTGTTGCCAATGAAGCTAAAACAAAACTGTTGGTGATTACCCACTTCTCTGCACGATATACCAACGAGTATGTGTTGCTGCGTGAGGCCCGGGACGATTTCTTCCCTACTTGGGTAGCTACAGAATTGCGTCCTATTTTCACTGATCCGGCTCACGAAAAAGGTATCATCAAGCCGAAGGTTTATCTGAAGGAGATCAACCAGAGCAAGAGTAAGAACAATGATAATGGAGGATCTTCATCCGGTAAGAAAAAACGTAGCCGAGGAAAGAAGAAGCGTTTTCGAAAGCGGAAAAATTATTCGGGCAAGGGTAAACGATCCCGAAAAAAATATAGCAAGAGCGGAAGTAGCAGCAGTAGTAGTGAAAGTTCGCGCAAAAGAAGAAAACGCAGCAGCAAAAACGAAAATAATAAGAACAACAATAGTGGTGGTAATGGCGGTAATCAGCGTCAACCAAAGCAGATTACGCCGCGCACCCCATTTGATGATTTCGATCGGTTCTAATAATTATTTAGCGTGAGCAATTCAACAACGGATAAAGCCGTCGATTCGGATCTACTTCGGCGGCTTTATCAATTTATCAGACCTTACCGATGGTATGTATTGCTGGGTATTGCACTTACCTTAAGTGCTGCCTTTATGGGAACGGTACGGCCCAAACTTACTCAAATCGCTGTTGATGAATATATCCGTAATAAGGATTTTCAGGGGTTACTCTGGATTATCTTACTGTTGGTTGGGGCATTGGTTGGGGAATTTCTATTGCTCGTTGCAAACACCTATTTGACCCGCTGGTTTGGGCAGGGAACACTTTACAACCTGCGCAATGCCGTCTTTCAAAAAATACAGTCGCTGCACGTACAATTTTTTGATAAAAATCCCATTGGCAGGCTCATCACCCGAACTACCAGTGATATCGAGGCGCTTAGCGACCTGCTCAGTGATGGAGTGGTGAATATTATAGGGGATATGTTCCGGCTCTTTTTCATACTCTACTTTATGTTTAGTATGAGTTGGGAACTTACTCTCGTAGCTGTTTCAGTTTTACCTATTCTTTTTTACGCCACCTTTGTTTTCAAAGCCAAAGTACGGGTTTCTTTTTTGAAGGTGCGGGATCAGATAGCCCGGCTTAACTCATTTGTGCAGGAGCATATTAATGGGATGGCTATTGTTCAGCTTTTTAGCAAGGAAGAGCGGGAGAAAGAAAAGTTTAAGGAGATTAATGCCGGTCATCGCGATGCCTATGTAGAAACGATTTTTTACTTTGCCATCTTTTGGCCAGCGGTAGAAATTATTGCCAGTTTAGCGATGGCGCTGGTTATCTGGTTCGGTGGTGGACGCGCACTGATGGGTGAAGTCACCTTCGGGATTCTTCTTGCGTTTGTTCAGTATGTGCGTGATTTCTTTCGACCGATTCAGGGACTTTCAGAAAAATTCAACACCCTGCAATCGGCTTTGGCCTCGTCGGAGCGTATTTTTAATGTGCTTGATACCGAAAACAAGGTGACTAACCCTGACGATCCCCAACACCTTGACAGTGTGGAGGGTAAAATTGCGTTCGAAAATGTCTGGTTCGGTTATAATAAGGAAGAGACCGTGTTGAAAGATGTGTCGTTTACCGCAAACCCCGGGGAAACAATTGCCTTTGTGGGGGCGACCGGGGCAGGAAAATCCACGATTATCAACCTATTGTTGCGCTACTATGATATCAACGAAGGTGCCATCAAGCTTGATGGAGTTGATATTCGTGACATGACGCTAAAAGAGCTACGTTCGAATTTTGCGCTTGTATTGCAGGATAATGCCCTTTTTTCTGGTACCATTATGGAAAATATTACGTTGGGTAATCCCAATATTTCTGAGGAGGAAGTGTTTAATACAACCAGGGAAATCGGGGCTGATGATTTTATCAACAAATTACCCAAAGGATATGATTATGAGCTTCGTGAACGGGGACAGTCTATCTCGATGGGGCAACGTCAGCTCATTTGTTTTATCCGCGCCATGGTCTATGATCCCAATATTCTTATTTTGGATGAGGCAACTTCGAGCATTGATTCCGAAACTGAAGAAACGGTAAACAGGGCATTCAATAAACTTATGGAAGGACGCACCTCTATTGTAATAGCGCACCGCTTATCGACCATTCAGGGCGCTGATAATATTATGGTGATGCACAAAGGAGAAATTCGGGAACGCGGTACCCATAAAGAGCTTATTGAACAGCAAGAGGGTATTTACCGAAAGCTTTATGAGCTGCAATATAAAGATGAACTGCTGCCAGCAGCTAAATCAGAATGACCTGCACTGACTATATAATTACTTTAACAGTTTGAATAAATCTGTTGATCTCTTTTTTGGTGTTATAGTAGTGAACGGATGCCCTGACCAGCTCTTCGATATTACGTTCCTGCATATCCAGCAGCGTACTGTTTTTTGAGGAAGTGCTGACGTTGATATGCTTAGCACGAAGATGATTCTTGATTTCAGTGGGGGTGGAATTTTCAGTGCTAAATGTGACGATACCACACTTTTCGCGGCCAAGGTCATGGACTAAAATCCCCGGCAGTTTAGAAAGTTGGTCGCGAAGGTGGTTGGCCAACATGGTGATTCGTTGCCAAATATTTTTAATACCAATTTGCTCGGCATATTCCACGGCTGATTTGAGGCCCAAAATACCAGCATAGTTCATTTCCCAGTTTTCAAATCGGCGGGCGTCGTTTCTAATTTCATATTGATTGGAGGATGTCCACCTGGCACCGTGTAAATCAATAAAGGGAGGCGTCAATTTTTTAATGATTCTGCTTCTGACATATAAAAAACCAGTGCCACGAGGTCCGCGCAGGTATTTTCGGCCCGTCGCAGAAAGTATATCACAGCTAATATTTTGCACATCTACTGGATATTGCCCCACTGATTGACAAGCATCCACCAAGTACAAACAGTTAAACTGTTGGGCGATGGCTCCAATTTCTTCGACGGGATTAACCAATCCGCTATTAGTAGGAATATGGGTAATGCTGATGAGTTTTACGTCCTCATCCATCAATCGCTTTAAAGCCGAAACCGAAGTTTGCCCATATTCGTCATTGGGGATTACTTCAATTTCTATATCGACATCTTTTTTGAGTCGCAGGTAGGAGATGAAGTTGCTCGCATATTCCGATTTAGAAGTAAGAATGCGGTCGCCATCCTTAAAATCAATAGCAAAAAAGGCCATATTCCAGGCAGCCGTTGCATTTTCTAAAAGGGCAATTTCGTGGGCACTTGCGTTGATAAAATTAGCAATAGAATCGTAGGTTTGGTCTATAGTGGGACGGTGTTTGTCAGCTGTCTCATATCCGCCATACTGCGATTCTTCGTGCAGGTAATTAACAACGGTGTTAGTAACGATATCAGGCATCAGAGAAGCGCCGGCATTATTAAAATGAATCACTTTCTTAGTGCCGGGCGTGTCTTTTCGAAGGGCAGCGATATCCATGAACAATAAATTATTGGGAAATTATTTTGCAAAAAGGATATCTAAATTTGCTAAAAGAATAAATTCTAAATGTACCCAAATAAAAAAGGCAGAGCTGCGTGCCCCGCCTTTAAACAACATTGCATTATGAATTAATTTCCGAATAATGCTAAAAATTCATCATAGGCCTTTAAGGCTTCTTCATCTTGATTCATTTCGTCCAGCGTTTCAGCTCGAATAATCATTGCTTTTTGCAGATAATCGCGAAATTTGCTGCTATCCTTAAACCGGGCAATGAGTTTTTTACTGGCATCAAGAAGAGTCAACTTATCCTCATTATTTTTGATCAGTAGATCAAAACGCTTGCAGTGAATTTCATCAATCTTCTCATTTACCAAGAGCTCTGATGAGGATTCCATCCGATCAATAATAGCATTATAAAGAGGCATCAGCTGTTCGTTGAGAGGATCTTTTTTCTCCAAAATGCTGATCTTATAAAGCATGGCTCTGGATGCCTGTTCATAAAAATCGACATTCTCAGAGTCTTTGAACCGGTCAATTACGGCATTTAACGCCGGTAACGCTTGCTCACTACGACCTAACTTAAGAAGTGCTACTGCCCGACGAATGACGGCCCGCTCTATGGCTTCGTTAAAGGCCATATTTTGCTGATTATCGTACCGGTTGATAATAATTTCGAGGGTAGGTACCAACTCTTCCCATCGCTTCAGCTTGTGGAGCAAATCTGATTTCCGAATTAAAGCCTTTTGTACAAATTTCTGTTCATTGGTTATATCTTCCATAGTTGACTCTGAAGGGGTTGCCATAGACAGGGGCATTTCTAAATCGGTTGGGGCTACATCAGCATTTTTAGCTTTGGGTGTGTCTGTTGCTTGTTTATCCGGCAATTTTTTATTGGGTGATGGACGTTCATCCAATCCCCAAATCTCATCTTCGCTGGAAGAAGCATTTTCATGGTTGTCATTGTTATGACCAGGTGTTGGGGATTCATTTATAGAAGAAGTAGAATTAGAAGAAGCATTTGTTAGGTCAAAATCTGCAAGAAGATCATCGATATTTTGGTCGCTTATTTCCTCTCCATTAGTTGCATGATTTTCTGCAAAAGTTGCCTGAGCTACCTTTTTTGTTTCTTTTAAAACGGATTTTTTTGACGATTGAATTTGCTCTTCCTCCGCAGAAGAATCATTATTTAACACGGCATCAATCGTAGAAGTACCTACATAGGAAACTACTTTACAAAAGGTTCCAGAAATGTATTTAATGATAAGATCGGTTTTTTGTCCTTTGAAATGCTGATCAAATAGTTCCTTTACCTTTTCGTCTGAATGCTTATGGATAGAAGAATCTTGATCAAAAATACCTTCATATGCTGAAATAAGTCCTTTTGCTAACGCCCGTTTTGTCGTTTTAGGATTCTGGAATTCCTCAAAATAAACGTCTGGTTTGCCGTTATTGTCGATAATTTGAAAATCTTTCAGAATTCTGATGACCAACAAATCATTGGGATCAGAATAGGAAAGGGTCTCTAAGAGCGTGCTATTTATGACAATGTTTTGAGCATCGTATTTAACCAGCGTCTCAATAATGGGATCGAAATTTTTTGTGTTTACTAAAAAAGCCTCGGATACCTTCATGTCCTGAATAGTTGATTGTTGTGTGAAATACATGTTCGTTATTTCACCCAAAAACCACTAATTAAAAACCATTAATAAAGGTTGTTCAAGGTTAGAATTTCATAACAAAAAGAGGAGATTAGTCGGTACTGTGAGAGAAAGCTTTACGAAAGGCGCTCTCCAAACGTTTTTTCGATAGCGGCTTTAACAGGTAATCCACATAATCGGTTTCGTTGGCGCGGTCCAGATGTTTGGGATCATCAGAAGAAGTGATAAAAATAAGTTTGACATCACGATACTTGCTGATTTCTTTGGCAGCTTCAATACCATCTATATCGTCTGCAAGGTTTATATCCATCAAAATTAAATCTACAGCTCCAATACGCAAAGCAGATTCAATAGCTTGCGAGCCCTTCGAACTGGATCCGATTACGGTGTGACCCATCTGGGTAAGAATACGCTCAAGCATAACTTGCTGTAGGTGGTCATCCTCAACAATCAACACTTTGCGTGACTTGGAAGGGGTGGATTTCGCCATAACTATATACCAGAGATGGGGTTGAAAAAAATTATTTCAATCAGTATCCGAAATTTGAAAGAACTTCACAATAGAAAAGTAAACGTCTGTTGTTTCATGATGTGGTAGCGGTGACAATTAAAGGCGGTCGATGTATTGTTTCAAAAGTGGCTTTTGTAGTGCTGAACCGTGTTACAGAATCAAAAAAGGGAAATTAAAAATTATTTAATTAATAAAACTTAAGCGAAGGAAGATTAAAAAAGAGTTACCTTTATAAACGATTTATTCACCGACAAGAGAAAGTGGATTTATTTTCTCATAGCACACAATCTAATGCAACAGTCAAAAATATTTATTGCTGACGACTCACCCATTCAGCTGATACTATTAGAAAAGGTATTGGAACGAGAGGGGTTTTCGGTACAAACATTTGGCGATGGAAGCTTTCTGCTTGAAGCCGTAACCCGGGAAAGACCCGACCTGGTAATTTCTGATATCGACATGCCGATTCTTGGTGGCTTTGACGTTGTACAAGAGATAAAAGGTATCTCCAAGGGTAGAGAGATTCCCTGTTGTTTGATTTCCTCCAAAATTAACGAAACCATCCAGCGAAAGGTGAATGATATCGGTGCCGATGGTTTCATAAAAAAACCCTTAGAGCACCAATCATTGATCAGCGGCGTAAACAGACTCCTTAAAAAGAACGTTGTACGTACCTGAAAAGGGTTTTTTATTTTTCCATAAAGGATGATCTGCTGTACCATTCAAGGGGCATAGCTATATCTTTTGCACCTCTGTAATTATTTCCACAAAATAAAGGATTTACAATCAGTCTTTAACACAACTGGGGATACTTATGAAGAACAACGCACCAATCGGGATATGTATCGTACTTTTTTTATTGGGATTGCATTTGCCTTTGATGGCACAAGACAATCCCGAAAAAATCTATGAGCAGATTAATAAACAATCTGAAGAAATTTTTGAACAGGTAGTGGAGTGGCGGCGTCATTTCCATGAAAATCCGGAGCTATCTAACCGTGAAGAAGAAACGGCTGCCTACATCACTGATTATCTCCGTGAACTTGGAATTGAAGTCGAAACTGAAGTAGCCCATACCGGGGTGGTGGGAATTTTAAAAGGGCAGGAAGATGGCCCCGTTGTTGGATTGCGTGCGGATATGGATGCTCTGCCGGTTAAAGAGCGAACGGATGTCCCATTCAAATCTACCAAAACTACAACCTACCTCGATAAAGAAGTGGGGGTAAGTCACGCCTGTGGACATGATACCCACGTTGCAATGTTGATGGGTGCGGCAAAGATTCTTTCTGATATGAAAGATGAGTTAAACGGGACGGTTAAATTTATCTTTCAACCTGCCGAAGAGGGATCGCCACCGGGTGAGGAAGGTGGTGCTGAGCTAATGGTAAAAGAGGGCGTGCTGGAGAACCCAGATGTGGATGTCGTTTTTGGTCAGCATATAAACTCGCAAACCGAAGTGGGTAAAATTCGATACCGGCCAGAGGGTACTATGGCTGCCTCCGATCGGTTTGAAATAACGGTTAAAGGCAAGCAAACGCACGGCTCTACACCGTGGACAGGAGTAGATCCCATCGTTGCTTCAGCTAAAATCATCGAAGGGTTGCAATCTATTGTAAGCCGACAAACCGAGCTTACCAAAGCCGCAGCCGTTATTTCTGTGGGTAAAATTGAAAGCGGAGTGCGCAATAATATCATTCCTGAAGAGTCAGAAATGATTGGTACCATTCGCACGCTGGATACCGGTATGCAAGATATTATCCACGAAAAAATTCACCAAGTTACTACCAAAACAGCCGAAAGCATGGGGGCCGAAGCGGAAGTAGAAATCGAAAAAGGGTACCCGGTAACGTATAATGACCCGGAGCTGACTGAGCAGATGTTGCCTACCTTGCAGGATGCGGCTGGATCAGAGAACGTTATCTTATCGGATGCCATTACCGGGGCCGAGGATTTTTCCTTTTTTCAGGAACAGGTACCCGGACTCTATTGGTTCGTGGGAGGCATGCCCAAGGATATGGACCCATCTGAGGCGGCCCCGCATCATACGCCAGACTTTTACATCGAGGAAGAGGGCATGAAGCTGGGCGTCAAGACTATGACGCGACTGACAGTAGATTATATGCAATCACACAGTCAATAATAGCCAACACTGCAGTTTTTCAACTTTTAGGTTTTTCTGTAAACGAAGATACTGCCACAATACCGTATTTTTGGCAGTATCTTTTTAAGAATGATAATTCAGCCTGCGTTTCAAAATGAGTCCAGCCATTTATTAGGCAATCCAATAACAATTAGGTTGCTGACAACGTATCCCCCAAGAGCTTTTAAGCTATTAGAATTAACGGTAAGGAACCGTATATTCCATCACAATAAATTGCTAATAAATTTTCTGTATTCTTGAATTATCAGTCTCCACAATTCAGTCCTAATACCCGTTTTTCCATTTTTCCGCCGGCGGTCAAACACCTGTTGATTATTAACTTATTGGCTTTTGTAGCACTTAACACCCCTATGATAGGGGAGCTTTTATTTACTCACGGAGCACTTTGGCCCATCGGATCTGGTCGTTTTGACGTTTGGCAGCTGGTAAGCTATATGTTTTTACATGCCGGTTTTGGTCATATCTTTTTCAACCTGTTTGCCTTGTGGATGTTTGGTCAGGCGATCGAAAACTTTTGGGGTACGAATCGTTTTGTAACCTACTACTTTTTAACGGGCATTGGTGCCGCTTTGCTGCACATGCTGATTGGTGGAGGAGGCGCCCCAACGCTGGGTGCTTCGGGGGCAGTGTATGGTATTTTATTGGCTTTTGGAATGATGTTTCCCAACCGCCCCATTATGTTGCTATTTCCTCCAATCCCCATCAAAGCCAAATATTTTGTAGCTATTTTTGGAGTTATTGAACTGGTTAGTGGATTAAGCCGGGCGAACTCGGGTGTAGCCCATTTTGCTCACCTGGGAGGGATGCTTGTAGGCTTTATCCTCATAAAATACTGGGGACTCAAGAGTGAAGAATCTTACTACTAACACCAAAATTTTATTACCTTATCTAAAGCAAGATAACGAATAACAGCAGCTTAAAAATGTATAACGATTCGTTCGGTAACTCAGTAAAGCGCGGCTATTGGGGATTGCCGGTGGCAATACGGTTGATTGTTACGGTTAATGTAGCGGTATTTGTCATTCAGATACTGCTGAGCATTTTCAGCTCGGCGTACAGTAACTTTTTTGTGGATGCTTTTGCTTTTTATCCCGAATGGCAAACGGCGCTGTTTCAGCCCTGGAGAGCAGTTACGTATATGTTCTTGCACGGCGGCGCTTTTCATCTGTTATTCAACATGCTCTGGCTCTGGTGGTTGGGACGTGCCGTTGAAGAAACGCTGGGGCCGCGTACGTTTTCGGTGATCTTTTTTGGCGCCGGAATTGGTGGCGCATTGTTTAATATTGTTGCTGCTCCGTTGTTGGGCTTTAATCCGGTGATAGGGGCCTCTGGAGCAGTATATGGTATTATGGTTGCCTTTGCGATGCTCTATCCCACCATGCCCATTATGCTTATTTTCTTTCCTCCCATACAGGCGCGGTATGTAGTAGCCGGACTTATTGCCATTGATGCGTTACTTTTGGGTTCATCAGACGGAACAGCCCGTATTGTTCACTTGGCCGGGGCTGGAATTGGTTATTTGCTGATGAAATACCATCGTAAGGGCAATGATTTAAGTCGTTGGGTGTTACCAGTGGAACAACTCTGGTATCGCCTGCGGGGAGCGTATGAAAAGAAAAAATCACGGCCCGAAAATGAGAATATGTATTCCGTCTCCGACGTTGAAGTGGTGGACGAAACCGATCAAACCGAGCTTGATGAAATTCTGGAAAAAATTTCTGAAAAAGGATATGACGGACTTACCAAAGAGGAAAAGCGGAAGCTTTTTGAGCTCAGCAAAAAGAATTAATGACGACAAATTCGAATGATTTTAATTGTACAAATGGTTTAGTGAAGTACAATTAAAGCAACACAAATTAAGTTATGTCTCAGATAAAACGACGAGATTCAATTCAGGTCATGGTTGGTGATGTGCCGGTAGGCGGCGGAGCCCCTATTGTAGTGCAGTCGATGACCAATACCGATACCGCTGATGTTGATGCCACGGTTGAACAGGTTAAACATTTACATCGATCAGGATCGGAAATCGTGCGTATCACCGTAAATAATGATGCGGCTGCCAAAGCCGTCCCCAAGATTAAAGAAAAGCTTTTGGCGGATGATGTGACTGTACCCTTGGTCGGCGATTTCCACTATAATGGCCATAAGTTACTGGTAAAATATCCGGATGCAGCCCAAGCACTTTCAAAATTTCGTATCAATCCCGGAAACACCGGTACTAAAACCCGTGACGAAAACTTTTGTACCATTGTTGAGCAAGCCATAAAACACGATAAGCCGGTACGGATTGGAGTGAATTGGGGCTCACTCGATCAAAAATTGTTGGCCAAAAAAATGGATGAAAATAGCGAGCTCGCAAAGCCTAAATCATCCAAACAGGTGATGCTCGATACGATGGTCGCAAGTGCCCGTCGTTCTTCCGAGCTGGCTGAAAGCGTGGGACTCTCGTCCAATAAAATTATCATCAGCTGCAAGATGTCACACGTGCAGGATGTCGTGCATGTATATGAGCGCATCGCTGAACTGCTGCCTTATCCACTACATGTGGGGCTTACCGAAGCCGGCATGGGCATGAAGGGAACCGTCGCCAGTACGGCAGCGCTGTCGGTATTGCTACAGCAGGGTATTGGCGATACCATTCGCGTATCGCTTACGCCCAAACCCGGCGGCGATCGGGCAGAGGAGGTTCGCATCTGTCAGCAGATTTTGCAGTCACTTGGAATCCGAAGTTTTGTACCACAGGTTACGGCGTGTCCCGGATGTGGACGTACCAACAGTACGTATTTCCAGGAACTGGCCGATGAAATTCAGGATTACCTTCGCGAGATGATGCCGATTTGGCGTGACGTGTATCCCGGAGTCGAAGAGATGAATGTAGCCGTAATGGGATGCGTTGTGAACGGTCCGGGCGAATCCCGAAATGCCAATATCGGAATTTCTCTGCCCGGCACCTTTGAAGAGCCCAAAGCCCCTGTTTATATGGATGGAGATCACCATACCACATTGAGGGGAGAAGGCATTGGAAAAGAGTTTCGCCAGATTCTTGACGATTATGTGATGAGAAATTACGGATCTACCAATGGTGAGGAGCATTCCGAATCGATGGAAGAAAGCGCTTCATAAGTTTACCTCTTTTCGATATTACTATGCCAAAAACAACGTCTCACTCCATTTTATTTGTAGCTGTTCTCTTGGTTGTTTCTGTAGGGATAAGTTCCTGTTCTGATGATAACGACGAGACCGTTAATCAGGAATATCTCGAATCTGAAGAATATTCTTCTTTTAAAGAAGATGCACAAAGAGAAAGTGACAAACGATCAGAAGAGCCCGAAACTTTGTCCGAAGACCTGCAAAGACTCTCAGACTGTTCTTCGGTAGCGACGCTTTCACTGCCCTTTTCTACAGATGGAGATGATCTTGAAGAACGATCGGAAGAGATATCGGACGATTGCCGCCTCGAAAATGGGGTCCGCACTATTTCTTTATTGGGTAACTATCCGCTGGGTGAAATAAACTTGCAGTTGGTTCTACTCGAACACCAAACGGTTTATCGCGATGATGAACTGATAGCTGTGACTTTTGCCGGGAATGAACTTAGGAGCTTTCAAACAGTTGCTATTTATCAGAAAAATCCTGCACGAGAAATTAGCACGCAGTTATCCATGCAGCAGGGCGACAATGGTATTCAAATTAATACGGAAACCACCCGAAATATTCAGTACCCCATCGATCAGAATAATACCATAGAAACCGTGTACGAAGTTGATACGAAGGGGGGTATTCATGAGTTATAACCTATATTATGGTTATATTTATTTTACACTTAATAGTGTTCAATTTTAAATTAAACGCATTTTTATGCGCCTTATAGACCGAATTATTTTACCGATACTATTGATTATTTCACTGCCCACCTTATTGTTTGCCCAAGATATTTCTGACAAAACACATAGGGCCGATTCACTGTATGATTCATACGAGGAAGAAGAAGCCTTGGAGGCGTATCGGGATATTTTGGAGGAGGAACCGGAAAATTTTGAAGCCCTTTGGCGGACGAGTTTTTTGTATTCCCGAGTGGGCAATCGGTTTGAAAATAAGGATGATCAGAAAAAATATTTTAACAGGGGTATTGAACTGGCCGAAAAAGCATTGGAGGTTGATTCTTCCGATGCCCAGTCGAATTTTGTAATGTCCGTTGCAATGGGCCGTAAAGCCTTGGTTTCGGGAGCCCGAGATCGGGTAGCAGCATCCCGAGAGATCAAAAAGTATGCGGATCGAACGCTTGAAATCGACTCAACACATGCGGGGGCGTGGCACTTACTCGGGCGTTGGCACTTTAAAGTGGCGAATTTAAGCTGGGTTGAACGCACGGCGGCAAATACGCTATTTGGCGGTATCCCCGGTGATGCCAGCAACGAAAAGGCTGTTGAAGCCGTTCAGAAGGCTATCGAGTTGAATGATAACTATGTGCTATATTATTACGATTTGGCAACGGTCTATGAGGAAATGGGTAATGATTCTGAGGCCATAGAAGCATGTGAAACGGCTGTTGAAAAAGAGAATCTTACCCCTGACGATCCAATGCTAAAAGAAAAGTGCAGAAAATTGATTTACGATCTGCGTTAATTATCCTATGTTCCATGCGATTTATCGGGTGGCTGATAAATCCATCCCACAGACAAAAAAGAATCTATTAAAACTCCATGTCTAAACAGAATCCAACAATGAAACGAATTGGTGTGTTAACATCCGGTGGTGATGCCCCGGGAATGAATGCTGCCATACGGGCGGTAGTACGTTCCTGTGTTTATTATGGCATAACGCCTTACGGTATTTGCCAGGGCTATGATGGGCTCATCACTAATAATATTAAGAAAATGGATGCCGGCTCGGTGAAACATATTATTCACTTGGGTGGAACCATATTAAAATCTGCCCGTAGCGAAGATTTTAAAACTGAAAATGGTATGCGGATTGCATGGGAGAATATTCAAAAAAATGAGCTCGATGGCTTGGTGGTAATTGGGGGCGACGGTACCTTTACCGGGGCTATGAAATTTGGCCGTAAGTATGATTTTCCTATTGTTGGAATTCCCGGTACGATCGATAATGATATTTATGGTACTGATTTTACCGTTGGATTTGACACGGCCGTAAATACCGTCGTTGAAGCGGTTGATAAAATCCGCGATACAGCTACTTCTCATAACCGCCTGTTTTTTATTGAGGTCATGGGACGTGATGCGGGATTTATTGCGGTCTATTCGGGCATCGCTGCTGGTTCTGAGGAGATTTTGATTCCCGAAAAGGATCGTGGCATAGAGCAACTTTTTGAGTCATTGGCACGGACATCCCAACGGAAAAAATCATCGCGATTGGTGATTGTGGCTGAAGGTGATAATAACGGCAGTGTGTACGATCTTGAAGACAAGGTGAAGGAACGTTTTGGAGATCGATATGAAACAAAAGTTACTATTTTGGGACACGTGCAGCGAGGGGGGCGACCAAGTTGTGCCGACCGTGTATTGGCAAGTCGCCTCGGCGTTATTGCCGTTGAGGCTCTCAAGGATGGAAAACGTGATATTATGGTGGGCGTCCGTGATCGGGAGGTACGCTATACTGATTTTGAAAAAGCTACACACAAAAGTCCCAAAATGGATGAAGAACTCCTGCGTGTTGCTGATATCATTTCTATTTAAGGATTTTTCCGCTAATATATTTCAATGAAAAAGGATACTGAAAAAAAATCTCAAAACGAGTCACGCAACACCTCGCCATATTATACTCCCGAGTGGGCAAAACACGTTATTTGGTATCAAATTTTCCCCGAACGGTTTTGCAATGGAGATTCAGCCAATGATCCTACCCGTGAAAGGGTGGACGGTCCAAAGGGATGGAAAATTTCTCCGTGGACCGGAGATTGGTACAAAAGAGCACCGTGGGAGAAAACGTTAGGCGATGCTTTTCGTGATGGGGTGTTCAAACGTCGCTATGGCGGCGATTTGCAAGGTGTTATCGACAAGCTGGATTACTTGCAGGAGCTGGGTATTGGTGGAATCTACCTCAATCCTATTTTTGACGCCGTATCTCTACACAAGTATGATACCAGCCATTACCATCACGTGGATCGCTTTTTTGGTCCCGACCCCGAGGGCGATGTTAACATCATGGAGCAGGAGAATCCCGAAGATCCAGAAACGTGGCAGTGGACATCAGCGGATAAGCTTTTTTTAGAACTGATTGAGGAGGTTCACAAGCGGGATATGCGTATTATTATCGATGGGGTTTTCAATCATACGGGCACCGATTTTTGGGCCTTTCGTGATGTCAAAGAGAACCAGTCGAAATCGAAATATAAGGACTGGTATTCCATTAATACGTTTTCGGATGGGAATGGACAAAAGTTTGATTATGATGGATGGTGGGGCGTAAAAAGTTTGCCCGAGTTAAAAGAGATGGACGGGACCTTGCTGAAGCCCGTCCGCGAACATATTTTTGCAATCACCCGCCGCTGGATGGACCCCGATGGGGATGGCGATCCTGCCGATGGTATTGACGGATGGCGGCTGGATGTTCCTGAAGAAGTGGGAAAGTTATTTTGGAGAGAATGGAACGCGGTGGTACGAGATATAAATCCCGACGCCTACACTGTTGGAGAAATTTGGACCGACAAGGGACGCGAGTGGGTCAATGGTGATCTATTTACCGCAGCCATGAATTACCCGTTTACCGAGGCTGTGCAGAATTATATGATCGATCAATCGATGACGGCCGCGGATTTTTTGAATCGGTTGCGCCATTTGCGTGATGGGTTACCTGATCGTGCAGAACTGGTGCAGCAAAATTTGATGGATAGCCATGATACGCCACGTCTGGCTTCAATGATCGTAAACCCGGGTCGGGATTTTGATACCGAAACCAAACCCGAAGAGGGATTTGACGTCCGAAAGCCTACTGCCGAAGAACGACGCTTGCAGCGCTTAATTGCTTTATTCCAATATACTTATGTGGGCACGCCCATGATTTTTTACGGCACCGAAGCCGGAATGTGGGGCGCCGATGATCCTGACGATAGAAAGCCGATGTTGTGGCCTGAGCTTACTTACGAGTCTGAAGCCTCTCATCCACTTGGGAAAGAACGTCCCGTTGATGAGAACACCTTTGATCAGCAGCTTTTCGAGTGGTATAAAAAGTTAGGAACAATCAGAAATACGCATTTAGCCCTTCGGACGGGTCAAATAAAGGAGCTGCAGGTCGATAACGAAGCCAATAATTTTGTCTTTGCACGTTTCTTAAATAAGCGCATGTTTTGCATTGTGGCCATTAATCGATCTCCCAAAACTAAAAAAATTGCGATACCACTACACGACTTTGAAATTCCTGAAGGTCGTCACCTCGAAAATATTGTCACCGGAAGCAGAGTAGCCGTAAACGGAGGGGCAACAATTACGTTGCCTCCCGTATCTGGTGCGGTATTATCTCCCGAAAACGATTAGTTATGCGTATTGATCCCAAATATTTTAACACCTTTTTGCTGGTTGTGGCACTGGTTGCTGCGGCACTTATCGCATACTTTATTTTCAGTAATCGTACGGCCGAGCGCACAGATTTTACCCAGCGCATGTTCGATCAGGATTCGCTGCAAACGGTCTGGTGGCCGCGGGTTCAAACTGATGACAGCCTGCAGGTTTCCAACTATGATGGAAAAGTTGTGGTGCTCGATTTATGGTCAAACTGGTCCGACGCTTCGCTGAATTCTCACCGGGAGTTGTCGGAAATTCAGCAGAAACATTCCAACGATCTGGAGGTAATTGCAGCCGCAGTGGGAGTTACCAAAGAAGAGGCCATCAGTTATATGGAGGAGCACGAATTCCCTTTCCATTTTGTGGCGGGATCGCAGCACTTTTCTTCCTTCAACATGCCGGGACTTCCCGTTCAATTTATCTATAATTCAGAGACTGAACTCAAGCACGTTTTCCTCGGCTACTCCGATGAAAGCCAATACGATAGCCTAAAAGTATTGCTCAACGATGAGAGCCCGTAATCAATATATTGTTTTCGATGGGGATGTTATTGCCGCCAACGAACCGGTTGTTCCGGTCGTCTCACGGGGATTGATGTACGGCGATGGCATATTTGAGACGTTTAGAACCTACAAGGGGCATACGTTTAAATTGGTTGAACATATCGATCGACTCATGGATGGATTGGAGCTTCTGGGTATTACGGCTAAGCCAGAGTTCAATATTTCAACCGTGCAAATGCTGGTGCACAAACTGTTAAAAAAGCAGAATCTACTGCAAACCGATGCTATTATCCGAATGCAGGTATGGCGGGGAGGCGGGCGCGGTTATCATCCCGAAAAAAATACCGAAACGCATTTTTCTATCACTGCATCTGTTTGTCCTGATGATTTTACTCCCCCAACATTGGCTACGGTCGAAACAAAACGGATTCCATCGCAGTCATTGCCTTCGCATGTTAAGCTGACCAACGGAATCAATTATATTTTAGCTGGCCGTCAGGCTGCTCAAAAAGGAGCAGATGACGCCTTGATGCAAACGGTTGATGGCTACATTTCTGAGACGACCATCGCCAACATTTTTTGGTGCAAAGGGGAAACCATTTTTACACCTGCCACGACGTGCGATTTAATTCCCGGCATAACCAGAAAGATTATTATAGATCTCATAAACGAACAGAAAGGGTTGACGTTAAAAGAGGGAGAATTTTTGGTATCGCAGATAGCTGATGCCGACACGGTATGGATGTCTAATTCCGTGCGGGAACTGTTGCCGGTTGCCCAGATTGATAACTTTTTGTTTAACCCCGATCATCCGGTAATAAAAATGTTGCACGAACAGTTTACAGCTTATCGCAACGTAAACAGTAAGCGACTTCAGGAAGATGGATAAGTTGCATCAAATGACGAAATATTTTGCTTTAGAAGGGGATACCATACTTTTGGAATCTCAATCCAAATCACACCCGGCATCCCGAATATCCTATCTGGCCGCCAATCCCCAGGCGTCAATAAAAGTCCATGGCAACGCTATTACGATCACAGCAAATGGTAAAGAAAAAACCACCTATGGAAATCCCTGGGAAGTCCTCAAGGCATTTCGTGATGAGCATCAGGGATGGCTGTTTGGTTTTTTGGGATATGACCTGAAGAATCATATCGAACAATTACATTCGAACAATCCGGACTCCGTTAAGGCCCCGGATATGTATTTTATGATTCCCGGGTTTTTATTGCGATATGATCACCGTGCCCAACGCCAAGAGGTGCTGGTGGGGCAATATCCCAATCAAAAAGAACTGGCTCATATTTCCACAACAAAAAATAGGTTTTCACTGGAAGGTTTACAGCTGCAGACAAGCCAATCGGCCTATCTTCAAAAAATAACTGAAGCTCAGCATAGCATTACCGATGGTGATTTTTATGAAGTGAATCTTTCCCACCAAATGCAGGCTCATTTTGAAGGTACGCCATTTGGACTGTATCAAAAAATGGGGAAAACGGGTTCCGTACCATTTGGCGGATATCTTAAATTGGGAGACCTCCATATTTGCAGTCAATCGCCAGAGCGGTTTTTGCGGAGGCAGGGAGATCGCGTTTATTCTCAGCCCATCAAGGGGACCTCAAGACGAGGGAAAACCATGGAGGAAGATGAAACGCTGAAACAGACACTGCTTTCATCCCAAAAAGAGCGCGCCGAAAACCTGATGATCGTAGATTTGGTGCGCAATGATTTAAGTAAAATTGCACAGAAAGGAACGGTGAAAGTACCACAACTTTTTGAGATTCAGTCGTTTGATACCGTACATCAGCTGGTTTCAACTATCGAAGCCAAAACCAGTGAGGATGACCCGGTAGATGTCTTAAAAGCATGTTTTCCTATGGGATCGATGACCGGGGCGCCAAAGATCAGCGCTATGAAAGCCATCGAAAAGCTCGAAGATTATAAACGCGGCGTGTATTCAGGAGCGATCGGGTATATTTCCCCGAATGGTGATTTTGATTTCAACGTCGTAATCCGAACTGCCATCGTTACAAACAATCAGCTTTTTTATTCAACCGGAGGTGCTGTTACCGGTGATTCTGATCCGCAAAAAGAGTGGGAGGAGACGCAAATAAAGGCACGCGCACTGCTCGATGCGGCTGAATATTCTCAAAAGATATAAACGCTTTCTACAAATCCGCATATATAGCCTTTAGAACATGTTATCGGTGTTAAATGAGTAGTTGTGAAATTCAAAAATTTGGTTATTATTAGAAATGTAAGGGCTTACATTTGTTAATTACCTTAATCTGACCAATAAAGAAAAAGAGGAATAGGCAATTGGCTGGAACTACAATTTATGATATTGCAAAAAAGGCGGGAGTCAGTATCGCTACCGTTTCGAGGGTGGTAAATAACAGTGATGGTATTGCTGATAAAACCCGTGAAAAGGTGCTTAAAGTCGCAGACGAGTTGGGGTACCATCCCCAAGCCTATGCACAGGGGCTGGCACGAAAAAAGAAAAATATCATCATGGTGGTGGTGCCGGTGTTGTCGAACTACTTTTTTATGGAGGTGTTGGCTGGAATCCAGGATGAAATTTCTAAATACGATTATGATCTCAATATTTTTAATGTTCAAAGTAATGGGGAAGATAATATGTTCCCCCAGGTCGAAAATATTATAAAGCGACAGTGGGCCGATGGCTATTTATTTATTTCTACGCACCTGCGCGATAACGAGCTCGAAAAGCTACAAAATTACGACATACCCATTACGCTGATTGATGAATCCTATCCGGGTATGGATTCGGTGAGCGTTGACAACGAAAAGGGTATAGAGCAGGCGATGAAGCACTTTCTTGACAAGGGACTTACTCGTATTGCGATGATCAGCGCAATGAAAAGTTCTAAACCAGGAGAGCAACGCATAAAAGGATATAAAAAAGCACTGGAGGATGCCGGGGTTACTATTGATGAGCAGCTTATTGCTACCGGAGATTCTATGTATCGTGATGGTTTTTCGGAGCAGAACGGCTACGAAGCGATGAAGAAGTTGCTTGAGCTACCAAATCCGCCCGAAGCGTGTTTCTGTACGTCGGATATACAGGCGGTTGGGGCAATGAAAGCGATGAAAGAAAAGGGTACACAAATTCCCATTATCGGGTATGACGATATTACCATTTCAAATTATATCGGTTTGTCAACCATTCGTCAACCGATGTACGATATGGGATCATTGGCCACGAAAAAAATTATGAACAGAATGAAAAACAGGGATGCTGAACCCGAGCAAAAGGTTTTTGCACCGGAGCTTATCTTGCGGTCATCAACTGAAGTAGAAGCCCCATAAGAAGTATAAAGTCATAACTTGAAAACTATTTAAGCAGGATTTGTCAGTATATATGATACAACCGGAAGCATGTATTTTTGATTTAGATGGCGTTATTGTAGAGACGTCAGATGCCCATTTCAAGGCTTGGCAACGGCTGGCCGAGTCGTTAGGTATTTCGTTCGGGCAAGAGTTCAACGAACAGCTGAAAGGTGTGAGTCGTCGTAAATCCATAGAGAAAATTTTAGCTATCGATGACCGCGAACTGTCTGAGGACGAAATTCAACGATTAATGGATAAAAAGAATGGCTGGTACCAGGATGCTATCGCTGAACTAACACCCGATGATATTTTAGATGGAGTGCCGGAGTTTTTGAAGGCTTTGGAGAAGATGGGAATCCCGATTGGTATTGGATCATCCAGCAAAAATGCACCTTATATTATTGATTACCTGCAGCTTAATGATACGTTCGAGGTGATTATTGATGGTAATAAGGTCGAAAATACAAAGCCCGATCCGGAAGTATTTCTAAAAGGAGCTAAGGCGCTGAATGCTGGTCCCCAAAAGACAATCGTATTTGAAGATGCAGCCTCGGGTGTGAAAGCAGCAAACAGAGGCGGTTTTATAAGCGTGGGAATCGGATCAGAAGAATACCTGGGTGAGGCCGATCTGGTTATAGAAAATTTTGTAGGTCTTTCGCCGGAAACACTTTTTAGTCAACTTAGCGAGAAGCAAAATATTTCGATTTAAACTCAACGATTTATGCACAAGTATTTAAAAACAGATAGATGGAAGATTATTGAAGAAGGTTTTGACCCACAGCGTCAACGCTCTTCGGAAAGTATTTTTAGTATTGGCAATGGTCATATGGGTCAGCGCGCTAATTTTGAGGAAGAATACAGTGGAGATTCGCTTCAGGGCAGTTATGTTGGGGGCATTTACTATCCCGATCCTACAAAAGTAGGGTGGTGGAAAAACGGTTATCCGGACTATTTTGCCAAGGTACTTAACTCGGTAAACTGGATTGGTATTGATGTGTTTATAGATGGCGAACGGCTCGATTTGGCAAATGTTACGGTTACCGATTTTACCCGAACACTGGATATGAAGCAGGGATTGCTTCAACGTAGTTTTGTGGCCGAACTTGGGAGAGGCAAAAAAGTAGCCATTGACTCCTGTAGATTTGTAAGTATGAAACGGACCGAAGTCGGCGCTATTGACTATTCGGTAAAGCCATTGAATTTTTCCGGTATACTGACCTTTAAACCCTTTGTCGATGGGAAGGTTCACAATGAAGATGCCAACTACGATGAGATATTTTGGGATGAGCTAAAACAGAATCCTTTTGATAACGGCGGGGTGGTAACAACCAAAACAAAAAAGCTCGACTTTCACGTATCTGCAGCTATGAAAAATGAGCTGCACAAAAATGGTAAGCCGCTTGCTATTGGCGGTACTGGGTCAATCTCTTCGATGTTTGTAGAACAATCGTATGAGTTGTCGGTCAAAGAGAATGATGAAATTTCATTACGCAAATACGCGGTTGTAGCTTCTTCTTTGAACCATGATCGTAAGCGCTTACATGCGCATGCTAAACAAGCTGTGGAGGATGTGGCATCTGTAGGATTTGATCAGCTTAAGAAAGAGCATATCCATCGGTGGGCAACCATCTGGGAGGGTAGTGATGTGACTATTCAAGGTGATGACGAAGCCCAGCAAGGCATTCGATTTAATATTTTTCAGCTGTATCAAACCTACACCGGAGAAGATGAGCGCCTCAATATTGGTCCCAAGGGATTTACCGGGGAAAAGTACGGCGGTTGCACCTACTGGGATACTGAAGCCTATTGCCTGCCGTTTTATTTGAATACAGCTCCCGACAAGGTAGCCAGACAGTTGCTGTGGTACCGCTACCGTCACCTGCCCAAGGCCATTGAAAACGCCGAAAAACTCGGTTTTACTGATGGGGCGGCGCTATATCCCATGGTGACGATGAATGGAGAAGAATGCCATAACGAGTGGGAAATTACCTTTGAGGAGGTCCATCGAAATGGAGCTATTGCTTACGCGATTTTCAATTATATCAGGCATACTGGGGATGAATCGTATCTTAAAGAAGCGGGGCTCGAGGTATTAATTGCTATTTCCCGGTTTTGGAGTCAGCGGTTTAGCTTTTCCAAAAAACGTCAGCAGTATGTAATGCTGGGTGTGACCGGACCCAATGAGTATGAAAATAACGTTAACAACAACTGGTACACCTCGTATATCGCCTGCTGGTGCATGCGTTATACCATGGAAGCGATTGAGAAAGTACGCGATGAGGCTCCGGAGGCTTTTGAGGAGATTCAGCAGAAAACATCATACAAAGATACCGAAACCGATCGCTGGAATGATATCCTAAATCGTGTGTATCTGGGCGAAGATGAAGATCTTGGTATCTTTTTGCAGCAGGATAATTATATGGACAAAGTCCAACGCACGGCCAGCGATCTTCATGAAACCGAACGTCCCATTAATCAATACTGGTCGTGGGATCGCATTTTGCGCTCATGCTTTATCAAGCAGGGTGATGTGGTGCAGGGGCTGTACTTTTTTGAGGATCATTTTGATGAGGATACCATTCGTCGCAATTTCGATTTTTATGAGCCCCGTACGGTACACGAATCTTCGCTTTCGCCCTGCATTCATGCGATAATGGCCTCGAAGCTCGGGTACAATGACAAGGCCTACCAATTGTATTTGCGCACGGCACGCCTCGATTTGGACGATTATAATAAGGAGGTCCACCAGGGATTGCATATCACCAGTATGGCCGGCACCTGGATGTCTATAGTTGAGGGCTTTGCGGGTAAACGGGCAAAGGATGGTGAGCTTCATTTTACCCCCTCACTGCCCGATGAGTGGAGTGCCTACTCGTTTAAAATTCTGCATAAAGGAAATCGTTTGAACATCCACGTTGAGGCGGGAGAAGTGACTGTAAATTGTGAAAAGGGCACTGGATCAATAGTATATGTTTACGGAGATAAATATGAAGTTTCTCCCGATAAAAAAGTAGTTATTCCCACACCTGTTTAAAGCAGTAAACCAATTTTAATGATCAACTAAATCACTATAACTATGAAAAAACGTTCATTATTTAAAACCAACATATTTTCGCTTGTACTGCTGCTTTCGGTTTCGCTGTTGACTTTCAGCTGCACGGAATCCGTACAGGAGGATGTCGAAGCCCGCGATCATATTGAGCACCCTGAGTGGTCGAAAAATGCCAATATGTACGAGGTGAATATTCGTCAATTTACCGAAGAGGGAACCTTCAAGGCATTTGAAGAGCATCTGCCGCGGCTCAAAGAGATGGGTGTTGATATCCTTTGGCTGATGCCCATCCATCCCATCGGAGAAGAAAAGCGCAAGGGAGAGTTGGGGAGCTACTATTCCATTAAGGATTATAAAGCGGTGAATCCCAATTTTGGAACCATCGAAGAATTCAAGGAACTGGTTGAGGCTGCCCACGAGCATGATATGAAATTGTTTTTGGATTGGGTGCCCAATCATACGGCTTGGGATCACCCATGGACCGAAGAGCATCCCGAATACTACATGAAGGATTCGACCGGCGCGATTACACATGAGGCCGACTGGACTGATATAGCACAGCTGGATTATGAGAACAAAGAGTTGTGGGATAAGATGATTGATCGAATGAAATTCTGGATTGACGAGGCCAATATCGATGGCTATCGGGTAGATCATGCCGGACACGATATCCCACTGGAGTTTTGGAAAAAAGCGGTTCCCGAGGTCAATAAATCTAAGGAAGATTTCTTTTGGCTGGCTGAGTGGAATACGCCCGATATGCATCCCTGGTTTGATGCAACGTACACTTGGGAATTTTTCCACTTGATTACAGCTGTTGCGGCCGGGGACACCACAGCCAGCGAAATCACCAAGCATATGGCACAAGAGCAGGAACGGTTTCCCGATCATGCCTACCGGCTTTACTTTACCTCAAACCATGATGAAAATTCCTGGAAAGGTACCGATGAGGAGCTTTATGGTGATAACGTTGAAAACTTTGCAGTGCTGACGGCTACTATTGACGGAATGCCGCTGGTGTATAATGGTCAGGAAGATGCGCTCGACAAGCGGCTGGAGTTTTTTGAAGAAGATCCCATTGAATGGGGAGATTTTGAATATGAAGAGCTATACCGAACGCTGTTTGAACTCAAAGATCGCAACAAAGCACTCTGGAATGGGCAATATGGCGGAGAATTTGTTGCTGTCCCGGTCAAATCATCCGGAGAAGCTTATGCCTATAAACGCGTGAAAGATGATGACGAAGTATTTGTGGTGATCAACTTTGACGACAGCGAGCAGAAAATTGCCTTCCCCGACTTGGAGGGTGAGACCGAATATACCGACGTCTTTGGCGAAGATGCTGTGACAATAGACAGCGACGGCGTTACCCTTGATGCTCACAGTTATTTGGTGCTCGAAAAATAGGGCACTGTATGTGATTAAAAATTATTCCAACAAAATGATATTAACATGAATAAACAGACAGGAAAGCCTAAACTTGGTTTTTGGGATATCTGGAATATGAGCTTTGGCTTTTTGGGGATACAATTCGGTTTTGCCCTGCAGAATGCGAATGTCAGTCGCATTTTTGAAACCCTTGGCGCCACCGTTGATAATATTCCTATCCTTTGGATTGCTGCCCCGGTAACGGGGTTGGTAGTTCAGCCGATCATCGGTCACCTAAGCGATCGCACGTGGAATAGGTTAGGAAGGCGTCGGCCATATTTTTTATTCGGTGCCATTTTTGCTTCGCTGGCTCTGATCATTATGCCCAATTCACCAGTGCTCTGGGTCGCTGCGGGAATGCTCTGGATAATGGATGCCTCGATTAATGTTTCGATGGAGCCGTTCCGTGCTTTTGTTGGGGATATGCTCCCCGCCGAGCAGCACACCAAAGGCTTTGCCATGCAGACCTTCTTTATTGGTACGGGAGCGGTCATTGCCTCAGCGCTGCCCTATATTATGACGAACTGGGTGGGTTTGGCTAATACAGCTCCCAGCGGAGAAATTCCGCCCGCGGTAAAATGGTCGTTTTATATTGGGGGCGCTACCTTTTTAGGATCGGTGCTTTGGACCGTGTTTAAAACGGAAGAGTATCCGCCGGAAGAATTAGAACGTTACTCAGAAAATGAACCCGGCGAAACCTCAATAATTGATGCCGCCAAAGAGGGAACCATTGATACCGGCAATGCCAAACGAAAATACACAATAGGGGGAAGCCTAATTGCTGTTGGACTTGCGTTAACCTATTACATATTTGGGGCTAACTTTGAGCAAGAGCTCTATATTTTTAGCATAGGAGTTGCCGTATTTGGGTTGGTTATGGTAATAGCTGGATTTATGCAAAAGGTGCTCGGCAAAGACCAGCACGGATTGGTAGTGGTTGTTTCCGATTTCTTAAGTATGCCGAAAACCATGGTACAGCTGTCGGCGGTGCAATTCTTTTCCTGGTTTGCCCTTTTTGCCATGTGGATTTACACTACTGCAGCTGTTACATCACATATTTACGGCACCAGCGATACCACTTCCGCATTATATAATGAAGGCGCCGATTGGGTAGGTATGTTGTTTGCGATTTATAATGGATTTGCAGCTCTTATTGCTTTTGCACTGCCGTATTTTGCAAAACTGAGCAGTCGTAAAATAGTACACGCTATTGCCCTGTTGATTGGCGGAATCAGCCTGGGAAGTATTTATATCATCAGTGATCCCATGATGCTTATCCTGCCCATGTTGGGTATTGGTATTGCCTGGGGCAGTATTTTGGCGATGCCGTATGCTATTCTATCGGGAGCTATTCCAGCCAAGAAGATGGGCGTGTATATGGGGCTGTTTAACTTCTTCATCGTGATCCCCCAAATTGTAGCAGCAAGTATTTTGGGTAC